>NZ_CP126307.1:3145000-3802500 GCF_030144325.1 Bosea vestrisii | reverse complement strand
CCAGAAGGCGATCATGAGCGCCAAGCAGGCGCGCTTCCAGATCGTCGACGTCGTCGCCTCGATGAAGCCGCTGACCAAGATGACCCGGCAGATCGTCAGCGCCGCCAGCATCCCCTCGGTGGTGCGCGACGCTTTCCGCGTCGCGATGGAGGAGCGGCCCGGCCCGGTCCATCTCGAATTGCCCGAGGACATCGCCGGCGAGGAGGTCGCCGACGTACCGCTGATCCCGGTGCATCCGTTGGAACAGCCTGTGGCGGATCCAAGGGCGATCGCACGCGCCGCCGAGATGATCCTCGCCGCCAAGCGGCCATTGGTGATGATCGGCGCCGCCGGCAACCGGCCAAGGCTGGTCGAGCCGCTCTCCGATTTCGTGCGGCGGGTGAAGCTGCCCTTCTTCAACACCCAGATGGGCAAGGGCGCGGTCACCGGCGGCTCCAATCTCTATATGGGCACCGCCGCCCTGTCCGAGGGCGACTATGTCCACCAGGCGATCGACCGGGCCGACCTGATCATCGCGATCGGCCACGACACGATCGAGAAGCCACCCTTCCTGATGAAGAGCGCCGGCGGGCCGAAGGTGATCCATGTCGGCTACCAATCGGCGACGGTCGAGCAGGTCTACCATCCCGATGCCGAGGTGATCGGCGATATCGGCACAACCGTCACTGCGCTGGCAGAACGGCTCGGCGGCCGGCTGGAAGCCGACCCGGTCATGCTGGAGCTGCGCCAGAAGATCCTCGCCCATCTCAACGACCGGGCGCAGGAGGATCGCTTCCCGATCACACCGCAGCGCATCGTCCATGACATCCGCGCGGTCATGCCGGAGGACGGCATGGTCTGCCTCGACAACGGCATGTACAAGATCTGGTTCGCGCGGAACTACCGCACCCATGTCGCCAATACGCTGCTGCTCGACAATGCGCTGGCGACGATGGGGGCCGGCCTGCCCTCGGCGATGATGGCGGCGATGCTCTACCCCGAGCGCCGGGTGATGGCGGTCTGCGGCGATGGCGGCTTCATGATGAACAGCCAGGAGATGGAGACCGCCGTCCGCCTCGGCCTCAACCTCGTCGTCGTCATCCTCAACGACAACGCCTACGGCATGATCCGCTGGAAGCAGGCGGTCGACGGCTTTGCCGATTACGGCATGAGCTTCGGCAATCCCGATTTCGTCGCCTATGCGAAGGCCTATGGCGCCAAGGGTTCGCGCGTCGGCTCCCCCGCCGAGCTCGTGCCGACCCTGGAAGCCGCCTTTGCCGGTGGCGGCGTCCATCTCGTCGAGATTCCGATCGATTATTCGGAGAACACCCGCGTGCTCGTCGAGGAGCTCCGCAACAAGACCCCGGATATCGAGTTGGCCTGATACGGACCAAGCGAAGGAGACCACCATGCTGCAGGTCGTGCAGGCGTTCGATCGCGCGCCAATCGAGGAGATCGCCACCGATGATGCGGCGGCGCTCGAGGCCAAGCTGAAGGCGGCCAACAAGGTCTTCCGCGATCGCGACGGCTGGCTGAAGCCGCATGAGCGGATCGCGATCCTGCGCAAGCTCGCCGAATTGCTGGCCGGCAAGCGCGACCATTTCGCTCGGCAGATCGCACGCGAGGGTGGCAAGCCGCTGACCGATGCGATCATCGAGACGACACGCGCGATCGACGGCATCCACAATGCCGCCGACGAACTCCGGAATTTCGCCGGGCGCGAAATCCCGATGGGGCTGACGCCGGCCGCCGCCGGACGCTGGGCCTTCACCACCAAGGAGCCGATCGGCGTCATCGCGGCGATCTCGGCCTTCAACCACCCGCTCAACCTGATCGTCCACCAGGTCGCGCCGGCGATCGCCGTCGGCTGTCCGGTCATCATCAAGCCGGCGAGCACGACGCCGCTGTGCTGTCGCGACTTCGTCGCGCTGGTGCACGAGGCCGGCCTGCCGGAAGCCTGGTGCCAGCTGTTCATCCCGGAGACGAACGAGCTCGCCGAGGCGCTCGCCACCGATCGGCGCGTCGCTTTCCTCAGCTTCATCGGCTCGGCCAAGGTTGGCTGGTACCTGCATTCCAAGCTGGCGCATGGCGCGCGCTCGGCGCTGGAGCATGGCGGGGCGGCGCCGGCGATCGTCGACCGCAGCGCCGATCTCGATCGGATCATCGAGCCGCTGGTCAAAGGCGGCTACTATCATGCCGGCCAGGTCTGCGTGTCGACGCAGCGCATCTTCGTGCATCAGGAGATCGCCGAGGCCTTCACCGAACGGCTGGTGGCGCGCGTCGCCAAGCTGCGCACCGGCGATCCCACGCTGAAGGAGACCGAGGTCGGCCCGCTGATCTTGCCCAAGGAGGTCGACCGGGTCGCGAGCTGGATCGACGAAGCCGTGAAGGGCGGCGCGAAGCTGGCGCTCGGCGGCAAGCGCCTGTCCGAGACGACATTGGAGCCGGCCGTGCTGCTCGACCCTGCCGTCGACGCCAAGGTCTCGCAGCTCGAGGTCTTTGGCCCGCTGGTCTGCGTCTATCGCTACAGCAAGCTGGCCGACGCCATCGCCCAGGCCAACTCGCTGCCCGTCGCCTTCCAGGGCAGCGTCTTCGCGCAGGACATCGATGTCGCCCTGCACGTCGCCGAGCGGCTCGACGCCTCGGCAGTGATGGTCAACGACCCCACCGCCTTCCGCACCGACTGGATGCCTTTCGCCGGCCGCAGGGAATCCGGCTACGGCACCGGCGGCATCCCCTACACCATGCGCGACATGACACAGGAGAAGATGATCCTGCTGAACCGGCGCTGAGGCGGTTTTAACTCAGAACCTCGCCGTCTTTCCGGGGCAGGCCGTCAGGCCTGAGCCCGGAAGCCAGAACCGATACCGATTCCAGATAAGCTGCCCGATCCCTGCGCCTTGCGATCAAGCGCATCGGTTCTGGGTTCCGGGCTCTTCGCTTCGCGAAGCCCCGGAATGACAGCTCTTCAGCGCTTGAGCAGCAGCCTGACCTTGGCGAGCGCCGAGTCCTGTTCCTCATGATAGTCGATCAGACTGCGGAAGCGACCTTCCGCGTCCATCAGATAGACCGAGGCGGTGTGGTCCATGGTGTAGCCGTCCGCGGTCGGGAGGCGCTTGGCATAGGCCTTGTAGGCCTTCAGCGCAGCATCGACCTCGGCCTGGCTGCCGGAGAGCCCGACGATGCGCGGATCGAAGGACTGCAAATAGAGCGCCAGCTGCGCCGGCGTGTCGCGCCCGGGATCGACGGTGACGAAGAGCACGTTGAGCTTGTCTGCATCGGCGCCGAGCTTGCCGAGCAAGGTGGTGAGCTCGAAAAGCGTCGTGGGGCACACCTCCGGGCAATTGGTGAAGCCGAAGAAGACCAGCGCCGGCTTGCCCTGATAATCGGCCTGCGTGACCTTGCGACCGGTATGGTCGGTCAGGCTGAACGCCCCTCCGACATCGGCCAAGGGCGAAGAAGCGACAGTCCCGCTGTTCGGCCGGCCGGGCCCATCGACATGCCACCAGCCGAGCAGGATCGCGCCGGCGGTGAAGGCGACGACAGCGACTGCGGTCCAGGCGCCGTAACGGATGAGTTTGAGGATCGGCATGGCGCCCTGTCTGGCCGCCGGCTTCGCCGGCGTCAACGCGGCGTAATCGACCCGGTCGCCGTTGCCTGCTGCGGCTCATCGTCGCCGCCGCCATAGGGATCGGCCAGCGCCGCCTGCGGCGCGCTGATCTCCACCTTGCCGGCGACCATGGTCTGCATCCGCTCCGGCCCGATATTGCGCAGGAGCTTGCGGAAGCTCTGGTGCATGCCGCCATCCATCAGCGCATAGCTCATCGCCGGCGTGCTGCTGGAGAGCTCGGCGAGGCGCGCTTCGTCGCGGGCACTGCGGGCCGCGACCAGCGGCTCGACCTCGGCATCGGCCTGGTAGGCCGGGCACGGCGCGCCGGGGACGAAAGCCGAGGCATCGCCGGCCGGATTGAAGACGTAGCGATTGCCGCAAGTCGCCAGACGTGGCGGTTGCCGCGTCGCCTCGAAATGATCCGAGCCTTCCTTGAGATTGCGCCAGAAGTCGATGTTCGGATTGCTGCGATGACGGGCCAGGTTCTCCGGCGTCATCCGGAACGGGAAGGCCTGGACCTGGAAGCTGCGCTGGCCGCCGGCGAAGGCCTCGCGCGCCATCCCGTAGATCTCGGTGACGCCGTCGTCGGTCATGGCGTAGCAGCCAGCCGAAGTACAGGCGCCGTGCACCATCAGGGCTGAACCGGTATAGCCCTGCGCCTTCTCGAGCGCGTTGGGATAGCCGAGATTGAACGAGAGATAGAACTGCGACTTCGGATTCATCAGCTCCGCCGTCACCGTGTAGAAGCCCTCGGGCGCCTGCCGGTCGCCTTCGCGCTTCTTGGGACCGAGCTGGCCCGACCAGCGGCACATCGGATAGGTCTTGAGCAGAGCGTATTGGCCGGAGCGGTCGCGCTTCCAGACTTCGAGCTCGCTCTCCTTCTTGTAGAGGCGCACGACGATCGGGTCGGCCTGGCTCATGCCCTTCGCCGACATCTGCGAGACGAGCGCGGCCGGCAAAGGCTGGTTGCCGCGGCCATCACCCTCCATCCCGACACAGGATGAGAGCGCGACAGCGGCGACACCGAGCAGTGCGAAGCGCCGGAGACGCTGGAGAAGGGAACGATCGGACATGAGAAAATTATCGGCGTCTGGCGCTAACGACTCGTGAACGGGCTTCAAGCCCGCGCGACCCTGCAACCTCAGGCCGGTCGAGGTTCAATTGACGTTTTCGTGAACCGCCATCCGATCAGAGACCATCCGCCTGCCGGATCGCCTGATCCTCGATCTGGATCGTCGTGTGCTTGAGCCCGAATTCCTCGGCCAACAGCCGATTAGCGGCGACGAGGGTCGGCCTGGTTTCAGCCATGTCGGCGACCACGACATGGGCGCTCATCGCATCGAGACCAGATGTCAGTGTCCAGACATGCAAATCGTGGACGGCGGTGACGCTCGGCAGCGCCAGCAGCGACTTCTCCAGCAGAGCCATATCGACCTCTGGCGGCGTGCCCTCCATCAGGATGTGGACGGCCTGCTTCAGCAGGATCCAAGTCCGCGGCACGATGAAGAGACCGATGCCGGCGCCGACGATCGGATCGGCAAGCCGCCAGCCGGTCGTCATCACGATGACCGCCGCGATGATGACGCCGAGCGAGCCGAGCATGTCGCTCAGCACCTCGAAATAGGCGCCCTTGACGTTGAGGCTCTCGGAGGAGCCGCCGGCGAGCAGCTTCATGCTGATCAGGTTGACGATCAGCCCGACCACCGCGACAGCGAGCATCGGCCCACCGAGGATGGGCGGTGGGCTCCGAAAACGCTCATAGGCCTCGTAGAGGATGTAGAGCGTCAGCAGCAGCAGGACGACGGCGTTGGCGAGCGCCGACAGGATTTCCATCCGGACGTAGCCGAAGGTCCGTTGCGGCGTCGCCGGCTTCTCGGCGAAGCGGATCGCGACCAGCGCCAGCGCGAGCCCGCCGGCATCGGTCAGCATGTGCGCTGCGTCCGCCAGCAATGCGAGGCTGCCGGTCCACAAGCCGCCGATGACCTCGGCGAGCATGAAGGCGAAGGTCAGGCCGAAGGCGGCGGCAAGCCGCGATTTGTGGCGGCCCGCCGCCGTACCGGCGCTGCCGCCATGCGAGTGTCCCGCGCCCATCAGGATGCTCCGCTCATATGCCGGTTTGGCGTTCGGTTCATCACCGGCAGGGCGGCCAGAAGCATCAGCACCACACCGAAGGTCAGAGCGATGTCGGCGCCGTTGAAGGTCGGCCAGTGCCAGTCGTCCCAATGCAGATCGAGGAAATCGGTGACCGCGCCCCGGCGCCAGCGATCGATCGCATTGCCGAAGGCCCCGCCGGCCATCAGCGCAAGGCCGATGCGCTCCAGGCGGTGCCGTGCGAGCATTGCCCAGGCCAGCAGGCCGAAGCCGGCCGCGAATTTGAACAGCCCGAGCAGTCCCGGCCAGGCCTCCAGCGTGTCGCGGAACAGACCGAAGCTGACGCCAGTGTTGAAGCCGAGGCGCAGATTGAGGAAGGGTGTGAGTTCGATCAGCTGCGGCGGATTGAGCACGACTTCCAGCATCAACCATTTGCTGGCCTGATCGAGCCCGGCTGCCACGAGCGCGACAGCAATGACGGCGACAAGTTTGCGCCACGAGGTCATGCGGTTTCTCCGGCGGCGCTGCCGCCAACGCCCAGCCAGCGCCGAACGCGAGCCTTGTAGGCGAGATAGGGACCACCGAGCGAGGCGGCGAGCACGCGCTCCTCGATCGCAACCTGCAGCCTGATCGCAACGAGCAGCGCCAGCGTCAGCACCACCTGAACGAAGCTCGGCAGGACGATGAAGAGGCCAATGAAAAGCAGCGCCTGGCCGACGAAGACCGGATTGCGCGAGATCGCGAAGGGGCCACTGTCGACGATCGCGCCCTGCTCGCCCTCGGCCGCACCGATGCGCCAGGAGGTGCCCATATAGCGCTGCGACAAAAGCGCGATGCAGGCGCCGATGACGACCAGGAGATGGCCGAGGACATCGAACCAGGGCCCGTCCAGCGCCACCGTCAGCGGATCGGCCCTCATCGGATTGCCGAAGGTGGCGAGCCAGAGTGGCCAGAGCACGGCGCCGGCAAAGGCGATCCGGAAGAGTGACGCCGGCAGCGTCTGCTTCTCCCCCGCCCTTGCCGAACAGCCAGACCGCGCGGCCGGCCTCCTTCGCCAAGATCGCCGACATGGCGAGGAAGCTGACGACGTAGACGACGACCATCAGATAACTGGCGATCTCCATGCCGGACATCGGCTGTTCTCCTCAGCCGGCCTTGCCGGCGTTGAAGCGGAGCAGCCGCAGCGCGTTCGCGGTGACCAGCACGGTCGCGCCGGTATCGGCGAGGATCGCGACCCAGAGGCCGGTATAGCCAAACACGGTGGTGACCAGGAACACGGCCTTCAAGCCCAGCGCGATCGCGATATTGGCGCGGATATTGCCCATCGTCGCCCGCGCCAGCCGGATCATCGCGGCGATGTCGCGCACCCGGCTCTTCAGCACCGCGCCATCGGCGGTCTCGAGCGCGACATCCGTCCCCGAACCCATGGCGACGCCGATATGGGCGGCGGCCAAAGCCGGGGCATCGTTGATGCCGTCGCCGACCATCATCACCGGCGCCTCGCGTGCCAGCTCCTTGATGGCGGTGACCTTGTCGTCCGGCATCAATTCGGCCTTGTGCTCCAGGCCGAGCGAGCCGGCGATGGCGGCGCCGGTGCGGGCATTGTCGCCGGTCAGCATCACCGAACGGACACCGAGTGCCTTGAGTTCGGCGATGGCGTCGGCGGCATCCTCGCGCGGCTCGTCGCGCAAGGCGATCAGTCCGGCGAGCTGGCCATCGGCAATGACCGCGGCGACGGTCTTGCCGGCGGTTTCAAGCCGCTCGACTGCTTCCAGCGCGGCTGCGTCGAAGGTCGCACGATCCTTCGCGTGACGCGGCGCGCCGACGAAGATGTCGATGCCGTCGAGCATGCCCGTCACGCCCTTGCCGGCGATGGCGGCGGCATTCGCGGCAGCGCGCACCGGGATCGCATGCGCCTTGGCGCGGGCGATGATCGCGAGCGCCAGCGGATGACTGGAGCCGGTCTCGACCGCAGCGGCGAGCTCGACGATTTTGCGCTCGTCACGGCCGAGCGCGACGATCTCGGTGACGCGCGGCTCGCCTGCGGTCAACGTGCCGGTCTTGTCGAAGGCGACGACGCCGGTGCGGGCGGCAGCCTCAATCACCACGCCGCCTTTGAGCAGCAGGCCCTGGCGCGCCCCGGTCGAAAGTGCTGCCGCGATCGAGGCCGGCACGGAGATGACCAGCGCGCAGGGGCAGCCGATCAAGAACAGCGCCAGCGCCCGATAGATCCAGACCGACCACTCGCCGCCAAAGGCGAGCGGCGGCACCAGCGCGACGAGGATGGCAAGGCTGACGATCGCCGGCATGTAGATGCGCGAGAAGCGGTCGATGAAGCGCTCGGTCGGCGCCCTCGCCTCCTGCGCTTCCTCGACCAGGCGAATGATGCGAGCGATGGTGTTGTCTTCAGCCGCTTTCTCGACGCGGACGCGCAGGGCCGCCTCGCGATTGACGGAGCCGGCATAGACCTGGTCGCCGACGCCCTTGGTCTTCGGCACGGATTCGCCGGTGACCGGGCTCTCGTCGATGCCGGAGATGCCATCGCTGATCGCGCCGTCGGCCGGGATACGATCGCCCGGGCGGACCAGCACGATCTGGCCGACCGCAAGCGCGGCCGCCTCGACCTGACGGGTCTCGCCATTCTCCTCGATCAGCGCCGTCTTCGGCACGAGATCGCCGAGTGCCCGGATCGAGGCGCGGGCGCGGTCGGCGGCAACGCCTTCCAGCACCTCGCCGACGGCGAAGAGGAAGACGACCAGCGCCGCTTCCTCGGCCGCGCCGATGACGAGCGCGCCGGTCGCGGCGATCGTCATCAGCATCTCGATGGTGAAGGGCTGGCCGACCATGGCCGCGGCGAAGGCGCGCCGCGCCACCGGCACGACGCCGATCACGCAGGCGGCGATAAAGGCCCAATAGGCGGCGGTCTCCGACAAGGCGAGCTTGGTCAGCCAAGCGCCGGCGAGCAGCGCGCCGGTCAGGAGGACGAGCCTGCCCTTGCCGGTCTCGTACCGGGAGACGCCATCCGGCGTCGGCTCGTGGACATGGCCGGGCAGGCCGTGGCCCTGGTCGGCGGCGGCCGGTTTGGCCTTGCCGTGACCGTGGTCGTGCTTGTGATCGTGGTTTGCATGATCGTGCTCATGGTCGCCCCAATCCGAATGATCCTGGTTGTGCCCGTGCACGTGGCCGTGCGCCTTGTCCGCCGGCCCATGATCGTGGCCACAGCCGCAGCTCGCCTCTGGCGCGGGCGCTGCCACGCGTAGCGCGCTCGTCGGCGTCGTCTTGTAGCCGAGGCTGGCGACGCGCTTTTCGATGGCGTCGCGGCCGGTCCGGCTCTCGTCGAGCGCGAGCGTCAATGTCTCGGACATCACCGAGAGACGCACGTCGGAGACGCCGGGCAGCCGCTCGACCGCGCCGCGAATCTTCGCTGCGCAACTCGCGCAATCCATGCCGCCGACTTTCCAGGACAGCGTTTCCGTTTCGGGTTTTACGGCGGTGGCCATGCTCTCGTCTCCGCTTGACAGCGTTGCGGGGCCACCTACCTACAACCTGTAGCCACTACAGCTTCAAGAGGGAAAATCATGCAGCCGGCGAAAATCCTGGAACGCGTGGTGCCGATCGGGACGCTGGCCGAGCGGACCGGGGTCAAGGTCGAGACCATCCGCTATTACGAGCAGGTCGGCCTGCTGCCTGAGCCGGAGCGCTCCGAGGGCAACCAGCGCCGCTATGGCCGCGCCCATGTCGAGCGGCTCGCCTTCATCAAGCATGCGCGCGATCTCGGCTTCGCGGTCGAGAGCATCCGCACTTTGCTGCGGCTTTCGGACACACCCGGCATGGCCTGCGACGAAGCACATGCCATCGCCGCCAGTCATCTCGACGAAGTCCGCGACAAGATCGCACGGCTGCGCTCGCTGGAGGCGGAACTCGCCCGGATCGCAACGGTTTGCTCAGGCGGCGTCGCGGCCTGCGATTGCGCCGTCATCGAGGCGCTGGCCGATCATGCCCAGTGCGAGCACCACGGCCACTGAGACATCCAGGCAAATTGACCCGGCCAGTAGTCATGCTATCGAAGCGGCAGGAGGGCCGGTTTTGTCCGCAGGGCGCCGCAAAGCAGGGATGAGACGCTGGGTCGCGCTGGCCGCGGCCTATCTCGTCGTGCTTCAGGCGATCTTCGCCGGCCTAGCCTCCGGCGCCAATGCGGCGAGCTTCAGCCTCGACCGTTCGCTGGCGATGACGCTCTGCGCCGGCGGCGACATGCCGGCGAGTCAAAGCGACGGCGCCGCGGCGCATGCGCTGATGAGCTGCTGCATGCTCGGCTGCGCCTTCTCCGGCACGGGCGCCCCGGCTGCACCCGTCTCGTTCCTGCCGGTCGTGCACCGCGCTGTCGATCTCGTCGCCTTCCAGCAGCGGCTCGACCTGCCATCCGGCTTCATCGCTGGCCGCTCTCCGGCCAACCCCCGCGCGCCGCCCACCACCCTCTGAGCTGCGCGCATCCGAGCGCATCGCGCCGGAATCTGCGCTGCCCTGACGGCCGCAAGTAACCTCCCCCATCCCATTCGCTCGCGACGGCAAAGCTGCCAGCGCGCGCTCATTCGAACCAATGCCGCCTCCGGGCGGCTGTGCCGGCCATCCCGGCGCCCATTCCGCAAGGATTCCTGACGATGAAGTCTCTTTCCCTCGCCGCTCTTGTCGCGGCTTTCGCTGCCGGCCCGGCCTTCGCCCATGTCACGCTGGAGACCCAGCAGGCCCCGGTCGGTTCGACCTACAAGGCGGTGCTGCGCGTGCCACATGGCTGCAAGGGCGCGGCCACGACCAAGGTCCGCGTCCGCATCCCCGAGGGGGTTATCGCGGTCAAGCCGATGCCCAAGCCCGGCTGGACGCTGGAGACGACCAAGGGCAAGTACGAGAAGCCCTATGATTACTACGGCACGCCGACGGCCGAGGGCGTCACCGAAGTCTCCTGGAGCGGCGGCAAGCTGCTTGACGAGCACTATGACGAGTTCGTGCTGCGCGGCTATCTCACCGCCGACCTCAAGCCGGAGACCACGCTCTACGTGCCGGTGGTGCAGGAATGCGAGGGCGGCGCGGTCGAACGCTGGATCGAGATCCCGGCGGCTGGCAAGTCGGCTGATGATTACAAGTTCCCGGCGCCCGGCGTGAAGCTGACCCCGAAGAAGTGAGCGAGCGTGGCCGGGCTTTCCCGCCCGGCCGCCCTACCGCCATGACCCGGCAACTCCGCCTTCTCCTCATCCTGCTCGGCCTCGCCGTCGCCTCGCTGGCAACGGCGGGGCAGGCGCTGGCGCACGCCGCACTGACGAAGGCCGTTCCAGCCGACGGGGCGGTGATCGCTGTCGCGCCGGTCGAGTTCAGCCTGAGCTTCAGCGAGCCGGTCTCGCCGCTGGTGCTGAAGCTGATAGCCCCCGACGGAACCGCTCGCCCGCTGACGCGCTTCACGCTCTCTGACCTGACGCTTTCGATCGCGTCACCCGCGGATCTCGGCCAAGGCACGCATGTACTGAGCTGGCGCGTCATCTCGGAGGACGGCCATCCCGTCGGCGGCTCGGTGGTGTTCTCGATCGGCGCGCCCGGTGCGGCTCCAGCCGTGACGACGCAGAGCGAGCCAGCCGTCCGCTTCATGCTCTGGCTCGGCAAGCTCGGGCTCTCTCTCGGCCTCGCCTTCGGCGTTGGCGGCGTCGCCTTCATAGCGTGGGTCACTCCCCTCCCCGCAGCCGCGCGCGCGCCTATCGCAGGCTTCCTAACGCTCGGGCTTCTGTCCCTGCCATTTGCGCTCGTGGCGCAGGGGCTCGACGCGCTGGCTCTTCCACCCTCCAGCGCCTTGCAAGCGGCCGTCTGGCAAGCTGCGGCTGCGAGCAGCTTCGGCCGCACCGCTCTGGTCGCTGCGCTTGCCCTGCTCGCAGCGCTCGCGGCTTTGGTCGCGCCCGGCACGATCGGCCGCATGCTGGCGCTCGTCGGCTGGCTCGGAGTCGGCCTCGCCCTCGCGGCGAGCGGCCATGCCAGCGCGGCCGCGCCGCAGTTGCTGATGCGTCCGGCCGTCTTCCTGCATGCAGTTGCCCTCGCCGGCTGGGCCGGCGCGCTGATGCCCTTTGCCTTCGCGCTGCGCGAGCCTGCGGGAGCGGTTGCGCTGACGCGGTTCTCCGCACGCATTCCATATCTGCTGATCGCACTCCTCCTCAGCGGTGCGGTCCTCGCCATCGTGCAGGTCGAGCGACCGCAGGCTCTGCTCGAAACCGCCTACGGCAATGTCCTTCTCGCCAAGCTCGGCCTCGTCGCAATCCTGCTCGGGCTCGCGAGCTTCAACCGCTATCGGCTGACGGCGAAGGCCGCATCGGGGCAGATTGCAGGATCGCGGCAGCTGCGCAGGGTCGTTGCGGCCGAGGTGGTCGTGGTGCTCGTCATTCTCGGCACGGCTGCGCTCTGGCGCTTCACGCCGCCACCGCGCGCACTCACCGCGGCCGCGGCGCAGCCGGCGAGCGTCCATATCCATACCGAGAAGGCGATGGCCGATCTCAGCGTGACACCGGGCCGGGTTGGCCCCGTGACGATCACCGTCTCGCTGCTGAATGGCGAGTTCGGCCCGCTCAATGCCAGGGAACTTCGCCTGTCGCTCGCCAACCCCACCGCCGGCATCGAACCCATGGAACGGCAAGCCATCCGGCAGGGAGATGGCGACTGGCAGGTCAGCCACCTGACGCTCCCCATCGCCGGCCGCTGGACCGTCGAACTCGAGATCCTGGTCTCGGATTTCGAGATGATCCGCCTCAAGGAGACCGTGGAGATCAGGCCATGACCAGCGACATCACACGCCGCGACTGGACGGGATTGGCAGCAGCCGGCGCGCTATCCGGGTTGCTCGCCGGGCTTCCGCAAGCTGCGCTGGCCCAGCCAGCGGGAACGAGCGCCCCGCGCATCGCGATGCTGGTGCATCCCGATATGGTGATGCTCGACCTGGTCGGTCCGCTGACCGTGTTCTCATTGCTGCGGGCGGAGCTGCATCTGGTCTGGAAGGACCGGCAGCCGGTCGCGAATGATCTTAGCCTGCCGGTCACGCCGACGACGAGCTATGCCGACTGCCCGGCCGATCTCGATGTCCTGTTCATTCCGGGCGGGCTGAAGGGGAGCGTCGCGCTGATGGAGGATGCGCAGACACTCGCTTTCCTCGCCGATCGCGGCGCCCGGGCCCGCTATGTCACCGCGGTCTGCACAGGCTCGCTGCTGCTCGGCGCCGCCGGACTGCTGAAGGGCTATCGCGCCACTGGCCACTGGTACATTCGCGACCTTCTGGCAGCGATGGGAGCGAGCGTCGAGCACAGCCGCGTCGTCACCGACCGCAGCCGCCTTTCGACGCCGGCGCTCCGGAGCGAGCCGGCGCCAAGCTTACCGGCGACCTATTGGCGCGACGCAAGCCCCTGATCGACGCCGCCCGGCGCAATGCCGACCTCGCCAAGACCCGACTCTCGCTTTGATCACCCAAGGAGCATCGACATGATCAAACTTCGCCTTCCCCTCGCTGCTGCGGCCCTCGCGTTGGGCTGTGGCACCGCCCTCGCACAGGATTACACGGCCGGCCCCCTCAAGATCGAGCAGCCCTGGACACGCGCGACGCCGGCCGGCGCCAAGGTCGCCGGCGGTTATGTCGCGGTCACCAATACCGGCAGCAGCCCCGACCGCCTGCTCGGCGGCAGCAGCGAGATCGCCGGCAAGGTCGAGATCCACGAGATGGCGGTCAACAACGGCGTGATGACCATGCGCGGCCTGCCCGATGGCGTCGAGCTCAAGCCGGGCGCCAAGACCGAGCTGAAGCCCGGCGGCTATCACATCATGTTCATGGACCTGAAGCGCCAGCTCAAGGAAGGCGAGACGGTCAAGGGCACGCTCACCTTCGAGAAGGCCGGAGCGGTTCCGGTCGAGTTCTCTGTGCAGTCGGTCGGCGCCCGCGCCCCAGCCGAAGCCCACAAGCACTGACCGCCGCCGAGAGGCTGCGAAATCGATGAAGCCGCCGAGCGCATGCCCGGCGGCTTTTTTGATGCGCGCTTGACGATCCCGAGCGTGAGAAGTACGGTCCATATTAGAAAACAAATGATCCATAATATGGATCTACTGGAGGAACGCAGTGCTACAGGGCATGCTCCCGGTGTTGCCGACGCCGTTCACCGAGGCTGGCGCTGTCGATCCCGAGGCGATGGCCGGGATCGTCGACTTCGCCGTGTCCAGCGGCGTCGATGGCGTGGTGTTCCCGGGTTTTGCCAGCGAGGTCGATGAGCTTTCGGCGGCGGAGCGGACGGCGCTGCTCAAGGTCGTCGTCAATCGCATCGGCGGACGGCTGCCGATCGTCGCCGGGGCGAGCGCGCCGACCGCTCTCGAGGCGATCTCGCATTGCCGCGAGGCCCTCGCCAACGGCATCACACATGTGATGATCCAGGCGCCGAAGAGCGTCGGTACGACGACGGAAGCGGTCTCGGCCTTCTATCGCGAGATCGCTGCGGCAGCGCCCGGCATCGAGATCGTGCTGCAGAACGCACCGGCGCCGCGCGGTTCCGACCTCAGGCCCGAGGCGATCCTGGCGATCGTTCGCGACAACCCGGCGATCATCTATGTCAAGGAAGAGACGCTGCCATCGGGCCTTGCGATCTCGGCGATCGTTGCCGGCAAGCCCGCGCATCTGAAGGGCGTCATCGGCGGCGGCGGGGCTCGCTACCTGATCGACGAATACAATCGCGACGCCTGCGGCGCGATGCCCGCGGTCGAGCTCGCCGATATCCATGTCGCGATGGACCGGGCCTATCGTGCCGGCGACCTCGCTCGCGCGCGCGATCTCTATATGCGCACGCTGCCGCTGCTGGTGATTCAGTTCAATTTCCGCATGGCCTTCACCAAGCATGTGCTGACGCGGCGCGGCGTGCTGACCAACCAAATCGTACGGGCAAAGGTGCCACAGATGGACGCCCGGGACGTCGCCGAGATCGACGCCTGGCTGGAGGCCTGCGCCGACCTGATGACGGTCGAAGCGCGCGCGCCTGCCCTCGCCGGAGAGGCGTGATGGCCGAGCGCGTCGCCCGCGTCGAGGTCTTCTCGATCACCATCCCGCGCGAGACGCCCTATCTCGGCGCGCTGCGCGAGGGCGAGCGCATCAACGATCACGGCTATATCGTCCGCAAGGGCAACCGAACCGTCTATCCGACGGTCGATCGCACCGTGGTCGTCAGGATCGAGACGGCTGATGGCGCGGTCGGCTGGGGCGAGACCTATGGGATCGTCGCGCCCGGCGCGGCGATGGCGATCATCGACGACCTGCTCGGCCCGTTCGTCGTCGGGCGCGACCCCCGCGATGTCAGTGTCATCCACGATGATCTCTACGATCTGATGCGGGTGCGCGGCTACACCGGCGGCTTCTATCTCGACGCGCTCGCCGCCATCGACATCGCGCTCTGGGACCTCTGCGGCAAGCTCTCCGGCCTGCCGCTGGTCAAGCTGCTCGGCGGGCAGAAGCATGAACGCTTGCCGGCTTACATTTCCGGTCTACCGAAGCCGACGCGGGCGGAACGGGCCGAGTTCGCCGCGCAATGGCAGGAGAAGGGCTTCGACAGCTTCAAGTTCGCCGCGCCCGTCGCCGATGACGGCAATGTCGCGGAGATCAGTACTCTGCGCGAGCGGCTCGGGCCGCAGGCCCGCATCGCCTGCGACATGCACTGGGTCCATACCGGGGAGGAGGCCGTCGCGGCGATCCGGGCGATGGAGCCGCACGGTCTCTGGTTCGCCGAGGCGCCGGTGAAGCCGGAGGATCTCGACGGTCTCGCGCATGTCGCCTCGAAGGTCTTGACGCCGGTCGCAGCGGGCGAAGAATGGCGCACCGTCTACGATCTCGTGCCGCGGGTCGCCCGGCGCGCCTGCGCGATCGTGCAGCCGGAGATGGGCCATAAGGGCGTGACCGAGTTCATGCGCATCGGCCTCTATGCCCAGGCGCATCATCTCAAGGTGATCCCGCACGCCACGATCGGCATCGGGCTGTTCCTGGCCGCGAGCCTGCACGCGTCGTCGGCGCTCGCGGCGGTCGAATGCCACGAATTCCAGCATTCGATCTTCGAGCCGAACCGGCGATTGCTTCTCGGAGACATGGATTGCAGCGCCGGATTCTACCGTTTGCCGAGCGGGCCCGGCCTCGGGGTCGAGCCGTCGAAAGAGGCACTCAAGCTGCTGAAGCGGCTGTAACGATAAAACCAAGGGAGGAGGAGACCATGACGAGGAAGAGGCTTGGACTTGCACTGTCCGCGGCTGCGCTCGCGCTCGCCGCCGGCTTTCTCCCCGGCGCCGCGCTGGCGCAGGGCAAGGTGCTGAAGTTCGTCTCCTGGCAGAAGGACGAGCGCGGCGTCGGCGACTGGTGGGGCTCGGTGATCAAGGAATTCGAGGCGACCCATCCCGGCGTCAAGATCGAATGGACCAAGGTCGAGCGCGGCGCCTATGCCGACACGATGACGACGCTGTTCGCCGGCGGCAAGCCGCCTGATATCGTCCACCTCGCCTCCTTCGAGTTCCAGAAATTCGCCGACAATGGCTGGCTGGAGCCGCTCGATCCTTACATCAAGGAGGCGAAGTTCGACCTCAAGGGCTGGGCCGGGCAGGACACCTGCACCTGGAACAAGCAGACCGTCTGCACGATGATGCTCTATTTCGGCTACATCTTCGCTTACAACGAAGAACTGCTGAAGAAGGAAGGTCTCGAAGTTCCCAAGACCTATGCCGAGTTCCTGGCTGCGGCGCAGAAGCTGACCAAGGACCTCAACGGCGATGGCATCGTCGACCAGTTCGGCACCGGCCACGAGACCAAGGGCGGCGGCGGCCAGTATATGAGCGAGATGATGAACTACACGCTCGATGCCGGCGGGCGCTGGACCAACGATGCCGGCAAGGTGACGATCAATACGCCCGAGATGATCGAGGGCCTGTCGCGCTGGAAGACCATCGTCAAGACCAGCCTGACCCCGCGCGACTTAGCCGCAGGCGAGGTCCGCCAGATGTTCGCCGACGGCAAGATCGCGCTGAAGATGGACGGACCCTGGCTCTGGCCGATCATCCAGAAGGGCAAGGCCAAGGACCAGATCAAGCTCGGCATGGTGCCGTTCAACCCACCGGTCGGCGGCTCCTCCAACGTGCTCGGCATCGCCGCCGATGCACCGAAGGACAACAAGAAGCTGGTCTGGGACTTCATCGCGATCGCGACCTCGGACAAGTTCCAGTCGAGCTATGCGACGCTCGGCGCCTCGCCGCCGCCCTCGCCGCGCGCCGACACCTCGGCCGCGAGCAAGGACACGCCGCATTTCGACCTCCTGGTGAAGGCGACCAAGGCCGCCGCAGACGCCAAGGTCGACCGGATCCCGAAGGGGCTGGAGCTGCAGTTCAACGAGTTCGCCAAGATGGTCATGGAAGAATCGCAGCGGATGATCATCCAGGACCTCGATCCGAAGACGGTCGCGGCGACCATGCAGGCTAAGGCCGAGGCGCTGCAGAAGCAGTGAAATCCAGTCGTCATGGCCGGGCTTGACCCGGCCATCTCGGAAACCAGAGCCCTCTCGTCACGAGATTCTCGGGTCGGCGCTCCGCGCCGCCCGAGAATGACGGAATTCGCCAGGAGACGCCCTGCCATGCCCGGCTTCAGCCTCGACCTCGCCCGCCCGAGCCGACGGCACTGGCTCGGCTATCTGCTGCTGGCGCCGGCTGTGCTGCTGATCGCGCTGATCATCGTCTATCCGCTGTTCGTCTCGGTCGACCTCTCCTTCCAGAACGTCAACATCGCCCGGCTCGACCAGCCACGCCGGCCGTTCACAACCGCCAACTACGAGCGGCTCTTCGCCTCGGAAGATTTCTGGAACGCCTGCTGGGTAACCTTCAAGCTCGTCACCATCGTCTCGTTCTTCTGCTTCCTGCTCGGACTCAGCACGGCGCTCCTGGTCAACAACCGCTTCAAGGGCCAGGCGCTGGCGCGGCTGCTCGTCGCCCTGCCCTGGGCGATCCCGGAAGTGATCGCGGTCGTGATCTTCGCCTGGCTGTTCGATTCCTCCTTCGGCCTGATGAACTGGCTCTTCATCAAGCTCGGCCTGGTCGACCAGACGATCAACTGGTTCTCCTCGCCCGACGCAGCCTTCGCCGTGGTCTGCACGGTGATGGTCTGGAAGGGCTATCCCTTCGTCTCGATCATGATGCTGGCCGGTTTGCAGTCGATCCCGGAGGATTTCTACAACGCCGCCAAGGTCGACGGCGCCCGCGCCTGGCAGCGGCTGATCCACATCACCATCCCCTCGCTGATGCCGGTGATCGGCGTCACGCTCGTGCTGGTGATGCTCTGGGTCTTCCGCGACTTCTCGATCATCTACGTGCTGACCGGCGGCGGGCCGCTGAAGGCGACGCAGTCGCTCTCGATCATGACCTACGAGCAGGCCTTCGGTTTCTTCAAGATGGGCTACGCCTCCGCCATCGGCGTCATCACCCTGATCGTTTGCGTGATCGCGAGCCGGCTGATGATCGCCCGCGCACCGGACAATATCTGAGGAGGCGGCGATGAGACGAAAAACCACACGTCACGCCCTGCTCTATGCCGGCGTCGTCCTGACCTGCGCCATCCTGGTCTTCCCGATCTACTGGCTCGTCGTCACCGCGCTCTCCGAGCCGAGCCAGCTCCGGCAATTGCCGCCGAGCTTCTGGCCAGCTGAGCCGCGCTGGGGCGTGTTCGGCCAGATCATGGCCGAGCGGCCGATCCTGCTCTGGCTCGGCAATTCGGCACTCGCCGCCATCGGCGCGGTCGCGATCTCGATGGTGGTCTCGGTGCTCGCCGGCTACAGCCTGTCGCGCTTCAGGGTGCGCGGCGGCCAGTCGCTCGGGCTCTTCATCCTGACCGCCAAGATGCTGCCGGCGACGCTGCTAGTGATCCCGCTCTTCGGCATCTTCCGCAATCTCGAGCTGATCGGCAGCCTGTGGTCGATCATCCTGGCGCACGCCACGCTGATCATCCCGTTCACGACGTGGATGCTGAAGGGCTATTTCGACACTATCCCGCACGAGCTCGAGCAGGCGGCGATGGTCGACGGCTGCTCGCCGCTCGGCGCGCTGGTCCGGGTGATCCTGCCGGTCTCGGCGCCGGGGCTGGCGGCGACGGCGCTCTACGGCTTTGTCCTGTCCTGGTCGGACTATGCCTATGCCCGCACCTTCCTGACCAACGCCCAGGGCAACTGGACCGCCAATCTCGGCATCACCACGATGAAGGGCGAGTACATCTCGAACTGGAGCGACATCTCCGCCGCCTCCATCCTCGTCGCCCTGCCGATCCTCCTGATCTACCTCTTCCTCGAGCGCTATCTCGTCGGCGGCCTGACGGCCGGGGCCGAGAAGTAAGAGAACCCGCATGGCTGGAATTCGCATCGACAGCGTCACCAAATCCTATGGCGGGCTCGCCGTCCTCAAGGCGTTCTCGCTCGACATCGCCGATGGCGAGTTCGTCGTCCTCGTCGGCCCCTCCGGCTGCGGCAAGTCGACCATGCTCAAGATCCTCGCCGGGCTGGAAGAGGCCTCCTCCGGTACGATCGCGATCGGCGAGCGGGATGTCACGGACCTGGCGCCTGGTGACCGAGACATCGCCATGGTCTTCCAGAACTACGCGCTCTACCCCCATCTCACGGTCGCCAGGAACATGGGCTTCGGCCTGAAGATGCGCGGCACCGACGCGGCCGAGATCGAGCGGCGGGTCGCCGAGGCCGCAAAAATCCTCGGCATCGACCACCTGCTCGAGCGCCGGCCGCGCGCCCTCTCCGGCGGCCAGCGCCAGCGCGTCGCGCTCGGCCGGGCGATCGTGCGCGAGCCGCAGGCCTTCCTGATGGACGAGCCGCTCTCCAATCTCGACGCCAAACTGCGCGTCCATACCCGCGCCGAGATCAGCGCCCTGCACAAAAGGCTGCGCGTCACCACGATCTACGTCACCCACGACCAGACCGAGGCGATGACGATGGCCGACCGCATCGTCATCATGAAGGATGGCGTGATCCAGCAGATCGCCTCGCCCGATGTGATGTTCCGCGAGCCGGCCAATCTCTTCGTCGCCGGCTTCATCGGCTCGCCCGGCATGAACTTCCTCAAGGCGAAGGCCGAGGCTGCGGGCGGCGGAGCCACGGCCAAACTTTTCGGCCATGACGTGAGGTTGCCTGTCGCGAATGCCTCGGCGCTCGCCGGCAAGGATATCGTGGTTGGGCTCAGGCCCGAGCATATCGCCGCCGGTCCAGGGCAGGTCTCGTTCACGGTGGCACCGCGGCTGATCGAGAGCCTCGGCAGCGAACAGTATGTCTATGTCGACCTCCCCGAGGAACACCGCCGCGAGGCGAGTTCCAGCGGCGAGGATGAGGCGCGGCGGACCTCACTGATCGCGCGCCTGATCAATCCGGATACAAGGCCGCCGGAGGAGACATTGACGCTCTCCTTCGACCCGGCGCGCCTGCACGTATTCGATGCCGCCAGCGGCGAGGCGATCAAGTGAGCGCGATCCTGGTCACCGGCAGTGCCGGACGCGTCGGCTCGCGCGTCGCCCGCCAATTGCTCGAAGCGGGCCACCGAGTCACCGGCTTCGACCTGCGCGCCAGCGGTATCGAGCATCCCGCCTATCGCGAGGTGCTCGGCGGCTTCGACGATCGCGCCACCGCGCGGGGAGGCCGTGCAGGGCGCTGACGCGATCCTGCATCTCGGCGCCTTCATGTCCTGGCTGCCCGCCGACCGCGACAGGCTGTTTACCGCCAATGTCGAGGGCACGCGCGTCCTGCTCGAAGAGGCCGCGGCGATGAAGCCGAAGCGGCTCGTCTTCGCTTCCTCCGGCGAGGTCTATCCGGAGAACGTGCCGGACTATCAGCCGATCGACGAGGACCATCCGCTGAAGCCACGCTCGCCCTATGGGCTGAGCAAGCTGCTCGGCGAGGAACTGGTGCGCTTCTACGAGCGGACCAGTGGCGTGCCTGCGACGATCCTGCGGTTCTCTCATACGCAGGATGCGAGCGAGCTGCTCGACCCCGGGAGCTTCTTCTCCGGCCCGCGCTTCTTCCTGCATCCGAAGATCCGCCAGCAGGAGGGCTTCGGCAATGCGGCCGCCGTGGCGGCCCTGCGTGCCCTCGATGACGGGCGCGAGGCGCTGGTGCTATCGCGCAACGAGGCCGGCCGGCCCTTCCGCATGCACATCACCGATACGCGCGACATGGTCGCCGGCATCCTGCTGGCGCTGTCCGACGAACGCGCCGCCGGTCGCACCTATAATCTCGGCGTGACCGAAGCCGTCGACTTCGCCGCCGCGCTGCCGATGATGGCGGAGTTGACGGGACTGCCGTTGAAGACCATCGACCTGCCGGGCGCCGGTGTCTTCTACGAGACGTCGAACGCCAGGATCCGGACCGAACTGGGATTTGAGCCGCAATGGACCTTCGAGCGCATGATCGGCGAGGCGGCGCAGGCGCGGGTGAAGCGCGCGTCCTGACGCCGGACGAGCGCGACGTCCCGACCGGTGCTGCCGCCCTCGCCAAGGGCCTCTATCTGCTCGACGTGATCGGCGAGGCTTCGGCGCCGCCGCGGTTCCGAGACCTGCAGGTCGCGACCGGCCTGCCCAAGGGCACGCTGGCGCGCATGCTCAACACGCTTCTGACCTTCCGCCTGATCCGGCACGAGGAAAGCGACAACACCTACAGGCTCGGCCACCGCCTGTTCGAGCTCGCCCACCGCGTCTGGGAATCCTTCGACCTGCGCGGCGCAGGCGCGCCGGCGCTCGACCGGCTCGCCGAAGAGACGCGCGAAACCGCGGCGCTCTGCGCCATCGACAATGGCGAGGTACTCTATATCGACCAGCGCAGCCGCGGCGGCCCCTATGGCTTCCGGATCGAGATCGGCCGGCGCGCGCCGCTGCATTGCACGGCCGGCGGCAAGGCCCTGCTCGCCTTCGTCCAGCCGCATGAACAGCGTGCCCTCGTCGACCGTCTCAAGCTCGAGTGCTTCACCGAGACGACCATCACCGAGGAGGAGGCACTCGCCGCCGACCTCGCGCTGACCCGGGCCCGCGGCTATGCCGTCTCGCAGGAGGAGCATGTCGCCGGCGTCGCCTCGGTCGCCGCGCCGATCTTCGACCATACCGGCCGCGCCGTCGCGGCGATCGGCGTGTTCGGCCCGTCCTCGCGGCTGACGCGCGAGCGGCTGCACACCACCGGCCGCGACCTGATGGCGGCAGCGCGGCAGATCTCCGGCAATGTCGGCGCGACGCAGATGAACATTTCTCCGGCGCCGCGCTCGACGCGCCCGGTCGACCCCAACATCCAATGCGTGCTGCCCTGGGGCGCCCATCTCGCCGAGGGGCCCTATTGGTCGGCCGGCGAGCAGCGGCTCTACTGGGTCGACATCCTCGCGCCCTCGGTCAACCGCTTCGACCCGGCGACCGGCAACAACGAGGAGGTGACGCTGCCGCGCCTGGTCAGCGCCGTGCTCGGCCGCCGGGGCGGCGGGCTGGTGGTGCTGACGCAGGAGGGGCTGGAGGCCTTCGATTTCGCCAGCGGCCGGCTGACCCCGCTCGCCGATCCCGAAGCCGACATCCCCGACAACCGCTTCAACGACGGCAAATGCGACCGGCAGGGCCGACTCTGGGCCGGGACGATGCGGCTCGACGCCAGCCGCGCCTCCGGCTCACTCTATGCGATCGCGCCGGACCTTTCCTGGCAGCGCCAGGAGAGCGGGCTCACCGTCGCCAACGGGCTCGACTGGAGCCCGGACGGCCGAACCTTTTACTTCGTCGATTCCGCCCATAGTCGCATCTACGCCTATGAGTTCGAGGCCAAGGCCGGGACGCTCGCCAATCGCCGCGTCTTCGCCGAGGTCGCCGGCCGGCCGGACGGGCTCGCAGTCGATGCCGAGGGCTTCGTCTGGTGCGCGATCTGGGATGGCTGGTGCCTGCACCGCTATGCCCCGGACGGCCGGCTCGATCGCGAGGTCTGGCTGCCGGTGCCCCGCCCGACCAGCCTCGCCTTCGGCGGCCCCGACCTGAAGACGCTGTTCATCACCACGGCGCGCATCCGCCTGCCCTCGCGGATGCTGGCCGAGGCGCCGTTCTCGGGCGGCCTCTTCACCTTGCCGGTCGATGTGCCCGGCCTGCCCGCGCCGGAGTTCGGCGGGTGAGGATCGAGGCCAGCTATCCCGATCTCGCCGGCAAGGCGGCATTGGTCACCGGCGGCGCTGACGGCATCGGCCGCGCCATTGTCGAGGCGCTGGCGCGGCAGGGCGCCAAGGTCGCCTTCCTCGACATCGATGCTGAGCGCGGCGAGCAGCTCGCGTCCGAGCTTTCGGCCGCCGGCGGCTCTATCTCGTTCCATCATGTCGATCTACGCGACATCCCGGCCACGCAAGCGGCGATCGCGGCGGCGCGCGCGCTGCACGGCCCCTTCGCCATCGGCGTCAACAATGCCGGCCATGACGAGCGCCACGATTTCGATGCGGTGACGCCGGAGTACTGGGACGATCGCCTCGCCGTGAACCTCCGGCCGATGATGTTCGTAGCGCAGGCGCTGGCGCCGGACATGCGCGGCCTCGGCGGCGGCGCGCTCGTCAACCTGTCCTCGACCTCGTGGATGAAAGGCTCGCCGCACATGATCGCCTACACCACTGCGAAATCGGCGGTGATCGGCTTCACCCGCTCGCTGGCGCGGGCGCTCGGGCCGGATGGCATCAGGGTCAATTGCGTCACGCCCGGCTGGGTGATGACCGAGCGCCAGCGCACCAATTGGTGGACGCCAGAGAAGGGCGCGGCCAACCAGGCCGCACAGGCGCTGAAGGGCGATATCCTGCCGGAAGACATCGCGCAGATGGTGCTGTTCCTCTGCTCCGACGTCTCGCGCATGTGCGCCGGCCAGAATTTCATCGTCGATGCCGGCACGGTCTGGAGAGGATGGCTGCGCTCGACGACCTGCGCGCCGGGCTCGATCCGGCCGCCATCGTCACCGACCCGCAGGCGCTGGCACCGCATCTGACCGACTGGCGCGGCAAGCATCGCGGCGCGGCGCTCGCGCTGCTGCGTCCCCGCACAGTGGAAGAGGTCTCGACCATCCTGCGCTGGGCCACGGCGACCCGCACACCAGTGGTGCCTCAGGGCGGCAACACCGGGCTCTCGGGCGGGGCGACTCCGGATGGCTCGGGCAAGGCGGTCGTGCTCTCGCTGGTGCGCCTCAACCGGATCAGGGCGGTCGATGTCGAGGGCGACACGCTGACCGCCGAGGCCGGCTGCATCCTCGCCGATGTCCAGCAGGCCGCCGCGGCCAAGGACCGGCTCTTCCCGCTCAGCCTGGGCAGCGAGGGCTCCTGCCAGATCGGCGGCGTGGTCTCGACCAATGCGGGCGGCATCAACGTCATCCGCTACGGCACCACACGCGCTCTCGTGCTCGGTCTCGAATATGTCCGGGCCGACGGTGCCGTGATCGAGGGCCTGAAGCCGCTGCGCAAGGACAATGCCGGCTATGCGCTGAAGGAACTCGTGATCGGCTCGGAAGGCACGCTTGCAATCGTGACGGCAGCGACCTTCAGGCTTTTCCCAAGGCCACGGGTCAGCGCAACGGCGCTGTGCGGCCTCGACAGCCCATCGGCCGCGCTGAAGCTGCTGTCCGTGCTGAAGCAATCGGCGGGCGAGCGCATCTCCAGCTTCGAACTGATGTGCAACGCCGAGATGGGGCTCACCCTCGACCTCGTGCCCGGCACCTCCCTTCCTCTCGAACGGCGGCACAGCTGGTATGTCTTCATCGAGCTCGCCGATAGCGACCCGGCCGGGCGGGTTGCCGAGTTGCTGACCGAGACTCTCGCGGCGGCACTGGAGCAGGGCGTGTTGCAGGACGCGGCCATCGCGCAGAGCGAGGCGCAGGCCAAGGCGATCTGGCATCTGCGCTTCGCCGTCGCGGAGGCGAACCGCCGTGCTGGCCCGATCGTCTCGCATGACACCAGCGTTGCGGTCGCCGACGTGCCGGCCTTCATCGCAGCCGTCGAGGCAATGGCGGCCGAGCGCTTCCCGAAGGCCAGAACGCTCTTTGTCGGCCATGTCGGCGACGGCAACATCCATGTCATCCTGCTGTTTCCACGGGAGATGCCGGCGGAGCGGCGCGCGGATCTCGCCCCGGCCGTCAACGAGCAAGTCTTCGCGATCATCCGCGATTTCGATGGCAGCATCACAGCCGAGCACGGCATCGGCCGTAGCCTCACCACCGCACTGTTGCAGTCGGCCCAGCCGGAGGCGCTGGAGCTCATGAAGGCAGTCAAGCAGGCCTTCGATCCGCTCGGCATCCTCAATCCCGGCACGGTGCTCGCGCGAAGGTGAAGCGACCCTGTGACCGGGCGAAGCCCCCGGAATACTTGAACTGTTCCGGACAGAAAGCAGCGGGCGCGTTACTTTAGAATACGTGTAAACTATTGTATTTGCTAACCAATTCGCTCTGGTTTAACTGCTGGGGACGGTCGCCTTCGACGCCGTCCTTTCCGGGCCGGCACTCCGCGATCGCCCGAGGACGCTCCCATTGAGGCCGGCCTCGCCCTGAAAGCGCTCCCGCCAGTGAGGGGCGTCGCAAGACCGTGGACCAGAGTCGATGCAGCGTTTGATCGGTACAATCCTGTTCGCGGCGAGCCTCGCCGCCACCCCGATGACCAGCTCCATCGGCCTTGCCCAGACCGCGCCGACCGAAGCCACGCCCGCTCCCCAGCAGAGTCCTTCCGGCGCCCATGGCGGAGCTGTACCGGCGCCGAGCGCCGCCGCGCCGGGGGCTCCGGCCCCCATTGGCCAGATCGCCCCGGCCGTCCCGGCGCCGACTGCTCTCCCTGCGACCATCCCGGCCCCGACGCCCAATCCGATACCTACCCCCGTGACGGCCCAGGCAACCTTGCCGCACGATTTGTCGCCCTGGGGCATGTTCATGGCCGCAGACATCGTCGTGAAGGCGGTGATGCTTGGCCTCGCCTTCGCCTCGCTGGTGACCTGGACGATCTGGCTCGCCAAGGTGCTCGAGCTCGCCGCTGCCAAGACACGGGCGCAGCGGGCCGTGCGCCGGCTGGAGGAAGCCGCGAGCCTGGACGAAGCGGCGCAGGCGATCACCGGGCGCACGGGCCGGGCGCGCGGCACCGTGGCTGAACTGGTCGGGGCCACCCAGAGCGAGCGCGAGCGCTCCGGCGATCTCGGTGAGGACGGCATCAAGGAGCGTGCGGCGATCGCTCTGTCGCGGATAGAGGCGCGTGCGGGCCGTTCGATGGCACGCGGTACCGGCCTGCTCGCCACCATCGGCTCGACTGCCCCCTTTGTCGGACTGTTCGGCACGGTCTGGGGGATCATGAACTCGTTCATCGGCATCAGCCAGTCGAAGACGACCAACCTCGCCGTGGTCGCGCCGGGCATTGCCGAGGCGCTACTCGCAACCGCGATCGGCCTCGTCGCCGCGATTCCCGCGGTGATCATCTACAACGTCTTCGCCCGCGCCATCGCCGGCTACCGCGCCACACTCTCGGACGCTTCAGGCGAAGTGCTGCGCCATCTCTCGCGCGATCTCGAACGGGCACGCCGCCAGGCGGCGCAACAGGTCCGCGCCAACCTGCATGCTGTGCCTCAACCGGCAGCGATGCCGCGCGTTCCGGCGGAGTAAGCAATGGCCGTCTCGCTCAAGGAGCCGCAGGACGGCGATCTCGGCGAAGTCAGCGAGATCAATGTCACGCCGTTCATCGACGTGATCCTGGTGCTGCTGATCATCTTCATGGTCGCGGCGCCGCTCTCGACGGTCGACGTCGCAGTCGATCTGCCGGTCTCGAACGCGCAGACACAGCCGCGGCCCGACAAGCCGATCTTCCTGACCGTCAAGCAGGACCTCTCGCTCGCACTTGGCAACGACACCGTGCCGCGCGAGCAATTGCAGGCGGTGCTAGACCAGCAGACCAGCCATGACCGCGAGCAGCGCGTCTTCCTGCGCGCCGACGGGGCGGTGGCCTATCGCGAGCTGATGGAGGTGATGAACAAGCTGCGCCAGGCCGGCTATCTCAAGATCGCGCTGGTCGGGCTCGAGGATACCGGCCAGGGCGCCGCTCAGGGAGCGGGCAAGCCGTGATCACGCCTGCTCCCGATCGCCGCTGGCTCGCTGCCCTGCGCTGGGGTGCAGCGGCACTGACTGTCGCTTCCCTTCATGGCGGGCTCGCCTGGGTCGGCGTAAACTGGCGGCCGACGGAAGCCGCAGCCGGCGCGCCGCAACCGGCTGTGATGATCGAGCTCGCCGCACTCTCGGTCGCGCCCGAAGCGCCGCCGGAGGAGTTGCCGGTCGCGCAGGAGCGGGCCGAACCGGAGCCGCCGCCCGAGCCGGTCAAGCAGGAGCCTCCTCCGCCCGAGCCCGAGCCGGAAACGCTTCCCGAGCCGACACCGGTCGAGCAGCCGGAGATCAAGCTACCCGAGCTGCCGCAGATCCCGAAGCTCGACGCCGTGCTGCTGCCGCCTCCGCCCGAGTTGAAGCCGGTGGAGAAGAAGCCGGAATCGAAGCCGAAGATCGTCGAGAAGAAGGACAGGCCCAAGCCGAAGCCCAAGGTCGTCGAGCGCAAGCCTGTCGAGCAGCGGGCTAAGGAGGCGGTGGCGCCGAAGCCCTCCGAGCAGCGCGCCGCCGCCCCGAGCAGCGCGGCGCAGGGCACGGCCAGCCAGCCGACGGTCTCGACCGCCTCCTGGCGCGGCTCGCTGATCGCTCATCTCAACCGCTACAAGCGCTTCCCGTCCGGCGCGAGCCCGGGTACGGTCCAGGTCGCCTTCGCGATCGACCGCAGCGGCAATGTACTATCCTCGCGCGTTGTCGGCTCGTCCGGCGATTCCGCGCTGGACGCCGAGGCGGCGGCGATGATCCGCCGCGCCAGCCCGGTTCCGGCGCCGCCGGCAGGTGTCGGCGGAGGCGGGGCGATCTCGCTCTCGGTGCCGATCCGCTTCAGCAGGTAAGACAGCAGCTCAGGGCTGCCTGCCGGGATTCTGGAACGGGGTCGTCACCGTGTCGCCAACGGCGGCACCAGTATCGTGCAGGTTATTGCCGAGATGCTCGAACCTGTCGCCGAGATTGCGACGGGCCTGCGAGTCGATCACTGCAACCGGGGCTGACACGACGATGCCGGCAGCGGTGCCGACCGCTGCCGCGGCGCTGCCGGTGACCTCGATCAGCCGGTCGCCGAGACCGATGCGGGAATCGGTGATGGGCTGGCCGTCGACGAGTCGGGTGCCGATGAGTTTCACCACTTCCGGGCTCTCGGCGAACTTGCCATGGTTGAGCTGGTCGCCGGTGCGTAGCTTGGTAAGGTTGAGGACCGTGATCTTGTCCGCCTCGAACTCGCTCTTATAGGGCTCGACATCAGGGTCGACGGCGCCGAGGCGATCCTTGCCACCCCAGACCCGACGCGAGACCGCGAGCGCGCGGTCGTCCTGCGAGACGAAGAGGGTGAATTTCGGCCGTCGCCCCGTCATCTCCGCGATCTGGGTGCGGAAGACGTCAGCGTCGACGTCGGGCGAGGCGAGCATGACATTGGCGATCTTCGGCGGGATGCCGCGATTGCGCACAGCCATCTGGGTCAATGACTCCAACGCAACCCAGTTGCCCATCGAATGGGCGAGCAGCGAGACCTCGCCGACGGCCGGATCGCGCGCGAGGTTCTGCAGCAGGCTCTCGAGCGCGTTACGAGAATAGGTCGCACTCTCGCGATCATAGCCATAGGCGAAGAGCGAGCCGCGCGAGGGCCAGGTGAACAGCACCGGCACGACATCGGCATCGGAATCGTGGACGATCTGGGCGAAGCGGTAGACCGCATCCTCGAAGCGGTTGTTGAAGCCGTGGACGAACACCATGACGCGGCGCTTCGGCACGCGCGAGACACGCTCGTGCAGGCGCGCCAGCCCGGTCTTAGCGTCGAGCTTGTCGACCTTGAGGGTGACGAAATCGGTCTCGGGATTGCCCGGCAGCCGGCTCGGCCACTGCACTTCGCCGATCTTGCGGCGCGCATCGGGCGGCAGCGAGATCGTCATCTCGACATAGGACGGTTTGCCGCGCTCACCGGAGAACAGCACACCGGCATCGGGATCGGCGGCGCGCGTCGTCGCCACCAGCATGGTGACCTTGCTGGTGCCGGGCACTGTGCTGGTGACGGGCGTTAGAACGCCCTTCACATCGCCGGCGCAACCGGCGAGGAAAACCGCCGTGAAGACGGTTGCCGGAACCCGCCCGCCAAATCGGGCGGCTGGCGGCAGCAGGTTGCGGCTGATCGGCATCACTGACTACCCAAGGTCCCGCTTGCAGCCCGGACCATGCTCGGCCGCAACGACACCCGTCAAGGACACCGAAGCCACAGTGGCGGTCAGACCATGTACTGGCCGCCGTTGACCTCGATGGTCTGGCCGGTGATGTAGCCGCTCATCG
Source organism: Bosea vestrisii (assembly GCF_030144325.1). Classification (NCBI taxonomy): domain Bacteria; kingdom Pseudomonadati; phylum Pseudomonadota; class Alphaproteobacteria; order Hyphomicrobiales; family Alloboseaceae; genus Allobosea; species Allobosea vestrisii. The sequence goes on along the minus strand of NZ_CP126307.1, from coordinate 3,773,361 downwards.
CGGGGCTGGCGAGGAAGAGGAAGACGCCGATATTGTCCTGCGGCGTGCCGACGCGCTCCATCGGCACGGTCTTGCGCATCGCCTCGATCTGCTCAGCCGTCGAATAACGCTCGTGGAACGGCGTCATGATCACGCCCGGCGAGACGCCGTTGACGCGGATGCCGAAGGGCACAAACTCCTTGGCCATGCCGCGGGTCAGGTTCAGGACGAAAGCCTTCGAGCTGGCATAGAGGGAGGAGCCGGGGCCGCCGCCATTGCGCGCCGCAATCGAGCTGAGATTGATCACGCTCGCCTTGCTGCCGGATGTCTTCAGATAGGGCAGCGCCGCCGCTTGGACGCCATCACCACCGAGCGGACGTTGAGATCGACCACGGCGTCGAAGAATTCGTCCTCGACCTCGGCGATCGGCGTACGCTTCACCAGCGCGCCAGCATTGTTGACGAGGACGTCGAGCCCGCCGAGCTTGTCGGCAGCCTTGTTGACGAGATCGACCGCCTGCGCGCTGTCGGCGACATCGGCCTGCAGCACATGGGCCTCGCCACCCGCGGACCTGATCGCGGCAGCGACGGCGTTCGCCTCGGCCTCGCTCGACTTGTAGTGCACGACGACACGCATGCCGTGGGCGGCATAGGCTTTGGCGACCGCAGCGCCGATGCCGGTGCTGGAACCGGTGACAAGGGCGCGCAGCCCTTTGAGATCTTCAAGCATAATTCCTCCCGTCGGATCCGAGCCTAAATCGTTTCAGGAGCGATCTTGCGCGACCAAGCTCAGAACCGCCAGCACCGGTTCGGCAACCCCGCCATTCGCTGACACGGCCTCAAAGGAACTTGGTCATCGCCTTGAATTCGGCGAGCAGCCCGCGGGCCTCATCCGGGAGACTGCCGGCCGCCTCCTCCAGGCAATGGCCGATATGCTCCTGGATCAGGATCTTGCGGGCATTGGCGATGGCCCCTTCGACCGCCTGCAATTGCTGCGCGATCTCAAGGCAGGAGCGGACATTGGCGACCATCTCGATGGTCGAGCGAAGGTGCCCTTCGGCCCGCTTCAGCCGCGTGATGATCTCCGGGTGCCGGTGATGGTGGATCCTGGCGTGTTCTTCGTCCTGCATTCCCCGATCCCGCAGCTTGATCACATCCTCCCCAGGAGGTTATAGACCGACATAGCCGCTGCACAAGCGGACCCCGATCAGGCAGGCGCCGGCGCAAGACCGGGCGCATCCCGACGGTCGGGCGGGCGAGGATGAGACGGGCGCCCCCGACCAGCTCCGGCAAGGCCGGACGGCACGGCAGCGCCCGATCCGTTCCGGATCCGGAGCATTATTTTCGTGCCGACCTTCACCGAGTTGCTGGCGCAAGGCGCTGGCCATGCCTGGCTTTTCATTCCGAGTGCGATCCTACTGGGCGCCCTGCACGGGCTCGAGCCCGGCCATTCCAAGACGATGATGGCAGCCTTCATCGTCGCCATCCGCGGCTCTGTCCTGCAGGCCCTGCTGCTCGGCCTCGCCGCGACGCTCTCGCATACGCTCGTCGTCTGGGGCGTAGCGCTCGGCGGCCTCTATTTGGCGCGCGACCTCGACGCCGAGGCGACCGAACCCTGGTTCCAGCTCGCCTCCGGTGCGATCATCATCGCCATTGCGCTCTGGATGCTCTGGCGGACCTGGCGCGAGCAGCGCGCGTTGCGACCGGACAGGCATGGACACAGCCACGGTCATGGCCACAGCTACGGGCATTCCCATGCTCATGGCCACTCGCACGGGCGCAGCCAAGATCACTGCGAGACTGCCGACGATGAGCCGATGGACGCCCATCAGCGCGCCCATGCCGAGGACATCCGCCGACGGTTCGCCGACCGGCCGGTGACGACCTGGCAGATCGTGTTGTTCGGGCTGACCGGCGGGCTGATCCCCTGTCCGGCGGCGATCACCGTATTGCTGATCTGCATGCAATTGCGCGAGGTCGCGCTCGGCGCCGTGCTGGTGCTGTGCTTCTCGATCGGGCTGGCGATCACGCTGGTCTCGGTCGGCGTCGTCGCCTCGCTCAGCTTGCGCGCCGCCGAGAAGCGCTCCAGCTGGCTGTCGACGATCGCGGCGCGGGCGCCCTATTTTTCCGGCGTGCTGATCGTTATGGTCGGGCTCTACACGATCTGGCACGGCTGGAGCGGGCTGCAGGCGCAAGCTCGGCAGGCCGCGGCGATGCTGGTCAGCCTATCGCCTGGTTGACCAGCGCAAAACGATGCATCGGGCCGGGCGCGACCGGCGCAGCACCACGCTCCATCACGACGCTGGAGGCGACGAGCGGCAGGCCGCATTCGCTCAGCCAGGCGCCGAGGCCGGTGCGGGCCGGCACATCGATGCGGACGAAATCGCCGCGACGGGCGGCAAGCAGCGCCGCGATCAGATTGCAGGCGGCGGCATCATCGACGGCCGCAACCGGGCCGATCAGCCAGCCATGCCCGTGCCGGCGCAGGAAGCCGAAGCCGGCGGGCGCCCCGTCGCGTTCGATCAGGATCGCATGGCCTCTGGCAAGCAGCGCTTCGAGGACGGGCGCACGCGGCAGGCCCGTCGCCTCGCCGTCGAGTTGCGCCAATAGCGGCAAATCGGCCGCGGCGGCCGGACGCATACTCTCGTTCGCGGCGAGGACGGGCGCGCCAAGTTCCGGCCAACCGCCCTGGTGCTGGCGCACTTCGTCGATGGCGACAAAGCCGTATTTGGCATAGAGCGGCTCGCCTTGTGCCGTGGCGACGAGCCCAAGCGTCTGCCCCTCGGTCGCCGCGATCAGTTGCTCGGTCAGCAACTTGCCGATGCCCTGCCCCTGCCAATCCGGTGCGACGACGATCGTGCCGAGCGTGGCATGGGTCGCACCAAAGCCCCACCAGAGCCCGATGCCGACGACCTCCTCCTCGCTCGACGCGATGAAGCCCTGGCCGAGCGCGAGCGCAAACTCCCAATCCTCGCGCCGATGCGGCCAGTCGATCGCCGCCGAAAGGCTTTGGCAGGCATCGGCATCGGGCAGGCCGGCGGGACGAAGCGTCAGCTGGATCGACGTCATCAGCCGGCCCTCAGCGGCAGAATTCGGCGCAGCCGGACTGCCAGAACGGCGCCTGGCCATCGAGAGGCGGCACCGAGGGGCGCGGCTTCGCGTCCGGCAGGTCGGACGGTACCGGCACGACCAGTTCCCACCAGCGATGGGCGCATTGCGAGCGGAAGGCCATCTGATCGCTGATCGAGGTGTTCTCGCGAGCGAGGGCAGCATCGAGCGCGTCGCAAGCGCGTCGGAGCGCCGCGTCGTTCCGATCGCCGGGCTCATTCGCATAATCGTGGAAGGTGGCGGTGAAGGTCTCCATCTCGCGGGCGATATGCGGCCAGTCCTGGCGCCCGAGATTCCAGGCGGCCATCCATTCGCGCACCACCGTCTCGACGGCCTCGGCCTTCGGCTTTCCCGCGACCTTGCGCGCGGTGGTCAGCATATGGCGCATCAGTTCGGCGCGGGCGTGGAGCTGGCGGGCGGCGAGCGCAGCGGTCTGCATCGCCATGATCGCACGCTCGGCCTCGAGCTGCAGCTCCTCGACGAAATGGGCCATCCGAACCTCCGCTCAGGGCAACGTCGCGAGCCGGTCGAACAGGCGCTGGAACAGCGCCTCCGCCTCGACGCTCGCGACGACATGGGCATTGGCCTGCCGCTTGAGCCGGCCGTTCCAGTCGATGGTGGTGCGGCCCCGCAAGGCACCGTCGCCGGTCTCGACCTCGACAAAACAGTCGCGCCCCGAAAAGAGTTCCGGCCAGAGCAGAAAGGCGATCACGCAGGGATCGTGCATGGGATGGCCGGCGGTACCGAGCCCGCCGGGGCGCGGACGCGTCAGCATCCCATGCACCGCCTTGCCCGCCGCATTGCCGAAAGTGAGCAGGCGCGCGACCTGTTCGTGCGAGGCGATCGCCTGATGGGTGACGCCGAGGCCCAACATCACGATCGGGCGGCCACAGTCGAAGACGATCGCGGCAGCGTGCGGGTCGACATGAACGTTGAATTCGGCCGCCGGGGTGATGTTGCCGAGCGCCAGCGCCCCGCCCATCAGCACGATGCGCTTCACCTTGGGCAGCACGTCCGGCGCCAGCCGGAAGGCAAGCGCGAGATTGGTCAGCGGCCCGAGCGGGCAGAGTATGACGCTGTCGTCCGGCGCGGCGCGCAGTATCGCGATCAGCGCCTCGACGGCGTGGCCGGGATTGGCCGTGCCGCGCGGCGGCGGCAGATCGGCACCGGCGAGGCCATCGGGTCCGCAGACGAATTCGGCGGTCGAGAGCGGGAAGAGCAATGGCCGATCGGCCCCGGCATGGACGGGAACGTCCTCGCGGCCGGCGAGCTCCCGAATGCGAAGCGCATTGGCGGTGGTCAGCGCCAGCGGGACATTGCCGGCGACGGTGGTGATCGCCTTGAGATCGAGCTCCGGGCTGGCGAAGGCGAGCAGCAGGGCGACGGCGTCGTCCTGGCCCGGATCGGTATCGATGACGATGATCTCGCTGATCATCTCACGCCGCCCTGGCATTGCCGGCCATGATCATGTGGCTGAGATCGTCGGCGGTGAGATCGCCGAGCGGCCGGTCGACGTATTTGCGGCCAGCGCCCATGATCACCACGCGGTCCGCGAGCGCGACCACGTCGCGCATATTGTGGCTGATCAGCAGCACCGTCCTGCCGTCGGCCTTGAGTTTGCGGATCAGGTCGAGGACGAGCGCGGTCTCCTTGACGCCGAGCGCGGCCGTCGGCTCGTCCATGATGATGATCTCGGCCTTCCAGCGCAGCGCGCGGGAAATCGCGACCGCCTGGCGCTGGCCGCCGGAGAGCCGCTCGACCGGCCGGTCCATGTCCTCGACGGTGACCGAGAGCTGCTTGAGGAAGCCGCGCGCCTCCTGCGCCATCCTCTTCTTGTCGAGCACGCGCAGGAACGGCAGCAGCATGGGCCTGGTCAGCTCGGAGCCCATGAAGACGTTCTGCGCGATCGACAGCCGCGGCGCCAGCGCCAGATCCTGGTAGATCGTCGCGACGCCATGGCTCAGCGCATCATGCGGCGAGGCGAAGACGACCTCCTTGCCGCGCATCTGGAGCGTGCCCGAGGTCGCCTCCTCGGCGCCGGAGACGACCTTGATCAGGCTCGACTTGCCGGCGCCGTTGTCGCCGCAGATGGCAACGACCTCGCCGGCAAAGATATCGAGATCGACCTCGCGCACCGCCACGACCGGGCCGTAGCTCTTGCCGATGCCGCGAAGCGAGAGGATGGGGGTGGCGGTCAGCGAGTTCACTTCAGGAACTGCTGGACGTTGTTCTTGTCGACCAGCACGGCGTCGGTGAAGAGATAGGGGCCGGAGGTGATCGTCTCCTTCGGCTTCTTGTCGACGACGATCGTCTGGATCGCGTCGACCGCCTGCTTGCCCATCTCCTCGAACGGGATCGAGACGGTGGCGGTGAAGGTCGAGGCTGGGTCGGCGATGCGGGCATAGGTCTCCTTGCCGCCATCGACCGAGACCAGCGGAATCTGGCCCTTCTTCACCCCTTGAGCCTGCAGGAGGTCGTCGATGATGTAGGCCTGGCCGTCGAACGAGGCCCAGATGCCGTTGATCTTGCCCTGGTTCTGCAGCAGCAGCGCCTGCATGCCGGCGCGGACATCGTCGCGCCAGCTCTGGGTGCGCGCCATCGAGAACTTGCCGAGCTCCTTCACCGCCTGGTTCTCCGAGAGCACGGCATCGAGCAGCTTGCCGCGGATGCGCGAGGCGACATTGAGGTCGAAGCGGGCGGTGACGATGTTGCCCTGATAACCGAGCTGGCCGAGCAGATAGAGCGCGGCCTCGGCGCCGACCTTGTACTCGTTGGTCTGGATATCGAAGAGTGCATGCGGGCTCGAGCCCGACTGCACGGTGATGACCGGGATCTTGGCGTCCTTGGCCGCCTTGAACTGGGCGTCGGCCTCGACCGGCTTGCCCATGGCGATGATGATCGCGTCGACCTTCTTGGCGATCAGCGCATCGAACTGCTCGGCATGCTTGGGCAGCGCGCCTTCCGAGTTCAGCAGCGTGACGTTCCAGCCCTTGGCCTTGGCGGCGGCCGTGGCGGCATTGGCGACGCGGGCATGCGTCTCCGACGAGAACTGGAAGCCGATGACACCGAGCTCGAAGGCCTGAGCCCCCTGCCCGAGACCGATGACGGCAGCGGCCGCCAGCACAACTCTCTTCAAACCGACCATGACAACCTCTCCCCTCGTTATCGTTGTGAGCTTTCAGACCTTGAACGCCGCCTTCTTCATCACGCTGGCCGAGAAGGCGACCGAGCCGATGATGATGGCACCGAGAACGATGTCCTGAACGTAGTAGGGCGCGCCCAGCAGCACCAAACCGTTGCCGAGCACCTTCAGCACCAGCGCCGCGAAGACGGTGCCGGGCACGTTCGGCTTGCCCGGCTCGAACATGGTCATGCCGAGCAGCACGGCGGCGATGGCGTAAAGCAGATAGTCACCAGCCATGTTCGGCGCAGCCGAGGACAGGTTGGCGGCGAGCAGCACGGCGGTGATCGCCGCAAGGATGCCGGAGAGGAGCAGGCCGATGCGCTTCATCTTCCCCGTCGCGATGCCGGAGAGCCGCGCAGCCTCGTCCGCCTCGCCGGTGGCGACCATATGGGCGCCGATGCGGGTCCATTTGACCAGGCCCCAGGCAAAGAGGGTGACGCCGGTCAACCAGAGCACGAGATTGGGGATGCCGAAGGTGTAGCCGCGCGCCAGCCCAGTGAAGCTTACCGGCCAGCGCCCGACGAAGGCGACGCCCTGCGTGATCATGAAGGCGAAGCCCTTGGCTATCGCGGCCGTGCCGAGTGTCATGATCAGCGAGGGGATGCGCAGCACGGTGACGCCGTAGCCGTTGAGCCCGCCGAGCAGCGCCCCGACCGAGAGGGCAGCCAGGACCGCGACCAGCGGCGGATACTGAAGCTGCACCAGCCAGCCGCAGACGACGGCGGCGAGGCTCGCCATCTCGGCGATCGAGAGATCGAGCTCGGCGACGGTGAAGGCAAGCGCGAAGCCGAGCGCCAGGATGGCGAGGAAGCTCGTATCCTTCAGCACGTTGACGACGTTCATCGTCGTCGCGAAGTTCGGCGCGAAGGCGACGAAGAAGATGATCAAGGCGAGGCCGGCGAGCGCAGTGCCGTAGCGGCCGATGATCTCGCGCATCGTCAGGCGTTCCCTGTCGCGATCGCCGAGATCGGCGAGAGGATCTCGATGCCGCCGGTGACCGGGATCAGCGCGCCGGTGACGAAGGCCGCGGCCGGCGAGAGCAGGAAGGTGATCACGCCGGCGACGTCTTCCGGCCTGCCGAGTCGTCCGAGCGGGGTGCGCTGCGAGGCGCCCTCGACCAGCGCATTGAACTGTTTGGCAAAGCCGCCGCGCACCATCGGCGTATCGATGATCCCCGGCGCAACCGCGTTGACGCGGATGCCATGGCGGCCGAGCTGCTGGGCCATGCCGTAGGTCAGCGTCGCGACGCCGCCCTTGGCCGAGCCATAGGCAAGGTTGGCGCCGCCATTGCTATGGGCGATCGAGGAGATGTGGACGATGGCGCCGCCCTCACCCTGCGCTATCATCTCCTTGGCGGCGGCTTTGGAAACGCGGAACACTGCCGACAAGTTGATGTCGACGAGCCTGTCCCATTCCTCGTCCTCCATCTCGACCAGCGGCACCGGCCGCGAGGCGCCGGCGCCGGTGACGAGATTGTCGAGCCGGCCGAAGCGCTCGACCGCGAGCTCGACCAAGCTCCCGGCGAGATTGCGGTCGCGGACATCGCCGGTCATGGCCGCGACTTCGGCGCCATCAGCCTGCAAGCGGTCCGCAAGTTCGACCAGCGGGCCTCCCTCCAGTCCGGAGAGGACGAGCCTGTGCGCCGGTGCCAGCGTCATCGCCAGCGCGCTGCCGATGCCGCCAGAAGCGCCGGTGATCAGGGTGACGGGCTTCGGCATCAGCCGGCCCTGCCGACGACCGGGGAGAGACGAAACGCTACAGCGCGGCAGGAACGCGGCATGGACCTCTCTCTGGAGATTGGTTCCATCTGGGTAAGGCGCAAGCGCCTCAGCCGCAACGTCAATCGGCGTGCAGGCTCACCACCGGTGACGCATGGCGCGCGAGATCGGCCAGCGCCCCGCCTTCCTGCGCGGCTGCGACGAGATCGCGCGAGATCGGCGCCAGCGCATCCTCGGCCCGACGGAACAGGGCAAAGAGCGCGTCATAGGCCGGCTTGCGGGCCGGATCGGGCTCGAACCGATGCGCGACAGTGACGAGCCTCTGCTGCGCTTCGGCGAGAGAGGCGAAATGGCCGAGCCCCGCGAAAGCGATGATCGCCGCGCCGAGCAGGCCGGGCTCCCGGGAGGCCGCGACCACAATCGGCCGGCCGCAGAGATCAGCCTTGATCTGGCTCCAGACCGGATTGGCGGCTGCGCCGCCACCGAAGCGGATTTCGCTCGCTTCCCGGCCGAGCGCGGCTTCGGCCCGCTCCAGCACGACACGATTGAGGCAGGCGACGCCCTCCAGCACCGCAAACGCAAGGTCGGTCGGCCCATGCCGGCGGTTCAGTCCCACGAGCGCTCCACGCAAGGACGGATCCCAATAAGGCACGCGCTCGCCCTGGAGATAAGGCAGGAAGAGCAACGGCTGCGGCTGGCGCGGGCCGGCCAGCAGCGCCTCGATCTCCTGCCCGACCGCCGCACCATCGCGTCCGAGCAGTGCCAGCAGCCAGGATACGGTGTCGGCACCGGTCTGGCTGGGTCCGCCGAGCTGGAACAGACCGCGCCAATCGACGGTGAGCAGCCCCTCCGCCCGGGCCGGCTCGCGGCCGACGACGCCGAGCACCTCGGTGGTGCCGGAGATGTTGTAGGCATAGCCCTCGCGCATGGCGCCAAGGCCGACCACCGCTGCCCAGGTGTCGTTGGAGGCACAGAAGACCGGCTTGCCGGCAAGGCGGTCGAGCGGCGCGGGCAGACCGAGCTGGACCCCGCCGACCTGCTCCCAAGGCTCCAATATGGGGGCAGGATCGACGCCGGGATGCCGGCCCCCTCCAGCAGATCGCTGCCGTTCACCAACTCGGCCGCAGCCAGCAGCCGCGCCATCGAGACCGGATCGCTGGCCTGCCGGCCTGTCAGGCGGAAATTCAGATAATCTTTCGGCTCGAGCAGGCAGGCGAGCTCGGCGAAGGCCTCGGGCTCGCTTTCGCACAGCCAGGCCAGGCGGGCGAGCGGGTGGAAGGCGTTGACTGCCGCGCTTTCCGGATGGGCGGGGTCGAGCCGCTCGCGCAAGCCAGCCGCGAGCGCGTCGGCGCGGGTGTCCTTCCAGGTCATGGCCGGGCGCAAGAGACGGCCATCGCGATCGAGAAAGATCTGCGTGCGGGTGACGCCGCAGATCGCGACGGCCTCGACCGCATCGAACAGCGCCGGCGCTTCCCTCGCCAGCCCGGCGCAGGCCTCGACAAGAAGGGCCCACCAGGCCTCGGCCTCGACTTGCGAAGCGCCCGAGCGGTCGTCATGGCTCGCCGGCCCGGCGATGGTGTGCTGGGCGCAGGTAGCGCCGGTGTCATCGACGAGGGCGGCGCGGAAGGAGGTGCCGCCGAGATCGCAGGCGAGAACGATGCTCATGCCCTCGCCCTGCGTCAGGAACGGGCGCCGGTCAAGCGGCGCGGTCCTTCATGCCGCCATCGGTCAGGCGGTACCAGGCGATGATCGCCGAGACATAGAGCTCGTTCAGCGCGTGCAGCGGCAGCGGCGTGATCGGCACGACCGGGAAGGGCAGGCGTGTCCTGTCACCACTGTGCAGGTATTCGGCCATCGCCTTGCCCATCGCCGTCTGCAGGCCGATGCCGCGGCCCATGCAGCCGATGTCGACGAGCAGGCCGGGCTCAGGCTCGTGCAGATGCGGCAGGAAATCGCGGGTCAGCGCGACGCGGCCGCACCAGCGATAGTCGAAACGCAAGCCCTTGGCCTGCGGGTACATCTTGCCGACGACACGTTCGAGATGGGCCCAGTCGGCGGCATCGCGCGGCTCGCGGAAAGGACCGCGCCCGCCCATCAGCAGCCGGTTTTCGTGATCCTTGCGGAAATAGAGCAGGAGCTGGCGGGTGTCCGAAGTCACCTGCCCCTCGGGCAGGATCGTGCCGGCGAGATTATCGGAGAGCGGCTCGGTTGCGACGATGAAGGAATTCGGCCGGATCACCGTCTGGCGCAATTTCGGAATGAGGTCGCCGGTATAGCCATTGGTCGCGATTACCACGCGCGTGGCGGTGACGCTGGCGCCCTGTGCAGTGCGCACGACCCAGTTGCCGCCATCGCGACGCAGGCCGGTGACCGGGCTCTGGCCGTGGATCGCGGCGCCCGCCTTCTGCGCCACCCGGGCGAGGCCGCGGGCATAGGCGAGTGGCTGGACACCACCGCCGCGCGGATCGAGCCAGCCGCCGAGATAGCGGTCAGTGCCGATCAGACGACCGACTGCATCGGCGTCGAGGAAACGGGCCGCGACGCCGCGCATGCTCCATTCGTCAGCACGGCGCTTCACGGTCTCGACCATGGCCGGCGTATGGGCGCCCTGGATCCAGCCGGCGCGGCGATGCGGCACGTCCATGCCGTGCTTCTCGATCAGCCCGAAGACGAGATCGGCGGTCGAGCCGACGAAGGAGACCAAGGCTGCACCAGCCTCGGCCCCGAATTTGGAGACGATCTCGCTGGGGTCGTATTTGATGCCGGGGATGACCTGTCCGCCATTGCGGCCCGACGCGCCCCAGCCCGGCTCGCGCGCCTCCAGCACGACGACCGAGACGCCGCTTTCTGCGAGATGCAGCGCCGTCGAGAGCCCCGCATAGCCGGCACCGACGATGCAGACATCGGCCCGGACATCGCCAGCGAGCGGCGGCGTCTCGGCTGCAGCTGGCGCAGTCGCATGCCAGAGCGAGGGCTGCAGCGGGAAGGGTTCGGCCATAGCGACTTCCTCAGATCGGCTTGAGCACGCGGCGCAGGAAATCCTGGGTGCGCGGGTTGCGCGGCGCGCTCAGCACCTCGCGTGCCGCGCCCTCCTCGACGATGACGCCGCCATCGAGGAAGAGCACGCGGTCGGCGACCTCGCGGGCAAAGCCCATCTCATGGGTGACGACCAGCATGGTCATGCCGTCCTCGGCGAGGCTCTTCATCACGCCGAGCACCTCGCCGACGAGCTCGGGATCGAGCGCCGAGGTCGGCTCGTCGAACAGGATCGCCTTGGGCTGCATGGCGAGCGCGCGGGCGATGGCGACACGCTGCATCTGGCCGCCCGAAAGCTGGGCCGGATAGGCGCCGAACTTGTCGGCGAGGCCGACGCGGGCGAGCAGGTCGCGGCCGCGCTCCAGTGCCTGCGCCGGCGGCTCCTTCTTCACATGGATCGGCCCCTCAACGACGTTCTCGAGCGCCGTCCGGTGCGGAAACAGGTTGAAGCGCTGGAACACCATCGCCATCGCCGTGCGAATGCCGACGATCGAGCGATCGGCACGGTCGACCCTCGCCCCGTCGATCAGGATCGAGCCGCCATCATAGGCTTCGAGCCCGTTGATGCAGCGCAGGATGGTCGACTTGCCGGAGCCGGAGGGGCCGATCAGGCAGACGACCTCGCCGCGCTGGACACTTCCGGTGATGCCCTTCAGCACCTGATGGGCGCCGAAGCTCTTGGTGACTCCGGAGAGCTCGATCATCGCTTGGCTCCCTTGCCGAAGCGGCGTTCGAGCCAGCCGACGAAGGCGATGAGCGGCAGGCTCATCGAGAGATAGAGCAGCGCCACCAGCGTGTAGACCGTCATGTTCTTGAAGGTCGACGAGGCGAGCAACGAACCCTGCAAGGTCAATTCGGCCACGGTGATGGTCGAGGCCTGCGAAGAATCCTTCAGCATCATGATCATGATGTTGCCGTAGGGCGGCAGCACGATCTTGACCGCCTGGGGCAGGATCACCCGGCGCATCATCATGCCCCAGCCCATGCCGATAGACTGGGCCGCCTCGATCTGGCCATGGTCGACCGCCTCGATGCCGGCGCGGAAATTCTCGGACTGATAGGCCGAATAGGCAATGCCGAGGCCGATGATCGAGGCCTGCAACGCCGAGAGCGCCACCCCGAATTCGGGAAAGACGAAGTAGATGTAGAAGAGCTGCACCAGGATCGGGATGCCGCGCAGTGTATTGACGACCGCCTTTGCGAGGAAGACGAGCCAGCTGATGCCCGAGACGCGCATCAGCGCCCAGACCAGGCCGAGCGCAGTCGACAACGCCAGCGAGCCGAGCGTCACCAGGATCGTGAATTTCAGCCCCTGAAGCAGCAGGGGCAGGAACTGGGCGGCATCACGCAAAAAGCTTGCATCGGAGCTCGGCGTCACGGGAAGGTCGCGGCGATGGATCGGCCTTGGCCCATCAGCCGGATCACGCTGGACCCGGCCGGGGCATAGGCCTACAGCTCTCGAGCTCGCTTATTCCAGGCCCCATTTGGCGAGGATCTTGTCGAGCGTGCCGTCGGACTTGACCTTGGCGAGGCCGGCATTGACCTTCTTCAGCAGCTCGCCGTCGCTCTTGCGCACGCCGATGCCGACCGAGCCGGTGATGATGGGCTTGTAGGACTTGACCAGCCGGACGTTCGGGAACTGCCCCTGCTTCAGCGTGTAGGCCATGATCGGCGCATCGGCAAAGGCGGCCTGGACGCGGCCGGCATTGACGTCGGCGAGGATGTCCGGCGAGGTCTTGTAGAGCTTCACCTCGGGGAACAGGCCGGTCTTCTGCAGCGCCTCGACATAGGCGGTGCCGATCTGGGCGCCGACCGTGTAGCCTTTCATGTCGGCGAGCTCGACGTAATCCTTCTTGTCCGAGGCCGGGACCAGCAGCCCCTCGCCATAGGTGTAGATCGGGTCGGAGAAGTCGATCACCTCCTTGCGGGCCGGGGTGATGTACATCGCCGCCGAGATCAGATCGATCTTGCTCGCGGTGAGCGAGGCGACCAGCGTCGAGAACTGCATGCCCTCGACCTCGACCTTCAGATCCGAAGCCGCGGCGATCGCCTTAACCAGGTCGACCATGACGCCTTCGATCGTGTTGGTCTTGGTGTCGAGGAAGGTGAACGGCATGCCGGTCGGCGTCGAGCCGACCTTGAGGACGGACTGTGCGGCGGCCGGCGATACGGAAGCGGCAACAGCGCCTCCAGCCAGCAGGGTCAGGAAGGTCCGGCGTTCCATGGCAATGTCCCCTCATTTGTCCGTACGCCCGGTCAGGCGTCGGCTCGTATTTTCATGAGCATGAAGATACGAGCATAGGACGATCTTGCCGGCAAGCGATTTTCATGCACATGAAATAGGCCATGAAGGAATCGCGATGAGCCTGCCTGCCGCCGATCTGCCGCATCTGCATGTCGACCGCGAGATCGGAGCGCGGCTGCGCCAACTGCGGCGTGCGCGCCAATTATCGCTGGAGGAGCTTGCGAGCCGGACCGGGCTGTCGATCGGCTTCCTCAGCCAGATCGAGCGCGGCCTGTCCTCGCCGACGCTGCGGGTGCTCGCAGGAGTCGCCGATGCGCTCGGCGTCGCGATCTCCGACTTGTTTCCTCCGGACGCGCGGCGCGCCGACCCGACCGCGACCATCGTCCGCCAATCGGATCGCGGCGAATTGCAGCTCTGGCGCTCCGGCATCCGCAAGCAATTGCTCACGCCGCAAGCCGAGGGCTCGAAACTCAATCTGTTCATCGTCGAGATGGAGCCCGGCGCCAGCACCGGCGACGAGCATTACATCCACAATGGCGAAGAAGCCGGCCTCGTGCTCAGCGGCACCATGCTGCTCAGCGTCGAGAGCGAAAGCTGGGTCATGCGCGAGGGAGACAGCTTCCGCTTCCTCTCCTCGCGGCCGCACCGCTTCGCCAATGGCGACGCCGGCGTCACCCGCGTACTCTGGGTCAACTGCCTGTAGCTGACATCGCCCTGCGCCCGACGCATAACGACGCCCTTTTCAGACCCTCCGTTCTGCGTCTAAGCCAATGCCGCCATGAACAAAGGCGGCTGGACAATGCCGCCCCCCCGGCACGATCATTCGTGCGGGGAAACGCGAGGGAGGTTGGCATGGCCGGGGCATCCGCCAGCAAGACCGCCGTATTCGGTTCCGCGGGCAGACCGCCGGGGGCCATCGGCCGAGTGATCCAGATCAAGGCGCCGACCCCGCGCGATCTGAACGATCCCACCCGCCCTCCTGGACAGAAGGCCGGCCTCACCGCGCCAGAGGAAACACAGCCATGACACAAGCGCGACCGCACCAGCACGATACTTCGAATGGGACGGCGCCCGTCCCGATCGACAGGGTCGAAGTCGACGGCGAGTTCCGGGTTCCCTTGCGGGACGGCGCCATGCTGCGCGCGCTGGCGCAAGGGCAAGGCCGGCCGCTGCTGCTGGTGAGCGGGCTGGCGGGCAGCGCGGCCTTCTGGGACGACAATGCCGCAACGCTCGCCCGCTCCTTTCGAGTGCTGCGCTTCGACCAGCGCGGCATCGGCGCCAGCGATCGGGGCAATGCGCCCTGCACGATCGACCAGCTGGCCCAGGACTGCCTCGCCGTTCTCGACGCGGCCGGTGTCGAACGCGCCACTGTCCTCGGCCATTCGACCGGCGGCTGCATCGGCCTCTCGCTGGCCCGCCAGGCGCCGGAGCGGCTCGATGGGCTGATCCTGAGTGGCAGCTGGCTGAAGCAGAACCGCTACATGACCGCGCTGTTCGAGACCCGCCTCGCCATCCTCGACCAGCACCCGCGCGCCTATGCCGCGACCGCGGCGCTGATGGCGTATCCACCCACCTGGCTCGAAGCGCATTGGAGCGTCTACGAGGCAGCCGTCGCCGCCGCGCCCGCCACGTCCGAGGCGAAGCAGGTGGTGCGCGAACGCATCAATGCACTGCACGCCTTCGATGGCGCGGGCTGGGCTGGGGAGATCGCTCTGCCGACACTGATCCTCGGCGCCCGCGACGATTTGATCGTGCCGGCCTTCCTGCAGGAAGAGCTCGCCGCCGCCATGCCGGGGGCGCGCAAGACGCTGCTCGATTCGGGGGCACTTCTTCCCGATCTCCCGCCCGGATGCGTTCACTGCCAACGTGGCCGAGTGGATCGGTGGCCTGTAGCTACCCACCGCGACGAACTGCCCCGTATCCAAAGAAGCAGGCTGCGCTATCTCGGAAGGAGTCTAAGCTGAAGAGAGACGACCCGATGAGACTGATCGCCAGCGCCACCGTGCTCACCCTGGCCGCGTTGGCCGCGTCCCCGGCCTCGGCGCAGGACGTCGCCGCCGGCGAGCGCTCCTGGAACAAGTGCCGCGCTTGCCACCAGATCGGCGAAGGCGCGAAGAACCTGGTCGGCCCGCAGCTCAACGGCCTGTTCGGGCGTCATACCGGCGAGGTCGAGGGCTACAGCTATTCGACTGCCAACAAGGGCGCGGGCATCACCTGGGACGAGGCGGTCTTCGCCGAGTACATCAAGGATCCGAAGGCCAAGATCCCCGGCACCAAGATGATCTTCGCCGGCATCAAGAACGAAAAAGAGATCGCCGACCTCACCGCCTACCTCAAGCAGTTCGGCAAGGACGGCAAGAAGCTCTGAAAGCGGCCGGTCGGCCGAACAGGGCCGGCAGTCCGCGGCTTCCAGCTCACCGTTACCCACGGACGGGAAACACCCGCCTGTGCAACGATTGCGAGCCTGCCGGGAGCCGGCATGTCGCGCGAAAAAGCATTGCCGGCTACAAAATCAACTGGCGAGCCGCCCCCGAATCACCATATGCTGCCGCCGGAGGGCGCATGGGGAAGTCGGCAAGGACAGCAAAGGCGGCGAGCGGCAAGCGGGCGGCAGGGCCGAAGGTTCAGATCGGCGCGATACCGTATCGGCACCGGCCGGACGGCGCCGTTGAGATCATGCTCGTGACGACGCGCGAGACACAGCGCTGGATCGTGCCGAAAGGCTGGCCGATCCGCGGGCTGAAGGGCTATGAGGCCGCGGCGCGCGAAGCCATGGAGGAAGCCGGCCTCCTCGGCGAGATCGGCAAGAAGCCCGTCGGCCGCTACACCTACTGGAAGCGACGCACGCGCGATTTCGTCCTGTGCAAGGTCAGGCTCTATCTGCTCGCGGTGAAGGACCAGCTCCCGACCTGGCCCGAGCAGGAACAGCGGCGCTGCCAATGGTTCACGCAAGCGGATGCGGCGGACCTCGTCGACGAGCCGGCCCTGGGCGCGATCCTGCGCGGCCTGAAGTTCAAGTCGCCCTGACGGTCCCGCTTACCGCGCATCGTGGAAGATCAGCCCGGTCGTATAGCGCGCGCCCGAGCGCACCCGGCTGACGCCATGACGCAGATTGACGCGATAAGTCCCGCGCGTTCCCTGCACCGGCCGGTGCTGCACGGCGAAGATCGCAGCCTCGCCCTGTCGCAGCGGTACGACCTCGGGCCGTGACTGCATGCGTGGGCGCTGCTCGACCAAAGTGAACTCTCCGCCGGTGAAATCCCGATCCGGCTCGGAGAGCAGGATCACCATCTGGAATGGGAAGAACAGGTCGCCATAGAGATCCTGGTGCAGGCAATTGTAGTCGCCGGCGCCGTATTTCAGCAGCAGCGGCGTCGGCCGCTCCTGACCCTGCGCATGGCACAGCGTCAGAAAGTCGCCCAGCGCCTCCGGATAGCGCTGGTCGATCCCGAGCGCGGCATTCCAGCGATTGGCGATCGGCGCGAGCCGGGCGTAGATCAGCGGGCGTAGCGCCGCGATCACGTCAGGCAGGGGATGGGCGAAGTACTGGTATTCGCCGCGGCCGAAGCCGTGACGCGCCATGACGATGCGGCTGCGGAAATGCCCCGGTTCAACATAAAGCGCGCGCAGCGCGGCGCAGATATCGGCATCGAGCAACGGCCCGGTCAGGCCGACGCCATGCTCGTCCAGCTCCGTCTCGATCCGCCGCCAGTCGAGGGCCGTCACGACCTCATCCGTCGTCTGTCCATCTGTACGAAGCGCCACCGCCACCATGTTCTACGTCCTTCACCCGTTCTATCCGCAGCGATGAAACGCATCGGCAGTGGCTCGCGACACCCGGTTTCTGCCTGGGAAGCCGATCGCACCGCCGCGGCAGTCCAAAAGGCAGCGCTTGACCTTCCCAGGATGGCAAGGTGTAGCCATCTTCCAAGCGAGAGAAGGAAGGTGATGCGTCATGACGATGCATGCGAAGCATGAAGTGCCTGCAAGCAGGCCCAGCGTGACCGATATTCCCGCCAACGGAATGACCTCCGCGGCCGGTGTCGGATCGGTCGAAAAGGCGCTGCGCTCCGTGCCGGGCGTGCTGAGCGCCGACTACCCGCTCTGGGGCGTCTTGATGTCGCCGGGCTTCGCCAGCTCGGCCATGGCTTTTCCCGTGTCAGCGTGCTCAGGCTGCGCCGCTTTGCGTTGCGGCAGGACCTTACTTTGGCAGCGCCGGCCACGGCTTTTGGGAGGGTAGGATGAACATCGGACAAGCCGCGGAGGCTTCAGGCGTCAGCGCCAAGATGATCCGCTATTACGAGCAGATCGGGCTGATCGAACCGCCGGCGCGCTCGCAATCGGGCTACCGGGTCTATGCCGCGCCGAACGTCCATACGCTGCGCTTCGTGCGCCGTGCCCGCAGCCTCGGTTTCTCGGTCGACGAGACCGGGTCTCTGCTGGCCCTCTGGCGCGACCGCTCGCGGGCCAGTGCCGACGTCAAGCAGCTCGCCTTGAAGCACGTCGCGGAGCTGGAGGAGAAGGCTGCGGCACTGCAGGCGATGGCGGCGACGCTGCGCCATCTCGCCAGCCATTGCCATGGCGACAAGCGGCCGGACTGCCCGATCCTCGACGAGATCGGGGCTCGGAACTGAACCGACCGCGTAGACGTCACGGTAAAACACAAAGCAAAACGCCGGAGCCCTTCCAGGTCTCCGGCGCTCGCCGATATCGGGAGATGGCGGCGCGAAGCGCGCAGGTCAGCGACGCATCGCCTCGGCGAGGCGCGGCGAGAAGGTCCGGGTCGGCCGACGGACCACGACGACGGAGCGGTTCGGGGTCATCACGGTGGTGCGATGCGCGGCCTTGCGGATCAGCGGCACGACCTCGGCGACGGTAACGCCCATCAGCTGGGCGGCGAGCTCGGCCTGCTGTTCCGGCGAATCGCTCATGCACTGCGCCGCCGTCACCGCCTCTTCGAGGGTCGGCAGCTCTTTGCGCGGGCGCAGAATGCGCGGGGGAGGATTCTTGTACTCGGGCATCACGGTGGCTCCTTGGACACCTAAAATAGCATCTATTGTGCACTGCACAAGATTGCGCGGATTATTCTCTGCAATGCAACAATCGCAGATCGAGTGGCACGCGGCTTGCGCCTTCGGAATGCCTGAAACCGGCAGGAGACTGTCGCCGCCGGGACCGGTTCCAATCGGGTCGGCCTGAGCCGACAGGTTTCAGCTCGAAGGAGAGATCTGATGATTGCAGCGGATGCAGCCATGCCGACCGCTCATTCCCGCCGGCGTCGCCCTCCGGCCCCGGTTCCGGAAGAACGCGAGTTCGGCCGGCTCGAACTGCTGCTGCGCCTACGCCGCAACCCGTTGACGATCTGGCGCACGCGGCACTTCCGCGAGCCGATCGTCGCCGGCGAGGGCCTGTTCGGCTACGGCGTCGTCATCTCCGACCCCGACGCGGTCCGCCATGTGCTCGTCGAGAACGCGGCCAACTACCGAAAGGACGATCTCCAGCGCACGATCCTGGCGCCCGGGCTCGGCGAAGGCTTGCTGACGGCCGAGGGCGAAGCCTGGAAACGGGCGCGGCGGACGCTGGCCCCGCTGTTCACGCCGCGCTCCGTCGCAGCGCTGGCCGAGCGCATGGTCGCGCCGGCCGAGCGGACGGTTGCCCGCATGCTGCGCCGGCGCAGCGGCCGCATCGTCGATATCTCGACCGACATGACCCGCATGACCTACGACATCCTCGCCGAGACGATGTTTTCGAACGCGATCGCCGGTGGCGCCGACGCTTTCGGCAAGGCCCTGACGCGCTATTTCGAGACACAAGGCCGGATCGATCCGCTCGACGTGCTCGGCGCGCCGACCTGGCTGCCGCGCATCGGTCGCTGGATGGCACGGCCGGCGATCTCTTTCTTCGAAGCGCAGGTCAAGGCGATCATCGCCGAGCGGCAGGCGCTCCATGCCGACGCAGGCTGGCAGCCAGAAAAACCCGACCTGCTCGACGCGCTTCTCGCCGCGCGCGACCCCGAGACAGGCACAGGGCTCAGCGAGGCCGAGGTCGGCGCCAACATCGTCACCTTCATCGGCGCTGGCCACGAGACGACCGCGAACGCCCTGACCTGGTCGCTCTACCTGGTATCGCTCGCACCGGATGTGCGCGACGCGCTCGAGGCCGAGATCGATGCAGCCGGCGAGGATATCGCCGCCGCAGCCCTGTCCGGCGAACGCCTTTCCCTCACCCGCGCGGTGATCGAGGAAGCGATGCGACTCTATCCTCCCGTCCCATCCCTGTCGCGGACGGCACTGGCCGACGATGTCGCGGCCGGACATTGCGTCATCCCGAAGGGCGCACTTGTCGTGATCTCGCCCTATCTTCTGCATCGGCACGAGACGTTGTGGGAGGCACCCGATCGTTTCCGGCCCGAGCGCTTCCTGCCCGGAGCCCGTGAGATCATCCCGCGCTATGCCTATCTGCCGTTCGGTGCCGGCCCTCGAATCTGCATCGGCCTGCAATTCGCCATGGTGGAGGCGGTGATCGTGCTCGCCATGCTGCTCCGGCGCCTGCGCTTCGACTATGCGAACGAGGAGGCCCCGATGCCGACCCAGCGCATCACGCTGCGCCCACGTGACGGGATGCCGATGCGCGTGACGGAACGTCACTCATCGCGGTAGGGACACAGCGCACCGCGGCGAATTAACCACAGCTGCCGGAAAAGCATTAAAGATGAACCCCGCGTTTTTAAAGATATCGCACCGCCGATGGTCGATGCGGCGGAGCAGCGGCTGTGCGGCAGCCCTTCAGTCCCGGTTTTTCTTGGCTTTCACGGCGGGTTATGGCGTGCGAACATTTTAAAGATTGTCGAAATTGTCACAAACTGCGCTGGCCCTTGCCCAGAAATGGCCAATATGGAAGAGATGCCGGGTGTGGCGCCGTATGGTCTTGCCCGGGTTTTGCGAAACTCGCTCTGCCGGATGCAAGAGCTGACAGATTGCAGGCGCCATGGATTTTGGAAACAACCTTTTACTGGGGTGACGTGATGCATGCCAAGACCATGAAGGCCGGAACCATCCTCGTCGCGGGCGCGCTCCTGCTCGGCGGCTGCACCGGGTCGCAGGAACGTGTCGCTGCGGGCGGCGCAATGGGCGCCGGTGCCGGCGCTCTGCTCGGCGGCGCAGTCGGCGGCGGCCGCGGTGCCCTGATCGGCGCCTTGATCGGCGGCGTTGCCGGCCTGGTGATCGCCGACGCGATCGAGAAGGAGCGCGCTCGCGAGGCGGCCTACATCGCCGCACGCTCGGGCGGCTCGAACGTCCAGCGCTTCCGCAATTCGAGCGGCCAGGCCGTCACCGTCCGCGCCCGCACCGTCCGCACCTACAACAACAGCCAGGGCCAGCGCATCCGCGTCGTCGAGCGCAGCGTGACCCGCGAAGGCAAGGCCGCCGGCACCGACCAGGTCGAGGTCAATCTGGCGACGAACGAAGCGTCTGGCATCTGAGCCGAGACGGAATGAGAACCGGTCCTCCCTCGCATGCGAGGGGGACCCCATGAGTATCGAACCGAGATGACTGCGCGAGCGCTGACGAGACGGATCCTTTGCCTGACGGTTGCCTGCCTCACGGCGGCATCGCCGGTGGGGGTTACGGCGCAGACGCAGATGATGGCCGGGTTCGACCCGTACAACCCGTTCGGCTCCGCCGCCCAGCTCCTCTGGCAGCGCATCCAGCAGCAATGCCCGCAGCTCAAGCTGCCGGTCGCCATCGGCATAGCCTCGCGCCCTGCGACCCGCGACGCCTTCACGACCGACCAGGGCAACAATATCATGCAGCAGATTCGGGCTGCGTTCTCGAACATTCCCGGGGTCTCGATGGCGCCCTGGCTCGACATCGACCCGATCAAGGGCATCGTCGACACCGGGGTCCTCGACAACCCGATGGCGGGCGACAACAAGGAACAGCTCAGCAAGATCCAGATCGAAGTCCGCGCATCGGGCCAGAAGGTCGGCGCGGCGGCGCGCTTCAATCTGTCGGCGCATGGCTGGAACGGCTATGAGAGCTGCTCGCCGAGCCTCGACCCCTTCACCGTCTCGCAGGATTTCATCGGCGAGGAGTACAGCTCTACCGACGAGCTTTTCAACCGTGTCGCCGCCGGCGTCTGGCAAGCCTCGGTCGACACCTCCAATCCCGTCACGCTCTCCGTCAGGATGCTGAGCGGGTTGCCCGTCAGCCCCGGCTGGCAGGAGTTCTTCTCCGACAAGCTGCGGCGCGCACTCAGCAAGCAGAATGCCGAGGAGCGGGAGACCAAGATCCGGGCCGCGCGCCATGTCACGCTCGTGATCGCGCACGACCCCGCCAGCGCCGAGGACAAGCGCTGGGACGGCATGGTCACCGTCGATCCACGCCCGCTGGGCTACCGGATTTCGGTCAGCGTCAACCGCAGGGACACGACGCCCGTCTCCGAGGACGGGCTGGTCACGCTCGACGAGCTGCCGACGATGCAGCAATGGGCTGCGCTCGGCCCGGAGGCTCAGACGCCGCGGCTCGACCAGACGCCGATGCGGATCAATGCGCGCATCGAAGGCGGCCGGGCGCTGCAGCAATATCCCTTCCTGGTCGCGCAGGAATCCTATGTCGAGGTCGATATTCCGACCGGCAGCGTCCGTGGTCCGCACCCGACCGTGCCCGTGGACGTGCTCGGCCGCAACAACACCCCGATGAAGACCATCCACATCGCCAATCCGAGCCGCCCGAACCTGCGGCGCTACAAGCTCGGCGCCGGCGAATACACGATCCGGGTCGGCAGCGCCGGCCCCGTCGCGCAGGACTTCCAGCTGCGGGCTCGCGCGGTCGACACCAAGGACATGCTGGTGCCCGAAGCGCCCGGCAGGCTGCTGCGCCGGTTCCAGGACTGGTACGCCAGCGTCTCCGAGGACCCGCGCACCGGCCAGCGCACCTGCTTCGCCTATACCGCTGCGCAGCAGGCATCACCGCGCTATTGGCGCGAACAGGCGCCCTTCATCCTGCTGCAGGCCAGCAGCGGCGGGACCAACGATCTCCAGCACCTGATCGAGGACAAGCGCTATTACAAGCCCGGCGCGCCGTTCGAGGCCGTGATCAACGAGGGCGGCGCGACGCGCCGGCTCAATGCCGCCCCGACCGCTTCCGGCAACTTCATCCGCCCGATGAAACAAGGTTCGAACGGCCAGCCGATCCTCGATATGGACGCGGTCGCCGGCTACAATCGAGGCACGACGCTGGAGATCAGCGGCACCACGCCCGAGGGGCGCCCGGCCCATGTGGTCTATTCGATGCAGGGCTACCGCGCCGCCGTCAACGCCATGTCGCTGGAATGCGGCCGGCGCGACCTCGCCAACGCGTTGGTCTGGAAGTAGCCGCCCGCCTATGCGTTCAGGCCAGCGCGAGCGCCGCCTGCGCCGGCCCTGCTCCTTCGCCCGCAGGCTCGAACCTGATCAGGCCGCGGCGAACGTCCTTGGCCGCTTCGAGCACGGAGGTGAGGGAGCGAGCGGAGCGTTCCAGCACGCCGAGCAGCGCCGGGACGAGGCGTGGATCGCTCCAGACATCCTGTGCACGACGCCCGAAGGGGAGCCAGGAAGGGTTCGAGCCCGCTCCAGGCGAAAGCGATCTCGCGCGGACGCGCCGCAGCGCTATCGAGGCCGAGCAGGATGCGCTCGATGATCGGGGCCCAGACACCATCGTCATAGCGGCCGGCCGGCAGCAGGACGATCAGCCGCCCGGCGCCCGTCAATGCCGCCTGCGCCTCCGAGGCGGCCTGAGCCGACTCACGGAACAGGCGCGGCAGCACGCGCGGCGCGAGGAAGCTTGCCGCAATCGTGCGCGGCGATCCATCCGAGGAATCCGACAGTGCCAGCGTGCGGGTCGCGACGCCCTCGCCGGCAGCCGCCTGGAAGAGCGTGACCGGCAAGGCGGCCGGCAAGGCGGCAAAGCAAACCGATTCCGCCGTCATCGCATCCCGCTCCGTGTCAACATACGCGCCGCCCTCTCCAGCAAGCCGGCTTGGCAGGTCTCGGAAGTCGCAGCCAGCCGGCCGCAAGATCAGGCCCGTACAACGAATGTCGGCCCCAGAGCATCTCTTGCAAGACGCCGGACCATCGCGCAAGGTCGCCCTGCGTCATCCCGCCTCATTCGTCTTTCCCGGAGCCTGTTTTCGTGACTTCCTCCGTGGCGCCTGTCGCTATCATCTGGGACGGCTCGCGCCATGTCGCCGCGAT
This sequence comes from Bosea vestrisii, assembly GCF_030144325.1. Lineage (NCBI taxonomy): Bacteria > Pseudomonadati > Pseudomonadota > Alphaproteobacteria > Hyphomicrobiales > Alloboseaceae > Allobosea > Allobosea vestrisii. The sequence continues at coordinate 3,749,861 of NZ_CP126307.1, read as the reverse complement.
CTGGCGACAAAGCGCTCCGATCCGTTTCCTTGCGGCCGAGGAGGCCGGGGGGCGTATCAGCCTGATCGCCGCCGCCGACGCAGGAACCGCGCCGCTGCACGGCAAGCTGCCGGCGGGAAGCCGAGCCCTCCATGCCGTGACGTTGAACGCGGATGGCCGGCTAACTGCGATTCCCGCCCAGCTCGACGAAAGGCTTTCGCTCACTGACGCGGACCGGCGCACCCCGGGCCTATCGCTGATGCGGGTTCATCGTGACGCCGACGGGGCGCTCGCGCTGCAAAGCGAGCCGGCCGGCGTACAATCCGACGCAGAGAATGCGGTGCTGGCCTCGGGCTTCAACCAGGCCAGCGGCTCGGAGGCCGAAGGCTTTCGTCTGCTGGTCGGCCCCTTCCTCAATCCCGAGGATGAGCGAGCTGCCCTGACCCAGATGGTCGCGATCCGTAGCGGCTCGGCGGAAGGGCTGACGCTCTCCTTCAGCGGCGACGATGCCGAGGCTGCGTCCGAGGGGCTTCTGGTGGCGCATCTGCCGGCAGCGATGCGCGAGGCCAGGCAGGCGCTGGGCCAGATCGATCAGGAACTTCGGCTCGCCATCGAGACCGAGCTCGACCTGCTCGCCGCCTCGCTCACCGACCAGCGCGACGTCGATGCGACCGGCCTTGGCCGTCTTGCCGCGCTGCGCCGCGGCTTTCGCATGCTCCGTCCGCAGGCTAAGGCCGACGGCAGCGCTGGCATCGCTCTGCCTGATTGGGTGGAGGGTGACGAGATCATCGTCTTCGCCGCGCCGCGCCGCCAGCTGACGTGGGCTGGCGAAGGCGAGGCGATCAGCGGTGCGCCGATGACACTGCGCTGGCAGGGTGGGGCCTTCGCCGTGACCTCGCACCGCCAGGGCTATGCCGCCTCGACCGCGACCGAATTGACGCTCGGCGCAAGCGGCGGCAACGCCCTGGTCGTCGCAGAGGCCGGAAACAGCGCTCCGCTGCATGATGATCTCGCGCTCGCCGCAGGACGACTGGCCGATGGGCTGTGGCGCGCCACGAGCGCTCTCCAGCCGGCGCGACTTGCTACCATGCTGGACGAGATATCCGGACGCGCGACGCACGCGCCCGTCGGGCCGTTCGCGCGGCTCGACGGGCGCGCCAAGGACGCCGCACCGGCAAGTCTGCTCGACGCGCTGGCGGCGACCGCCGGTATCGATCCGGCGCGGACGGACGAGCTCGGCGAACGCACGCTCGACGAGCAGATCGCCATGCTGCTGCGGGCGATCGCACAGCCACAGCTGGCGAGACGCGCCTGCGCCGTGCGCCTCGCTTTGCCTCTACCCGGAACCGCCCGCGAAGAGGCGACGCTGGAGCGGCTGCTCGCCTGGTACGAGGACCCCAATCTCCCGCAAGTGCTCGCCCGCGAAGCGATGGCACTCGCTGGCCATGACCGACGGGCGATGCGCCTGCTGCACGACGTTGCCGCGAGTGCCCATCAGGGCTGGCTCAACGCCAGCCTTGCCACCGAAGTCGAACAGGCGGTGGCGGACGCCGCCGCGCGTAGCGGCCAGCGCCGGCTGTCGCCGCTGGACACCCTTCTGCTCGACTTGCGACGCCAGCCGCAACGGCAGCCGGCACCGGGCCTCGAAGCGGTCGCTCGCATGCGCAGCGAGCTTGGCGAAGCCGCGCAGCAAGCGAGCCAGCCGGCGGCGATCACCGATGAGCTGGCCCGGCGGCTCGGCGAAGTGACGCCGGGCGAGATCATCCTGCTGCACGGCCATTTCGCCGGCTTGCGACGCGAGGTCGAGCAGGCGCTCGCAGCCGCTGATCTCATTCGGGCCTGGGAACAGGTGGCGGGGTATCCGGACCTTGCCGCACGCGCCCATCGCGGCGGCGATCCCGTGCGCGGCGCGCAGCGCCTCACGGCGACGAGCCGCCATTTCGCCGGCTCTCTGATGCATGTCGAGAGCCTCGCTCCGGCTCTGGCCGGCCTCACGGCACAGATCGATGCATTGCTCGGTCCCGCAAGTGACGCGAAGGGGCGCAGCAAAACGCTCCGCGCGACACTCGAAAATTATAGCCGCCTGCTGTTGGCGCAGATGGTGCTGCGCGAAGCCGACGCCGCCTTCGCCGAGATACCCTTCGCCGCCCGCGCGCTCGCCGATCCCCGGGATACCGGCTTCGGCGCCGCCTATCGTCGGCTCAGGGCCGGTGCCGGCGACATGCTGCCACGCTACCTCGCCGCGGCCGCCGCCTTGACCGGCCTCGATCATCACTGGGGCGTTGCGCTTGCAGCCGGTGCCGCAGCCACCGCTTCGAGGCAGGACGCATGACCAGCTTGCCCTGCTACAATCTCGAGACCCGGCTGGGGAGCTTTGCCGCGACCATCGCGCTCGACCGCAGCGGCGATCTGATCGACCTCCTCGCCTTCGAGGCGCCGGAAGACATGGTCAAGGCCGTGACGGTGTCGCTGGTCTCGCATGCGCCCAGCCTCGCCAGCGGCATCGATATCGGCTGGCTGCAAGGCAACAGCCTGCTCGACAAGGCCGCGATCCGGGCCGGAGAGCGCCTGGTGCTCGGTTTGCGACGCGAGGCGGTGATGCGGGCAGTGGCGAACCACCGGGCCCAGGCCGATGCCGATAGCGACGCCAGCCTCGAAATCGCCTTTTCGACCATCGTCGAGACGGCGAGCGGCACCCGCGCCTCGCCGCGGCGCCTCCTGAAGATCGCGGCGCTCGCCGGCGCCTCGCAGCCGGAATGGCGCATCGAGCCGGTCGAGATCGACCTGGATTCCCTGCAAGCCGGCAAATTGCTCGCCATCGGCCAGATCGCGATCGATATCCCGAAAGACATCGTGCTCGAAGGCCGGCGCGGGCTGACCCTTGAGGCGAGCTGCTTCGGCCTCAGGGCTCAGCATCTCTCGTTAGGCGTCGCCGCGCCGATGGATCATTCGGTCTCGCTCAGGCGCTTTCCGGACAGCGGTACCGCGACCAGCCGGCACCTGATCTGGCTCGCCGACGCGCCGGCGCTGGCCGGCCAGGAGGTGCGCCTCGACGTGACGCTGACGCGCGACGCCGTGCTCGATTTCGTCGACGAGACGATCCAGGCCAATCCGAAGGCGCCGTTGCAAGTCCGGCTCACAGCGAAGCTCGGCGGCTGGGTCGGCCAGGACGGCGCCGGCCATGATCCCGACGGCCCGGCCAAACCCTGGTCGAGCGCGCTCGAATCCCGCTCGGTGCCGATCCGCAGCCAGAACCGCGGCGAGGTCGCGCTGACGATCGCAGGGCAGCATTTCACCTGCCCACTCGGCGGCAGCGCGCAGTTCGAGATCACGAGCGGCCTCAATGCCGAGGTCGACCCGGACGACGAGACCTCGATCGTGCGCTGCGACGGGCTGGTGATCGATCTGCGCCGCTGGCCGCTGACCCGGACCGCGCCGCTGACGGTCGAGGTCACGAGCCGCATGGGCGAGAGCGAGATCGCCGAGCCGCCGACGCCCTTCCCGCTCGAGATCGTGCGCGAGGGCGATTTCGGCCGGCGCGGCCGCGCTGTCGTGCCGATGCAGAACCTGACCTCGACCCTGTCGCGCGCCGTGCGCACCAGCGGCGCCAATGTGCTGCGCGGCGAGATCACCATCTCGCTCGCGATCAAGGCCGGCGACGAGGGTGGTAAGGCCTTCGCGCAGGCGAGCCTGCCGCTGCGCTACAGCCGCCGCGTCCACCGCCTGCCGATCTGCATCGATCTCGGAGCCTCCGCCACCTCGATCTGGTCCGGAGCGCCACGTGCCGCCGGCCGGGCGACCGAGATCAGGCCGCTCGCGCTCGGAACCTGGCTCGCCGCCCATGTCGACCCGCGCCATGGCGAGGCGGCCCTGCAGGACGCCGGCGCCGCGCCGCTGATCCCAAGCCATGTCGGGCTCGACTCCGGCAACAATCTGCGCGCCGACCACGCGCCGCACAGCCTGCCGGACCTCGCGTTGGTCGGCTCCGATCGCGTCAGCGTGGCGCGCCGGCTCAAGGCTTTCGCACGGCGTTACGATGTCTCCGCCCCTGCCCCGCCGCCGCAGCCCGGACTACCCGAGGGCGGCAAGCGGATCGACTCGTTGAAGCACGCGCTGACCTCCGGTGCAGTCTCGCTGACGCTGAACGAGCAAGTGCACCGCTACGACGCCGCAGCCGACCGGGTCGTCGCCACCAACACCGTCGAGATTGCGCCTTTGGTCGCCGACGTGCTCGACGAGCTGGTCGATCTCTATGTGCTGCGTCTTGGCGAGGACCGCCTGCGGGTCGAGGACCATGCGCCGCCGCCGGTGGTGCCGCGCATCCTGGTCTCCTGCCCGAGCGGCATCGGCGACGAGATCGCCTCGCGCTACCGCGCCGCGCTCGAACTCTTCTCGCAGCGATTGGAACGCCTCTACCCCGGCACGACCAGCTTCCCCGACGCCGCCGTCACCGTACCCGAAGCCGTTGCGGCGGCGCGCTATGTCGCCAGCCTGCCGGAGGTGCGCGCCGCCGTGCCGGACCAAAGCGAGGCGCTGCTGGTCACGCTCGACATCGGCGGCGGCACCAGCGACGTCGCGCTCGCCTCCCTGCGCCGCGACGGCGACCGATTGAGCCATGCGACGCTCGCCACCTTCGGCCTGCCCGTCGGCGGCGACCTGATCGACGAGGCGCTGACCGGCATCGCCGCGACCCTGATCGACCGGGCGATGGACGGGCAGGACGCGCATTGGCAGCCGGCCTTCGCCGAAGCCTCACTCGCCCGCGCCATCCAGCGCGAGGACGCTGCCGCGCTGGCGGCGCGCAGCTGGCTGCGCAATGCGGTGAAGCAGGCCAAGGCACGCCTCGCCAATCATCTCAGCGAGAAAGCGCAGGCCTCCGGGACGCGCTACCGTTGGGATGTGGATGCAACCGACGAGACCTTCGACATCGTCCTTGCCGAGGTGAAGCCGGACGGCGACCCGACGGGCCTCTATGTCGCCCAGAACGAACCGGCACTGGCTGATGTCACGCAGCGGCCGGGCCTGCAACTCGCGATCGACGGGCCCGACAAGGCCGGGACGCGCCGGCTGATGCTGAAGCTCGCGCGCGCAGCCCTGGAGAAGGGCGCTGGCGAAGCCTCGCAGCGCCTCGCCGAGATCGGCGCCGTGCTCGGCGGCCTGCTGCCGCGCCTCGCCCGCGCCGCCGGGCCCAATCCGGTCAAGCGCCCGACCGTGATCATGGTGCCGACCGGGCGCGCCGCGCTCTGGCCGCCGATCTTCGAGGCGATCGCGGCCGAAGCCGACTCCAGCCGAGCCGCCTTCCCGTTCGAACGGCCGTTCTCGCCGGCGGCGATGAAGAAGGCGGTGATCGCGGGCGCCGCCATCCTCGGCATCGAGGGCGACATGGCCGGCAGCACCGTGCAGCACAAGAACCCGCTCGGCATCGCCGCCATGGCGGTGCAGATGCGCGATCTCGGCGCCACCGGCCTGCGCACCGAATTCGCTGCCGAGCGCATCCACTATCTCGGCTACGACATCGCCTCGGGCGCGCGTGTCCATGCCGAGCACGACGAGGCGGCCCCAAGCCTTGGCGGGCGCGCCAATCTCGGCCGCCGCTTCCAGTTCGTGCGCACGATTCCGGGCCTCGATCCGCAGGGGAAGGCGCTGGCGCGCCTGCGCCCATTGCTCGACGGACAGGATCCGATGGTGCTGCTCGAAGGTGATTCCATCGTCGAGGCGCACCGCGAAGGGCTAGAACGGCTTCGGCGTCTGCGAGATCATCAGCGAGGTGCTGTCGCCGACGAGCCGCAAGGTCACGGTCATCGCCGCCAATGAGGGCTGGGAAGCCTGCTGGCGGATCGAGCACGACCGCGTCTCGCGCATCTACTAGGATCGCAGGATCGTCATGGCCCGCACGCGAAAACGGCTCTGGCGTTCACAAAGGCGGGCTCGGCCCGCCTCGTCGCGACCGCATTCTCTTCCCGCCTTTTCCGCCCGAGTGAGCTGACGCCATGGCCCTGCCCGATCTCATGGACCTGGTGATGCACGACCCGCGGCGGCTGACCAGTCTGCGCGCCGTCGCCGGCGAGCCGGGCGAGGCCATGCCGGGCATCGAGAACCTCTGGCGCAAACCTGTCTTCAGCCTGACCGCCGGCGGGCAGCCGACCAAGGACGGCAAGGCCTCGCTTGAGGACCTGATCGATCGGCATCGCAGCATCGCACTGACCGATGGCGGCAGCGGCCCGCAGCCGATCGACGTGCCCTTCACCTCGCTGGTGGTGCTGACCGCCGAGGCGCTGCCGGGCGCGCAGGAGTTAGGGCGCTTCCTCGCCGACCGGATCGAGCAGCGCTTCCGCGACGTGATCGACCCCGATATCGGCGTCACCGTCCATGTCGAGCAGAGCCTGCATGCGACTGCGCCGGTCGCGGTCTATCTTGGCCATGGCGTCTACGCACCGCCCACCGACAACCGGCTGCCGCATGGCGAGGTGGTGATCCGGCAGGACGCGCAGATCGCGATCGGCCAGCCGATCATCGGCGTCAACACGGCGGGCGGGCTCTATGCCGGCCAGGCCCGCTTCGCCTTCTCGCGCAGCGAGATGTTGACGCCGGCAGTCCATCCCGACCTGCCGGGCGGCACGATCTTCTTCCTTGGCCGCTATCCGGTCGACGCCTCCGCCCGCGATGCCGGCGGCCTGCCATTGCTCACCGCGCTGCCGCAGACACCCGAGGCGCGCGCCCAGGCCATCCAGGTCGAGACGCTGGCGCTGCCCGGCGGCAATGTCGATGCCCGCTTCGAGATCCTCGGCGTACGCCCGCAGGTCGGCCGCGTCTCGCTCGGCCTCGTCGACGTCACGCTCGATCGCAGGCCCAGCCGCCTGCAGGCGCAGCCGCCGAAAGGTCCGCATCTCGCCGTCACCGGCCTCGCCATCCCCGAGAACTTCGGCGGCCGGCGCATGGCGCGCTACTGGGTCGAGCGCAGCCATGGCGGACGATTGATGTCGTCGGCCATGCTGGCGCAGCGCGACAGCCTCGTGGTGCAGGGCCGCGACGCCCGCCGCTATGACCGGCGCGAATTGCGCTACAGCCGCGCCGGTGGCGAGGTCCGGGCCGAAAGCATGAGCTTCGACGGGCGGCGGCGCTCGCTGCTGATGCTGGAGGACGGCGAGTTCGGCTATATCGGCCTGCCGCGCGAGCAGACCGCGATCGCCTTCGGGCCCGATCAGTCCTCGCGCGGCTACGGCACCTTCGACTGGCTCGGCGAAGCGGTGCGCGTCCAGTTCGGCTCGGGCGTGGTCGAGCGGCTCGACGATCTCTATGATCACAACCCGGTCGGCTTCATCGCGGCGGCGCCTGATGGCGTCGCCGTGCAATCGGCCGGCGACATCTGGCTCCTTGGTGGGCGCAAACCGCAGGCAGCCGGGACCTGCATCATCCCGCCGAACGGCCCCTTCGTGCTCGGGCCGCTGGTGGTCGAGCTCCGGGAGGCGACGCCATGAGCCATCCGCTCTTCCGTGGCCTGAAGCGCAGCGTCACCGCCGTCGCGGTCGGCACCGTCACCATCGTCGGCTTCCTCTGGCTCTCGGGTGGGCTGATCGGCGAGCTCGCCGCAAGCCGCGCCTGGATCAAGCAGCCGGATTTCACCGAGACCAGCCGCTCGAACGAAGACCTGTTCGCGCAAGGCGTCGCGACCGGGCTGATCTGGCTCGATCCGACCGGGCCGAACATCCGCTCGCAGCCCTGCGAGGCGCTCTACGACGCCTCGCTGACCATGCCGACACCGCAGGGCACCAAGGAATTCTCGCGCACGCTGCTCGACCGGCTCTGCAACCTGCCAGCCGGCGCGCAGATCCGCTCGGAGATGCTGGCCTGGAACAACTCCTTCCTGATCGCAGCCGCTCGCGACGACCGCGCGCCGGACCGGCGCTGCGCCGACGGCACGCCGCTGACGCTGCCGGTGGTGCCGGCCGGCTGCCGCCCCTCTGGCTGGACCGCTCGCGTCGCCCAGACCACCGACCTCGCCGCGCCGCTCAATGTGATGCCGAACGCGGTGCCGCCGCCGCGCGATTTCGCCGACTTCGCCAAGCGCCGCGCCAACCAGCTCTCCGACTGGGCCCTGTTCGGTCCCTTACGCGCGCCGGACGACCGGCTCGTGCTGTCGACACGGCTGCCGCCCGGCAATCGCCGCGTCACCGTCGACATGATCCTCGAGCCGGCGCGCATCGTCGTCGGCAATGAACGGGTCAATCTCGATCCCAAGCGCGACGAGCAGACCGTGCGCATCGCGGGGCTTGCCATCGCGGCCGAGCGCATCTGCTCCGATAGTGACGAGTTCGCGACCTGCGCCGAGGAGGCCCAGCAGGGCCTGCCCCATGGCTGGCGCTTTTCCATCACCGGCGCGCGCCGCCGCGACGTCGAGATCGGCTTCGAGGGACAGCCGGTCCGGGCCGTGCCGCCGCGCGCCCGCGAAATCCTCGGCGGATCGGGCGTCCAGAGCGAGGACGGCAAGGTCAAGCTCTGGCGCTCCTCGCATATCGAGGCCGATTGCGAGCGGGCCAAGACCAAGCTGGTCTGCGAGCTCGGCTGGCGCGGCGCGGTCACGCAGCGGCGCACCGGTGCTGCCCGCGCCCTCTTCTTTGCCGACGGCACGCCGGCGCTCGACAATAACGGAATTCCGCTGCCGATCGTCGACGAGCTCGGCCTGACAGCGATGATCGGCTACGGCGCCGGCGATGTCGGCTCGCTTTCGGCCGCGCTCGGCCGGGCCCGCACCCGCGAGAACCTGACGCTGACGATCGAGCCCCGCCTGCAGAAGCTGGTGCAGGAGGCGGTCTACGAGCATATGGGCGAGCGCCTCGGCCGCGGGAAACGCCCGCGCAAGCCGGGCCCGCTGCCGGTCAACCTCGCCCCCGAGCAGGAACCGCCGGACCAGGGCGACGGCCGCGCCGTCGTGCTCCTGATGGATGCCGGCGACCAGCCGGGCTCGCTGCTTGGCCTGGCGAGCTGGCCCGATTTCGTGCCGGGCATGCACAGCTGGGACATCCAGGCGCTCTCGACCGGACGCGACAGCGACTCGCCGCTCGCCGGCCATGGCTGGCGCGCCGGCGACGTCCACACCATGCCGGGCTCGACCTTCAAGCTGGTCACCGGCCTCGCCAGCATCCTGGCCGTGCGCGAGCAGCCTCGCTTCGCCGACATGATCATGGGTCGCACGCCGCCGGCCCAGCAGGCGCAGATTTTCGGCATAGCGGGCGGCGGCGGTCTCAATGTCGACGGCGTGCCGATCACCAACTATGGCGGCGCCGGCTTCAATTACGGCATCCTGTCGGCGTCACAGAGCGGCTGCCCCGATGCGGGCCGCGGCGCGCAGATCGGCTTCTGTGAGGCGCTGATCAAATCGTCCAACCTGTGGTTCGCCGGCATGGCGCTGACCATGGACGGGCGCAAGGTCGGCGGCCGTGCCACCACCATACCCGGCCGCACCGGCACGATCCTGGCCGAGATGACCGAGCATCTCTATCCGATCACCCAACCGGGCAGCCTTGCCCAGCCCGGCATCGACCTGACGCGCGGCATCGTGCCCGGTGCGCAGCGGCTGACCGGCGAGGCGCTCGATCTCGCGGTCGAGGACAAGCGCAATGCCAGGCGCATCGACCTCGCCACCAACTCCTACGGCCAGGGCGTGCGCGCGACGCCGATCGCCATGGCCTCGATCTACGGCTCGGTCGGCGCCCGCAAGGTCATCCTGCCGCGCGTGCTGAAGCCGGTCTCGGACGTCGCCGAGACGCCGCTGCCGAACGAGGGCAAGCCGGTGATCCCCGGCATGGACCCACGCCAGGCCGAGCCCTTCCTCGACGACGCCCAGCGCGGCCTCTACGGCGTGGTCAACTCGCCGGGTGGCACCGCCGCCGGCGTGATGGCCTCGCTGCCGCCGGATGTGCGCAAGCGTATCTTCGGCAAGACCGGCACGGCGGACACCATCGAGGGCATGAACTCGGCCTGGTTCGCCGGCTGGATGGACAATGTCGCGGGCCACAAGCGCGTCGCCTTCACCTGCCTGGTCTCGCATACGCGGGAGACCGGCGGGCGCGCCTGCGGCCGGCTGATGGCCGGCCTGCTCGCCAAAATGGCCGCGCTCGGAGACAAGAAGTGATGTCGGCCGGGAACCGCGACCCGTCCTCTCCCCCCTTGTGGGGGAGAGCTAGAGAGGGGGGTATGCCACCCTCGACTGATGTCGCGCTTGGCGTGGACAGGGCTGCGGGTGCGATATCCCCCCCCCCAACCCTCCCCCCACAAGGGGGAGGGCTTGCGCACCGTTCACCCATACTGCGCTCCAGCGACACGAGCGTGGGCATGAGCGAGACCACCGCGCTGCGCCAGCTGATGGGCCGCTGGCTGACCTTGCGGCCCTTCCGCCTGCCGCGCATCCGCATCGGTGGGGCCGGCGGCGCGCTGACCGGCCTCGTGCTGCTGGCGCTCTGCCTCGCCGTACTCGGCTTCTGGTGGCACAACACCACCCATCTGATCGAAAGCGCCCGGCCGGTGGTCAGCCTTGAGCGGCTCGACCTCGCCCTCGCACGCGGCGAGACGGTGACGATCGGCCGGCGCGAACTGCTGCAGCCTCAGCGCTTCGACGCGGCGGAGGCGCGCCACGTCGCCCTCACCCGTCAGCAGGACGGGCGCGTCACCATCCGCAATGTCGCCAATACGCGACGGCTCTGGCTCGACTATCTCAACGGTGCCGGCAGCTTCTCGGCGCGCTGGCGTTTCCAGCCCGGCGACCGCATCGCCGCCGGCGCGCTGGCGATCGCGGTCGACGAGGCCCGGCCGGGCCGACTCGCTTTGACCCTGACCGAGGCCGGACGTCCCGGCGCCCGCAAGCTCACCGTCGACAGCACAGGCCCGCTCTCGACGCTGAAGCTCGACGGCAACACGCTCCCCGTCTGCCAGCCGCGCAGCGGCGCCGACCGCATCCGCGAAATCGTAACCGGGCTGATCGCGACCGATGAGCGCGGCGAGGACCGCATCGTCTCGCTCGGCGGCCGGCTGACCTGCTCGGTCCGCGAGGAGACACATGTCGGGGCCAGCGCCCTGCCCTTCAAGGCACTGACCATCGTCGCGCGCGGCGGCAGCTACTTCCTGGCGCCGGGCGATGCCGTCGACGCGCCGCGCCCGCCCGTGCTGTTCGCGCGCGGCAACCAGCGCATCACCGATTTCACCGACATCGCCTGGGAGCTCGATCCTGACGGCCCGGCACGGCTGAGCCACATGATCATCGGCCGCACGCGCTATGCCGTCGAGATCGGCCAGGAATCGAACGGGCGCCTGCCGCTGCGGTTGACGCCGCTCAGCAAGACCCACCGCTTCGGGCCCGATGATGCCGAAATCCTGCGAGCGGCGGCGACCACTGACAGCGTCCGGCCGGTGGTGACGCCGCCGCGCCAGCCGATGTCGGGCGCCGAGATCGGCAACCCGCTCGCCTCGCTCAACGGCGTCGAGCGTATGGTGCGCCTGCTGCTGACGCTCGGCGTCGCCGTGTTCGGCGTGCTCTCGGCCATGCACCACGCCACCCTGTTCCGGCGCAGCGCCATTCTGGTGCGGCTGGTCGGCGCGCTCGGCGCGACCGCTTTCATCGGCGCGACGACCATGCTCGCGCTGGCGCCCGAGCTGTCGCGGCTGGGCGGGGCGTCGATCTCCTATGAGGCGGCGCTGCACGCCACGATCCTCGCCTATGGCCTCGCCTGCATCGCGATCATGGTCGGGCCGCGCTTCACCACGCCGCTGCGCGTGACCTGGCTCGGCCTCGTCATGCTCTGCTGCCTGGGCAGCCTGACCCTGCTGGCGCTCGGCATCGACGCCGAGAAGACCGACTTCACCATCCATGCCGAGAAGAACAAGCTGCTGTTCTTCGACCTGATCCCGGTCGTCGCGGTGGTGATCGCCTTCCAGCCGCAGCGCTCGATCGCGGCGCTGCCGCGCTCCTTCTTCATGGGCGTCGGCTTCAAGGACCAGTTGCTGCGCGCCGTGCCAGCGATCCTGATCCTCGCGGCCTTCGTCGCCTGGGGCGTGCTCGGCACCGAGACCGGCGTCGCCGGCTTCCAGCCGGTCGAGCTCGGCAAGATCGCGCTCGTCCTGGTGCTGGCGCATATCTTCCTCGGCTTCTCGCGGATCGACTTCTTCTACAATCAGCGCCACTACGTCTCCTGGCTGACCGTCAGCCTCGCGACGGTGCTGGTCTTCATCCTGTTCCTGACCGCGGTGCCGTTCCTGAAGAGCGATTATTCGCCGGCGCTGATCATCATCGTCACCACGGTGGTGCTCGCCTTCGCCTTCCTTTTACCGAGCACGCTGAAGCGCCTGGTCGAGATCATGCGCGTCTTCCTGCGCCGCGCCGATGCGCCCCAGCGCAAGGCCCGCCGTCTCGGCTGGCCGCGTGGCGGCGTGCTGGCGCTGGTGCTCGTCATCCTGCTCGGCATCAATGCGGCGCTGATCTACGCCTTCCCCGGCCTCGTCACCTATGCGATCTCGGGCCAGTGGAGCCTGCCCAAGGAACGCCTCGCCGCCATCGACACGCTCGAAAAGGCGCGCGGCGGCCTCTTCCGCGTCCCGGCCGAGCGGTTGTTGACCTGGTACGACCTCGACCACACGACCAAGCGCACGCAGAGCGCGGCTCAGGACCGCAGCCCGGACGTGATCCATCGCGATCTCGGCTTCCAGCTGCTGCAGTCCAAGGTCGCGCTTGCCGAGATGCCCTGCACGCTGGCGAGACTCGATCTCGGCCTCGACAAGACGCCGGTCGAGGTCCGCCGCGCGCTCGACGAATTGCCGCCATCGCCGGTCTCGCTCTGCGCCATGCTGCCGGGCGCCCGCGTCACGCCGATCGCCGAACGCAAGGGAGAGGAGCAGGACGAGACGGTGAGCCGCTTCACCGTCAGCGACCTCGTCCGGCTGCCGGTGGTGCAGAACGACTTCATCGCCACCTTCCTGATGGTGCGCTTCGGCCTGCCGGCGGGGCTGGCGCTGCTGGCGGCGCAGGTGATCACCGTCTTCGGCCTACTCTCGCTGGCGGTCAGCCTGATGCGCGAGCGTGCCATGGGCTCGGCCCAGGAAGGCGCCAACAAGGGCACGGCGATCATCCTGGTCGGCATCGCCACGATCTTCGCGCTGCACTGGAGCATTTCCTGGGGCAACGCGCTCGGCCTCCTGCCTGTGATGGGCCAACCGATGACCTTCATCGCGGCGGCGACCTCGCATCACATGCTGATGGCGCTGCCTTCGATCGCGATCGCGTTGATAGCGGGGAGACTCGCCGCGATCCGTCAGCTCTCGCCGACCAGCGACCCGCCGCCCTGGGGCCTCTGGCGCGGGCTGACGCGGGCAGGGCTGTGAAGCTTTCGCGCCGTCATTCTCGGCCGAAGCGTAGCGTAAAGCCGAGTATCTCGTAACGATAAGGCGCTGGTCAGCGCCTCATCCGACCTGAGATGCCCAAGTCAGGCCCGAGCATGACGGCTGAGTTGGCTCAGCGCCGCTGGATCTGGATCGCAAGCGCCTTGGGCTCCTCGACCTGGATTGCCGGGAAGGCCGTGATGCCGCCCCGGATCGCCGTCGGGTTGAAGACCACGCGGGTCGCGTTCGATTTTGACGCGACCACGGCCGGACCGGTGCCGCTCTGGAACTTCAGCTTGGCCGGCGCGACCGGATCGAGCGCCAGCCCGCAAATATCCTGGCCGTCGATCAGAACGCTTCCCGCCTCGCCGACATCGACCGAGGCCTCGCTGTAGCGCGGACGCAATTCGTAGATCTGGGCCTCGCAGCTGCTGCCGGCCGGCGCCGACAGGGTCACCAGCTTGGCTAGAGCGGCGCCGGCAAAGACCGTCGGGCCACCCTGAGAAGCAGGGTTGCCGAGGGAGGGCGCGCTCGCACCCTGTTGACGGTTACCCTGTTGACCGGCAGCGGGCTGCGTCGTCTCGCTGGTCCCCGGCTGGGTCAGCGTCGGCGGAGTCTGGTAGGGATCCTCGGTCGCAGTGCCGCGCGTCAGATACCAGCCCGCTCCGGCGGCGCCGGCAAGCAGCACCAGCGCCGAAGCCGCGATCATCGGCAAACGGGACGAGGAGGAGGAGGTCGATGCCGGCTTGTCGCCGAGCACCGAGCGGCGCGAGCGAGGCGCCTGCGGGCTCTTCAGCACATCGGCGATCGAAGGCTCATCTTCGGTAGGCCGCGGCTGCACCACGGTCTGCCCCTGCTGCAGTGCGGGCTGCGACTCAGCGGGTTGCTCGGCGGTCTTGGGCTCGAACGGTCTCAGGGCCATCGAAGACGATCCCGACATAGCCGGCCGTTCCGGCGCCGACGCCACGGCCTGCGGTTCGAAAGACCCGCTGCGCAGGAAGATGTCGATCGGCGCGGCGATGTCGGCGAGGGACGAGACAACCACGATATGGTGCGGCTGGCCACCGAGAATCTTGCCGAGGATCGCGACGGCGCGCTCGGCCTCGTCGCCACGCGGCACCAGCGCCAGCACCGGCGTCGCGCCATGCTCGGCATCGGCGAAGAGATGGCGGCAACGGTCGATCTTGGTGGTGAGATGGTATTCCTGCTGGGTGACGCGCGCCTCGGCGGCCGTATCGGCGACGGAAAGGTCGATCGCGCCGGTGCCCCAGATCACGAGCTTGGCTTCGGCAGCCTTGTGTGTCACCGCCTCGCCATGGGCGAGCGCGCAATGGGCCGCGAGCGTCGGCACCATCCAGCTCTTGCCCTGGTCGATCGCGCCGGAGGCAGCAAGGCGATAGCTGCCACCGTCGGGCAGACCGAGAATCTGGCGCAGGGGCTCACCCGGGCGCAAAAGGTTGCTGTACTGCGTGCTCCAGGGCTCGCAGACCTCGGAGCTCTCGGTCGCCAGCACAACCCGCGAGACCGGCACGCGTGCCGACCAGGCAAGTTTCTTCAGGATGATCGGCTGGTCGGTCGTCGGCACGACGACGAAGACACCGGCGCGCCTGACGTTCTGATCTCCCGCCATCATCTCTCCCGCAGGCCCTGCCGTCCCCAGCGCCAGGCAAAAGCGCCGTTTGTGGCAGCGTTCCCGACGTTACAGCAGATAAACGCCTGCGAGTGGGTTGGCGAGCATCAATCGCAGCAGGTCGCGCTCGGCGTCCTGGCGCGGCAGGTCGATGACAATGTGCTTGTCGACCGGCGCCGGCAGCGGCAGGCGGACCACGCCCTCGATCGAGACGACCTCGATCATGGTCGGGGCCGGGGCGGTCTCCGACAGACACTGGATGACCAGGGCCGGCGGCGCATCGTCCTCCTCGATCACGTCGAGCTCGAAGGAACCGATCCGACGATGGGTCGCGCTGCTGTCATAGGCCGCGGCGGCGAGTTCGCTACGCGCCACGGCCTGGAAGGAGAGCAAGCGGCGATAAAGCCGTGCTGCCTCCGGATCGGTGCGGATGGCGCGTTCGGCGGCAAAGTTGACGGGCTCGCCACGAACGCGGCGGGCATGCGCCCAGAGATCGGCGCGGCTGATGCTCGCGGCAACCGCCTCCTCCGGCTCGGCGCTCGCAAGCGCCGCCAGAACCAGGCGGGCCGTGGCGCGGCCGACGCGGGGGTCGTCTTCGAGCGGACCCTGGTTTTGGAAGTCTGTCATGGCCGTTTCGATCGCCCTTGATAGCGCTGCGAGAAGACGTCGGTGAACCGCGCCTCGTCGCTGGCAGCCTGGGCGACCAGGTCCGCCGTTTCACCGAAGCGCTTCTGTTGCCTGTTGATCCGGTGCAGGGCTGCTGCGACCGTTCTCAGTGCTCCCCCATGCCTTGCGAAGATCAGCGACAGTTTCGCATCGTCGATCCGGAAGCTGGCGCGATCATGGCGCCAGCGCCGCAGCAGCTTCTGGCCCTCGGCCGTCGCCGCATCGCTCTGCGGCCCCTCAATCGCCTCGAGCGCGTTGGCGATCAGCAGCAATTCGTCGAGCCGCTTGCCCAGCGCCGCGAGCCCCGCCGCGATACCGGCATAGTCGAACGCTTCCGGGCTCTGGTCGACTTGGCCACGATTGGAGCCGGCGATGCGGCGGCTCGCCTCGACGAGCCGGTTTTCCCAAGGCGCGACGGCGCGCGAGCGGACTAGCGTCAACGGCTGCTCATGCGCGAGGGGCAAGATGGCGAGTGCTCGGCCGATCGATTCGCGCTCCTCCTTGTTGAGGAATTTCGGCTCGACCGGCAGACGCATCAGCGCGGCGTAGACGCGCTCGCGCACGACGCCGTCCTCATCCTCCTCGTCCTCCGGCTCGTCATCCTCTTCGGGCTCGTCCAGCTCGAGCTCGCCGATCAGCGCCTGCTGATCGAGCCAGGCGATCAATGCCTCCTCGGGGTTTTCCGAAGGCTGGCGTGCCATCAGCGAGTCGATCGAGGCGGGCGCCATGAAATCGCGGCGGCCGACGCTCGAGCGCTCCTCGCGGATGAGCGCGCTGAAACGCTCAGCGAAGCGGGCAAAGCTCCAGGTCTCGCCGTGCAGCAGCGCGAAGCTCCACAGCGAGACGAGATCCTCCGGATCGAACTCGCGCTGTCGCTCGCGCCGCCCGGAGGCGTTGAGGAAGGCCTCGCGCTGGCGGATCAGATCGGCGAAGGCCAGCAAGGGCAGATGCCGCCGGCGCCAGGCCCGCATGAAACGCGCCGGCTCCTGGACCGCGCGCTTCAGCCCGTCCTCGTCGAAGGCCGCCAGGGCGAAGACGGCATCGAGCGCCGTGCGCAACGCCGCGAGGCCGCCCTCCGAACGCTCGTCCGCCTCGGCGGCGAAGAGGAAATCGGCAAGGCCGAGCGCACGCCTGACCCGGCTCCAGGAGAAGGAGCGCGTCTTCGCATCGCCCTTGTCCGCTCCATAACAGAGTACGATCTCGGTCGCCGAGGCTTCGATGGTGGCACCGGCGAAGCTGATGGACACCGGCCCGTCCTGGCGCAGCGGTCGCAAAAGGATGCCGCTCTCGTCGAGCATGCAGCCGATGGCGGCGTCGCGCGCCGGCATGCGCGGATTTGCCGTCAGTGCGCCGAGCGAGAACAGCACCTGGAGCATGTCCCAGAGCGGCAGGTCGGCATTCTCCGAGCCGCTGCCGGTGATCGCCAGAACGAACTTCTCGGTATCCCGCGCGGAAAACCGGCGCGAAGACGCGATCGTGCTGATCTCCGCGACCCGTGCCGGGTCTATCCCCCAATCCATGTTTCAAATATCCGCATCGAACACCGGTTCAGCTGCAGCGAACGGAACCCCACCCATTCCGCTCGCCTCAGGCCGGCACATATTGCTGCCATAATTAAAGTAACAAGCCGCCCGGTCGATGTCGACCGGGCGGCTTTCTTACAGGAACAGGCCGGGGTTTATGGTTACCCACCGGCCCTTTTTATTAGCGGGTGGCGACCTTGCTGACTACCAGACGGTTACCGGAGAAGGTGACCTGACCGTTCAGACCAACCAGTTCCAGCATCAGGCGGAAATTGCGGGTCAGCCGAGCCGAGTCGGCGGAGGTCGAGTAGAAGAAGTCGGCCGAGGTCGAGGTCATCTGCGTGGCGCGGTGGGCGCGGTAGCAACCCCAGCGGACGAACTCGCTCTCGACCCGGTCGACTTCCGTGGCGGTGAAGTCGCGCAGCTGGATCACGAAGTCGGTCGGCAGGTTGTTGCAGCCGTCGCCACCAGCGGCGACCGGAGCCGCACCGGCACCAGCGCCACCGCCGAGAACGATGCCGTCCTTGCCGACAGCAGCCGCACCACCGCTCGGGCGGGCAAAGCCTTCGAGCTTCTGGGCGATCGCGGCGCCGAGATCGGCAGCGAGGACACGCGACTGGGTGCCGACGGTCTCGAGCAGGCACTCGGCGCTGCAAGGATTGGGCAGAGCCGGGAGCTGGAAGCCGCCGACCTCAAAGGCCGCGATGAACTGGCCGGAGCGGACATTGAGCACGCGGCCGGCAATGCGGATCTCGGGAAAACGAATGTCGGCGGCGACGGCGCGGCGCGCCGAAGCGTAGATCTGGTAGACGACCATGGCATCGACCGGGGTCGAGACGGCGCGGGCGATCTCGATCAGCTCGGCGTCGCGGCGGCGGACCCGGGCGGTCTGGGTGATGCCGAGCGCCAGGCTGGTCTCGTCATAGACCTGGAAGCCGCGGGTGTTCAGGTACTCCGAGAGCTGGAGCTGAACCCGGTTGAAGATGCGGTTGTTGCGCGGAACCGTGTCCGGATCGGCATCGTCCGACATCACCAGAAGGTTGATGCGAGAATTCGGCGATTGAGCGTGGGCAACGACTGCGAAGGACATCAGCAGCGCGAAGCCGAGCATGAGACGCTTGAACAAAGCCATGACAGTGCCCCCTGAGGCAAATGGTTGTTTCGGGAAGACGGTAGAAACTCAGCCGGTGATGGCGATGACCTCAACGCGGCGATTGACAGGCGAATACGGACTGCGCGGATTGCGCAGCATGTCAGGGCCGAAGCCGTGGGCGACGAGGCGGCTCGGCGCGATCTCGCCATAGGAGACCAGCCAGTCGCGGACCGCGGCAGCCCGCTCCTGCGACAGCTCGACATTGTAGTCGTAGCCGCCCTCGGCGCTAGTGTGGCCGGCGATCAGGAAGCGCTGGTCGAGCAGGATCGGATCGCGCAGCGCCAATGCAAGCCGCATCAGCGTGGCTTCCGCGCCGCGGCGCAGCGTCGCCGAGTCGTTGTCGAAGAAGACGGTGACCTCGACGCGGCGGGTCAGGTCGATCACGACATCCTGCCCGTAACCACGGGGATGGACCCGGCGCGGCACCGGCGCGACGCGGCGCACCACGACCCTGCCGCCACCACTTGGGCCACCACCCGAGCGGCCTGGCACCCGATCATGCGGTGCCAGCGAACGCAGGATGTTGGTCGCGCCCTGATCAGTCTGCGCCAATGCAGGAACGGCGCTGAGCAGCGGCAGCGAAAGCACGAATCCACCGAGCGCACGGCGGGACATCATCTGCGGAAGCTCGATGTTGTCCTTGCGCTCATCTGCGTTCTTCATAGCCAGACCCCCTGTTTACCCTCTCTTCGCATAGTCCAGTAGCCTCGACAATGCGACGTCCCGGTCGGGTGAAAGCGGGTCGCAGCAGTGGCGTTGCCCGAGCTTTGCCACTGTTTGCCGCATTTTCGCGTCGAGCCGCATTTTTTCCTGAACAGTGAATGAATGCGCGGCCTTCTACGCGCGTGTGTTCAACACAGACACACCGCCTTTGCGCGAGCATTCGCGAAACCGGCTCAAGGATCGCCAAGGGCCTGACAACGTGCCCAGCACACATCCGTTCATGAGGAGACCCACCATGGGCTTCCAGCTCGACCAGACCGTCCGCCTGCGCAGCAGCCGCCTGCGTTTCGCCGTCGCCGCCCTCGCGCTCATCGTCTCGTCCGGTGCGGCTTTCGCCCAGACCGACACCGCTCCCGCGCACCAGCTGGCGCAGGCCAGCGGGGGTAACCCGGATGCGCCGAAGGTCGCCGAGCGGCCGCAGTCGCTGAAGCTGGAATTCTCCTCGCGCACGGTTTCGTTCGGCGTCGCCCAGGCGGCCCGCGAGATCATGACGACGCGCCAGATCCCGTTCGCGCCCGGCAGCTGGGAGGTCACCTCCGATGCCCGCCGCGCCATCACCCAGCTGCGCGACGTCTTCCGCGGCAACGCTCCCAAGGGCGCGCCCTTCGCCATCCTGGTCTCGGGCGGCGACGAGGTGGTCAACTACCGCCGCGCCCGCGCTCTGCGCACCCAGCTGATCGAGATGCAGCTCGAGGACGCCGGCAAGGTGGTGATCGCCGCCCGCGCCGCCGGTGAAGGCCAGGCCAGCGACGACGGCAAGGCGCGCGTCGACTTCGTTCCGCTCGACCCGGCTCGCTGCGGTGGTTGCGGCGACGCTTCCTTCCGCACGCTGGCCCTCGACACCGGCGTCCAGAAGCTGGTGCGCGCCACCGCCGAGGATACGGTTGTCCCGGCCTCGCAGATCGCAGGCAAGGACAGCAAGGACACGGCTGATGTCGCCGCCGCGCCGGTGCGCCAGCAGGCCACCGAGAAGGCGCCGCAGCGCGCCCAGGCACCACGTGTCGTAGCCCAGAGGCCAACGTTCGATCGCCAGGCGGAGCCGCGCTATGACGGCCGCACCGTCTGGGCCGACACCGACGATTACGGCCAGCAGCGCCGCCGCATCAGCCGCAGCGTCACTCGCGGTGGCTGCCAGATGCCGGACATCGTCATCGACGACTACTATCCGGGTGGCCCGCTCGTCGGCTGCGACGGCAGCTACGGCCCGCGCCCGCGCTGGTAAGCAGCGAACTCGACTTCTTGAATTGAAGCGCGCTAGCCGACCCGTTCGGCGAAGCGCGCCTTCAGCTTTAGCAAAGCGAAATCGGCGAAGGCGCGGACCTTAGCGACGGAAAGCCTGCCCTCCGGCGCGACGAGATGAACCGGCAGCAATGCCGGCTCGCAATCCGTCAGCACCAGCTTGAGCCGGCCGCTGCGAACCTCGTCGGCGACCTGGTAGCAGAGCGGGCGCACCAGCCCATGCCCGTCGACCGCGGAAGCGATCGCGGCCTCGACCGAACTCGTCATCAGGCGCGGCTTCACCTTGACCTGACGCGGCCGGCCACCTTCTGAAATCGGTGGGAAGGTCCAGAGTTCGCCAGCCAGCGGATGGATCTGGGCGATGCAGCGATGGACGGCGAGATCGCCGGGCTCCTGCGGCACGCCGTGCCGGGCGAGATAGGACGGCGCGGCGCAGACGATCTGGCGCACGCTGCCGACGCGTAGCGCAATCAGGCTCGAATCCGGCAGATGGGCGATGCGCAAAGCGAGATCGACGCCCTCGTCGAGCAGGCTGACGACGCGGTCGAGCAGCAGCATCCTGACCTGCACCTGCGGCTGCTGGTCGAGGAAGGCGTCGACCAGCGGACGCAGGAGCCGCGTGCCGGCGACGACCGGGGCGGTCAAAGTGAGAAGGCCACGCGGTGCGGCACGCTCACCCGCCGCCTGCAGCTCGGCCTCCTCCAGATCGACGAGCACACGCCGGCAGGCAGCAGCATAGCGCTCCCCGGCTTCGGTGAGACGGATCATCCGCGTGGTGCGGTCGAGCAGCCTCGCCCCAATATGGCCCTCGAGTGCATTGATGGCGCGCGTCACGGCCGGGGCGGAACGCCCGAGCCTGCGTCCCGCGCCAGCCAGGCTGCCCTCGTCGAGCGCGCTGACGAAGACGCGCATCGCTTCCAACCGATCCATCGTCATTCCATTTTCTGGAAGAATAGCTTTCCTTGTATAGCCATTCTACCGAATTCCGTCAGTCCATATGTTGCCCCTACGAAATCGGCCGGCTCGCTGCTGGCCACCGTGAGGAACCTTCCGATGACCCAGGATTCATTCAGCCGCCGCGACGCCTTTGTCGCCCTGTCGGCGACAGCGACCGGCGGAGCCTTCGCCGCGCCGGCACAGGCGCAGCAGAAGGCCCGGCCGACGCATCACCGCACCATCACCATCGATGGCATCGATCTCTTCTACCGCGAGGCCGGGCCGGCCGATGCGCCGGTGCTGCTCTTGCTGCACGGCTTCCCGAGCTCCTCGCGCATGTTCCGCAATCTCATCCCGGCGCTGTCGGATCGTTACCGGGTGATCGCGCCGGATTATCCCGGCTTCGGCCACAGCGCCGTGCCGGACCGGGCGAGCTTCAAGTACGGCTTCGCCCGCTTCGCCGAACTGATCGACAAGTTCCTGACCGAGCTCAGGATCGACCGCTTTGCGCTCTATGTGATGGATTACGGCGCGCCCGTCGGCTTCCGCCTGGCGCTGAAGCGCCCCGGCCAGGTGACGGCGCTGATCGCCCAGAACGGCAACGCCTATGAGGAAGGCTTGCGCGACTTCTGGATCCCGGTGAAGGCCTATTGGGCCGACGACACGCAGGCCGGGCGCGACAAGATGCGCGGTGGGCTGACGCTGGAGGCGACACGCTCGCAATATCTCGACGGCGTTTCCGACAAGAGCCGGGTCGATCCCGACAGCTGGCTGATCGACCAGATGCTGATCGACCGGCCCGGCGTCAGCGAGATCCATCTCGATTTGTTCAAGGACTACCGGACCAATGTCGAGCTCTACCCGCAGTTCCACGCCTTCTTCCGCGAGCGCAAGCCGCCGACGCTGATCGCCTGGGGCAAGAACGACTTCATCTTCCCGCCGGAAGGGGCCCGCGCCTACCTGCGCGACCTGCCCGAAGCCGAGCTCAACCTGATCGACAGCGGCCATTTCGCGCTGGAGGACAAAGGTGAGGAGATCGCGGCGCTCATCCGCGACTTTTTGGGGCGCAAGCTGAAGGCGTGAGCTTGCGTCAAACGATCTGGTTCTGGAGCGCGGCCTCGCCGCGCTCCAGCCGGCCGAGATTGTCGAGCAGGATGTCGACGACATTGCCCTCATAGGCGCGGGTTTCGCCGGCACTGTGCGGCGTCAGCAGCACCTGCGGCATCGCCCAGAGCGGCGACGTAGCCGGCAACGGCTCCTCGTAGACGCAGTCGATGCCGGCGCCAGCGATGCGACCGGTTTCGAGCGCGGCGATCAGCGCGGGTTCGTCGACGACGCGGCCGCGCGCGACATTGATCAGGTTGGCGGACGGCTTCATCGCGGCGAGCGCGGCGGCATCGATCAGTCCTTCGGTCTCCGGCGTCAGCGGGCAGGTCAGCGCGACAAAATCGGCCTGCGCGAGCGCGCCATGCAATTCCGCCGGCGGCACGATCCGCTCGACATTCGGCTCGGAACCCGGCCGGCGGCGCACGCCGATCACGCGCATGCCGAAGGCCGAGACGATCGCCGCGAGCCGCAGGCCGATGCGGCCGAGCCCGACGATCACCAGCGTACGGCCGCCGAGCTCGTCCTCGCGGCGGGTGCGGTCGCCGATCATCGGCCGCCAGACGCGCCTGGCCTGGTTGTCGCGGGCGAGATGGAGCTGGCGCGCCAGCGCCAGGATCAGCGAGGTCGCATGCTCGGCGACCGCGCGTTCATTGCTGCCCTGGGCGCTGGCAAGCCGGATGCCGGCCTCGGCCAGCCTCGGCTTGTCGAACTGGTCGGTGCCGGCGCTGATCGACTGGATGAAGCGCAGCTTGCTCAAGCCCTCCAGCATCTCGTTGCGCCAGAGGCCGGAGACGACCAGCACATCGGCCTCATGGGCGCGGGCCTTGAGGTCCTCGACCGTGCGGACCTCGAAGCTCGTCGCCCCGCCGTTACGCGCCAGATATTCGTCGCGCAACTGATAAGCCGCATGGCCGAAGCCGATGGTCAGGGTGGACTGCTTCGGCCATGGCTGCATGTGTCTGGTCTCCGGATCGCTGGAATCACCTGACGATAGCGGTGGGGCGTCGCTTCGTCCCGCACTCGTCCGCACGTGCCGGCTGCGGCAGCCGCGCAGCGGGATTCAAGCCGATGCGAGCGCCTGCGCCAATCGCGCCCAGGCCGCCTCGTCCCCTGGCAAGCCGAAGCGCAGGCGCGAGGGATCGTGCTGGAAGCGGCGGACATAGCTTCCGGCCCGGCCGAGCGACTCGAACAAGAACGGCGCCTGCGGCGTCTCCAACAGACGATAGAGCACCGTGCCACCGACGACCCGGCCATGCGGGGCCAGGAGGGCGTCGAGCCGCCTGCTGTCGGCGGCGCGGGCGTCAGCCGCCGTCGAGAGCCAAGCCGCATCGCCGAGCGCAACAGCCCCGACATGCAGCGCCGGGCCGGCTACGGCCCAGGGGCCGAGCATCGCCTGGAGTGCATCGGTAAAGCGCGCTTCACCGACCGCGAAGCCGAGCCTCAGGCCCGCCAGCCCATAGGCCTTGCCGAAGGAGCGCAATACCAATGCGTTATCCGGCAGGGTCGGCAGCAGACTCATCTCAGGCGCGAAGTCGGCAAAGGCCTCGTCGACCACCAGCAGGCCGCCGCGCGCGGCAAGCACCCCGGCCAGCTCGACCAGCGTCTGTTGCGCGAAAATGCGCCCATCTGGATTGTTCGGATTGACCAGCACGACGACATTGGCGTCGCCGGTTTCGGCGAGATCGGCAATCTCGCGCACTTCGGCGCCCGCCTTGCGCCAGGCCGGGGCGTGCTCGCCATAGGTCGGCCCGAGCACGGCGACGCGCGCCGCCGGCACCAGACGTGGCAGCAATTCGATCAGGACCTGCGTGCCGGGCGCCGCGACAACACCGCTTTCCGCCCTAACGCGGTAGGCCTTGCGGGCTGCCGCGAGCAGCGCGGCCTCCTCAGCCTTGCCCGGCAGACGCTGCCACAGGCTTAACGGCAGCTCCGGAAGCGGGTAGGGGATCGGGTTGATACCGGTCGAGAGATCGATCCAGGGTTCGGGCGCCTGCGGAAACAGCGCCTTGGCCGTGGCGAGATCGCCGCCATGCCAGATCGCTTCCTTCATCG
Organism: Bosea vestrisii; assembly: GCF_030144325.1. Taxonomy (NCBI): domain Bacteria; kingdom Pseudomonadati; phylum Pseudomonadota; class Alphaproteobacteria; order Hyphomicrobiales; family Alloboseaceae; genus Allobosea; species Allobosea vestrisii. Next base: position 3,725,488 of record NZ_CP126307.1, on the reverse strand, counting down.
CCCCGGCCGCCATGTCGCTCTCCGAAAGCCTGCCGCTGCTCTTCGCCGCCCTCCTGATCGAGGCGGCGATCGGCTATCCGGCGCGCCTGTTCGCATGGATCGGCCATCCCGTCACCTGGATCGGCGCGCTGATCGCGTGGCTCGACCGGAGCTTGAACCGCGAGGCGGCGAGCTTCGCGATGCGGCGGCTGGCCGGCATCGCGGCGTTATCGATCCTGCTCGGCGTGACGCTGGCCGCCGCATTGGCCCTCGTTGCGCTCTGCGGCCTTGCCGGCGCATTCGCCCTCTTGCCGCTGGCGCTGCTGGCCTCGACGCTGCTGGCGCAGCGCAGCCTGCATGACCATGTCGCTGCTGTAGCCGCAGGGCTGGAGCAAGGCGGGCTCGCCGGTGGACGCAAGGCCGTCGCGATGATCGTCGGCCGCGACCCGGAGAGCCTTGACGAAGCCGGCGTCGCCCGCGCCGCAATCGAGAGCCTGGCCGAGAACTTTTCCGACGGGATCGTCGCCCCGGCCTTCTGGCTCGGCGCAGGCGGCCTGCCGGGCGGCGCGCTCTACAAGGCGATCAACACCGCCGATTCGATGATCGGCCATAGATCATCGCGGCATCTCGCCTTCGGCTGGGCGGCGGCGCGGCTCGACGATCTCGTCAACCTGCCGGCCTCGCGCCTGACTGCTTTGCTGGTGATCGCCGCCGCGACGTTCGACCGTGAGGCCAATGCCGGCGCCGCCTGGCGCGCCGTGCGCCGCGATGCCGGTCGCCACCGCTCGCCCAATGCCGGCTGGCCGGAGGCTGCGATGGCCGGTGCGCTCGGGCTTCGGCTCGCCGGCCCGCGCGTCTATGGCGCGGTCAGGGTCGAGGACGGCTGGATGAGCGATGGCAGAGCGGAGGCTACGGCGGCCGATATCCGGCGGGCACTGGGCCTCTACCGGCGCGCCTGCCTGCTGCTCTGGGGGCTGGCGGCAGCCGGAAGCCTGGCTGCGCTCGCCCTCTAGAACTCGATCCCCTGCTGCGCCTTCACGCCGGCGGCGAAATGGTGCTTCACCAGCGTCATCTCGGTAACGAGGTCGGCCGCCTCGATCAGTTCCGGCTTGGCGTTGCGGCCGGTGACGACGATGTGCAGATCAGGGCGGCGGGCCTGCAGCGCCGCCACGACCTCGGCGAGCGGCAGATAGTCGTAGCGCAGGGCGATGTTGAGCTCGTCGAGCACCACCAGCCGGATGCTGCCGTCCGCCATCAACTCCTTCGCCTTGTCGAAGGCGCGGGTCGCGGCGGCGATATCGCGGGCCTTGTCCTGCGTCTCCCAGGTGAAGCCCTCGCCCATCGAATGCCAGGAGATCTGGTCGCCGAAGGCCTCCAGCGCCTTGCGCTCGCCGGTCGACCAGGCCCCCTTGATGAACTGCACGACGCCGATGCGCCAGCCATGGCCGAGCGCGCGCAGGATCAGGCCGAAGGCGGCGGTCGACTTGCCCTTGCCAGGGCCGGTGTTGACGATCAGCAAGCCCTTTTCCAGCGTCTTGCCGGCGACCTCGGCGTCCTGCACCGCCTTGCGCTTTGCCATCTTCGCCTTGTGGCGGGCGGCGTCCTCGGTCTCATCCGTCATCACGTCGCTCTTTTATTTCACCTGCATCGGCAATCCGGCGACCATGAAGACCACGCGCCCCGCCTGCGCCGCAAGCCGCTGATGCAGCCGGCCGGCCTCGTCGCGGAAGCGGCGGGCGAGCGCATTGTCGGGCACGATGCCGAGGCCGACCTCGTTGGAGACCAGCACCACCGGCCCCTCCGCCTCGCGGCAGGCGGCAATGAGTTCGCCGGTCGCGATCGCGATGTCGCGCTCGGCGAGCAGGAGATTGGTCAGCCAGAGCGTCAGGCAGTCGACGAGGATGGGCGGCCCGGACCGAGCATTGCGGATCGCCTCGGGCAGCGCGACCGGCGCATCGACCGTCTGCCAGTCGCGGGAGCGGCGGGCGCGATGCTCGGCGATTCGGGCGCGCATCTCGTCATCATAGGCTTGGGCCGTGGCGATATAGGTCCAGGGGCCCGGCAGCGCCTCGATCAGCGCCTCGGCATGGCGGCTCTTGCCGGAACGGGCACCGCCGAGGACGAGGGTGAGCGGTGGAAGGGTCATGGTGCAGTCTCCGCGTCATGCGTCGGCTTGCGCCGCGCTCCGCCGGGAATGACGGGGATTGCATTGCACAGTGCCCGCCGGATGGCTAATGATCGTTGCTGACGGTGCCTCGGCAACGAGGTGAAAAGGGAACGCGGTGAAGGACCGCGGCTGCCCCCGCAACTGTAAGCGGCGAGTTCCGCGCCATCGGCCACTGGTTTTCAACCGGGAAGGCGGCGCAGGACATCAAGCCGTGAGCCAGGAGACCTGCCGTCATCCGATGTCGTCCAGCAGGCTGCCGGTGGGGTGGCCAGGAGTGAGCCAATGAACACCGCAACCGTCACCAGCCAGACAAGCGCTTCGGAACGGGCGAAAGCCGTCGCCGCCGCGCTGATCCTCGGCTTCGTGCTGATCTACACCGTCGGCTTCGCCGCCTCGTCCAATATCCACAACGCGGCGCACGACACCCGTCACGGCCTCGCCTTCCCCTGCCATTGAGGGAAAGCACATGGTCACGCGTGTTCTCACGGTCAGCATCCTGGCCGGGTTCTTGGCTGGACTGCTGATCTCGGCGCTCCAGCACGTCACCACCACCCCGCTGATCCTCAAGGCCGAGACCTATGAGGCGGCGCTGCGCTCGCAGGGCGCACCGATGCAGGCCGCCTTCACTGGCGACGCCCGCATCATTCTCGCCCATAACGACCCGAAAGCCGGCGCGGAACACACCGGCGAGCACGAATGGAAGCCGCAGGATGGCTTGCAGCGCACCGCCTTCACCAGCCTGGTGACGATCGCGACCGCGATCGGCTTTGCCGCGCTGCTGCTCGCCGGAATGATCGCCGCGAACGAGCCGATCGACCAGCGCCGGACGTTGGCCTGGGCCATCTGCGGCTTCCTTGCCTTCGGGCTCGCTCCGGCGATGGGACTAGCGCCTGAGCTGCCGGGCTCCGCCGCGGCGGAGCTCCACCAGCGCCAGCTCTGGTGGCTGCTGACGGCCGTGGTCACCGCCGGCGCGCTCTTCGTCTTCCTGCGCGTCGAGGCCTCCTGGGCCCGGGCGCTCGCCGTGCTGGCGCTGCTGCTGCCGCATCTGATCGGTGCGCCGCATCCGGCCGCACCGGAAAGCAAGGTGCCGGCCGAGATCGCCGCCCATTTCGCCGCGCTCTCGCTCGCCATCCAGGCCGCGCTCTGGCTCGCCACCGGTTTTGCCGTCGGCGTGCTCTGGCCCTGGCTTGCGCGCCGCAGCGCCGCGACAGCGGCGGCCTGACGCCTCGCACGGCTCTCTAGGAAGCCGCGTCCGCCAAGGAGGCGTTCTGATGCTCGAAGGCGATCTCGCCCTCGCGACGGAAGCCCGGCAAGAGCCGGGCTGCACGATCCATGTCTGCACCGTCTGCCGGCGCCAGCGCGAGGACCTGCCGGAAGGCTATGACCAGCCCGGCATCGCGCTCGCGGCGGCGCTCTCCGAACGCATGGCCGGCAGCGGCATCGCCGTCGTGCCGGTCGAGTGCCTGGCTGTCTGCAAGCGGCCCTGCACGATCGCGCTCGCGGCCGACGGCAAATGGACCTATCTGATCGGCGATCTCGACGCCGGTCTTCATCTCGACGAGATCGTCGGCGCGGCGGAAAGCTTTGCCGCCAGCGCCAACGGCATCGTTCCCTGGAAGGAAAGACCCGTCTCGTTCCGCAAGGGCGTGGTCGCGCGCGTGCCCCCTCTGCCGCGCCAGCAAGGATCAGATCAATGAACGCTCCGCAGAACCCCGCGCTCGGCAAGGTGCCGTGCACGATCATCACCGGCTTCCTCGGCGCCGGTAAGACCACGCTCGTTCGCCATCTGCTCGAGAACGCCGGCGGCAAGCGCCTCGCCGTGCTGGTCAACGAGTTCGGCGATCTCGGCTTCGACGGCTCGTTCATCGCCGGCTGCGGCATCGAAGGCTGCACGCAGGACGACATCGTCGAACTGCCGAATGGCTGCATCTGCTGCACCGTCGCCGATGATTTCGTGCCGGCGCTGGAGAAGCTTTTGAACCGGCCGAATCCGCCGCAGCACATCCTGATCGAGACCTCGGGCCTTGCGCTGCCGAAGCCGCTGGTCAAGGCCTTCAACTGGCCGGCGATCCGCAGCAGAGTCACCGTCGACGGCGTCATCGCCGTGGTCGACGGACCGGCGGTGGCCGAGGGCCAGTTCGCCGACGATCCCGAAGCGCTGAAGGCGCAGGCGGCGCAGGACCAGGCCGTCGACCACGACAATCCGCTGGAGGAGGTGTTCGAGGACCAGATCCTCTGTGCCGACCTGATCCTGCTCAACAAGAGCGATATCCTCGACGCGGCCGGGCGCGAGCGGGTCAAGGCCGAGATCGCCCAGCATCTGCCCAAGGCGATCAAGGTGGTCGAGACCATCAATGGCAAGGTCGAGCCAGCGCTGATCATCGGCCTTGGGGCCGCGGCCGAGGCCGATCTCGCAGGACGCCCCTCGCACCACGGCGAGGGCGAAGACCACGACCATGACGATTTCGACAGCGTCGCGCTGCCGCTGCCGCAGGCAGGCTCGCCGGAAGAGCTCGTCGCCCGCGTCGCCAAGGCGGCCGAAGCCGAGGGTGTGCTGCGCCTCAAGGGTTTTGCCGGCATCCCCGGCAAGCCGATGCGGCTCGTGGTGCAGGGCGTCGGCCGGCGTGTCGGCCATCACTACGACCGCGCCTGGGGCGCCGACGAGGCCCGCGACGGCCGGCTCGTGGTGATCGGCCTCAAGGGCTTCGACCGCGCCGCCGTGGAGGCTGCGCTGGCAGGCTGATGCGATGCACCTTCTCCCGACCAGCGAGGTGAGGCTCGACGACGGCGAAGACGCCGTCGACCTCGCTCTGCCGCCAGGAGACCTCGTCGTCCTTTCCTTCAGCGACAGCGACCTCTCGGCCCTGGCGGCGGCCTATTCGTCATGGTCGGGCCTGTCCCGACCATCCACGTCTTCGTCAGGCGAGCGGTTGCCGACGCAGGCGCCTCCCTTCCCCCTCGTGGGGAAGGGTATGGGGATGGGGGCGTTCAGCTTGGCGAGCGCTCGCCCGGTCGGTCGCCCCCTACCCCTACCCCTCCCCACGAGGGGGAGGGGTTCCCGCGCCACAAGGCCGGGCACGACGGTGAAGGCTTTGCGCTTCGCCTCGTGCCGCTCCGGCGCTTCAGGCACCCACTCTCGATCGACCTGCTGATCGAGAAGACGCTTGCCGGCTCGCGCTTCGTATTGCTGCGCTGCCTCGGCGGGCTCGACTATCTCCGCTACGGAGTCGAGCAGATCGCCAGCGCCTGCCGGCAGCACGGCGTGGCGCTGGTGGTACTGCCCGGCGACGACCGCGAGGATGAGCGGCTCGCCGGCTATGGTACGATGCCGCCCGCGTTCGCGGCTGACCTGCTCGGCTATTTCCATGCGGGTGGCGGTGCGCAGAACATGCGGCGGCTGCTCCGGCGGGTGGGCGGTTATCTTGCAGCGCTGCCCTCATCCGACCCGGCTTCGCCTGGCCACCTTCTCTCCCGAGGGGAGAAGGGTGAGCTAGCGAAAGGCGAAGCGGCCGCCTCCGTCTCCTTCTCCCCTCGGGGGAGAAGGTCCCGGCAGGGGGATGAGGGTCAGCGCGATCTCGTCCCTGTCCTACTCCCCACACTCTTCGCCCTCGGAACGAACGCTACACCTGTGCCCTGGCGCGAGGCGCTCGCCGCCCTGCCGGTAGACGCACCGCTCGTCCCGATCCTCGTCTACCGCTCCGGCGTCGCCGCCGGCGACACGGCGATGGTCGAGGCGATCGCGGCGGCCCTTGCCGGGCGTGGCCTCGCTCCCCTGCCGCTCGCGCTGACCAGTCTCAAGGACGAAAGCGTCGCCAGCGAGCTCGCCGCCCTGATTGCGACACGCAAGCCAGCGCTGATCGTCACCACCACCGCCTTCTCGGCTCGCGATGGCGACGGCTTCGTGCTCGATGCGGCCAACTGCCCGATCCTGCAGGCCGTGCCCGTCGGCAGCGCCCGCGAAGCCTGGGCGGAATCGCCGCGCGGGCTATCGGCCGCTGACCTTGCCATGCAAGCGGCTCTGCCGGAGTTCGACGGCCGACTCGGCGCGATCCCTGTCGCTTTCAAGGACGAGATCGCCGATCCGGCAACGGGCCTGGGGCTGCGGCGATTGACGCCCGATGTAGACGGTATCGCCGCGCTCGCCGATCTTGCCGCGAACTGGGTCGCGCTCGGCCGCAAGGCACGGGCCGAGCGCCGGCTTGCGCTGGTGATGTCGGACTATCCGGCCCGCGGCGGCCGCGCCGGCTTCGCCGTCGGCCTCGACACGCCGGCGAGCGCGCTGGCGATCCGGGAGTTGCTGGACGAGGCGGGCTATGATGTCGGTCCCGCTGCATCTGACAACGCCAAGCCAAGCGGCGCGGGCGTCATGCAGGCCCTCATCGACGGTCCCGCCAACTTCGCCGTCCCGGTCGCCAGCTACCGCGCCTGGCTCGCCGCCATCCCGGCTGACGCGCGCGAAACCCTGCTCGCGAGCCACGGCCAACCCGAAGCCGACCCCGCCTGCGACGGCGAGTTCTTCCACTTCCGGCTCGTGCGCTTCGGCAAGCTCGCCATCGCCCTGCAGCCGCCGCGCGACGCCTCGCCCGATCGCAAGGCGCGCTATCACGATCCCGACGCGCCGCCGGGCCATGCCTATCTCGCCTTCTATCTCGGCCTGCGCGAGGTGCTGCGCACCGATGCGCTGATCCATCTCGGCACGCATGGCACGACCGAATGGCTGCCCGGCAAGGCGGTGGCGCTCTCGGCTGCCTGCTGGCCGCGGCTCGCGATCGGCGCTCTGCCACTGATCTACCCCTATGTCGTCGACGACCCCGGCGAGGCCGCGCCGGCCAAGCGCCGGCTCTCGGCCCTGACGCTCGGCCATCTGCCGCCGCCGCTGGCGAGCCATGACGCCGCCGGCGAGGCGGCGCTGCTACGCGATCTCGTGGAGGAGTATTCGCAGGCGCAGGTGCTCGATCCGCGCCGGGCCGAACTGGTCGCACGCGAGATTCTCGAGCGGGCACAGGCGAGCGGCCTCGCCGCAGCCAGCGGCGTCACGCCCGATCAGGACATGTCGAGCGCGCTCGCCGCGCTCGACGCCCATCTCTGCGACCTCGCCGAGACCGCTTTTCGCGACGGGCTGCATGTCTTCGGCTCCTCCGAGGCCGACCCAGCCTCCGCCGAGAACGAGCGCCGCAACCTGCTGAAGGCGCTCGATGCCGGCTTCGTGCCGCCCGGCCCGGCCGGCGCGCCGCATCGCGGCCGGCCCGACGTGCTGCCGAGCGGGCGCAATCTCTCGACACTCGATCCGCGCGCCTTGCCGACCCGCTCGGCCGCCAAGCTCGGTGCCAGGGCGGCCGAGGCCGTCATCGCTAGGCATCTCCAGGACGAGGGCGACTATCCACGCCGGATTGTGATGGACCTCTGGGCCTCGCCGACGCTGCGCTCGGGCGGCGAGGACATCGCCCACGCCCTGCACCTGATGGGGGTCGAACCGCTTTGGGATCATGGCTCGACCCGCGTCACGGGCTTCTCGGTCATCCCGCAGGCCAAGCTCGCCGCGCCACGCGCCGACGTCACCATCCGCATCTCCGGCGCCTTCCGCGACACCTTTCCGGCGCAGATCGCACTGCTCGATTCAGCCGCGCGCGCCGTCGCCGCGCTCGACGAACCGGACGAGTGGAACGAGCCGGCGGCCGCCCACCGCCGCGGCGAGACAGGCGCCCGCATCTTCGGCGCCGCACCCGGGCGCTATGGCGCTGCCATGGCCGACCGAGCGCTCGATGGCGACTGGCAGGCGCGCGCCGAGCTCGGCGACGCCTATCTTGCCGCCACCAGCCATGCCTATGGCGGGCCGGACGGTGCTGCGTTGCCCGATGAAAGCTTCGCCGTCCGCGTCGCCGAGGCTCAGGCCTTCGTCCATGTCAGCGACACGGCCGGGCGCGACATCCTCGAAGCGACCAGCGCCGCCGATGTGATCGGCGGCTTCGTTGCGGCGGTGCAGGCTGAAGGCGGCAAGGCGGCGCTCTACAGCCTCGATACCTCCGACCCCGAAAAGCCGAGGGCTCGCACGCTGGCCGAGGACGTCTCGCGCATCGTCCATGGCCGGCTCTGCCATCCCCAATGGATCGCGAGCCATCTCGCCCATGGCTGGCGCGGCGCGGCTGAGCTGGCGGAGGCGATCGATGCGCTCTTCGTCTATGCGGCTGCTACAGATGCCGTCTCGGACGGCCTGTTCGACGCTGTCTTCCAGGCCTATTGCGGCGATCCAGCCATCTGGCAGGCGCTGGAAAAGGTGAATGCGCCGGCCGCCGCCTCGATCCGCTCCCGCCTCGCCGGGGCGCAGAAACGCGGGCTCTGGAAGAGCCGATCCAACTCGGCGGCGATGCTCTCCGGAAAGGAGGCTGCCGAATGAGCGCCCCGGCCCGCGAGACGATGCGGCGCGGCTGGTGCCCGGGCACCTTGCGACCGATGCTGACCGGCGACGGTTTGCTCGTGCGCCTGCATCCGCCGCGCAATGCGCTGACGCCTGACCAGCTCGTTCATATCGCCGAACTCGCCAGTCGCCACGGCAACGGCCAGATCGAGATATCCGGCCGCGGCAATCTGCAGCTGCGCGGCATCCGCGAGGAGGCGCATCCGGCGCTGGTCGATGATCTGCTGGCGGCAGGCCTCGTCGATGAGGCCGATGGCGACGGTCCGAACCGGCTCACGCTCGCCTCGCCGCTTGCCGGCCGGGCGGCGGACGAGCTGATCGACACCAACGCACTGGCTGCGGCTGTCGAGCATTCAGGGCGCAGAGTCGCCGGCCTGCCGGCAAAATTCTCGATCGCCGTGGATGGCGGCGGGGCTCTGGCGCTCGATGGCTTCGCTAGCGATCTCAGACTGCGCGCCGTCGCGGCAGAGATGGTCGCATTCGGGTTGCCAGGCGACCTCTGGTTCGGACCGGTTGCGCCGGATGGGGTGCCGGCGCTCACGGCGCGGTTGCTCGGCAGCTTTGTCGCTGCGAGCTGTCGAAGCTCCGACCGAATCCGCCGGATGAGCGATCTCGATCCGGATGAGTTGGCCACCCTGGCCGCTTCGTGCGGGCTGATGCCGACGACGGCGCCGATAGCTCGGCCAAAAGCCGTTCCCGTCGGCCGCATTGCCGAACGGGATAGCCGGTTCGCCGTGCTGGCCGGATTGCCCTTCGGCCGGACGGATGCGGACGGCTTGCACCGGCTTGGCGCACTCGGCCGCGATGCCGGCGTTCGCGAGATCAGATTGTCGCCCTGGCGCGGCCTCGCCTTCTGCGGCCTCCCGGCTGACACGGCGAACACTCTATACGACACGCTTCGAAGCGAGGGCCTCGTCGTCGAGCTGGACGACCCGCGCCTTTCGGTCTCGGCCTGCGCCGGTGCCCCGGCCTGCGCACGCGGCGAGGCGCCGGCGCAGGCCGATGCCGCTGTACTGGCGGGCACGCTTGCGCCGCTGTTGACGGGTGGGCTTTCGCTGCACGTTTCCGGCTGCACCAAGTCCTGCGCGCATTCCGGCAGTGCCGGTCTCACGCTGGTCGGCCGCGACGGGCGCTACGACGTGATCGTCGCGGGCGGCGCCCGTGATGCTGCCATCGCCCATCTTTCGCTGGGAGAACTTGTGCGCCGCCTCGAACCGGGTCAGGACATCCGCGCGCGCCTGGAAGTGGCGCGCCACTAGAAGCAGGTCTTTCGAGTTTGAACACGCGTCACGCCTATATCCGCGACGGAGCCGCGATCTATGAGCGCTCCTTCGCCATCATCCGGGCCGAATCCGACCTGTCGCGCTTCGAAGGCACAGCCGAGCGCGTGGTGGTCAGGATGATTCACGCCTGCGGCATGACCGACCTGCCCAGGGACGTGGTGATGTCGCCGGATTTCGCCGAGGCCGCCGCGGCGGCGCTGGCTGATGGCGCGCCGATCCTGTGCGATGCGCGCATGGTTGCCGACGGCATCACCCGCGCGCGCCTGCCGGCGAAGAACGAGGTGGTCTGCACGCTTCCCGATCCGTCCGTGCCGAAGCTCGCCGAAGGGATGGGTACTACGCGCTCGGCCGCGGCGATGGAGCTGTGGCGCCCGCACCTTGCCGGCTCCGTCGTCGTCATCGGCAACGCGCCAACCTCGCTGTTCCGCCTGCTCGACATGCTCGACGAGGGCGCGCCGAAGCCGGCCGCCGTGATCGGCATTCCCGTTGGCTTCGTCGGCGCGGCGGAATCGAAGGAAGCACTGGCGCAGGACGGCCGCGTGCCCTTCCTCGTCGTGCATGGACGGCGCGGCGGCTCAGCCATGGCGGCGGCGGCCGTCAATGCGCTGGCGCAGGTGAAGGAGTGAGCGGCGTGAGCAACGAAGCGCCCCGCACCCTGCTCTACGGCGTCGGCCTCGGCCCCGGCGATCCCGACTACATGACCGTGCGCGCTCGCGACATCATCCTGAAGACGGACCGGCTGGTTCACTTCTGCAAGCGCGGCCGGCGTGGCAATGCCCGTGTCACGGCCGATGCGATCATCGCGCCGGATCCGGCCCGCGAGATCGAGCTCGCCTTCCCGGTGACGATCGAGGTGCCAGTCGAAGACGAGGGCTATACTGGCCCGATCGCCGCCTTCTACGACGAAGCCGCCGAGCAGCTCGCCGGCGAGATGGCGGCCGGCCGCAGCGTCGCCGTGCTCTGCGACGGCGATCCGTTCTTCTACGGCTCCTTCATGCATCTGTGGCGCCGCCTCGCCCATCGCTTCCCGACCGAGGTGGTGCCGGGCGTTACCGGCATGGCCGGCGCCTGGGCCCGCGCCGAGGCCCCGATCAGCTGGGGCGACGATGTGATGACGGTGGTGCCGGGCACGCTCGCCGAGGGCGAATTGACGCGCCGCCTAGCGGATACCGACGCAGCCGTGATCATGAAGCTCGGCCGCAACCTGCCCAAGGTGCGCCGCGCGCTGCAGGCGGCAGGGCTGTTCAACCGCGCCATCTATGTCGAGCGCGCCACCATGGCCGGGCAGGTGGTGACCCGCCTTGCCGAGAAGCCCGATGACGAGGCGCCCTATTTCTCGATGATCCTCGTCCCCGGCGAAGGGCGTCGGTTGTGAGCGGCTCGCTCGCCATCATCGGCCTCGGACCCGGCGAGGCGCGTTATCTCACGCCCTCGGCGTTGGCCGCGCTCGAGGCCGCCAGCGATCTCGTCGGCTACGGTCCCTATCTCGATCGCGTGCCGGCGCGTGAGGGCCAGACCAAGCATGCCTCCGACAACCGCGTCGAGATCGAGCGCGCCCGGCATGCGCTGATGCTGGCGGCGGAAGGCAAGGCGGTTGCGGTCGTTTCCGGCGGAGATCCCGGCGTCTTCGCCATGGCCGCGGCGGTGTTCGAGGCGCTTGAAGCGGGTGCGCCTGCGTGGCGCAAGCTTCAGATCACCGTCGAGCCCGGTATCACCGCCATGCTGGCGGCCGCGGCCAAGGCGGGTGCGCCGCTCGGCGGCGATTTCTGCGCGATCTCGCTCTCGGACAATCTCAAGCCCTGGGAGGTCGTAACCGCCCGGCTTACCGCGGCGCTATCAGCCGATTTCGTGATCTCGCTCTACAACCCGATCTCGAAGGCGCGGCCTTGGCAGCTCGGCAAGACGCTGGAGCTGGCGGCGACGATCCGTACGGCCGAGACGCCCGTGATCTTCGCCCGCGCCATCGGGCGCCCCGACGAGAGCCTGCGCATCCTGACGCTGGCCGAGGCCATTGCGGCAGCTGAGAGCGCCGACATGGCGACTTTGGTGATGATTGGCGCCAGCGCGACACGATTGATCGCCCGCGAGGGCGAGAGCCCGATCGTCTATACGCCGCGCTCGGTGACGAAGAGCCCCTGCGTCACCAGCCAGGGCAGGACCTGATCGATATGCTCGACAGTCTCGACCTCCGGCTTGGGCGGCCGCTCGACCATCACCACCGGAAGCCCGAGCCGACGCGCCGCAACCAGCTTGCCGAGCGTCATCGGTCCGCCGGCGTTCTTGCTGACGAGGACCTCGGTGCCTTCCTCCCGCATCAGCTTCTCTTCGGCATCGGCCTCGAACGGCCCGCGCTGCTGCAGGACCTTGGCATGCGGCAAAGGCAGATCGCCGACCGGCTCGATCACGCGGATCAGATATTCGTGCTGCGGGGCGGCGAAAAAGTGAGGCAGTTCGAGCCGGCCGATGGTCAGGAAGACCCGGCGCCGTTCGTCGCCGAGCGCCTCGACGGCAGCGTCGATGTCGGGCACGCATTTCCAGCGATCGCCGTTCTGCGGCTTCCAGGATTCGCGCCTGATCGCCAGCAGCGGCACGCCTTCCGCCTTGCACGCCGCTTCGGCATGATAAGGCATGATCGCGGCGAAGGGGTGGGTCGCGTCGATGACGGCGACGACGCCCTCGTCGAGGAGATATTGCCTGAGACCGGCGATGCCGCCGAAACCGCCGGTGCGGGTCGGCAAGGACAGAGGGCGCGGGTCGGAGGTATGACCTGCGAGCGAGATCACGGCGCGAATCTCGGGTGCCTGTTCAGCCAGGAGCTGATCGAGTGCAGCCGCTTCGCTGGTGCCGCCGAGGATGAGGACCGTCATGGAACAGTTTTCGCCTGAAACGACCAAACTGTCGAGCACGCCACCCGGCCCCTGGCTGTCGCTGGTCGGGCTCGGCGAGGATGGCCGCTCCGGCCTCTGCGCCGAAGCAGTGGCCGCGCTGGAAGGCGCCGAGATCGTCTTCGGCGGTGAGCGCCATCTCAAGCTGATCGGTGATGTGCCCGGTGAAGCCAGGCCGTGGCCGCAGCCCTTCCGCAACGCGCTGCCGGCGATTCTGGCCGAGAAAGGCCGCAATGTCTGCGTGCTCGCGACCAGCGACCCGTTCCATTACGGCATCGGCGCCGGGCTGACCAAGGCGGTGCCGGCCGCGGAGATGCGGGTCATTCCGCAGCTCTCCTCCTTCTCGATGGCCTGCACGCGGATGCGCTGGCCGCAGGAGGAATGCGGTCTGGTCTCGCTGCATGGCCGCGCCCTTCAGAGGATCATCCCTTTTCTCCAGCCGGGCGCGCGGGTTCTGGCGCTGTCCTGGGATGATTCGACGCCGCTCGCCGTCGCCCAGTTGATGAGCGCGCGCGGCTTCGGCGAGTGTTCGATCACCGTGCTGGAAACGATCGGCGGCCCGAACGAGCGCATCCGCGAGGCCCGCGCCGACGCGTTCGCGCTCGACGGCATCGTGCCGCTCAACCTGCTGGCGATCGAGGTGGTCGCCAGCCGTGATGCCCGCATATTGCCGCTGGCGACCGGGCTCTCCGACGACTGGTTCGAGCATGACGGCCAGCTCACCAAGGCCGATATCCGGGCGATCACGCTGTCGGCGCTGGCGCCGCGCGCCGGCGAACTGCTCTGGGATGTCGGCGCCGGCTCGGGCTCGGTCGGCATCGAATGGAGCCTGCGCCATCGCCACAACCGGGCAATCGCCTTCGAGGAGCGGCCGGAGCGCGCCGCCCGCATCGCCCGCAACCGCCTCGCGCTCGGCGCGCCGCCGCTCGAGGTCGTCGAGGGCAAGGCACCCGAGAGCTTCGCCGGCAAGGCCTCGCCGGACGCGGTCTTCATCGGCGGCGGGCTGACCGATCCCGGCGTCTTCGAAGCCGCCTTCGCTGCGCTGAAGCCGCGCGGGCGACTGGTCGCCAATGCCGTGACGATCGAGGGTGAAGCCAGGCTCGCCGCGCTGTTCTCGGCCCATGGCGGAGCCTTACGCCGCATCGGCGTCGCGCATCTCGACCCAATCGGGACGATGCATGGCTGGCGCGCCGCGATGGCGGTGACGCAATGGCGCGTGGTGAAGCCGTGAGCGGCATCACCGCCGGCATCGGGCTGCGCCCGGGCACGTCGGAGGCTGATATCGAGGCCTGCCTGACACAGACCCTGGCCGTCGCCGGCCTGCCGGCGGATGCAATAGGCCGCCTCGCAACCCTGGCCTCGCGCCAGGACGAGCCGGGCTTGGCCGCAGTCGCGCAGGCGCATGATCTCACTCTCGTCGCTATCCCCGACGAAGCACTCGCCGGCTTCGAGGCCGCCTGCGCCACCCGCTCGACAAGAATTTCCGGCCTCTACGGCGTCGGCTCGGTGGCCGAGGCAGCGGCGCTGGCTGCTGCCGGGCCGGGCGCCATCCTGATCCAGCCGCGCATCGCCACCGCCCGCGTCACTTGCGCCCTTGCCCGGGGCGCCGCGTGACCGTTCATTTCATCGGTGCTGGCCCCGGCGCGGTCGATCTCATCACCCTGCGCGGCCGCGAGCTGATCGGCGCCTGCCCGGTCTGCCTCTATGCGGGCTCGCTGATCCCCAAGGCGATGCTCGGCTGGTGCCCGCCGAGCGCGCGCGTCGTCGACACCGCCCCGCTCGACCTCGACGCGATCATCGCCGAGATCGAGGCCGCTAATGCCGAGGGCAAGGACGTCGCCCGGCTGCATTCCGGCGACATCTCGATCTGGAGCGCGACCGGCGAGCAGATGCGCCGGCTCGACCAGCTCGGCATCCCCTATGAGATCACCCCGGGCGTGCCGGCCTTCGCCGCCGCGGCGGCGGCGCTCAAGCGCGAACTGACGCTGCCCGGCGTCGCGCAATCGCTGGTACTGACGCGCACCTCCGGCCGTGCCTCGGCAATGCCGGAGAAAGAGACGCTCGCGACTTTCGCAGCCTCCGGCGCGACTCTCGCAATCCATCTCTCTATCCATGTCATCGAGCAGGTCGCTAGCGAGCTGACGCCCTTCTACGGCGCGGACTGCCCGGTCGCGATCGTCTTCCGCGCCTCCTGGCCTGAGGAACGCATCCTGCGCGGGCGACTTGCCGACATCGCTGATCGGGTGCGGGCGGCAGAGCTGGAGCGAACGGCGCTGATTCTGGTCGGTCCGGCGCTGGCGAGTGCCGACTTCAGCGAAAGCGCGCTGTACTCCACCGGCTATGACCGGCGCTTCCGACCGCGCGGAGGCCAGGAATGACCGCCAGAGGCCTGCTCATCGCCGCACCGCGCTCCGGCTCGGGCAAGACCACGGTCACGCTCGGACTGCAGCGGGCGCTCTCCCAGCGCGGCCTCAAGGTGCGTGGGCTGAAATGCGGGCCTGATTATATCGACCCGGCCTTCCACGCCGCCGCGACCGGGGCGCCCAGCGCCAATCTCGACAGCTATGCGATGCCGGATGTGCTGCTCGGCCAGATCGCCAATGAGGCGGCCGGGGCGGCAGACATCATCATCGCCGAAGGCTCGATGGGGCTGTTCGACGGCGTGCCCGGTCCCGATGGCCATACCGGCACGGGCGCCGACATCGCAGCGCTGCTAGGCTGGCCGGTGGTGCTGGTCATCGACGTCTCCGGCCAGGCGCAATCGGCGGGAGCGGTCGCGCTCGGCTGCATGCTCTACGACAAGCGCATCCGCGTCGCCGGCGTGATCCTCAACAAGGTCGCGAGCGAGCGCCACCGCCGCCTCGCCGCTGCGGGCATGGAGAAGATCGGCCTGCCCGTGTTCGGCGCGTTGCCGCGCGAGGCGAGCCTGATCCTGCCCGAGCGCCATCTCGGCCTTGTCCAGGCCGGCGAGACCGAGGACCTGCACCAGCGCCTTGATGCACTGGCCGACGCCCTCGCGGCCGCGATCGACCTCGACGCCGTCATCGCAGCTGCCGGCGCGACCGCTTTGCCGATTTCCACATATCCGACGATCCCGCTGCCTGTGCCGGGCAGGCGCCTCGCCATCGCCCGCGACGCCGCCTTCAGCTTCGTCTACCCGCATGTCGAGGCGGGTTGGCGGGCACTGGGGACCGAACTCGTACCGTTCTCGCCGCTCGCCGACGAGCCGCCACCAGAGGCCTGCGATGCCTGCTGGCTGCCGGGCGGCTATCCCGAATTGCATGCCGGCCGACTCGCCGGCGCGTCGCGCTTTCTCGGCGGACTGCGCGACTTCGCCCGGACCCGCCCGGTCCATGGCGAGTGCGGTGGCTACATGGTGCTGGGCCAGAGCCTGATCGATGCCGAGGGTGTCAGCCATGCCATGGCCGGGCTGCTCTCGGTCGAGACCAGCTTCGCCAAGCGGAAGATGAATCTCGGCTACCGCAATGCGGTTCTGATCGCCGACGGGCCGCTCGGCCGTGCCGGTGAAGGCTTGAGCGGGCACGAATTCCACTACGCGACGGTGATCTCGCAGGGCGAGGATCCGCCCTTCGCTGTGGTCACGGACCCGCATGGCTCGGCCCCAGCTCCGGACGGCAGCCGCCGCGGCCTGACCTCCGGCTCCTTCTTCCACGCGATAGCGGTGCGGGAAGGAACGTGAGCTTGCCGCCGATCTTCGACGACGGCTTCCAGGACAAGCTCGGCGAGCTCCTCGCCTGGCGCCGCGATGTCCGGCGCTTCAGGCGCGAGCCGGTACCGGAAGAGCTGCTGGCGAAGCTGCTCGATCTGATGCAGCTTTCGCCATCCGTCGGCTATTCGCAGCCCTGGCGCTGGCTGAGAGTCGACGATCCCGGTCAGCGCGCCGCCGTGCAGGCAAGCTTTTCGCGCTGCAATGCGCAAGCGCTGGCCGACTATGAGGGCGAGCGCGCCGCGCTCTATGCCCGCCTCAAACTCGAAGGCCTGCGCGAGGCGCCCCTGCAGTTCGCGGTGTTCTGCGACCGTGGCACCGCCCAGGGCCACGGCCTCGGCCGGCAGACCATGCCGGAGATGCTGGATTATTCGGTCGTCGCCGCGATCACGCAGTTCTGGCTCGCCGCCCGCGCCCACGGGCTCGGCCTCGGCTGGGTCTCGATCCTCGACCCCGCCGAGATCGCCGACATCGTTGGCGCCCCGTCCGAGTGGAAGCTGATCGGCTATCTCTGCCTCGGCTATCCCGAGGAAGAGCATGAGGTGCCGGAGCTCGTCCGCGCCGGCTGGGAGAGCGATCCGCGGCTCGCCGGGCGCAGCTAGCCTGCCCGGCTAAGTGCGCCGCGCAAGCCGAATGCCGTCAGGATGGCGAGCACCGCAGCGCCGCCGACCAGCCCGGCCGCCGAAGGCCAGCCCAACGCCTCGATGACACCGCCGATGGCGACCGGCCCGACGACCTGGCCGAGATTGCTGCCCTGCATCAGCAGGCCGACGACGACAGGGGTCAGCGCCGCCGTCGGCGCCAGCACCGGCGCGGAAGATAGCAATGTCGCGGGGATGATCCCGCCGACCATCGAGAACAGCACGCACAGCAGGAAGGTCGCGGAATCCGGCAGGAGGCCGAGGAAGATGCCGAGCGCGGACAGCCCCATCACCAGGCTGGCAAAGACGATCAGGCCGATGCGCGAGACACCGCGCGCCAGCAGCATACCGGCGGCGAGGTTACCGATGATGTTGACGGCGCTGGCGAGGGCACCGAGCACGCCAGCGGTTGCGAGCGAGACCTGCATGCGCTGCATCAGCAGCACCGGGAGGAAGCTGAACAGGGCAAAGAACATCAGAGCGTAAAGCGCAAAGGTGAGTGCGAGCAGCAGCGGGCCGCGCGCGCTCAGCACCGCGCCGGCATCGCCTGCCAGTGCTGCAAGGGAGGTGCGTCCGCCGCCGCCGACCTGCGGCACGGCGAGCAAGGTGAGCGCGATGGCGGCGACGGCAAGAGCGCCGGTGACCTGCCAGATCATGCGCCAGTCGGTGAGCCAGAGCCCGGCGAGCATGGCGAGCGCGATACCGGTCGGCATGAAGCAGCTCCACAGTGCCATGGCGATGTCGCGCTGCGCAGGGCTGGCGACGCGCTGGAGAATGGCCGGTCCGGCGATGGTGATCAGCAGGAAGCCAAAGCCTTCGAGCACGCGCGACGCCAGCAGCATCGGAAAGCGCGGCGCCGCCGAGCCCAGGAAGGCGCCGACCGCAACCGCGAGCAGGCCGAAGAGGAGGACGCGCCGCGCGCCGAGGCCGATAGCGAGCGTGCCGACCGGGATGCCGCCGACCATGCCGAGCACGGCGAAGATCGAGGCGAGCCAGCCGAGCGTCGCAAGGTCGAGCCCGAACTCGGCCTGGACCAGCGGCATCGCGATCGCAGCCTTGCCGACCTGCAGCGCCGCGACAATGCCGCCGGCGACGACGACCGTCACGGCAAGCCAATCGGTCCTGCTGGCTGGTTCCGCCGTGATCGTCGTCATGAACGAGGTCTCGCGATGATGGTCGGGACTTTGCGGTCGGTCATGGCCACTCCTCGCCGACGTACTGGCGTCGGTTCGAGATGTCGCTTCTTGCCGATCTCAGAAAGTGAGATAATTCGCATCAACTCGATCAAGGCAATCGATCATGCTGGATGCTCTCACGCTCGACCAGATGCGCATCTTCGCCACCGTGGTCGAAGTCGGCAGCTTCCGTTCGGCGGCGGCGCGGCTGTCGCGGGCGCAATCGGCGGTAAGCCACGCCATCGCCAATCTCGAGGGCCAACTTGGCCTTTCTCTGTTCGACCGCTCCGGCCATCGCCCCGCTTTGACGGCAGAGGGGCGGGCGCTGCTCACCGACATCAGGGAAGTCCTGCTGCGTGTCGGTGCGCTGAAGGCCCGCGCGCATGGCCTCAGCAAGGGTGTCGAGATCGAGCTCTCTCTGACGATCGACGTGCTGTTCCCCTCTCCGCTGATCGGCGCGGCGCTCGCCGGCTTGCGAAGGCGCTATCCTTCGGTCTCGATCCGGCTCGCCATCGAGCCGCTCGGGGGGCCGATCGCGGCGCTATTGGAGCGCCGCAGCGCGCTGGCGATCACCGTCGGCGAGAATTTCCGCGACCCACGTATCGCGATCGAAGCCCTGACCAGCATCGAGGCTATCGCGGTCGTCGCGGCGACGCACCCGCTCGCCCGGGCCTGTGCAGGACGGTCGCTGACTCGCTCCGAACTCGCCGAGCATCTCCAGATCGTGCAGATCGACCCGACGCCAATCTCGGGCGCGCAGGATTTCGGCGTGCTCTCGCCGCAGACCTGCCGCGTCACCGGGCAAGACACCAAGCATGCGATGATCCTGGCCGGGCTCGGCTGGGGCCGGCTGCCGCACTGGCTGATCGAGCGCGATCTCGCCGAGGGACGGCTGGTCAGGGTCGCGACCAGGGCGCTCGGCCGGAACGCCCAGCTCCCGGCCGAAGCCTATCTCGCCCACCGCCTCGACGAGGCGATGGGCCCGGCCGCCCGCGCCTTCGCCGAGGCGCTGGCGCGGCTCTGTGCGGAAGAGGTCAGACCGCGACCTTGAACGGCGCCTCGGTCTTGGCCTTGATCTCGTCGAGCGTCACGCCCTCGGCAAGCTCGATCAGGGTCATGCCGCCGCCGTTCTCCTCGATCGAGAAGACGCCGAGATCGGTGATCACCATGTCGACGACGCCGGCGCCGGTCAGCGGCAGGTCGCAGGCCTTGAGCAGCTTCGGCGATTCCGAGCCGTCCTTGTTCTTGGCGACATGCTCCATCACCACGACGACCTTCTTGACGCCGGCGACGAGGTCCATGGCGCCGCCCATGCCCTTCACCACCTTGCCGGGGATCATCCAGTTGGCGAGGTCGCCATTCTCCGCAACCTGCATGGCGCCGAGGATGGAGAGGTCGATATGGCCGCCGCGGATCATGCCGAACGAGTCGGCCGAGGAGAAATAGCTCGTCGTCGGCAGTTCGGTGATGGTCTGCTTGCCGGCATTGATCAGGTCGGGATCCTCCTCGCCCTCATAGGGGAAGGGCCCCATGCCGAGCATGCCGTTCTCCGACTGGAGCTGCACGCTCATGCCGTCGGGGATGTAGTTCGAGACGAGCGTCGGGATGCCGATGCCGAGGTTGACGTAGAATCCGTCCTTCAGCTCCTCGGCGGCGCGAGCGGCGATCTGTTCACGGGTCCAGGCCATGTGCTGATCTCTTTCTCAAACCGTTTCGCGCTTGCGCACGGTGCGCTGCTCGATGCGCTTTGCCGGATTGGCGACGTGCACGATGCGCTTCACGAAGATGCCGGGCGTATGGATCTGGTCGGGGTCGATCTCGCCGGCGGGGACGAGATGCTCGACCTGGGCGACGGTGAGGCGCGAGGCCGAGGCCATCATCGGATTGAAGTTCCGCGCCGTCTTCCGGTAGACGAGGTTGCCCTCGGTATCGCCCTTCCAGGCGTGGACAATCGAGATGTCAGCGAAGAGGCCGCGCTCCATGATGTAGCGCTCGCCGTCGAATTGGCGCTCCTCCTTGCCCTCGGCGATTAGCGTGCCGACGCCGGTCTTGGTGAAGAAGGCCGGGATGCCGGCGCCGCCGGCGCGGATACGCTCGGCCAGGGTGCCCTGCGGGTTGAATTCGAGCTCGAGCTGGCCGGAAAGGTACTGCTCGGCGAAGAGCTTGTTCTCGCCGACATAGGAACTGATCATCTTACGGATCTGGCGTGTCTCGAGCAGGACGCCGAGGCCGGCGCCGTCGACGCCGGCATTGTTCGAGATGAAGGTCAGGTCCCTGGCGCCGGATTCGCGGATCGCCTCGATCAGCGTATCGGGAATGCCGCAGAGGCCGAAACCGCCGGCCATGATGGTCATGCCGTCCTTGACGGCGCCGGCGAGTGCCGCCTTGGCGTCGGGATAAACCTTCTTCATCGGGATGCCTTCATCGCTGGGTGGGGAGGCTCGAAAACAACTAGCCGAGCGCGTGGTGCGGTTGCAACATGCAGCGCTGACGCGCCCCTCGTGTGATCATGCGCCGCCAAGAGCCTCCCGGGCGGCACATGACAGCCCGGCCCGGCCGATGCTACCAAACTGCGCGTCCCGCCTTCCGGAGCCAAGCCCTTGCCCGCCTCCCGCTCCATCCTGCTGATCATTGGCGGCGGCATCGCCGCCTATAAGTGCCTGGAGTTGATCCGGCGCCTGAAGGATCACGGCATCGCCTGCCGCTGCATCCTGACCAGAGCGGGCGAGCAGTTCGTCACGCCGCTCGCGGTCTCCTCACTCGCCGGCGAAAAATGCTTCACCGACCTGTTCTCGCTAACCGACGAGGCCGATATCGGCCATATCGCGCTGTCGCGCTCGACCGACCTCTTGGTCGTCGCGCCCGCAACCGCCGATCTGCTCGCCAAGATGGCGAACGGCCATGCCGATGACCTTGCCTCCACCGCGCTCCTCGCCACCGATAAGCGCATCCTGGTCGCCCCGGCGATGAATCCGCGGATGTGGGAGCACCCGGCGACGCGGCGCAACATGGCGACACTGCAGAAGGATGGCGTCCTCGTGGTCGGGCCGAATTCCGGCGCCATGGCCGAGCGTGGCGAGAGCGGGCCCGGCCGCATGGCCGAGCCGCACGAGCTGCTGGCGGCGATCGAACTGGCGCTCGCTGGCGATACCCGCCATCCGCCCTCGATCGGCTTCCTCGGCCGTTTGCCGGGTGGCGCGCCTGCGGGCCCGAAGCCGCTGGCGGGCAAGCGCGTGCTTGTCACCTCCGGGCCGACGCATGAGCCGATCGACCCGGTGCGCTACATCGCCAACCGCTCCTCAGGGAAGCAGGGCCATGCCATCGCGGCAGCGGCGGCAGCAGCTGGTGCGGAGGTGACGCTGATCTCCGGCCCGGTGACCATTGCCGATCCCGCCGGGGTCACCACCGTGCATGTCGAGAGCGCCCGCGACATGCTGGCGGCTACGGAAGCGGCGCTGCCGGCGGATCTTGCGATCTTCGCCGCCGCCGTCGCCGACTGGCGTACCGCCGACTCCGCCGGCCAGAAGATGAAGAAGGACGGCAGCAAGCCGCCGAGCCTCGCTCTGGTCGAGAATCCCGACATCCTCGCCACCATCGCAGCGCGCGAAATCGACCGTCCTGCTCTCGTCGTCGGCTTCGCGGCCGAGACGCAGAACGTCGTCGATTATGCCCGCGCCAAGCTGGCCAGGAAGGGCTGCGACCTGATCGTCGCCAATGATGTCGGCGGCACCGGCGTGATGGGCGGCGACGCCAACACCGTCCATTTGGTCAGCGCCGACAGCGTCGAGACCTGGCCGACGCTGCCCAAGGCTGAAGTCGCGACGCGCCTCGTCGCCCATTTCGCCGACCTTCTGACGAAAAAGGGCTGAACCCGATGGCGACGCTCCACATAAGGCGCCTGCCGCACGCGCATGACCTGCCGTTACCAGCCTACGAGACCGCCGGCGCCGCCGGGCTCGATCTGCGCGCCGCCCTGCCCGACGGGCCGCTTCGGCTGGAGCCGGGCACGCGCCTGCTTGTGCCGACCGGGCTCGTGCTCGAATTGCCAGCAGGAACCGAAGGCCAGGTCAGGCCCCGCTCGGGTCTGGCCCTGCGCCATGGCGTCACCCTGCTCAACACGCCGGGGACGATCGACGCGGACTATCGCGGCGAGGTCAAGGTCATCCTGATCAATCACGGCCAGGAAGCCTTCATCGTCGCGCATGGCGACCGCATCGCCCAGCTCGTCATCGCTGCCGTACTTCAGGCCGAGATCGTCGAGGTCGAGGAGCTAAGCGAAACCACGCGCGGCAGGGGGGCTTCGGCTCGACCGGGGTGAACGACACCGCGCCACGACAGGCGGCCGGAGCCAAGGCATGATCCAGCTCTCGCGCCGCAGCCTGCTCGCCGTCACCGCCGTGGTCGATATCGCCCTGCATGCCCGCCCCACCCCGGTCGCGGCCAAGGCGCTCGCAGCCCGGCACGAATTGCCGCCGCGCCATCTCGAGACCGTCCTGCAGGCGCTGGTCCGGGTCGGGATCCTCAAGGGCGTGCGCGGCCCGCGCGGCGGCTACGAGCTCGCCAGGGAACGCCGCCGCATCACCGCCGGCGAGATCGTGCGCGCCGCGATGCAGGCCAATGCCGACGAAACCCTGCCGCCGCTGCCGCGTTCCGCCCTGGTGGACGCCGTGGTCGACCCGATGATGCAGCAGGCCATGGATGCCTGGCTCGCCAAGCTAGACGCGATCAGCGTCGCCGACCTCTGCCGCGAGGCCGAGGAGCGCTCTGCGACCGGAAAACCTCCGGTCGACACGGATTTCACGATTTGATCTGTTAAATTACTCATTCCTCGACAGATTCTGTGATTTGATGCTAGCGTGAGCTCCAGTTCACAAGCCTAGATCAGTAAGGGAGGCCGCCATGGCCGATGCAGCGCAGAAGCCCGCCCATGTCCCCGGCCGCGGCCGCGTCTACGATTCGATCACCGACACGATCGGCGACACCCCGCTGGTACGCCTGAACCGCCTGCCGGCCGAGCGCGGCGTTCAGGCGACGATCCTGGCCAAGCTCGAATTCTTCAACCCGATCTCCAGCGTCAAGGACCGCATCGGCGTCTCGATGATCGACGCGCTCGAAGCCTCGGGCGCGCTCAAGCCGGGCGGTACGCTGATCGAGCCGACCTCGGGCAATACCGGCATCGCGCTCGCCTTCGTCGCCGCCGCGCGCGGCTATCGGCTGATCTTGGTCATGCCCGAGACGATGTCGCTGGAACGCCGCAAGATGCTGGCCTTCCTCGGCGCCGAGCTCGTGCTGACGCCCGGCCCTGGCGGCATGCGCGGCGCCGTCGCCAAGGCCGAGGAGCTCAAGAACGAGATTCCGGGCTCGCTCATCCCGCAGCAGTTCGAGAACCCGTCGAATCCGGCGATCCATCGCAAGACCACGGCCGAGGAGATCTGGAACGACACCAATGGCGCGGTCGACATCGTCATCTCCGGCGTCGGCACCGGCGGCACCATCACCGGCGTCGGCCAGGTGCTGAAGGCGAAGAAGTCCTCGGTGAAGATGGTGGCGGTCGAGCCGGAGGATTCGCCGGTCCTGTCGGGCGGCCAGCCCGGCCCGCACAAGATCCAGGGCATCGGCGCCGGCTTCGTGCCGGGCATCCTCGACCGGAGCGTCATCGACGAGGTCGTCACCGTCGGCAACCAGACCGCCTTCGAGACCGCCCGCGCGCTCGCCAAGGCCGAGGGCATCCCGGCCGGTATCTCCTCGGGCGCGGCGGTCGCGGCGGCGCTGGAGGTCGGCGCCCGCCCGGAGAACGCCGGCAAGACGATCGTGGTGATCATCCCCTCCTTCGCCGAGCGCTACATCTCCAGCGCGCTGTTCGAGGGTCTGTGACACCAGCGAACCTGCAGATCGTCCGGCTGAGCGAAGCCCTGCCGGACGAGCTGCCTGCCTTACAGGCCGAGGCGGCAGCCGAGGGCTACCGCTTCGTGGAAGGCATTCTGGAAGAGTGGGATGCCGGCCGCTATCTGGCCGGAGACGACCGCAACGCGCTCTTCGCGCTCTATTGCGGCGGCGCCTTGGCGGCGATCGGAGCGGTGACGCCCGATCCCTATGACCCGGCGCCCGATCTGCTGCGCATCCGCCATGTCTATGTCCGGCCGGGCGACCGGCGCGCGGGCGTCGGCCGTTCACTCGCCAGCGCGCTGATCCAGCAGGGGTTGGCGCTGGCGCCGCGCCTGTCGCTCAACGCCGCCGATGCCGGCGCCGCCGCCTTCTGGGAAGCGATGGGCTTCCAGCCGGATGCCGGTGGGACGCGCCGGACCCATCTACTGATGCGCTGAGCCTCTCAGGGCCGGAGCGTGATCCGGTTACCCCAGGGATCGACGACCGATCCGGCATCGCCACCAGCGGCCGCCATGCGCCGGCTCAGCGCGGCATGAGCTTCCGCATCGCGCGCGACCAACTCGAAGCTCGACAAGCCCGCCTCATTGTCCCGGCGAGGGCCGGCGCCGCGGCTGTGCCAGGTATTAGCGGCGATGTGGTGGTGATAGCCGCCGGTCGCCATGAAGCTCGCGCCGGGATAATGCACCGTCACCTCGAAGCCGAGCGCATCGCGATAGAAGCCCTCGGCCTGCGCGACGTCACCGACGCGCAGATGGACATGGCCCATCACGGTACCTTCAGGCATGCCGGAATAGGCGCGCCCGTCTGCATCCCGCAGGAGCGCGTCAAGATCGAGCCGCTCGGTCGCCATCTTGAGCCGGCCGCCGTCGAGACGCGGCCATTCGGGACGGCTGCGGTCGCGATAGATCTCGATGCCGTTGCCCTCGGGGTCGGAGAGATAGAGCGCCTCGCTGACGAGGTGGTTCGAGGCACCTTCGAGCGGCACGGATGTCTGCGCGGCATGCTGCAGCCAGTTGCCGAGATCGCGGCGCGAGGGCAGCAGGATCGCCATATGGAACAGCCCTGCGGCCGAAGACGGATGCTGCGCGCCGGCTTCGAGCTTCACAAGCGGCTCACCGCCGGCGCCGAGCATGGCGCGCTCTGCGTCCTGCTCGATGACCGAAAGCCCGATCGCATCGCGATAGAAGGCCGTCAGCCCGGCAAGGTCGCGTACACGCAGGCTCACCGCGCCGATATGGACGGGAGCGTCGAGCGCCTCGTTCCGGATAGGGTGGGCCAAAGCCTCAGTGGCTGCGGACATGGGACTGCTCCAAACTTGCGGGCGGCAACGCCGCCTAAGAGCAAGATGGGGCTTTCAGCCGCGCTTGTCGTCCCCTCGCCGGGCAAATCCGATATTGCGCTGCCGCAATCTAACCGAGCCGGCGCTGCGAAGAGAGAAGCGACGAAGCAATGACGGCCAAGCCGTCAGGCGCGCTCCGCCAGCGCCCGCGCGATCGCGGCGCGGAATTCGGGGATGCCGAGCCCCTTCTCACTGGAGGTCAGCAGCACCTCGGGGAAGGCGGCCGGACGGCGCTTGATCTCGTCATGGGTCGCCTCGGCCATGAAAGTCTGGTCGGCCTGCTTCAGCGCATCGCCCTTGGTCAGCACGACCTGATAGCTGACGGCGGCCTTGTCGAGCGTCTCCAGCACGGCGCCGTCGACATCCTTGATGCCGTGACGGGCGTCGATCAGCACATAGACCCGCATCAGGTTGGCGCGGCCGCGCAGATAATCGTGGATCAACCGCGTCCAGGCTGCGACCTTCTCCTTGCCGACGGCGGCATAGCCATAGCCCGGCATGTCGACGATGGTCAGGCGCTCGTCATGGTCGACCTGGCGGAAGAAGTTGAGCTGCTGGGTGCGGCCCGGCGTATGCGATGTCCGCGCCAGGGCGTTGCGGCGGGTCAGCGCGTTGATCAGGCTCGACTTGCCGACATTGGAGCGGCCGGCGAAGGCGATCTCGTGGCCGACCATGGGCGGCAGGTCGTCGATCTTGGTCGAGGCCCAGACGAAGTCCCACGGCCCCTCGAACAATTTTCGGGCGGATTCGAGTTCTTCGGCGCTGAACGGCGTGGTCTGATCTGAGGTCATGGCCCCTGCCTACACGGCCGAGCGCAGCGCGTCGATGTCCGCACCGGCGATCAATGGCAGGTTGCGGGCGATCTTCTCGGGCTCCCAGTCCCACCAGCGGATCTCGAGCAGCGCCGCGACCACCTCCGGCGGGAAGCGCATCTTCACGACGCGGCCGGGATTGCCGACGACGACCGCATAAGGCGGCACGTCGCGCGCGACCTGGGCCCGCGTGCCGATGATCGCGCCGTCGCCGACCGTGACGCCCGGCATGATCACCGCCTCGCGGCCGATCCAGACATCGTTGCCGATCACCGTATCGCCGCGCAGGGCCAGGCCGTCACGGGTGAAATCAGGCACGTTCTCGAAGCCGAACATGCCGAACGGATAGGTCGAGAAGCCGCCCATCGGGTGGTTGGCGCCGTTCATGATGAACTGCGCCGCCTGGGCGATGGCGACGAACTTGCCGATGATCAACCGGTCGCCGATGAAGTCGAAATGATAGCGCACGCAGCGGGCGAGAAAATGCTCGGGACCGCGCGAGTCATCGTAATAGGAGTAGTCGCCGACTTCGACGAGCGGGTGGTCGACGACGGCCTTGAGGAAGGCCGTGCCCTTCCAGCCGGCGATCGGATGGCGGGTTTTCGGATCTGGAAGAGGCATGGCGCGGCACTAAGCACATCGCCACCATCAGGGACAAGCCGCGAAGCGGCGCAAATCCGGCAGCAAACGCAAAACGCCGGAGCCTCGAGGGGCATCCGGCGTTCAAAGTCGTTGCAGTCGGGGCTCTCGCCCCGCCACTTCACTTCTTGTTGCTGTTCGCCGGCTTGGGCGCGGTTACCGCGCCAGCCGCGGCAGGTTTCTTGCTGAACATGCCCTTGATATTGTCCCAGAGTTCGATCTTGACGCCGTGCTTCCTCATGATGAAGCCCTGCTGCGTCACCGAGAGCAGGTTGTTCCAGGTCCAGTAGATCACCAGGCCGGCCGGGAACGAGCCGAGCAGGAAGGTGAAGAACACCGGCATCCAGGTGAACATCATCTTCTGGACCGGATCCGGCGGCTCCGGGTTCATCTTCATCTGCACGAACATCGTCACGCCCATCAGGATCGGCCAGATGCCGAGATGCAGCATGGCGGGCGGCGTGAACGGCAGGGCGCCGAACAGGTTGAAGAGATTGGTCGGGTCCGGCGCGGCAAGGTCGCGGATCCAGCCATAGAACGGCGCGTGCCGCATCTCGATGGTGATGAACAGGATCTTGTAGAGCGCGAAGAAGACCGGGATCTGCACCAGCACCGGCCAGCAGCCGGCGAGCGGATTGATCTTCTGCGTCTTGTACAGCTCCATCAACGCCTGCTGCTGCTTCATCTTGTCGTCAGCATAGCGTTCGCGGATCGCCACCATCTCGGGCTGGACCGCCTTCATCTTCGCCATCGAGGCGTAGGACTTGCTGGCGAGCGGGAAGAATAGGCCCTTCAGCAGGACGGTCACGACCAGGATCGCGATGCCGAAATTGCCGACATGCTTGTAGACCCAGTCCATCACGTAAAACATCGGCTTCGTGATGAAATAGAACCAGCCCCAGTCAATCATCAGCTCGAAGCGCTTGATGCCCTGGTTCTTTTCATAGCCGTCGATCGCCGCGACTTCCTTGGCGCCAGCGAACAGACGCGATGAAGCGCTCACCGAAGCACCCGGCGCGACACTGACCGCTTCGCCGAGGAAATCGGCCTGGTAGGTGCGCACCGACCCGGTCTGCACCGAGGAGTAGCGACCTTCGTACTTCTTGCTCTGGTCCGGGATCGCGGCCGCGGCCCAGTACTTGTCGGTGATGCCGACGAAGCCACCAACGACGTCCTTCCAGGCCTTGCCATGCGTCGCCGAGCCGAGCGCCGGCTCCTTGTCGATGGTGTCGTAGGTGTATTCCTGCAGGCCCTGCTCGCCGAGCGAGCCGATCATGCCCTCGTGCAGCACGTAGTAGCCTAGCGTCGCCGGCTTGCCGACGCGTACGACCTGACCATAGGGGTAGAGCGAAACGGCATTTGCACCCTTGTTTTCGACCTCGTCGCGGATCGAGAACATCGCATTGTCGTCGACCGCGATGGTACGCTTGAAGAGCAGGCCCTGGCCGTTGTCCCAGGTCAGCGTCACCGGCTTGGCCGAGGTCAGGACCTCGCTGTCGGCGCTCCAGACCGTGGTGGCGTTCGGTAGCGGGACGGCAGCGCCCGGCCCCGCGACCCAGCCGAAATCGGAATAATAGGCGTTCGGCCCACCGGCCGGCGAGAGCAGCACGATGATCGGGCTTTTCGGGTCGACCGTCTCGCGATAAGCCTTGAGCGAGATGTCGTCGATGCGCGCGCCTGTCAGCGAGAGCGAGCCGGCGATCTTGGGCGTGTCGATCCTGAGGCGCGGGCCGGCGGCGAGCGCCGCCTCGCGGGTCGCAGCGGCCGGCGCGGCCGTGACTGGCGCCTGGCCGGGCTGCGCGGGCGCTGTACCCGGGACAGTGCCGGGAGCAGCCGGAGTGCCAGGAGGCTGGGCCGCCTGCTGGCCAGGCGCTTGCTGGCTCTGCGTCTGCTGGTTCTGCTGCGCGATCTGCTTCTGCTTCTCGGCCTGCGGCATGCCGTAGAAATATTGCCAGCCGAGCAGCACGACGACCGAGAGGGTGATCGCCAGCAGCAGGTTGCGGTTGTCTTCTTTCATGATCATCGTCTGAAAACGGTCTCGCTGGCTGCCCTGGCGGGCGTCTATGAGGCGGGGCGCGAAGGGGAGCGCCGATCGGGACGGCGCTTGCCGCCGCTCGGGCGGGCGCGGTCGAGCGCGACCGCGATATCATCGACCATGGCCCTGAACGCGGCGTTCACGGTTTCGGGTCGGGCGACGATCACAAGATCGTAGGGCTTGCCGGTCTGCTCCGCCAGAGCAAGCGCAGCGGCGGCGCGCAGGCGGCGGCGGATGCGGTTGCGCACCACGGCGTTGCCGGTCTTGCGCGAGGCGGTCAGCCCGAGGCGCAGGCCCTCCTGGGCCGGCTTGTCGAGCACCTGCGCGGTGAAGGCGGACGAACGAAAACGGCGGCCGTGCTCGGCCGCCGCGAGAAAGTCCTTGCGTTGCGTCAGACGGGCGAGGCGCATGGCGATTGGCCAGTCTTCCGGAACGGGCGCGCCAGACCCGCGCGCCTTGAGCTCATCAGGCCGACAGGCGCTTGCGGCCGTGGGCGCGACGGGCGGCAATGACCTTGCGGCCGCCCTTGGTCGCCATACGGGCGCGGTAGCCGTGGCGACGCTTACGCACCAGCTTGCTGGGTTGATAGGTTCTCTTCACGGTCCGTCTCCGGGGCCTTGATCGGCAGGGCGAGCGCAGCCTTCAGAGAAAGCCGATGCCAGCCAGGCCTGTCGTGCAAAAAAAGGGTCCGCGCCGCCCGGTAGGCAGCGCAGGTGGCGGGCTTATGGCGGATGGGACTGCCCGAGTCAATGCCGAAACGCCTGTGCCGGACCGTCGCAGCGGCGCCTTCCATCGCGGACTTGCGCTCGCGCGCCAAAGCAACGATATAGCCGGCGGGAGGTTGGCGAGGGACGTCTCACTCGCCAACCCGGTCAGGTCCGGAAGGAAGCAGCCGTAACGAGACCGAACGGGTCTTCGTCCAACCTCCTACTTCTGCGCAAATCTGTCTTCGCGCATGTGCGCGAGCCGCGCCTCCCTCATATTCCTGACGCATTCGCGCCCGCCCATGACAGAGTGGCGTTGACCGGCGCGCCGCGATTGGCGAAAGCAGGGGCATGACCGACGAGACCGTCCCCGCCGACGAGCCGGGTTTTCCCGGCATGGCTCCAGCGCCTGCCCCGGCCGCAGCGCCCGCGGGCTACCGCGTTCTGGCGCGGAAGTACCGACCCGCGCATTTCGGCGACCTGATCGGCCAGGACGCCATGGTCAGGACGTTGACCAATGCCTTCGCGGCGGGCCGCATTCCGCAGGCCTGGATGCTGACCGGCGTGCGCGGTGTCGGCAAGACCACGACGGCACGCATCCTGGCCCGCGCCCTGAACTACCAGAACGCCGACGGCAGCGGCGCCCCGACCACCGATCTCACGCAGTTCGGCGTACATTGTCAGGCGATCGTCGAGGGCCGGCACATCGACGTAATGGAGATCGACGCCGCCTCGAACAATGGCGTCGACAATGTCCGCCAGATCAACGACGCCGTGCGCTACGCCCCGACCAGCGCGCGCTACAAGGTCTACATCATCGACGAGGTCCACATGCTCTCGGGAGGCGCCTTCAACGCCTTCCTGAAGACGCTGGAGGAGCCGCCGCCGCACGCCAAGTTCATCTTCGCCACCACCGAGATCCGCAAGGTTCCGGTCACGGTGCTGTCGCGCTGCCAGCGCTTCGACCTGCGCCGCGTCGATGCGGCATTGCTGGTCGGGCATCTCGACAAGATCTGCCGGGCCGAGGGCATCGAGGCCGAGGAAGAGGCGCTCGCCGCCGTGGCGCGGGCCGCAGAGGGCTCGGTGCGCGATTCGCTCTCGATCCTCGACCAGGCCATCGCCCATGCCGGCGGCAGGATCACGCTCGACGAGGTCCGCAGCATGCTCGGTCTCTCCGACCGGGCGCGCGTCATCGACCTGTTCGAGCTCGTGATGAAGGGCGACATCGCCGCAGCGCTGACCGAGCTTCGGGCGCAGTACGACGCCGGTGCCGACCCTGCGGTCGTGCTCTCCGACCTCGCCGAATTCAGTCATCTGGTCACCCGCCTCAAACTCGTGCCGGATGCCGCCAAGGACAACAGCCTCTCCCAGGCCGAACGGGTGCGCGGCGCCGATTTCGCCCAGCGCCTGTCGATCCGCGTGCTGGCGCGAGCCTGGCAGATGCTGCTGAAGGCGATCGGCGAAGTCCGCCAGGCCGACCGGCCGGTGCTGGCGGCCGAGATGGCGCTGGTACGCCTTGCCCATGCCGCCGACCTGCCGACGCCGGACGAAGCACTCAGGATGCTCCGCGACGGCGGCGGCAGCCTGGGCGGCAACGGCTCCCCCGCTCCGCGCCCGCCCTCTGGTGGTGGTGCAACCGCGCTCGCGGCCCGCCCGGTGCTCGCCAGTGCCAATCCCATGCCTGTCGCGCAGCCGCGCGCCAGCGCCCTGCCACAGCCGCAGAACCTGGAAGATCTGGTCGCGCTCGCCTCGCGCCAGCGCGACATCACCATGAAGCTCGCACTGGAGCGCGACATCAGGCTGGTGCGCTTCGAACAGGGCCGGATCGAGTTCGCGCTGGCCGAGAGCGGCAACCGCCTTCTCGCCAATGATCTGTCGAAGCGGCTGAAGGAATGGACCGGCCAGACCTGGCTGGTCGCCGTCGTCAACGCCGAGGGAACGGCGACCTTGCGCGAGCAGGCGGCGGCCGCGCGTGACAAGCGCGAGAACGATGCGGCCAGCCACCCCGCCGTGCGCGCCGTGCTGGAACGCTTCCCGGGCGCGCGCATCGTCGATGTCCGCGACCCCCGCGAACCGGAGGCGGAGACACCGGCCACGGCAGCGGGCGGCGACGAGGATTTGCCCGAGGCCGAGCCGCTCTTCGACGACAGCGAGCCCGATTTCGAGGGCGTCGAGTTCTGGGCCGACAATTGAACACGAAGGGAGCGCCGCCATGCGCGACATGATGGGCCTGATGAAGCAGGCGCAGGACATGCAGAAGAAGATGGCCGACATGCAGGCCGAGCTCGAGACGCTCGAATTCGAGGGCTCGGCCGGCGGCGGCCTGGTCAAGGTGGTGATGACCGCCAAGAACGTGCTGAAATCGGTGAAGATCGACCCGAGCCTGATGGTACAGGGCGAAGAGGAGATCCTCGAGGATCTCGTCCTCTCCGCCAGCAACGATGCCCGCAACAAGGCCGAACGTTCGGTGCAGGAGCGAATGGCCGAGGTCACCCGCGGCCTGCCGATCCCGCCCGGCATGAAGCTGTTCTGAGCTGGCTCTAGTGTCATGCTCGGGCTTGGCCCGAGTATCCCCCACAGCCCTCTTCGTTCCGAGATGGTCGGCT
Source organism: Bosea vestrisii (assembly GCF_030144325.1). Taxonomy (NCBI): domain Bacteria; kingdom Pseudomonadati; phylum Pseudomonadota; class Alphaproteobacteria; order Hyphomicrobiales; family Alloboseaceae; genus Allobosea; species Allobosea vestrisii. The sequence continues at coordinate 3,693,195 of NZ_CP126307.1, read as the reverse complement.
CGAGGCCGGCCATGACGCCCAGAGACCCATGTCCCGCACCATTGCCGGCCCCGAGATCGAGCGCCTGATCCAGCTCCTGGCCAAGCTGCCGGGCCTTGGCCCGCGCTCGGCAAGGCGCGCTGCGCTCCATCTCGTCAAGAAGCGGGAGCAGTTGCTCGGCCCGCTGGCAGAAGCGATGGCGGTGGCGCGCGAGCGCATCGTCGTTTGCTCGACCTGCGGCAATGTCGACACCAGCGATCCCTGCGGGCTCTGCCGTGATCCGCGCCGCGACGACAGCCTGATCGTCGTCGTCGCCGATATCGCCGATCTCTGGGCGCTGGAGCGCTCGGGCGCGGTCGGCGGACGCTACCACGTGCTCGGCGGCGTGCTCTCGGCGCTCGACGGTATCCGGCCAGAAAACCTCTCGCTCGATGCGCTGGTGGCGCGGGCCTCGGATCCAGCGGTGAAGGAAGTGATCCTCGCGTTAAATGCCACGGTCGAGGGCCAGACCACAGCGCATTTCATCACCGACCTGCTGGCGCATCTTGAGGTCAAGGTGACCAAGCTCGCCCATGGCGTGCCTGTTGGCGGCGAACTCGACTATCTCGACGACGGCACGCTGGCGGCAGCGATCCGCCAACGGACGGGCTTTTAAGATCGTCTCAATCGTCCCAGGGGGAGGCGCTCTTGCAGCGGTAGCCTACGAAGCATTGCGGCGTATCGCGAGCGGGCACCCAGGCTGGATAGGTGGTCTCGTCGAACTGGCAGAAGCCTCGGTGAGCCACGAAGCGGTCATAGGTGTAGCCGCCGGTGCCAAGCACGATCGCGCCATTGGCGATGACGCTCTGGCGGTTGGCAGCGCAACTGCGCTCCAGGGATTGCGGCCGCCCCTGGGCGAACGCCGCGCCAGTGAGGCCGAGGGCGAAAAGAGTGATCAGGACCCGGGTCATCTTTCGCCTCCGCTGCGTTAAGCCTGTTCCCATTGTAACATGCCTGCGCCGCTCGCGTTCCCGCTTTGCCTTGACGCCGCCGCGGGCTTCCGCCATCGCTCACCCCGTCGTGCTCGGGCTTGTCCCGAGCATCCACGTCTTCCCCTTTTCATCCACGTCACAAGACGTGGATGGTCGGCACGAGGCCGACCATGACGAGAGAGAGCCGCTCCATGTCCCTGACCGATCTCGCCGCCACCATCGACGCCGCCTGGGAGAACCGGGCCGAGATCGGCATCAACACCAAGGGCGCGGTCCGCGATGCGGTCGGGCAGGCAATCGAGCTGCTCGATTCCGGACAAGCCCGCGTCGCCGAGAAGGTCGGCGGGGAGTGGGTCACGAATCAGTGGCTGAAGAAAGCGGTGCTGCTCTCCTTCCGCCTCGCCGACAATGAGGTGATGGCGCACGGCCCCGGCGAAGGCGTGTTCTGGGACAAGGTACCATCGAAGTTCGCCGGCTGGGGTGAGAACCGCTTCCGCGCCGCCGGCTTCCGCATCGTACCGCCAGCCGCCGCCCGCAAGGGCTCCTATCTCGGGCCGAACGTCATCCTGATGCCGTCCTTCGTGAACATCGGCGCCTATGTCGATTCCGGCACGATGGTCGACACCTGGGCGACTGTCGGCTCCTGTGCCCAGATCGGCAAGAACGTGCATTTGTCGGGCGGCGTCGGCATCGGCGGCGTGCTCGAGCCGCTGCAGGCCAACCCGACCATCATCGAGGACAACTGCTTCATCGGCGCCCGCTCCGAGGTGGTCGAGGGCGTCGTCGTTGGCGAGGGCTCGGTGCTCGCCATGGGCGTCTTCATCTCGGCGACCACCAAGATCGTCGACCGCGCCACCGGCCAGGTCCATGTCGGCAAGGTGCCGCCCTATTCGGTCGTCGTCGCCGGCTCGCTGCCGGGCAAGCCGCTGAACGACGGCACGCCCGGCCCCTCGCTCTACTGCGCTGTGATCGTCAAGACGGTCGATGCCCAGACCCGCGCCAAGACCGGCATCAACGAATTGTTGCGCGACTGAACCCAACGAGGCGGAGCCCATGAAGGCCCTCCTGAGCGCCGCTGCCCTCTCGATCTTCACCCTTTCCGCGCAGCAGGTGCGTGCCGAGCCGGTCAACCTGACGCTGAAGCTCGTCGACGAAGCCGGCAAGCCGATCACCGGCCAAGCGCTCCGGGTCGTGCTCGGTTCGGAGGCCGAGGCCAGCGCGCCGGGAGCAGGCCAAAATCTGTCGACCGACATGAGCGGTGTCGTGCGCCTGACCGCCGAGGCGACGATCGACCGCCGCAGCGTCTCCTCGACAAGCGCCTTCGCCCGTCATCCCGCAGAGCATCTTGTGATCGGCGTCGAGCTCGATCTGATCGGCCGGCGCGCGCTCTATCGCGTCAGGCTCGACCAGACCAAAGCGGGCACGGTCGGCCAGATCAACGCCTTCCTGCCCGGCGCCGGCGGCCGCTTCGACCAGCCGTTGACCTTCCACGCGGACACGCAGAGCTGGAGCCTGCCCGACGATCCGGCCGGACTGCGCCTGACTGGTATCGGCGCCGAACTCAAGGCGCACAGCATGGAAGGCTCGACCGAAACTGGTCGCAGGGTCGCGCTCACCATCGCCAAGCAGGCCTTCAAGCGGCGGTAGCTGGCGCCAGAACGGCACCAGCATCCGGGCTATGCCTGCACTTATACGCCAGGGATCGGGTTCGGCGTCGGCTCGGTCGAGGCCGGCGCCAGTTCCGGCCGCTGCGCTGCCGGCGAGGCGGCGAGCGCGTCGCGCAGCTTCTGCTCCTGCGAATGGTCGAGCGAGGTCTTCAGCACGACACCGCCGGTGCCCTTCAAGGCTTCGAGCACTTTGTCGCCGGTCATCTTCTGGATCAGCACGAAGAGCGCGGCATTGCCCGGCTGCAGATTGGTGGCGAGCTCCTTCATGAAGCCGTCATTGACGCCGTAATCGGTGAGCGCCCCGCCGAGCGCCCCGGAGGCGGCGCCGATCGCCGCGCCGAAGACCGGCATCAGGAAGATCGCGCCGATCAGCAGGCCCCAGAAGCCGCCCGAGGCGGCGCCAAGCGCGGTGGTGTTGAGCAGCTGGTTGAGCTTGATCTTGCCGCCGTCGTGCATCACCGCGATCGCGGCATCGCTGATCTGGATCAGGTATTCCTTTTGCAGGCCGATGATCTTCTGCCGCATTTCCTCGGCCTTGGCCTCAGTCGGATAGACGATGACGACGAGATCGGACATGGCGCACTCCTTTGGCATGACAGCTCAAGCTGCCGCCGCTCTGTGACGGGCTTGCGGCAAACGCGCGACGAACCGGCGCGTTCCGCTAATCGCCAGCCACCTCCTTCGCGGCGGCGAGCGCCGAGCCGCGCAGCGGCAGCTCCTGCATGCGTATCAGGAAGAGGAGCGCGAGGGCGAATCCAGCGAAGCTCGCGGCAAAGACATAACGGAACAGCCCCACCATCGTCGCCCGGTCGACAGCGCCGGCCTTGAGCGTCTCGGCCGAGAGCCCGGCGCCGCTGGCGCCCAGGCCGCCGAGCACGATCGCACCGAAGATGGCGACGATCAGCGCCCCGCCGATCTGGCGGAAGAAATTCGCCGTGCCGGTCGCCGTGCCGAGCTGGTGCATAGGCACCGCGTTCTGGATCGAGACCGTCGCGACAGGCAACAGCGTGCCGAAGCCGACACTGATAAAGGCCAGCACCAGCCCGAAGCCCCACAGCGGCATCCGGTCGCCATAGGCGATCAGCACCGCGGTGCCAGCGAGCGCGACCACGAGGCCTGCGACCGGCACGCGCTTGTAATGCGTAAGCTTGCCCAAAGCCCGGCCCGAGGACGTCGCGCCAAGGACCGTGCCACAGGTCAGCGGAATCAGGCCGAGCCCAGAATTGGCGGCGGACAGGCCCGCCACCGTCTCGAAATAGAGCGGCAGATAGATGGTCAGGCCGATGAAGGTGCCCATGCCGAAGCCGGCGGCGATGGTGCCGTTGCGGACCACCGGATTGGCGAGTACCGTGAGTGGGATCAGTGGCTCCTCCGCGCTGCGCAAGCGCCAGGCAAAACAGAGCCAAAGCAGGGCAGAGCCGGCAACGAGGCCAAGGATCGGCGCAGAGACCCACGGGTAATGCGTGCCGCCCCAGGACAGTGCCAGCAGCAGGGTCATCGTCGCGGTGGTCATCAGCAGCGCGCCGAGCACGTCAAGTTTATGCGGCCGCTCATGCCGCGGCAGGCGCTGCAAGGCCTTGTCGGTCATCCAGTAGGCGCCGAGCCCGAGCGGCAGGTTGATCCAGAAGATCACCGACCAGTGCAGTGCCTCGGATATCAGGCCTCCAAGTACCGGCCCGAGCAGCGAGGAGGTGAAGAAGACGGTGGCGAAATAGACCTGGTACTTGCCGCGCTCCCGGGGCGGGACCATGTCGCCGACGATGGTCTGCGCCATGGCGATCAAGCCGCCGCCGCCGAGCCCCTGAACGAAGCGGGCGGCCACCAGCAGCCAGAGCGAGGGGGCCAGCGCGCAAGCGATCGAGCCGATCACGAAGATCACAATGCCACCGAGCATGGTGACGCGCCGGCCGTGGATGTCGGCGAACTTGCCGTAGAGCGGCGTCACCGCGGTCGAGGCCAGCAGATAGGCCGTCACGACCCAGGGCAGGTGCGCAACGTCGCCAAGCTCGCGGCCGATCGTCGGCATCGCGGTGGCGACGATGGTCTGGTCCAGCGCCGCCAGGAACATGGCGAGCATGGTCCCGATCAGGATCGACCGGATATCGGCATGGGAAAGCGCCGCCTGCGCTGGCGGCGTCTCGACCCGCTTGTCCATCGGCACATGCCCGTCCTGTGTGCAGGGAATACCGCAGGATAGAGCCAGGGCTCGCCATGCGCCAGAGTCGGTGACGCAAGGCCGTCGCGAAGTGGGCGCAGGCCGATGCCGGCTTCGGCTCAGCCGGTCTCGAGTACCTTCAGGATCACAGCTTCGTCCGCGCCGATCGGCCGGCCGTCCTCGGTCTGCACGGTCAGCGTGACCTTGCGGCCGCTGTCGCGCTCGATCAGCGAGGAATGCTGCTCGCCCGGCGCGAACAGATGCTGCTCGCCCCATTGCCTGAGCGCCACCATCACCGGGAAGAGGTCGCGGCCCTTGGCGGTCAGTCGGTATTCCTGGCGCACGCCGCCGGCTGCGGCCGGAACAGTTTCCAGGATACCGCGCGCCGTCAGCGTCCGCAGCCGCTCGGAAAGGATGTTGCGGGCGATGCCAAGGCTCTTCTGGAACTCGCTGAAGCGGGCCATGCCGTCGAAGGCGTCGCGCACGATCAGCAGCGACCACCAGTCGCCGATCGCGTCGAGCGCCCGCGCGCTCGGGCAATAATCGCTCACCAGGCTGCGGCGCTTCACCATCGTCTGCGAGGCTCTCCTCAAGGCTCCGTGAACAGCAACAAGTTGCAAGATAAAACTTACACCGTTACACCGCAATGAGTTTCATTATGAAACCCATCTAGCGGAGATCTGCCCATGCGACTGGACCTTGAGGCGGCGCCGGCCCGCGCCGCGAGCGCCGACGCACGCCCATCGCCTCCCCCTGCAACGGCGCCGCTCTCGGCCGGCATGATCTTGCTCTTTGCGTTGGCGAGCGGACTTGCCGTCGCCAACGCCTATTTCGCTCATCCGCTGCTCGACATCATCGCCGATGACCTCAAGCTGTCGCGAGCGACGGTCGGCCTGATCGTCGGCGCGACGCAGCTCGGCTACGGGCTCGGGCTCATCCTTTTGGTGCCGCTCGGCGATCTCGTCGACCGCCGCAAGCTCGTCGTCCTGCAATCCCTGCTCTCGGTCGCAGCGCTGATTGCCGTCGCGCTTTCGACTTCGGGCGCGATGCTGCTTGCGGCGATGGCGGCGATGGGCTTCCTCGCCGTGGTGACGCAGGCCTTCGTCGCCTATGCGGCAAGCCTGGCGCGGCCGGAGGAACGCGGCCAGGTCGTCGGCTCTGTCACCAGCGGGATCGTGCTCGGCATCCTGCTGGCTCGCGCCATCGCCGGCGCGATGGCTGATCTCTCGGGGTGGCGGGCGGTCTATCTGCTTTCTGCCGGAGCGACGCTCATCATCGCCATCGTCCTGTTCAGGGCGCTGCCGCCCGAACACAAGTCGCCGGCGCAGCTCTCCTATCCGCGCCTGATCGTCTCGCTCTTCGTGCTGTTCCGGCAGGAGAAGGTGCTGCGCATTCGCGCGATCATCGCCATGCTGATCTTCGCCGATGTCACTATGCTGTTGACGCCCTTGGTGCTGCCGCTCGCCGCCCCGCCCTTCTCGCTGTCGCATACGGCGATCGGGCTGTTCGGGCTCGCCGGCGCAGCGGGTGCACTCGGCGCATCACGGGCCGGCGCCTGGACCGATCGCGGCCACGGCCAGCGTGTCACCGGCATTGCGCTGGCGCTGATGCTGCTGGCATGGTTGCCGATCGGATTGCTGCCGCAGTCGATCCTGTTCCTGATCGCCGGCGTGCTGATCCTCGATTTCGGTCTGCAGGCGGTGCACGTCACCAATCAGGCGATGGTCTACCGGGTCCGGCCGGACGCGCAGAGCCGGCTGACTGCCGGCTACATGGTGTTCTATTCGATCGGCAGCGCGTTCGGCTCATCGACCTCGACACTGGTCTACGCGCATGCAGGCTGGACCGGTGTCAGCCTGATCGGCGCGGCGATCGCTGCGGTCGCGCTGATCTTCTGGGCTGCGACGCTGAAGGCGATGCCGATCCAGGCGACGCGGGCCGTGACGGCAAAACGCACCGCCTGAACGATCAGGGCCGCAGCCTTTCGGCAGCGGCCCTGTCTCAGATTACTTCAGCTTGGCAGCGATCGTCTGCAGGCCGGCATTGGCGCACTCCTCGTCGAGATGGCCGCCGGGCGCACCGCCGACGCCGACCGCAGCAATGACCTCATCGCCGACCTTCACCGGCACGCCGCCGCCGAGCAGCAGGAAGCCGGGGATGTGGACGAGATTGCGCGCGCCAGCATTCTCAGCCGCGGCCGCCGCCATGGCGCCGGTGTTGTTCTTGGCCGAGACCGAGGTGAAGGCCTTGGCGCGGCTGGCGTCGATGGTGTGCGGGCCAGCGCGATCGGCGCGGATGGTGGCGAGCACGACGCCGCCACGGTCGACCACGGTCGCGGCGACGTTGAAGTTCTTGGCGGCGCAGGCGGCGACGGTGGCCTGGGCAAGCTCGACGGCGAGCGCTGTCGGCAAAGCGCGGACCTGCACGACCTGAGCCTCAGCGAGCGTCGGCAGGGCGATGGCGGCGGACATGATGGCGAGGCGGACAAACGACATGGCAATCCCTCTGGTGACCACCGTTTTGGTGTGAGGGGACAATGCCAAAGCCGGCGTCGCGCTTGCATCCGGGCGATAAGCGCAAAGCCTAGGTAGTTCTACCGATCGGCGCCGACCAAATGCAGTCGGACCATCTCGGCGACGGAGGTCGTTTCCAGCTTCTCGGCGAGATGGGCGCGGTGCGTGTCGACAGTGCGCGGCGAAATGGCGAGACCGCGCGCGATCTCCTTGGTCGAGCGCCCCTCCGCGATCAAAGCGAGGATCTCGGCCTCGCGCTGCGACAGTCGCTCGAGCTTGATGCGGAGTGAAGCCGTTCCGCTCTCGGCCGCGAGCAAGCCGTCGAGCGTCGCCAGCGCCGCCTGGACGGTATCGATCAGCACCTGCTCGTCGACCGGCTTGGTCAGGAAATCGGCGGCGCCATTGCGGAAGGCGGCACGACAGGCCTCGACATCGCCATGGCCGGTGATGACCACGACTGGCCAGCGGCAGCGGGCGGCGGCTAACCGCTCCTGCAGCTTCAACCCGGTCAGCCGCGGCATGCGGATATCGGTGACGATGCAGCCAGGCGCCAGACGCGGCAGCGCCTCCCAGGAAGGCCGCGCCGTCGGCATGCGGCTGGACCTCGAGCCCGACGGTGCGCAGCAGAAAGCCGAGCGCCTCGCGCACCTCCCAGTCATCGTCGATCAGATGGACGAGCTGCCGGCTCATTCGGCCGCCTCCTGCCGAGCCTCGCTGGCAACGCGCGGCAGGCGGACACTGAAGATCGCGCCGCCGCCCGCGGCATTCTCGCCGGTGATGACGCCGTCGAAGCGTTCTACCAGCCGCGCGCAAAGCGCGAGACCGAGGCCGAGCCCCGCCGGCTTGGTGGTGAAGAACGGCTCGAACAGGCGCGCTTGCGCCTCGGGCGAGAGACCCGGACCGCTGTCACTGACCGCGAGCACCGCGTCCCTGCCCTGCGTGCCGATCTCGATCGTGACCGCACGCTCGCCATTGCGGCCCTCGACCGCCTCCAATCCGTTGCGGGCGAGATTGAAGACGACCTGTTCGAGCTGGACCCGGTCGGCCTGGACCAGCGGCCGACTGCCGTCGCCGCCGACCCGCAATGTTGCGCCGATGCCTTGAGCGTTGGCCGAGAGAAGCTGGACGACCTCGTTGGCGAGTTCGGTCAGGTCAACCGTCTCGACGACGGGTTCGGATTTGCTGATCCAGGCGCGCAGCCGCCCCAGGATATCGCCGGCGCGGCGGGCATTGCGCGCGATCGCCTCGAAGGCACCGGCCAGCGTCGCCGGGTCGGGCTCCGGCTGCGCCAGTACACGCCGTCCGGCCTGGGCCTGGCCGAGGATCGCGGTCAAAGGCTGTGTCAATTCATGGGCGATGCCGGAGGCGAGCTCGCCCATGGCATTGACGCGCCCGGCATGCGCAAGGCGCGCATCCTGCTCGGCCAGAACGGCCTTCCGCGCCGCCTCCCGCGCCGCAATGCGGGCTTCGAGCAAGCGATCGACCAGCAACGCGGCCAACGCTACGAGCACAACTGCCAGGGCCAGGAAGGCCGGAGGCGGCAGCGGCCAGTCCGGCGCGCTGGTCGCCAGCGTCAAGCGCAGCGGCTGGGTGCGGCTGGCGATCTCGGCACTGAAGGCGCTTTCCGGCTCGCTGGCGGTGCGGCCTTGCTCGATCAGCCGCAGCTGGGCCTGCGTTCCGTCCGGCAGGGGCGTATCGCTCGCCGAGAGTCGGGCCATGTCGATGACGAGGGCGAGCGCATAATGCCCGACGCCATCGGTCAGGGCCCGCTTGACCAGGAGCAGCCTGTTGCCGCCGTCGAGGGCACGCGTTCGCAGATTCGATCCGACCGCCTGCCCTGCCTCCGCCGCGACCATCGCGGGATCGGCAGCGTTCAGCAGCGAGCGTGGCGGGCTCAGCGCTAGATCGACCACATCGATGCCAACGATGCGCGGATAGAAGCGGATGATGCTGGCGGCCACCTGCTCGACCGTCGCGACCGGGGCGGGATCAGCCGCCTGAACCAGGGCCGAGAGGCTGGTCAGATGCGCATCGTGCTGGTCGACCCGCTGCGAAATCAGCCGGTGCAGCGTCCGCCCGGCCTCTTCCAGCTCCGCAGCGGCGTGGCTGCGCCGGTTCAGCGAATAGGCGGCGCAGGCGAGCCCGAACGCAACGAAGCCCGCTACGAGGATGGCAGCGCGGCGCGACCTCATCATGCCCGTGTCGATCTCCTGCAGGAATCCGGCGACGAGACTAGCCGGTTTCCTGCCGCGATACACCGGCTTGCGGACGTGTCCCTACCCTTCAGCCAGGGCTGCGGTCGTCGTGTCGAGGGCGAGCACGATCCCGTCCGGGGCGAAGTCGATCCGTGCGGTGCCGCCGAGATAGCCGCCGAGTACCTTCTCGATCATCTGCGAACCGAAGCCGCGTCGCTGCGGCGCCGTCACGCGAGGTCCACCGCTTTCCTGCCAGCGGAAGTGGAATTCGCCGCCCTCGTTGCGCCAGGACACGTCGACATGCCCGCCATCTTGCGAAAGCGCGCCGTATTTCACCGCATTGGTCCCGAGTTCGTGCAAAGCAAGCGCCATCGCCAGCGCGCATTTCGAGGACAGCGTCACCGATGGACCGTCGAAGGCGATACGCTCGCCGGAGCGATGCGGCGCCAGAACGACTTCGACCAGCTGCCTGAGATCGGCGCCATGGCGGCTCGCCATCATCAGCACATCCTGTGCCGCGGCCAGCGCCTGCAGCCGGTCTGACAGGCGTCGTTTCACCGCATCGAGCGGCTCGTCCTGGCCACGCAGCGACTGGTTGACGATGCCCGAGACCATGGCGAGCAGGTTCTTGATGCGATGATTCAGCTCGGCGGCGAGCAGCTGGTAGCGCTCCTCGCCGGCCCGCAATGCGGTGATGTCGCGCGAAACCGAGAGAATGGCTTCGGGCTTGCCGTCGGATGCGATGATCGGCGAGACCTGCACATCCCAATAGCGCATATTGCCCGCAGCGGTACTGGCCGGGCCCTGGAACCGGTAGCTCTTGCCGGCCCGCGCCGCCGCCAAGGCCGCCTGGGCATCCGCGTTGCCGGCGCCATCCCAGAACTGCAGCCAGGGAGAACCACGGATCGCCTCGAAATCCTGAACCTCCATCACGCGCTGGCCGCCTTCGCTCATGAATTCGAGCGCTCCGTCGAGACTGATGACCTTGATGCAGTCGTCCGAGGCCGTGAGCACGGCGCGCAGGAAGCGGACATCCTTGTCGAGCGGTGTCGGCACGGGCAGGCTTTCGAGTTGGGAGTGAGGCTTCATAATTCGACCGCTAGCGCAGCCTCTGTCAAATACACATGTCTTTTGACAGGTCGTGCGACCCGCGAGACGCCACAATCCTTAGCCGCCGAACGATGCATGGTTGACGCTGCCGGCCGGCGCGGTCAGCTTGGCGCCACGTCACGAGGAGCCGGATATGGAGACCATCACGCCACGCCAGCGCGAGATCGTGGCGCTGGCCCGGGCGCAGGGGCGCGTCAATGTCGAGGAGCTGGCGGCGCGCTACGAGGTCAGTCCCCAGACGATCCGCAAGGACCTGAACCAGCTCTGCGATCAGCGCATCATGTCGCGCATCCATGGCGGGGCGGTGGTGGCGTCCGGCGTCGAGAACCTCGCCTATGAGGCGCGCCGCTTCATCGCTCGCGACGAGAAGGCGGCGATCGGCCGGGCCGCGGCAGCGCTGATCCCGAACGACGCATCGCTCTTCATCAATATCGGCACGACGACCGAGGAGGTGGCGCGCGCGCTCACCGACCATCACGGCCTATTGGTCATCACCAACAACCTGCATGTCGCGACGCTGCTCTACCCGCATGAGAATATCGAGGTCATCGTTGCTGGCGGACCGGTCCGGCGATCGGATGGTGGCGTCATCGGCGCCGCCGCGGTCGATCTGATCCGCCAGTTCAAGGTCGACTATGCCGTGATCGGCACCTCTGCCATCGATGAGGAGGGGGCGCTGCTCGATTTCGATTATCGCGAGGTCCGGGTCTCGCAGGCGATCATCGAGAACGCCAGGCAATGCCTGCTCGTTGCCGACAGCACCAAGTTCGAGCGCTCCGCCCCGGTGCGCATCGGCCATCTGCGAGACGTCGACGTCTTCGTCACGGACAGGCTCGGCCCGCCCGCGTTGCGCGAACTCTGCCAGAGCGAGGGCATCAGCGTGGTCGAAACCGAAACGCTGGCCGACCCTTCCCTGCGCATCGCAAGTGAAAGCTAGAATTTTCGCTTTCGCTTTCGTTTTGCCGTTGCACGCAATAAAATCACGCTCTACCGTACGTTGAAGAGGCGCCCCATGGGCCGCCTGCGGGAGGAATGCGTGACGGCTCCGGTGTTCGACATCGCCATTATCGGCGGCGGCGTGAACGGCTGCGGCATCGCGCGTGACGCTGCCGGCCGCGGCGCCTCGGTCGTGCTGTTCGAACAGGGCGACCTCGCCAGCGCGACCTCCTCGGCCTCGACCAAGCTGATCCATGGCGGGCTGCGCTATCTCGAGCACTATGAATTCCGGCTGGTGCGCGAGGCATTGACCGAACGCGAGGTGATGTGGCGCGCCGCACCGCACATCATCCGCCCGCTGCGCTTCGTGCTGCCGCATCATGCGGGCCTGCGGCCCTGGTGGATGCTGCGGCTCGGGCTGTTCCTCTACGACCATCTCGGCGGCCGCAAGCTGCTACCGGCGACACGCTCGCTCGACCTCCGGCGCGACGCTGCCGGCGAGCCCCTGCAGCCGCGCTTCGACCGTGCTTTCGAATACTCCGACTGCTGGGTCGAGGATGCTCGTCTCGTCGTGCTCAATGCGCGCGACGCGGCCGAGCGCGGCGCTTCCATCCTGCCGCGGACCAAGGTGGTTGGCGCGCGTCGGCAGAACGACCATTGGGTCGTCTCGACCGAGAGCAGCGACGGCGGCCGCGCCGAGACCAGCGCGCGCGTACTCGTCAACGCCGCCGGCCCCTGGGTCGCCGACGTGCTGAACGGCATCGTCGCCAGCAACCGCCCGGCTGCGGTGCGCCTCGTCCAGGGCAGCCATATCGTCGTGCCGCGCCTGTTCGAGCACGAGCGCTGCTACATCTTCCAGAACGCCGACGGCCGCATCATCTTCGCCATCCCCTATGAGGGCGACCTCACTTTGATCGGCACCACCGACAAGGACTATGACGGCGATCCGGCCAAGGTCGCCGCCAGCGAGGACGAGATCGCTTATCTCTGCGCGGCGGCGAGCGAATATTTCCGCAAGCCGATCAAGCGCGAGGACGTGGTCTGGACCTATTCCGGTGTGCGCCCGCTCTATGACGACGGCGCCAGCAAGGCGCAGGAGGCGACGCGCGACTACGTGCTGACGCTGGACGAACCGGCAGGTTCCGCCCCTCTGCTCTCGGTCTTCGGCGGCAAGATCACCACGGCGCGCCGGCTCGCCGAAGCGGCGGTCGAAAAACTTGCCGCCGCCGTGCCGGCGCTGCGGGCTGCCCCTTGGACGGCTGGAGCGCATCTGCCCGGCGGCGATTTCCCGGTCGAAGGTTTCGAGGGGCTGGTCGAGCGCATCTGCACCGCCCGCCCCTGGCTCGAGCGCAAGCTGGCGCGCCGTCTCGCCCGCGCCTATGGCACCCGTACCGAGGCGCTGCTCGAGAGCGCCAAGGCGATGGCCGATCTCGGCCGCGCCTTCGGCGCTGATCTCACCGAGCGCGAGGTCGCCTGGCTGATGAGCCAGGAATGGGCCGGGAGCGCCGAGGACGTGCTGTTCCGGCGCAGCAAGCTCGGCCTGCGCTTTTCGCCCGAGCAGCGCCGGGCGCTCGACGACTACATGGCCGCGAAAGCCGCGCCGGCCATACCCCACCAGGCGGAGGCACGGGGATGAGCTTGACCCTCGATCGTCTCGGCCTGACACGCGGCGCGCAAACCCTGCTCGCCGACATCTCGCTGACGCTGGAGAGGGGCTCGCTCAATGTGCTGCTCGGCGCGACGCTCGCCGGCAAGACCTCGCTGATGCGGCTGATGGCCGGGCTCGATGCGCCGAGCAGCGGCAAGGTCCTGGTCGAGGGCCGCGACGTCACCGGGCTGCCGGTGCAGAAGCGCAATGTCGCGATGGTCTACCAGCAGTTCATCAACTACCCCGCGCTGTCGGTCTACGAGAACATCGCCTCGCCGCTGAGGGTCGCGCGACTGCCCGCGAGCGAGATCGACGCCCGGGTGAAAAGCGCCGCCGCGCTGCTGCGGCTCGAGCCCTATCTCCAGCGCAAGCCGCTCGAGCTCTCCGGCGGCCAGCAGCAGCGCACCGCCATCGCCCGCGCGCTGGTGAAGCGCGCCGAGCTCGTGCTGCTCGACGAGCCGCTCGCCAATCTCGACTACAAGCTGCGCGAGGAATTGCGCGAAGAATTGCCGCGCATCTTCGCCGAATCCGGCGCGATCTTCGTCTATGCCACCACCGAGCCGAGTGAGGCGCTGCTGCTCGGCGGTAATACCGCGACGCTCTTCCAGGGCAAGGTCACCCAGTTCGGCCCGACCGCGCAGGTCTATCGCCAACCGCATGACCTTGTGACCGCGCAGGTCTTCTCCGACCCGCCGCTCAACACGCTCTCCGGGGTCAAGCAGGGCGGCGAGGTCAAGCTTTCGACAGGTCAGAGCATTCCAGCCACAGGAGCTTTCGCGAGCGTGCCTGATGGCGCCTACACGATCGGCTTCCGCGCCCATCACCTCGCGCTCGACGCGCTGCCGGCGCCGGCGATCGCCTTGCAGGCGAGCGTCTCCGTCTCCGAGATCACCGGCTCGGAATCCTTCGTCCATCTCGATGTCGGCGCGCACCGCCTGATCGCGCTGGTGCCGGGTGTGCGCCGGCTGGAGCCGGGCACAGCTGTCACCGCCTGGCTCGATCCCTCCCGCATTTTCCTGTTCGATGCCGCCGGCGGGCTCGCCGCGGCAGCTCCGGCAAAGGCGGCGTGAGATGGCCAGGATCACGCTCGACAAACTGGCCCACGCCTACAAGCCCAACCCGCAGGGACCGCAGGACTATGCCCTGCGCGAGGTCGACCATGTCTGGCGCCAGGGCGGCGCCTATGCGCTGCTCGGCCCCTCCGGCTGCGGCAAGACCACGCTGCTCAACATCATCTCCGGTCTCGTCGTGCCGACGCGCGGGCGCATCCTGTTCGACGACAAGGACGTAACGCAGCTCCCGACCGAGGCGCGCAACATCGCCCAGGTCTTCCAGTTCCCGGTCGTCTACGACACGATGACGGTGCGCGAGAACCTCGCCTTCCCGCTGAAGAATCGCGGCGTCGCGCGGGCCGAGATCGAGGCGCGCGTCGCCGAGATCGCCGGCCTGCTCGACCTGACCTCGGCGCTCGACCGCAAGGCGAGCCGGCTCGGGGCCGACGCCAAGCAGAAGATCTCGCTCGGGCGCGGGTTGGTTAGACCGGACGTCGCCGCGATCCTGTTCGACGAGCCGCTGACCGTGATCGACCCGCACCTGAAATGGCAGCTGCGCTCGATGCTGAAAGAGCTGCACCGCAAGCTCGACCTCACCATGATCTACGTCACCCACGACCAGACCGAGGCGCTGACCTTCGCCGACACGGTGGTGGTGATGCATGATGGCGGCGTGGTCCAGACCGGCACGCCCGAGGAGCTGTTCCAGCACCCGGCCCACACCTTCGTCGGCCATTTCATCGGCTCGCCCGGCATGAACGTGCTGCCCTGCGCCGTCGAGGGCGCGCGTGCCAGCCTCGCCGGGCAGGAGATCGCGCTGGCGCGGCACTATCCTTCGCTCGCCGGCAAGATCGAGCTCGGCATCCGACCGGAATACGCGACCTTGAGCCCGCGCGGCGAAGGCCTGCCGGTCAGGATTACCAGGATCGACGATATCGGCCGGGCCCGCATTGCCCGCGTCGAGCTCGGCGGCCTCAAGCTCGCCGCGAGCGTGCCGGAGGATGCGCGCTTCGATGGCGATCAGGCTGCGCTCGCACTGCAGGCAGGCCAGATCCACATCTACAGCGACGGCCATCTCGTCAAAGGCGAAGCGCTTCCCGGCACAGCGGAGGAGCGCAGATGAGCGTCTGGGCCTTTTATCCTGATGCGCGAGGCACTGCGCTGAACCCCTCCCCCTTGTGGGGAGGGGCAGGGGTGGGGGCGGGAAGCAGAGCTCTTCGCTTCTCACAATTGGCAAGAAGGCCAGTGCAATAACCCCATTGGAGAGCTCTGCTTTCCGCCCCCACCCCCAACCCCTCCCCACAAGGGGGAGGGGAGTCAGCGCACTACGGGAGGCCAGCCATGAAGCCGGTCAACCAGAAGGCTTGGCTGCTCGTCCTGCCGGTGCTGCTGATCGTCGCCTTCTCGGCGGTGATCCCGCTGATGACGGTGGTGAACTATTCGGCCCAGGATTCCTTCGGCAACAACCAGTTCTTCTGGAACGGCGTCGGCTGGTTCGCCGAACTGCTCGATCCCAAGAGCGATCTCGGCTCGCGCTTCTACGACTCGCTCTGGCGCAACCTCGCCTTCTCGGGAATCATCCTCGCCATCGAAATCCCGCTCGGCATCCTGGTGGCGCTGTCGATGCCGCGCCAGGGCTGGACGGTCTCGGCGACGCTGGTCCTGATGGCGCTGCCGCTCCTGATCCCGTGGAACGTCGTCGGCACGATCTGGCAGATCTTTGCGCGCGGCGACATCGGCCTGTTCGGGGCCGCGATCAACGGGCTCGGCATCCGCTACAACTATGTCTCCGACCCGGTCGCCGCCTGGATCACCATCATCGTGATGGATGTCTGGCACTGGACCTCGCTGGTCGCGCTGCTCTGCTATGCCGGCCTGAAGTCGATCCCCGACGCCTATTACCAGGCGGCGCGTATCGACGGCGCCTCGCGCTGGGCCGTGTTCCGCACCATCCAGCTGCCGAAGATGAGCCGCGTGCTTTTGATCGCCGTGCTGCTGCGCTTCATGGACTCGTTCATGATCTACACCGAGCCCTTCGTCGTCACCGGCGGCGGCCCCGGCAATTCGACGACCTTCCTGTCGATCGAATTGGTCAAGCTCGCCCTCGGTCAGTTCGACCTCGGCAAGGCGGCTGCGCTCTCGATCGTCTACAACCTGATCATCCTCGCCGTCTGCTGGGTGTTCTACACGGTGATGACCGCAGCCGATGCGCGGGCCGACGTTGACGCGGGGAGGGCCTGATGCGCGGCGGCAGGCTGATCCTCTCGCTCTATCTCATCGCGCTGATGTTGCCGATCTACTGGCTCGTCAACATGAGCTTCAAGACCAACACCGAGATCACCAACGCGCTGACGCTCTGGCCGCGGACCTTCACCTTCGACAACTACGCCAAGATCTTCACCGATCCGAGCTGGTACAACGGCTACATCAACTCGCTGCAATATGTGGCGCTGAACACCCTGCTCTCGCTGGCATTTGCGCTGCCGGCGGCCTACGCCTTTTCGCGCTACCGCTTCCTCGGCGACAAGCATTTGTTCTTCTGGCTGCTCTCGAACCGGATGGCGCCGCCGGCGGTCTTCGCCCTGCCCTTCTTCAATCTCTATTCGGCGATCGGCCTGTTCGATACGCCCTGGGCGGTGGCGCTGGCGCACTGCCTGTTCAATGTGCCGCTGGCGGTCTGGATCCTCGAAGGCTTCATGTCCGGCGTGCCGCGCGAGATCGACGAGACGGCGGCAATCGACGGCTATTCCTTCCCGCGCTTCTTCGTGAAGATCTTCATGCCGCTGATCGCGTCCGGCATCGGCGTCGCCGCCTTCTTCTGCTTCATGTTCTCGTGGGTCGAATTGCTGCTGGCACGCACGCTGACCAGCGTCAGCGCCAAGCCGATCGCCGCGACCATGACCCGCACCGTCTCGGCCGCCGGCATGGACTGGGGCGTGCTCGCCGCTGCCGGCGTGCTGACCCTGATCCCCGGTGCGCTCGTGATCTGGTTCGTCCGCAACTACATCGCCAAGGGCTTCGCCCTGGGGAGGGTGTGATGGAACTTAACTGGATGGCCTGGACCTGGCAGACCGGCCTCTTCTTCGCCGGGATCGCCAGCCTGCTCCTGATCCTGACGCTGCTTGCAGTCTTCCGGCCCGAGACCGAGCGGGTCGGCGTGCTCGGCATCGCCACCACCCGCGGCGACCGGCTCTTCATCTCGCTGCTCGGCAGCGCCTTCATTCACCTCGCCTGGCTCGGGATCGTCGGCCAGCCGCTGTGGTGGGCTTCCGGCCTCGCGCTCCTCTATGCCGCAGCGGTGTTCCGCTTCGTCTGAGGAGTTCGAGCCCAAGAACAAGAAACGACCGGCCCCGCAGAAGGGGCGGCATTCCAAAGGGAACATCGGAGGACAACGATGACGACGCTCAAGACGAATCTCTCTTGCCTCGCCGGCGCCAGCCTGTTCGCGCTGGTTGCCGCCGCTGGATCGGCCCTCGCCGGTCCCGAGGAGGCGCGCAAATGGATCGACAGCGAATTCCAGCCCTCGACGCTCTCCAAGGAGGAGCAGCAGAAGGAGATGGAGTGGTTCATCAATGCGGCGAAGCCCTTCGCCGGCATGGAGATCAACATCGTCTCGGAGACGATCACCACGCATGAATACGAGGCCAAGACCCTGGCCAAGGCCTTCAGCGAGATCACCGGCATCAAGCTGACGCACGACCTGATCCAGGAAGGCGACGTGGTCGAGAAGATCCAGACGCAGATGCAGTCCGGCAAGAACATCTATGATGGCTGGATCAACGATTCCGACCTGATCGGCACGCATTTTCGCTACAAGCAGGCGACCAACCTGACCGACTGGATGGCCGGGCCGGGCAAGGACGTCACCAATCCGCAGCTCGATATCGACGACTTCATCGGCAAGTCCTTCGGCACCGGGCCGGACGGCAAGCTCTACCAGCTGCCGGTGCAGCAGTTCGCGAACCTCTACTGGTTCCGCTACGACTGGTTCCAGCGCGCCGACCTGAAGGAGAAGTTCAAGGCCAAGTACGGCTACGATCTCGGTGTGCCTGTGAACTGGTCGGCCTATGAGGACATCGCCGAGTTCTTCACCAACGACGTCAAGGAAATCGACGGCACCAAGATTTTCGGCCATATGGACTATGGCAAGAAGGACCCCTCTCTCGGCTGGCGCTTCACCGACGCTTGGCTCTCCATGGCAGGGAATGGCGACAAGGGCATCCCGAACGGGCTGCCGGTCGATGAATGGGGCATCCGCATGGAGGGTTGCCGCCCGGTCGGCTCAGCAGTCGAGCGCGGCGGCGACACCAACGGCCCGGCGGCGGTCTACTCGATCGTCAAATATGTCGACTGGCTGAAGAAATACGCTCCGCCGCAGGCGCAAGGCATGACCTTCGGCGAGTCCGGCCCGGTGCCGGCGCAGGGCACGATCGCCCAGCAGATCTTCTGGTACACCGCCTTCACCGCCGACATGGTCAAGCCCGGCCTGCCGGTGATGAGCTCGGACGGCAAGCCGAAATGGCGGATGGCGCCCTCGCCCAAGGGGGCCTACTGGAAGGATGGGATGAAGCTCGGCTACCAGGACGCCGGCTCGGCGACCCTGCTGAACTCGACCCCGGTCGAGCGCCGCAAGGCGGCCTGGCTCTATCTGCAGTTCATCGTCTCCAAGACGGTCAGCCTGAAGAAGAGCCATGTCGGCCTGACCTTCATCCGCGAGAGCGACATCTGGGACAAGAGCTTCACCGAGCGCGCTCCGCAGCTCGGCGGGCTGATCGAGTTCTACCGCTCGCCGGCGCGCGTGCAGTGGACACCGACCGGCAACAACGTCCCGGATTATCCGCGCCTCGCCCAGCTCTGGTGGCAGAACATCGGCGACGCCTCCTCCGGCGCCAAGACGCCGCAGGCGGCGATGGACGCGCTGGCGGCAGCGCAGGATTCGGTGATGGAACGGCTCGAGCGCTCCGGCGTGCAGGGCGATTGCGGGCCGAAACTGAATCCGCGGACCACGGCGGAGGAGTGGTTTGCCAAGGCCGAGAAGGCCGGCACGCTCGCGCCGCAGCGCAAGCTCGCGAATGAAAAGCCGAAGGGCGAAACCATCGACTACGACACGCTGATCAAGAGCTGGCCAGCGTCTCCCCCGAAGCGCGGCTGAGCCCCCTCCTCCCGGCTCGGATGCGCGAAAGGGGCGCGGCAGCAATGCCGCGCCCCCGAATTTTTCCAGACCCCTCGCCGGCTGGCGGCTACGACTGCACCGCTGCAGGGTCCATCCACATCACCCCCAGGCATGGCCGTCGAGATCCAGGAAGCCGTGGTCGTACATGAAGCCGTAATCCTTCGGCTCGTCGACGGTCGTCCCGCCGGCGGCGAGCGCAGCCGCGACGATCGCGTCGACCGCCTCGCGGCTGTCGCGCGAGAGCGTGAGCAGGACTTGCAGCGACTGGCTGGTGTCCGTGATCGGCTTCGGCGAGAAGCTGGCGAACTTCTCATGGGTCAGCAGCATGGCGAAGATGGCGTCGCTGATCACCATGCAGGCGGCGGTGTCGTCGGTGAATTGCGGGTTGAAGGAGAAGCCGAGCGCCTCGAAGAAGGCGATCGATTTCGGCAGGTCCTTCACCGGCAGGTTGACGAAGATCATCTGGGGCATTGCGTGCTCCTTGGCAGTGTGATTCCGGGGCCGACATCGTCTGTCGGATGCATCAGCGAGTGGCCGGGGCGATGTGACGGCTATGACATGGCAAGCAACGCCTGCCTGAGTTTGGCCGGTTCGACGACGTCGACGAGTTGGGCATCGACCGCGTCATGCGTGCGATGCCAGATCGGCAGGGCACGGGCGAGCAGGGCAATTCCCTCAGGCGTAATTGCCAGGAGCCGGCTGCGACGGTCTTTCTCACCCGCGGCCACGATGACGAGGCCGCGGCGTTCGAGCGGCTTCAGTGCTGCGGTCAACGTGGTGCGATCCATGCCGAGCAGGTTCGCAACCGGGCCGATCGGCGGCGGCTCCGGCCGGTTCAGGGACATCAGGAGCGAGAATTGCTGATTGGTGAGATCGACCGGGCGCAAGGCCTCGTCGAACAGTCGCGCCAGCGCCCGTGCCGCGCGCTGGACATGCAGGCACAGGCAATGATCGCGTACATGCAGCGTCGTGGCGAAGGGGACGAGGGCTTCGAGCGGTGCTTCCGGTGATTTTGACATCGTTCAGATATGTTGATATCAACGCAGTAAGTTAAGCTGAAGGGCTGGGGGCTGCAAGGAGGCGATGATGGAACATCATGTGGTTCCCCGATCCGAATGGCTGGACGCGCGCAGGGCCCTGCTCAGCCGCGAAAAAGAGTTCACCCGTCTGCGCGATGAGATCAATGCCGAGCGGCTCGCGTTGCCATGGGTCAAGGTCGACAAGGACTACGTCTTCGATACGCCTGCGGGCAAGAAGACGCTCGCCGAGCTGTTCGACGATCGCAGCCAGCTGGTGATCTACCATTTCATGTTCGGACCGGACTGGGAGGCAGGCTGCCCCGGCTGCTCCTTCATGGCCGACCATTTCGACGGCACGCTGGCGCATCTCAACAACCATGACGTCACCCTGGTGACCGTCTCGCGCGCGCCGCTCGCCAAGATCGAGGCCTACAAGCAGCGCATGGGCTGGAGCTTCCCGTGGGTCTCGTCCTTCGGCAGCGATTTCAACTTCGACTACCATGTCTCCTTCAGCAGGGAGGAGCTCGCCAACGGCCCGGTGCTCTACAATTTCACCCAGACGCCGGCCGAGCAGGCCCATGACGAGCTGCCGGGCACGAGCGCGTTCATCCGCAACGAGGCCGGCGAGGTCTTCCATACCTACTCGTCCTATGCCCGTGGCGGCGAGGAGATGCTGGGTACGCTGATGATCCTCGACCGGGCGCCGAAGGGCCGCAACGAGAGTTCGACGCTGAGTTTCATCAAGCGTCATGACGAATACGAGGACCAGCCGAAAGCCCATGCCTGCTGCGCCGCCTGAGGCGCAGCGAGCCAGACCACGCGCATAGGGTTGGTGGGATGCCCGCTCCCGGAAGGGATTGGGCTTGGGGCGCGTGTTTTTCTTGAAGATGCCGTGGCTGGAGCTCAGCCACGCGCCACCGTTGCCCGCCGTACGATCCCGGCCAGCTCCGGCGAGGGGTCGAGCGTGCCGAAGACATAGCCCCAGTCGGCATCGAGCCGCGAGCGGCAGAAGCTCTCGAACACCGCCTCGTCGGCGTGCTTCCTGAGCTCGGAGGCCTGCAGCGCATAGGCCATCAGATTGGCGAGCCGGCGGCCATGGCCGTCATCATTGCGCGGTTTGGCAGCCTCGTCGCCGAGCCGGTCGAGCCAGCGGTCGAGGGCGCGGTTGGCGCCGCGCGCCTGCCCGACCTCGGTCATGAAGGCCTCCTTGGTGCGCGGCTCGCGGTTGAAGGCGCGCAGCACGTCCATGCACATCATGTTCGAGGTACCCTCCCAGATCGCGTTGAGCGGTGCCTCGCGATAGAGCCGCGCCATCGGGTTCTCCTCGATGAAGCCGTTGCCGCCATGGCACTCCAGCGCCTCGACGACGAAGGCGGCGACACGCTTGCAGTTCCAGAACTTCGCCAGCGGGGTGGTGACGCGGGCGAGGTGGCGCTCTTCCTCCGACGTCTCCATGGCATCGGTCGCGGTGGCGACCCTGAAGGCCATCAGCGTCGAGGCCTCGGAATCGATCGCGAGATCGGCGAGGATGTTGGTCATCATCGGCTGCTCGGCCAGCGACGACCCGAAACCCTTGCGCGATTGGGTGTGGTTCAGCGCCAGTGTCAGCGCCTGGCGCATCAACCCCGCCGAGCCGACAGCGAAATCGAGCCGGGTGAGATGGGCGTGGGAGAGGATCTCCTTGATGCCGGCGCCCTCCTCGCCGACAAGCCAGCCGAGGCATTCGCGGAATTCGACCTCCGAGGAGGCGTTCGAGCGGTTGCCGGCCTTGTCCTTGAGGCGCTGGATCTGCAGCCGGTTACGGCTGCCGTCGGGCAGGAAGCCCGGGCAGAACAGGCAGGAGACGCCGCTTTGCGTCTGCGCCAGCGTAAAGAATCCGTCCGATTGCGGCACCGAGAAGAACCATTTGTGGCCGGTGATCAGATAAACCCGGCCCTCGGGCGTGTCCTCGAGGAAGCGGGCCGTGGTCTGGGTCTGGCGCAGGTCGGAGCCGCCCTGCTTCTCGGTCATCGCGTAGCCGACGCTGGCCCCTAGCTTCCGCGCCACCGGCAGCGGGCGCTTGTCGTAGCGGGCCGAGGTGATCTTCTGGCGCCAGAGCGCGAACTCCGGCTGGGCGAGGCCGGGAAAGGCGGCATAGGTCATGCCTGTCGGGCACCCCGTCCCGTGCTCGATCTGGTTCCAGAGATAGGACAGGACGGCGCGGCCGAGATGGCCGTTCGGCTCCTTCGTCGTCCAGGCGAGCGAAGGCACCTCATGGGCGAAGGCGAGCGCCATCAGCTCGTGCCAGGCCGGATGGAAGTCGATCCAGTCGGCGCGATTGCCGTAACGGTCATGGCTCCGAAGCTCCGGACCATGGCGATTGGCAAGGCGCGCGAGCTCCTGCACCTCGGCGTCGCCGGCATGGGCTCCGAGTGCCGCCGCCTTGTCCGCGACCCAGGGCGCGCCGCGGGCGACGATGCCCTGCAGCACCGCGTCGCCGGTGAAGGCGTTCCAGCCAATAGCCGGCCGGGCCTGGTTGAGGACCTGATGGGTGGCGCCCGCGTGGATGTTCATTCCGCCGCCTCCTCTATCGTCACGCGCTCGGGCACTTCGCAGCCGGTCACGCAGCAGCGGCCGGGCTGCTTGCTGACGCGCGAGCCGTCGGCCAGCACGCCGCGATCGAGCAGGCTCTCGACCAGCGCGACCTTTTCCATGACGGGATAGTTGCGCCAGATCTCGCGCTTCATCGCCTCGGGCGAGCCGCCGCCATGCAGCGAGATCACCGAATACCAGCCGGCCTCCTTGGAGACGGTGAGGTCCTCGATGAAACGGGCGACCTCGGCGCGCTGCGCGTAGGGGATGTCCGGCCGCCCGGTCAGCACGGCCGAGAGCGACGCTGACGTCTCGGGGTTGTGGTCCTCGTCCGGGCCGGGCAGCGCCACGATCAAGCCTCCCGAGACATAGTGTGCGATCCTGTGCATGTCGTAGATCTTGGTAGCGAGCAGCAGCTTGCCGATATTGGCGAAAACTGCGTCCGGCATCGCCACGCCCGACGCGTCCTTGCTGCAATAGACCGAGGCCGCGACGCCGCAGGCGAAGAAGCTCTCGGTGATGGTGATCAATTCGACCAGCTGCTCGCGGACATGGGAATGCCTGTCGGCATCGAGCCCGTTGGCCTCGACCATCAGCGCGCCGGCGCCGATCAGCAGGTCGCCGAAGCCGGCCCGCGCCGCGATACAGCTATGGCGATGGTGGGTGGCGTAGCCGGTGGTGAGATAGCCGGCCTCCTCGATCTCGCCGGCAAGGAAGACGCGTTCCCATGGCACGAAGACGTCGTCGAACATCACCGCGCCGGTCGACTGGCCATACTTCGCCGAGAACTTCGCGGCGGGGTCGCCGGGCCGCCCGGCCGGGCGCGCGACGATGGTGACGCCCTCGGCATCGCAGGGCACGGCACAGCAGACGGCGAAATCCTCGTCACCCTTGGCATGGGTGCGGCAGGGCATCACCAGGAATTCGTGGACATAGGGCGCGCCGGTGACGATCGCCTTGGTGCCGCGGATGACGATACCGTCCACCCGGCGTTCCTTGATGTGAACGTAGGAATCGCGATTGGCCTGCGCGCCCGGCCGCAGCAAGCGGTCACCCTTGGCGTCGGTCATGGCGATGCCGAGGGTGAGATCGCGCTCCTGCACCTCGTGCAGATAGGCCTGGAAGCGCTGGGTATAGTCGGTACCGTGATTGGCGTCGGCCCGGACCGTCGCCTGGCGCAAGCCATTGAAAGCGTCATGGGTCAGATAGCGCACGGCACAGCCGGCGATCTTGCACATCAGCCGGACCGCCTCGAGCTTGGCGAGAAGATCGCTGGAGCTCTGGTTGAGATGGATCATCCGGTTGACCGTCTTGCCAGAACTCGCATCGACCGCCGTCATGATCGGGGCGTAGGCCGGGTCATGCGCGAGGTCGTAGCCGACGCCGATGCCGTTGATGCCCGGCAGCAGCATGGGCTCGTCGGCGACGTTCTCGACCCTGCGGCCGTTGACGAAGAGGCGCGGCGAATAGGCCCGCAGGGATTCACGATAGCCGGCGGCGTCCATCAGCATGCTAGCCTCCTCCCGAAAAGCTTGTTGCCGCTAAAATTGAACGACGTTAGATTTTCGTCAAGAGGGTTGGAGGCGTTCCAGAGTGAGCGAGGGAATGGCGGGTCGAAAGCGCGGCCGCTATGCCGCGACGGACACAAAGCGCGCGGGCATCGTCACCGCCGCGCGCGCCGTGTTCGAACGCGAGGGGCTGGACGGTGCATCGCTGCGAGCGATCGCCGCCGAGGCCGGCTACACGCCGGCGGCGCTCTATTTCCATTTCGACTCGAAGGAGGCGCTCTATGCCGAGGTGCTCGGCCGCTCGATCAAGACGCTGCAGGAGGCGGTCGATGCGGCGGTTGCGACTGCCGGCACCCCTTCGGAGTGCTTCTCAGCCGCCGCGCTCGCCTTCTTCGATTTCTATGCCGAGAACCCGCGCGATCTCGATCTCGGCTTCTATCTGTTTCGCGGCGGCATGCGCCCGCACGGTCTCGGCCGCGAGCGCGACCGGGCATTGAACGAGGCGCTGGAAGCGACTTTGGCGCCGATCCGCGCGGCGGCGCTGGCGCTCGGCGCCGATGCCGCGCAAGCCGAGTTGATCATGGCCGACGCCTTCGCCCATGCTTCAGGCGTGCTGCTCCTGGCGCATACGCGGCGCATCCGCATGTTCGGCACCTCGCCGCGCGCGCTGATGGAGCGCCATGTCGAAACCGAGCTCGACCGGCTCCTGCGGAGATGACGCCCGATGCACCTGATGAACGTCAAACGGTCCCGCCTCGTCGTCATCGATTTCCAGGCGCGATTGATGCCGGCGATCCATGACGGGCCGCGCCTCCTGGCCAATGCTGGCAGGCTGGTCGCAGCGGCGAAGCTCCTGGACGTGCCGATCGTGATGACCGAGCAGAACCCGGCCGGGCTCGGCGCGACGGTTCCAGACCTCGCCGAGGCCGCGCCCGCAATCAGCAAGATGAGCTTCGATGCCTGTGCCGCGCCGGCCTTCATCGACGCCATCGCCGGCGATGACGATCTGATCCTCTGTGGTTGCGAGGCGCATGTCTGCTTCGGCCAGACCGCGCTCTCTCTGCTCGAACACAAGCGCCGTGTCTTCGTGGTGCAGGACGCTGTCGGCTCGCGCGTGCCGGAAAGCAAGGAGGTAAGCTTACGCCGGCTGGAGCGAAACGGCGCCGAGATCGTCACCACGGAGGCGGTCGTATTCGAGTGGCTGCGCACAGCCGAGCACCCACAGTTCCGCGCCGCTCTTGCGCTGGTCAAGTGAGCCCACCCGTGCCTCAACCCGCCTTCTGGTACTTCGACATCATCTCGCCCTTCGCGCATCTGGCGTTGACGCGGCTGGGCGCGATCCGGGCTCTGCGGCCGGTCGTGCTGAAGCCGATCGTCTTCGGCGGCGTCCTCAAGGCCTGGGGCCAGCTCGGCCCGGCCGAGATCGCCTCCAAGCGCGTCCACACCTACAGGCTCGCGACGCACACCGCACAGGCGATGGGCGTGCCCTTCCGCTTCCCACCGGCCCACCCCTTCAACCCGCTCGCCATGCTGCGCCTGCTGACCGCGCTCAACGGCAATGAGGCGGCGGTGACGGCCGCCTTCCGCCTCGTCTGGGGCGAGGGCCGCGACGCCAATGATCCGGCAGTCCTGGCGGCAGTGGCGGAAGCTGCCGGCCGGCCCGATGCCCTGGCGCTGATCGGGGAGCAGGAGGTCAAGGACCGCCTGCGCCAGGCGACCGAGGAAGCGGTTGCCGCCGGCGTCTTCGGCGTGCCAAGCCTGGTGATCGATGGCGAGGTCTTCTGGGGTGCCGACGCGATGGCGATGGCGCAGGACTATCTCACCGATCCGACGGCTTTCCGCAGCGGCGAGATGGCGCGCGTCTCGACCTTGCCCGAAGGCATCCAGCGCCAGCGCTGAACACGAGAAGAGGGAACCGTCCGGCCGCAGCCACAGTTTCACGATGTTGTCGGTTTACGCCTGTCCTGGATAGGCAGATCATTCGCCGGCCGACAACGAAAGGGAGACGCCCATGCTGCGCCGTTCGTTCCTGAAATTCGGCATCGCCGGCCTGGCCGCGCCGAATCTGATCCTGCGCAGCGCCGAGGCGACCGGACAGCCCCAGCCCGGCAGCCCGTTCATCGTCACCTATTTCGAGGTGCCGGAGATCAAGGGCTCGCGCGATGTCACCGATGCCGGCGACGGCACGCTCTGGGTCTGCGGCCAGCGCAACGGCGTGCTCGGCCGTTTCGATCCACGCACCGGCCAGATCAAGGTGATTCCGCTCGGCGATGGCGCTGCGCCGCACGGCGTGGTGCGCGGCCCTGATGGGGCCGCCTGGGTCACCGAAGGCGGCCAGAACGCCATCGCCCGTGTCGACGACAAGACGCACAAGGTCGACCTGTTCAAACTCCCGGCCGAGCGCGAGCGCGCCAATCTCAACACGCCGGTCTTCGACAAGACCGGTATGCTCTGGTTCACCGGCCAGAACGGCATCGTCGGCCGTCTCGATCCGAAATCCGGCAAGATGGAGATCTTCGACGCGCCGCGCGGCGCCGGCCCCTATGGCATGACGCGCACGCCGGCTGGCGAAATCTGGTTCGCCTCGCTCGCCGGCAACTACATCGCCAGGATCAACACGCAGAGCGGCGCCTTCACCGTGGTCGATCCGCCGACCGAGGGCCAGGGCGCGCGCCGGGTCTGGTCGGATTCGAAGAACCGGATCTGGGTCAGCGAGTGGAATTCCGGGCAGGTCTCATCGTTCGACCCCGAAAGCGGCAGCTGGAAGGGCTGGAAGCTGCCCGGTCACAAGCCGCGGACCTACTCGGTCTATGTCGACGACGCCGACAAGGTCTGGCTCACCGACTTCGCCCTCAACAGCATCGTTCGCTTCGACCCGCTCAACGAGGAATTCAACAGCTTCCCGAGCGACAAGCCCGGCGCCAATGTCCGCCAGATGGACGGGCGGAGCGGCGAGGCCTGGGGCGGCGAGAGCGGCACCAACCGGCTGGTGCGCATCCAGACGGTGAAGCCGGCGTGAGAACGGGGCTCGCGGCGCTCCTGGCGCTCCCGGCGCTCGCGCTACCCTTGACCGGCCCGCTCCGGGCACAGGAACCGGCGGGAGCTGCCATCTTCAAGGCCTGCCAGTCCTGCCATAGTCTAGATCCGGCCAAGACCGGCATGTCCGGGCCGCATCTTGCCGGATTGAAGGGACGCGTGCTCGGTTCGGCTGATGGCTTCGATTATTCGCCGGCGTTCAGGGCCGCGAAGGCGCAAGGGCTCAACTGGGACGAGGAGAAGCTGAAGGCCTACCTCTCCGACCCCGACGCGCTCGTACCCGGTGGCTGGATGAGTCCGCCCGCCGGCCTCAGCATGGCGGACCGCGCGGCCGTGGCGGATTACCTGCTCAGCAGGTAGCCGCTGCTCAGAGCGGCTTCTTGATCCATTTTGAGATCATGCCGACGATGCCTTCGCGGAAGAGCAGGACGCAGATCACGAAAACAATGCCCTGCACGACCGTGACCCAGGCACCGAGCGTCGCCAGGAAATTTTGCATGGAGACGATGACGATTGCGCCGACGATCGGGCCGAAGACCGTGCCGAGCCCGCCGACCAGCGTCATCAGCACGACCTCGCCCGACATCGACCAATGCACGTCGGTGAGCGACGCCAGCTGGAAGACGATCGCCTTGGTGGCGCCGGCAAGCCCGGCGATCCCGGCCGAAAGCACGAAGACGGCGAGCTTGTACTGGCTGGCGCGGTAGCCGAGCGAGATGGCGCGCGGCTCGTTGTCACGGATCGCCTTGCAGACCTGGCCGAAGGGCGAGTGGATGACGCGGTAGATCAGCAGCAGCCCGCCCATGAAGACCGCGGCGACCAGCCAATAAAGCGCCCGGTCGTCGGCGAGGCTGAACAGGCCCAGCAGCTTGCCGCGCGGCACTGCCTGGATGCCGTCCTCGCCACCGGTGAAGCGCGGCGTCTGCAGCGAGAAAAAGAACGCCATCTGCGCCAGCGCCAGCGTGATCATGGCAAAGTAGATGCCCTGGCGGCGGATGGCGAGTGCGCCGAAGGCGAGGCCAAGCAGAGCGGCGATCCCCGTGCCGGCGAGGATGGCGAGCTCCGGCGTCAGCCCCCAGTGCTTGGCGGTGTAGGCGCTGACATAGCTCGCCATGCCGAAATAGGCGGCGTGGCCGAAGGAGAGCAGGCCGCCATAGCCGAGCAGAAGATTGAAGGCGAGCGCGAACAGCGCAAAGCACAGCACCTTCATCACGAAGACCGGATAGGCGACGAAGGGCGCGATCACGAGCGCGGCCGCGATGCCGATCATCAGGTTGCGGTGCAGCCGCGCGGTGCTGTCGTCAACCTCGCCAATGGCGAGGCTGGCGGCGGAAGCGTCGGTGGAAGCGATGTCTGCCATCTCAATTCCTCACGAGGCGGCGGCGCTCGGGCCGCGCGCCCGAACAGGCCGGCGGGCTTCACCAGAAGCACGATCGCCATAATGATGAAGATCACGGTCGCCGAGGCTTCCGGATAGAACACCTTGGTCAGTCCTTCGACCAGGCCGAGCGAGAAGCCGGTGACGATCGCGCCCATGATCGAGCCCATGCCTCCGATCACTACCACCGCGAAGACGACGATGATCAGATCGGCGCCCATGTTCGGGTTGACCGAATAGATCGGCGCCGCCAGCACCCCGGCAAAGGCGGCGAGCGCGACGCCAAAACCATAGGTCAGCGTCACCAGCAACGGCACGTTGATGCCGAAGGCCTGGGTCAGGGTCGGGTTCTCAGTCGCAGCACGCAAATAGGAGCCGAGCTTGGTCTTCTCGATCATGAACCAGGTGGCGAGGCAGACGACGAGCGAGGCGATCACGACCCAGCCGCGATAGGTCGGCAGGAACATGAAGCCGAGATTATAGCCGCCGCGCAGCTCCGCCGGGATCGAGTAAGGCAGGCCGGAGGAGCCATAATTGTTGCGGAACAGGCCCTGGATGATCAGCGCCAGGCCGAAGGTCAGCAGCAGCCCGTAGAGATGGTCGACATGGGCGATGCGCTTCAGCAGGAAGCGCTCGATCACCACGCCGGTGATGCCGACGGCGATCGGCGCCAGCAGCAGCGCCGCCCAATAGTTGATGCCGAGATAGTTCAGGCACATCAAGCGACGAAGGCGCCCATCATGTACTGGGCGCCATGGGTGAAGTTGATGATGTTGAGCAGGCCGAAGATCACGGCCAGGCCGAGGCTGAGGATCGCATAGAACGAGCCGTTGATCAGCCCGAGCAGAAGCTGGCCGAACAATGCCTGTGGCGGGACACCCAAGAGCTCGAACATGCGATCGACCATTCCGTGGAAGCTGATCCGGGGGCCTGGAGCCGGATCCGATCAGGTTGGAAACAACCTGATCGGTAAATCCGTCTCCAACTTAGAGGTAGAGACCGTTTTTCCGATCAGCTTGCGATGCAAGCTGATCGGAACGGGCTCTACCGGCCCCGGCAGAGCGTGTCGTGCGGGCTGTTTCAGCCCATCACTTCTTGACGAGCGGGCACTCGCTCTCGGCCAGCGGCTTGAAGGCCTCGTCCGCCTTCAGCACCGCGATCTGCTTGTAGTAGTCCCACGGCGCCTTCGATTCCGACGGCTTCTTGACCTCGAACAGATACATGTCGTGCATCTTGCGTCCGTCGACGCGGACCGAGCCCTTGCCGAACAGCGGATCGTCGGTCGGCAATTCCTTCATCTTGGCCATGACGACAGCCGAATCCTTGCTCTTGGCCGCCTCGACCGCCTTCAGATAGTGCAGCATGCCGGAATAGACGCCGGCCTGGACCATGGAGGGCTTCTTGCCGCCGTTGAGCTTGGCGAAACGCTCGGACCAGGCGCGGGTCTGGTCGTTCATGTCCCAGTAGAAGGACTCGGTCAGCACCAGCCCCTGCGCGGTTTGTAGGCCGAGCGCATGCACGTCCGTAGCGAAGACGAGCAAACCGGCCAGCTTCTGGCCGCCGGCGACGATGCCGAACTCACCCGCCTGCTTGATCGAGTTGATGGTGTCGCCACCGGCATTGGCGAGGCCGATCACCTTGGCCTTCGACGCCTGCGCCTGCAGCAGGAAGGACGAGAAGTCCGTGCCCGGGAACGGCGTGCGGACGGCGCCGAGCACCTTGCCACCGGCCTTGGTCACCACCGCCGAGGTGTCGCGCTCGAGCGCATGGCCGAAGGCGTAGTCCGCGGTGAGGAAGAACCAGCTGTCGCCGCCGGCCTTGGTCATGGCGCCGCCGGTGCCCTGGGCCAGCGCGTAGGTGTCATAGGTCCAGTGGACGGTGTTCGGCGAGCACGCCTTGCCGGTCAGGTCCGAGGAGGCCGCGCCGGAGTTGATGTGGACCTTGTTCTTCTCGCGGGTGATCTGGTTGACCGCAAGGGCGACCGAGGAGGTCGGCACGTCGAGGATCAGGTCGACGCCGTCCTGATCGTACCATTGCCGGGCGATGGTCGAGCCGACGTCCGGCTTGTTCTGATGGTCGGCCGAGACGATCTCGACCTTGATGCCCTTCTCGGCTGCCTTGAAGTCCTCGACTGCCAGGCGCGCGGCGATCACCGAGCCCTCGCCCGAGAGGTCGGCATAGAGGCCGGAGCGGTCGTTGAGCACGCCGGCCTTGACCGAGATCTGCTGCGCCAGCGCGGGCGAAGCCATCAGCGCGCCGAGCGCCGTGGCCGCGAGCAATGTCTTGAGCTGCATATTCTCTCTCCCTGAGATGTCTGGTGTTCGTAAGGTTCTTGTTGGACGCCCTGCGTCAGACCCCGAGATAGCTGTGGAGCTTGTCGATATTGGCGTCGAGTTCCGGATTGGGGATCATGTCGACGACCCTGCCCTGCTCGACGACGTAGTGGCGGTCGGCGACGGTCTGGGCGAAGCGGAAATTCTGCTCGACCAGGACGATGGTGAAGCCCTTTTGCTTGAGCATGCGGATCGTGGCGCCGATCTGGTCGATGATGACCGGCGCGAGCCCCTCGGTCGGCTCGTCGAGCAGGAGCAGATTGGCGCCGGTGCGCAGGATGCGGCCGATCGCCAGCATCTGCTGTTCGCCACCCGAAAGCTTGGTACCCTGGCTCTTCAGCCGCTCCTTGAGGTTGGGGAAGAGCGTGAAGATCTGCTCGACCGGGAGCCCGCCCGGCTTCACCTGCGGCGGCAGCAGCAGGTTCTCCTCGACCGAGAGCGTCGAGTAGATGCCGCGTTCCTCCGGCACATAACCGAGGCCGAGCCGGGCGATGGCGCGCGACGGCAGCCCGATCGTCTCCTGCCCGGCGAAGGTGACCGAGCCCTTGCGCTTGCCGATCACGCCCATGATCGACTTCAGCGTCGTGGTCTTGCCGGCGCCGTTGCGGCCGAGCAGAGTCACCACCTCGCCCTCGCCGACATCGAGCTCGATGCCATGAAGGACATGGCTCTCGCCATACCAGGCCTCGAGCCCGCGCACCGCCAGCAGCGGCTTGGCGCCCGCCGCAGCCGGACGCTCCAGCACCGCCTCAGTGGCCATGGCCGACTCCCGATCCGATATAGGCTTCGACCACGCGCGGATCCTTCGAGACGGTGGCATAGTCGCCCTCGGCCAGGACCTGGCCGCGCGCGAGCACGGTGATGCGGTCGCAAAGCGAGGCGACCACCGAGAGATTGTGCTCGACCATCAGGATGGTTCGGTCCTTCGAGACCTTGCGGATCAGCGCCTCGATGCGCTCGATGTCCTCGCGGCCCATGCCGGCCATCGGCTCGTCCAGCAGCAGCATCTCGGGCTCGAGCGCGAGCGTCGTCGCGATCTCAAGCGCGCGCTTGCGGCCGTAAGAGAGCTCGCCGGCCGGCAGGTCGGCGAAGGCCGACAGGCCGACCGCGTCGACGAGGCGCAGTGCTTCGGCATCGAGCGGGGAGAGCACCTTTTCCGAGCGCCAGAAATCGAAGGAATCGCCGCGTTTTCTCTGAAGCGCGACGCGGACATTGGTCTTGACCGAGAGCTGCGGGAACACCGCCGAGATCTGGAAAGAGCGCACCAGCCCGAGCCTGGCGATCTCGGCCGGCTTCTCGCGCGAGATATCGCGGCCATTATAGACGATCTGGCCCCGCGTCAGCGGCAGGAACTTGGTCAGCAGGTTGAAGCAGGTCGTCTTGCCCGCACCGTTCGGGCCGATCAGCGCATGGATCGACCCGCGCCTGACCTTCAGATCAACGCCATTGACGGCTGTAAAGCCAGCGAATTCTTTCGTGAGGCCTGAGGTCGATAGAATAATATCCTCAGACATCCGCCCTTAACCTTAGTCATTGCTGGATTGTTCGTTTCCCCGGGCGGCATGCTGCACCGCGCATATCGCCCATGTCAACGGCGCGGGTGTGCGCAAAAGCCCATGCCGGGCAGGCGACGCTCTCGCTTCTAGACGAAAGACTTACACAGAAGGACTAGCTTGCGCTGGGATCAGGCCCGGAGCGCCCGATCGTTGGTAACCGCGGCCGCAAAGACCGCGGCGATCTCGCGCAGGCGGAGCAGATAGTCCTCGCACGATGGCAACTCGCCATATTTCGCGCCGGCGGCAGCGCGCATGATCGTTGCGATCAAGGTATCCAACGGAAGGCCGCTGCGTTCGATCGCAATCTCGCCCTGCGCGGCAGCATCCTCGAACAATTGGCGGGCGAGGTCGATGAAGATCGCCTCGAAGGCGACGAGCTCGGCTCCGGCGATGCTGACCATCACCGCCTTGAGCTCGCCGAGATGCTCGCCGGCACTGAAGGCAATGAAGGCAGTGCCGTGATGGGCCGCCATCAGTGCGGCGAGTCGCTGCGCGAACGGGCCGGGCGCCGCCAGCGCCTCGCGGCAACGTGTCTCGACTTGGCTGCCGAGGCCCGCGAGCATGGCCCTGAAGACGTCGTCCTTGCCTTTGAAATGGAGGTAGAGCGTGGCGCGGGCAACGCCGGCCTCGCGTGCGATGTCGTCCATCGAGGTGCGCTTGTAGCCATAGCGGGCGAAGAGACGCAGGGCAGCCTCCGCGATCTGCTCGATGCGGCCCTTGCCGTCCTCGCCGGACGCTATGGAACTTTCGCTGCGGTCGCTCATTTGCAGTCTTGACAGAATCCAAACTGTCGGCGACTATTCTAGTTAGACGCAAAACGTCTAACTCGTCTAGTCGCACGACCCCAGACGACGGATCATTTGCCCGCCTCTGATATGTCAGAACGGGCCTTCGAGCGAGCCTCGATCCGGCTGCCATGGTGCCGTGCTGCGCATGACCGCGATCCCCGCGAGGCAGCCATGGTCCACTCAATCAATATCAATGGAACGACGCATCGCGTCGATGTCGACGACGACACACCCCTGCTCTGGGTGTTGCGTGACAATCTCGGCCTGACCGGCACCAAGTTCGGCTGCGGCGTCGCCCAATGCGGCGCCTGCACCGTCTACATGGACGGCCAGCCGCTGCGCTCCTGCTCGATGCCCGTCTCCGCCATAGGCGAGGCCAAGATCACCACGATCGAGGCGCTCGCCGGCAAGGAGGCGCAGGCCGTGCAGGCGGCCTGGGTCAAGCATGACGTACCGCAATGCGGCTATTGCCAGTCCGGCCAGGTGATGAGCGCGATCGCGCTGCTCACCGAGATTCGCAAGCCGACCGACCGCGACATCGACCTCGCCATGAACGGCAATCTTTGCCGCTGCGCAACTTACGTCCGCATCCGCGCCGCGATCCACGACGCCGCACGCACGCTGGAGGGCTGAGCCATGACCGCGCACGACATCTCCCTCTCGCGCCGCAACCTGCTGAAGGGCGCCGGCGCGCTCGTCATCGGCGTCAGCCTGCCACAGGCCGGCCGGGCGCAATCGGGCGCCGCTCAGGCTTTCCGACCGGGCGGTGCCGCGACGTTCGCGCCGAACGCCTTCGTCAGGATCGCCGCGGACGACACGGTGACCGTCCTCGTCAAGCACATCGAGTTCGGCCAGGGCCCGTTCACCGGCCTCGCCACCCTCGTTGCCGAGGAACTCGACGCCGATTGGGGCCAGATGCGAGCCGAGCACGCGCCGGCCGACGTCAAGCTCTACGCCAACCTCGCCTTCGGCGTGCAGGGCACCGGCGGTTCGACGGCGATCGCCAATTCCTTCGAGCAGATGCGCAAGGCCGGCGCGACGGCTCGCGCCATGCTGGTGCAGGCCGCTGCCGAGGCCTGGAAGGTTCCCGCGGCGGAAATCAGCATCGAGAAGGGCGTGCTGAAGCACACCTCCGGCAAGCAGGGCCGCTTCGGCGAGTTCGCCGAGGCTGCCTCCAAGCTCCAGGCTCCGGCCGAGGTCAAGCTCAAGGACCCCGCGCAGTTCAGGCTGATCGGCAAGGAAGGGGCGGTCAAGCGCCTCGACAGTGCCGGCAAATCGACCGGCAAGACGCAGTTCACCATCGACATCCGCACGCCCGAGATGCTGACGGTCGTCGTCGCCCGGCCGCCACGTTTTGGCGGCAAGGTCGCCTCCTTCGATGCGACCGAGGCGAAGAAGATCAAGGGCGTGGTGGACGTCCTTGAGATCGGCTCGGGCGTCGCCGTGTATGGCACCGGCATGTGGCCGGCGCTCAAGGGGCGCGAGGCGTTGAAGGTGACCTGGGACGAGATCGGCGCCGAAAAGCGCGGCAGCCGCGAGCTGATCGCCGAGTACCGGGCGCTCGCCCGGACACCGGGTACGGTCGCCGGCAAGCATGGCGATGCCGATGCGGTGCTCGGCAAGGCCGACAAAGTGATCGAGGCGGAATACGTTTTCCCCTATCTGGCGCATGCGCCGATGGAGCCGCTCGACGGCTATCTCGAATGGAATGCGCAGGGGGCGCTCGCCCGCTTCGGCAGCCAGTTCCAGACCACCGAGCACCAGACCATCGCGACGATCCTGGAATTGCCACCGGAGAAGGTGCAGCTCGAGACCATGCTCGCCGGCGGTTCATTTGGCCGGCGCGCCCAGGTCAGCCAGCATCTGGCGGCGGAACTCGCCATGGTCGGCAAGGCGATCGGCCCGAACCGGCCGGTCAAGCTGGTCTGGACGCGCGAGGACGACCTCGCCGGCGGCTACTACCGGCCGCTCTTCGTGCACCGCATGCGCGGCGCGGTGAAGGACGGCAAGATCACCGCCTGGACCAACTCGATCGTCGGCCAGTCCTTTTTCCTCGGCACGCCCTTCGAGGCGATGACGGTGAAGAACGGCATCGACGCCACCATGGTCGAGGGCGCAGCGGAGCTGCCCTACGAGGTCGCCGATTTCCGCTGCGAGGTGCACGCGACCAAGGTCGGCGTACCGACGCTGTGGTGGCGCTCGGTCGGCCACACCCACACCGGCTATGCGGTCGAGTGCTTCATCGACCAGCTCCTGCAGGAAGCAGGGCAGGACCCGGTCGCCGGGCGGCTAGCGCTGATGAACAAGCATCCGCGCCTTGTCGGCGTGCTGAAGGCGGTGGCCGAAATGGCGAAGTGGAACGGCCCGGGCCCGGTCGACGGCCGCGCCCGCGGCGTCGCCGTGGTCGAGAGCTTCTCGTCTTACGTCGCGCAGATCGCCGAGGTCTCGCTCGGCGTTGGCGGCGAGCCCAAGGTGCACAAGGTCTGGTGCGCGGTCGATTGCGGCATCGCGGTCAATCCCGACATCATCCGCGCGCAGATGGAGGGTGGCATCGGCTTCGGGCTCGGGCACATCCTCTATGGCGAACTGACGCTCGATCAGGGCCGGCCGGTCCAGACCAATTTCGACAGCTATCGCTCGCTGCGCATCCACGAGATGCCCGAGGTCGAGGTCAGGATCATAGCCTCGGCCGAGAAGCCGACCGGCGTCGGCGAGCCCGGCGTGCCGCCGATCGGACCGGCGGTCGCCAACGCGCTGGCGCGTCTCGGCAGCGGACGGCCGCTCTCGCTGCCGATCGTCGGAGGGACGGTGTGATGCGGTCTTTCGCTCTCGCTGCTACTGCCGCCGCCGTCACTCTGCTGCTCGGCAGCGCATTCACACTAGCGCAGACCGCGCCAGCGCCGCAACCGGGCGGCGCCAGCTTACGCCCGGCTGCGAGCTTCGCCGGCATCGCCAATCAGCGCGACCGCTCGGTCGCGCTGTTCAACGAAATCGGCAAGGTCCTGCAGCATCCGCGTTGCATGAACTGCCATCCGGCGACAGAACGGCCGCGTCAGACCGACACGAGGCAGCTGCACCAGCCGATGGTGGTGCGCGGCAAGGACGGGCATGGCGCGCCCGGCCTCGCCTGCACCACCTGCCACGGCAAGCAGAACTTCGACCCGGCTGGCGTTCCCGGGGATGGTCACTGGGCGCTGGCCCCGGCCTCGATGGCTTGGGAGGGCAAGACGCTCGGCCAGATCTGCGAGCAGCTGAAGGATCAGAACCGCAACGGCAGCCGCGACCTCGCCGCGATCATCAAGCATGTCACCAGCGACACGCTGGTTCTCTGGGGCTGGAATCCCGGCAAGGGCCGCCAGCCGGCGCCGGGCTCGAGCGCCGAGTTCGGGGCGCTGATGCAGGCCTGGGCCGATAGTGGGGCGGCCTGCCCGGCGGCGTAGAATCTAGCGGAACGGCGGCTCATCAAAACTCCTGAGCTTGCGCGAATGGATCTGTGAGCCGGCTTCCTTGAGCTTCTCGAGCGCGGCGAGGCCGATCTTGAGATGCTCGCCGACGGCGCGCTCATAGAAGGCGTTGGCGGCGCCGGGCAGCTTGATCTCGCCGTGCAGCGGCTTGTCGGAGACGCAGAGCAAGGTGCCGTAGGGCACCCGCAAGCGATAGCCCTGCGCCGCGATGGTGCCCGATTCCATGTCGACCGCGATGGCGCGCGACAGATTGATGCGCTTGCGCTCCTTGGTCCAGCGCAGCTCCCAGTTGCGATCGTCCTGCGTCACGACAGTGCCGGTGCGCAGGCGCTGCTTTAGGCGGTCGCCCTTCTCGCCGGTGACTTCGGCCGCCGCCTCCTGCAAGGCGACCTGGACCTCGGCCAGGGCCGGAACCGGCACGTCGGGCGGCACCAATTCGTCCAGAATGCCGTCCTGCCGGAGATAGGCGTGGGCGAGGACGTAGTCGCCGATGATCTGCGTCTGACGCAGGCCGCCGCAATGGCCGACCATCAGCCAGCAATTGGGCCTCAGCACCGCGAGATGGTCGGTGATGTTCTTGGCGTTGGAGGGCCCGACCCCGATATTGACGAGAGTGACGCCCTCGCCGCTCTCGCGGATCAGGTGATAGGCCGGCATCTGGAAGCGATGCCAGGGCGCCGACATCACCCGCTCGGCGGCGCTGACATCGATGCCGTCGCGGTCGATGCGGATGCCGCCTGGCGTCACCAACGCCAGCGCCGTGCCGGCCTCGATCTCGGCCAGAGCAAGCCGGACGAACTGATCGACATAGCGGTGGTAGTTGGTCAGCAGCACCCAGGGCTGCACGGCGCGCCAGTCGGTGCCGGTGTAGTGAACGAGGCGCCGCAGCGAATAGTCGACCCGGACCGCATCGAAGAGCGAGAGCGGGCGCGGCTCGCCCTCGACGATCTCGAAGGTGCCGTCGGCAATCTCGTCGCCGACCAGCGCCAATAGCGGCGTCGGGAAATGTCGGGCAAGCTCGGCGGCAGTGACCGCGCCCCGGCCGAGCTCGTCGCCACCGTCGAGCGCGTAGGGGTAAGGAATTTCCTGGCTGCTGATGCCGGTCTCGATCGTCGCGCCGTATTCATCCACCAGCGGCTGGAGCTGGTCGAGCAGATAGGCGCGGAACTCGGCCGGCTGCGTCACCGTGGTCGAGTAGATGCCGGGGGCGGCGAATTTGGCGTAGCCGCGCCGCGTCGCCGCCGGCAGCTTCGACGGCTCGTAGGTGACGCGGAGCATCGGGTAGCGATAGAGCGCCCGTTCATCCAGCGTCGGAGGCTGCGCCGTCTCGAAGAAGCGCTGCAGGTCGTTTCGCAGCGCCGTCCGCGCCTGCTCGTAAAGCAGTTCCAGCCGGTCGACAGCCTCCTGCGGCGTGGCGGCGATCTCGAATGTCATGCGCGAACGACCTCTCGTTCGGCGTGCTTGTAGCTGGCCCGGCGAGCCCCTGACAACAGCACCGCATCGGCTCTGCTTGCAGTCGATCAAAATTTGGATACAATTATCCCATGACAACCCTTCGCCTCGCCGCTGCTACGACCGCGTCCGCCCTCGCCCAGCGCCTGCGCGAGGCGATCGATGCCGGGCACTGGCAGCCGGGCGATTTGTTGCGCCAGGAGCAGCTCGCGGCCGAGTACGGCGTCAGCCGCATCCCGGTGCGTGAAGCGCTGGCCCAGCTCCAGGCCGAAGGATTGCTCGACGTCGCGCATTATCGCGGCGCGCGCGTGAGCCGGCCGCAGGCGCAGGAGATCGACGAACTCTTCGATCTCAGGCTGCTGGTCGAGGGTGATCTGCTGGCGCGGGCGCTCGGCCAGCACGACCAGCGCTTGCTGCGCGAGCTCAAGCGGCTGCAGAACGCTCTGGAGGACGCCGACGACCGGCTTGGCTGGATCTCCGGCGACATTGCCTTCCACGAAGCGCTCTACCAGCCGGCGGGGCGACCCCGCAGCCTTGCTCTGTTCCGGCAGCTGCGCGCGCCGATCGACCGGTTCAGCGCCCAGGCGCTCGGCCCAGGCGCGCGCAAGCAGGGATGGGCGGATGAGCACCGCCAGTTGATCGCCGCCGTCGCAGCCAGCGACGGGACGGCGGCCCAGAACATCCTCAATCAGCATCTGCAGGCGACGCGCGCGGTCGTGCTCGCGGCCTGCTCCGGACAGGGAGAGAGTTGATGGCGACACATGGCGCGACGGTCACTTGGCAACGCGGCGAAGAAGTCTTCCTCGACCGCCGCTACAGCCGCGCCCATCTCTGGCGCTTCGATGGCGGGCTCGAAGTGCCGGCCTCGAGCTCACCGCATGTTGTGCGCGTACCGTTCTCGAACCCGGCTAATGTCGATCCCGAGGAGGCCTATGTCGCGGCGCTGTCGAGCTGCCACATGCTCTGGTTCCTAGACCTGACCTCGCGACGTGGCTTCCGGATCGACAGCTATGCCGACGCCGCCGAAGGCGCGATGCTGAAGAATGCCGAGGGGCAGGATTGGATCGCCACGGTGACGCTCAAGCCGCATGTCGTCTTCAGCGGGCCGCTGGCGCCGGACCAGGCCGCCGTCGAGGCGCTGCACCACCAAGCTCACGCGAACTGCTTCCTGGCCAATTCGGTGCGCTCGACGATCGAGACCCGGGGCAGCTGGGCCTATCGGGGCGCAGCCTGAGATCGGTACGGCTGTACGGGGCCGTCACTGCGCCGCGAGCAGGCCATCCTCGGCGACGAGCCGGCCAATGAAGCCGAGTTGGCGATCGACGCAAGCGTCGCGCTCATAGCGCGCGACGATCGTCTGGCGTGCAGCCGCACGCAGCGGCATCAGCTCGGCACCCCTGTCGAGCGCGGCGATGACGGTCTTCGCCAGGCGCGCCTCGTCGAAGAAGGGCGCGATCAGGCCGTTGGCGCCATGGCGAACGACCTCCTGGACCGGCGGCGTGGCCGAGCCGACGATCAAGGCACCGCAGGCCATCGCCTCCAGCATCGACCAGGACAGGACGAAGGGAACGCTCAGATAGACATGGGCGGCCGAGACCTGGAACAACCTGACAAGATCGGCATGTGCGAGCCAGGGTACATGGACAATCCGCTCGGCGAGCCCGGTTTCCGCCAGCATTACCTCGCGCCAGAGCCGCCCGTCCGGACGCGGCCGGCCATAGCCCGGCCCGTCGCCGCCGACCGCGACAAAGAGCGCGTCAGGTCGTTCCTGTGCGATGCGGGCGGCCGCCCGCATGAATTGCGGATAGCCGCGATAGGGATCGAGGTCGCGCGCGGCGAAGGTGACGAC
The DNA here is from genome assembly GCF_030144325.1 of Bosea vestrisii. Lineage (NCBI taxonomy): Bacteria > Pseudomonadati > Pseudomonadota > Alphaproteobacteria > Hyphomicrobiales > Alloboseaceae > Allobosea > Allobosea vestrisii. Next base: position 3,652,842 of record NZ_CP126307.1, on the reverse strand, counting down.
CGGGTCGCCTGGGCGCAGCACGCGCCCATCGGGCAATGTGAACACCGCCTGCGCATCCGGCCGACAGGCGTTGACGTCGATGCCGTCATGGCAGACTGCGATACGCGGCTGCAGGGCGCGCGGGTATTGCTGCTGCTGCCAGCGCGTCGGCGCATAGGCGAAGTCGAGCGTCTGCAGCGTCACCAACTGCGCGGCGTTGCGCATCCGGATACGCCGCCGCTCGGCCTCCGGCACGGTGAAGGCCGGATCAAAGTCGAGATCCGAACCGGTGGCGTTGTAGAAATACTCGCAGTAGCCGATCAGCGGCACGCCCGGCATCGCATCCTTGGCGAAGAGCATGCCACCCCAGCCAACATGGCCGAGGATCGCATCCGGCCTGTCGTGCCGATGCAGCCGCGCCAGCTCGGCCGCAACCGCCTCGCCGGTGCGGACATGGTAGTCGGTCGCCGCCAGCGTCGCATGCGCAGTCGCGGGCTCGCCTACCGAATAGGCGATCTGCCTGATCCCCGGGCGGTCCGGCTCCGGCTTCTCCGTCACCAGCGTGACCTCGCCGCCCTCGGCGACGAGGCGCTGGATCAGGTGAGCGAACTGACCAGATCCTGAACGATGAACGAATAGGACGTGCATGAGGCCAGCAGGATCCCGCCATAGCGCAGTGCGTCGCCCCACCATTGTTCGAGGCGCCGCAAGGTGTCGTGGGTAGTCTGGAGGTCGGCTTCGAGATCGATGTCGAGACCCTGGCCGAACTGGCTGGTCTCATCGACGAGTTTCAACCGCTCGACGAGAAGCTGTCCTTTCGGCGAGAGCGAGATCCGGGCGAGGCGGCGGTCTCGCGGCGAGGCGCCGCGTTCAAGATAGCCGCTCTCGACCAGTTGCTTGAGATTGTAGGAGGCGTTCGAGCCGACATAGTGGCCGCGGTCGAGCAAATCGCGCACCGCGATCTCGCCAGAGCCGATGGTGAACAGCACCATTACCTGCGAGGGCGAGATGTCGTCGACGCCGAGCTTGGTGAGCTCGAGCCTGAGATAATCGAGGAAGCGCCGGCTCGCCCGCTCGATCATGCGCGCGAGATCGAGCTGCGACACCGGCGCCCGCGCGGGCGCCGATTCGGGCTCCGCGCGACGAGGGTCGCCGCGATGATCTCCGTTGAAGCCATTGCCTAGGAATCGAGCGCCGTCATGGGGTTTTAGATGCATTCCCTACTCCGCCTGATCTCGAAATGAGCAGTCAGCCCTCCGAGCCCCTTTGGCTGACGAATAGCCTATACGCAAAGCACATGCCACCCCGAACAGAATGAATTTAAGATTTTATCAGAATCTACTATAGTCATGAACTGTTTCAAAATTTGAAATAAAGCACGGTTCTGCCATATTCTCAGCAATTGCCTATATTTCACAAGGCATCATCTGTCATATTATAGACACGACTTGTATGTCACCCTTTCAATAACGTTCAGAACCTGCCGTACCGGCACAGGCGTCGACAGCGCCATCTGATGGCCAGCCCCACTCGGAGACCTGCATGAAGGTTGCGATCCAGCCTGCCGACGCGTTGATTCGAAGCCTGCAGCGCGGTTTTACCGGCGGGCTGGCCTATGCCGGCTTCCTCAGCTTCTGCGTCAATATCCTGCTGCTGACCGTGCCGCTATTCATGCTGCAGGTGCAGGACCGCGTTATCGTCAGCCGCAGCTACGACACGCTCACCATGCTGCTCGTGATCGCGGTCGGGGGGCTCGCGCTCTACGGTGCGGTCGAGTTCATCCGGTCGCTGACCTTCCAGACGATGGCGAGCATCTTTGCCCGCCGGCTCAACCTGCCGGCCATGCAGGCTGCCGTCTCGACCTCGCTGGAGAAAGGCTCCGGACAGGCGACGCAGGCGATCCGCGACCTCAACGAGATTCGCTATTTCATCGCGAGTTCGGCGATCGCGACGCCGCTGGAGGCAATGTGGTCGCCGATCTTCCTCGCCGTGCTCTTCGCCTTCCACTGGGTCTACGGGCTGGTCGGCCTGGCCTCGCTCCTGATCCTGCTGTTGCTCGGCGTCCTTTCCGACATGCTGACCCGGCGCGCGCTGAAAGATGCGAACGAGGAGGGCGTCGCCTCGATCAACGAGATCAGCGCGAGCCTGCGCCATGCCGAGACGATCGAGGCGATGGGCATGCTGCCGGCGCTATCCAGCCGTTGGCGCGCCAAGCAGATCGCGATGCTGGAGCATCTGGATCTCGGCACCCGCCGCGGCAAGTTCATCGCCTCCCTGACCCGCTCCAGCCGCATGACGATGCAGCTCGCCATCTATGCGACCGGCGCAGTGCTGATCATCAAGCACGAGGTCTCGATCGGCACGTTGATGGCGGCCAGCATCCTGCTCGGCCGGCTGCTCGCCCCGTTCGATTCGATGATCTCCGACTGGCGGCAATGGGTGCTCGCCGCCGCGGCCTGGAAGCGCGTGCGCGAACTCCTGCAGTCCCAGAGCTCGCAACGCCAAAGCGTGCCGACGCCCGCAACCGAGGGCGATCTCGTTATCGACCGGCTGGTCTACGCGCCCAAGGGCGCCGAGCAGACCGTGATCAAAGGCGTCTCCTTCACGCTCCAGCCGGGAGAGGTGCTCGGTCTGGTCGGACCCTCCGGAGCCGGCAAATCGACGCTGGCGCGGCTGCTCGTCGGCGTGCTCAGGCCGAATGTCGGCGGCGTCTATATCGACGGGCACAACACCTATCTGTGGGAGCGTGGCTCGTTTGGCGACATGGTCGGCTATCTCCCGCAATCGGTCTCGCTGCTGGACGGCACCATTGCCGAAAACATCGCCCGGATGCGCAAGCCTGATCCGCACGCCATCCTCGAGGCGGCACGCATAGCCGGCGTGCACGAGCTGATCGGCCGGCTGCCACTCGGCTACGACACCAATGTCGCCGACGGCGATTTCAAGCTGTCAGGTGGCCAGCGTCAGCGCATCGGGCTGGCGCGAGCGCTCTACGGCATGCCGCGCCTCATCGTGCTCGACGAGCCCAATGCCAATCTCGACGCCGAGGGCGAGCAGAGCCTGATCCGAGCCATCAACGCCGCCCGCGAGAGCGGCGCCATCGTCGTGCTGATCGCGCATCGTCCCTCGGTGATGCAGGTCGTCGACAAGATCCTGGTGCTGCGCGAGGGCCGGGTCGCCCAGTTCGGCCCACGCACGGCCGTCGCCGGCATGATCACGCCCGGCGGCATCGTCGAGCTCGACCCGGCCAAGCAAACACCTACACCCCGCGAGGTGAGCGCATGAGCGAGCTTCCGATGCTGCGTCGGCCGGACCGTGCGCTCGTGCCAGTGAAGAGCGAGGCGGAGCCCGAGGAGCGGATGCCCTCGCTGCGCAATCTCGTCCTTGCCGGCGTCGCGGCGGTGGCGATCGGCTTCGGTGGTTTCGGTGCCTGGGCGGTGACCGCCCGGCTCGACAACGCCGCGGTCGCGCAGGGAACCGTCATCGTCGACAGCCGGCGCAAGACGGTGAGCCATCTCGAAGGCGGCATCCTCAAGACCCTGCTCAAGGCCGAAGGCGAACGCGTCGCCAAGGACGAGCCTCTGCTCAGATTGGAGGATGCCCGCGCCCGCGCCGAGCTGCAGCAGCTCCAGGCCAAGCGCGTCGGCCTCGAGGCCAAGCTCGCTCGGCTGCGGGCAGAACAGAACGAGACGACCGCGATCGATTTCCCTGACGATATCGAGAAGGCGCTGACGCCGATCGCAAGGGGAGGTGATCACGGCCGAGCGCGTGCTCTTCCGCGCCCGTAGCCAGGTCTATGATGGTAAAACCCGCATCCAGCAGCGCGTGATCGAACAGCACCAGGCGGAGGCCGAGGCGCTGCAGGCGCAGATCGACGCCGTGCGCAACCAGCGCACGCTGATCGACGAGGAAGTGAAGACGATCGCGGATCTCTACGAGAAGCGCTACGCCAAGCGCTCCCAGCTCGTCGAGCTGCAGACAAGGCAAAGCGAGCTTACCGGGCGCGCCGGCGAGATGAAGGCCCGCATGGCCAAGGCTGGACAGGCCGTCGCCGGGGCGGAGCTCGAGATCAAGTCGATCAGCCTGGAACGCCAGAGCGAGATCGCCAAGGATCTGCAGGACAGCCAGCTCCAGCTTTCGGAGGTGGTCGAACGCATCGTCCAGGCGCAGGACGTGCTGCGCCGGCTCGTCCTGATCTCGCCGCAGGAAGGCATCGTCGCCAATATCCGGATGCGCACCGCCGGCAGCGCCGTCGCCGCGGGCGAAGCGATCCTCGACATCGTGCCCGAGCAGGAGCCGCTGATCGTCGAGGCCAAGGTCGACCCGCGCGACATCGACTCGGTCCGCGTCGGCGCCGACACCCAAATCAGGCTGACCGCCTTCAATGCGCGGCTCCTGCCCCCGCTCCAGGCGAAGGTCAGCTATGTCGCAGCCGACCAGCTGGTTGATGAAAAGACCGGCATTGCCTTCTTCGTCGTCCGCGCCGAGATCACGCCGGAGAGCCTGCGCGAGAACAAGGTGACGCTGCACGCCGGCATGGCCGCCGAAGTGCTGATCGTCAACGGCCGGCGCTTTGCGGCGGATTACCTGCTCTCGCCGCTCAGGGACAGCTTCAACCGCGCCTTCAGGGAGGACTGAGCCCGTCGTCCCGGTGTGCCAGGTAATGGCGCAGCGAAAACTGCGAACATTACCTTAAAATTAATACTTCGAATTTCGTAGCAACTTCGGATCATAATCCTTGATTCAATAATATACAAAATGACAATAACTTTGCTGCATCGCAAAAACGTCACAATAGATTGCTTGATAGACTGAATATCTTGGCTACTCTGTCGAGCGTCGACGATGGCGTCCTTTGGGCTCGCCGTCAGAACCGCACCATGATCCAGAGACAGCGGAAAACGAGTTCTGCAAATCTGGAGGTGCTCTCTGATCACCCAGGAGGTGACAATGGCCACGATCGAAGGCAGTGCATTCGATGATTTCTTGATAGGGACACGTTTCAGCGACGTGATCCTCGCGGGCGCCGGCGACGACATCGTCAAAGGCGGCGACCAGGTCGACTCGCTCTTCGGCGAGGAAGGTGACGACCTGATCTACGGCGACGGCGGCAACGATTTCCTCTCTGGCGGCGAAGGCGACGATTCGCTCTTCGGCGGCCAGGGTGACGACATCGTCGCCGGCGGCGACGGCAACGATAACCTCTTCGGCGGCGAGGGCGACGACGTCCTCGAAGGCGGAGCGGGTAACGACATCCTGCGCGGCAATGCCGGTGACGACGTTCTGCGCGGCGGCGACGGCGACGACCTGCTCCAGGGTGGGCCGGGTGACGACATCCTGCTCGGCGGCGAAGGCAACGACATCCTGCAGGGCGGCGCCGGCAACGACGTGCTTGAAGGCGGCGCCGGCAACGACGTCATCCAGGGTGGCGCGGGCGACGATCTGCTCTTCGCCGGCGCGGGCGACGACATCCTCTCCGGCGGCGCCGGCGACGACGTCTTCATCTTCAACGGCGGCGGCGGCAATGACGTCGTACTCGACTTCGACGCCGGCCACGATCTGCTGCAGGTCGCCTCGGGCATCAACGGCACCGATATCGGCTCTGCCGAGGACGTGGCGGCGCGCGCTACCACGGTCGGCGGCAACGCCGTCATCGATCTCGGCAACGGCGACTCCGTGACGATCGTCAGGAGTCACCGCCGAAGACATCCAGGCCGATCCGAACTCCTACTTCTCGGTCGCCTGACGCAGCGCGGTGCCGGCTGGATTTTTCTTCCAGCCGGCACCGCATCCCTGCCCTTTTCGGAACATGGCACCCATGCTTTCTCTCGCGCCTGCACCGGTTGCGGACGGCCTGAGCCCGCAGCTGCATCTGTCCCGGCTGAGCGGTTCGGTCTTCCTGTTGAGCTGGACCATCGAAGCGCCCGTGCTCTCGCGGCCACGCATCGCGCTGACGGCGCGCGAGAAGCGCCTCGCCTCGGGCTCGATCGCGCTCGCCCTCGGCGATGGCCGCATGCGCGTGGTGGTCGTCTTCCGTCATGCCGGTGCCGGCGACGCTATAGCGACCCTGTCGGATGACAGCCCCGGCGGCGACATCACGGCTCGGTTCGACCCGGACCTCGTCCATGTCATGGCCGATGCGGACGAGCTTGTCCGCGACGCCACGCCGAATGCGCGACGCACGCTCGCCAACGCCCTGATCGGCCATTGGCCCAGCCTGTTCGGCCTCAGCGAGAGCGCGAGCTATCTCGGCTTCCTGCGCCAATTCCTGCTGATCCTCGCCCGCAAGCCGGCCACGGCGACACCTGTCGCCAAGCTTGTCGAAGGCAAGATCCTGCTGGAATCTGCGGTTCCGGGCCGGCTCTCGAGCGTTCGCGCCGCCTACAGGCTCGATTCGAGCGGATTGTCGCGCCTCTCCGCCCGGCCGCGGCTCGGGCGTCCGGATCGTGCCGGCAACCGCCCCTTGAACCTGATCATCGATGAATTTCCGCCGCAGGCTGGTGGCCTGCTGGTCCTGCAGGCCGAGTCCGGCCTGATCGTGCGCGCGGTCACGCCGCGGCAGGATATTCCCTCGCTGGGGCGTTGGTGGGCGGGCAAGGCCAGCCAGCGCGACGGCCTGCGCAGCTGGCTCGTCGAACAGCTCACCGGCCTTTCCGAGCAGGGCCGTCTGCTGGCGATCGAGATGCAGCGTCGGCTGCCGCTCGCCGTCCAGACCGTGCGGCGCAACGACGACGTCCCCTCGGGCGATCTCGACCTTGCTGTCAGCACCCCGGGCGGCCTGCTGCTGGGCGGCTGGTATCGCGATGCCGAGGGCCTGCTCGAACAGGTGCTGCTGCATCGCTCCGAAGGCGAGCCGACGCCGGTGCTCGACCGGCTGGAACGCTTCCCGGCGCTGCTGCCCGCCGGCTCCAATGGCGACGTGAAGCGCGCCACCGGCTTCGCGGCCCTGGTCCCGGGTTACGCATCGGGCGCGCCTGTGCTGCAGCCGCGGGTAGAGCTCAGGCTGAAATCCGGCACGGTCCTGTCGCTGCGCCCGGCCGTGCAGCCGGCCGACGCCGTCGCCATCCGCGCCCGCGCCCTGGCCGCGATCCCGCCGCAGCATCTCAGCGCGCAGATGCTGGAGCGGACGATCGCGCCGGTGCTGGCGGAATGCCAGAAAGCGCTGCGTGAAAGCTTGCCTGAGCCGCAGGTGAGAAGCTTCGGCAAGGCGCCGGCACATCCGACGGTCTCGGTCGTGATCCCGCTTTATCGCGTCTATGATTTCCTGCGCGTGCAAGTCTCCGCCTTCGCGGCCGATCGCTGGTTCGGCGAGAAGGCCGAGCTGATCTACGTGCTCGACTCGCCCGAGCACGAGGCCGAGGTCGCCCATCTGCTCGGCGGGCTGTTCCTCGCCTATGGACTACCGATGCAGCTCGTCGTGATGGGCCGTAATGGCGGCTTCTCGGCCGCCTGCAATGCCGGCGCGGCCGCCTCGCGCGGGCAGACGCTCGCCCTCGTCAATTCCGACGTGATCCCGGACAGCGAAGGCTGGCTGCCAGCACTGGTCCAGCGCCTCGACCGGCACAAGCGCATCGGCGCGGTCGGCCCCAAGCTGCTCTATGATGACGGCTCGCTGCAGCATGCCGGGCTCTATTTCAAGCGCGACAGCAAAGGCACCTGGCTCAACCATCATTACTTCAAAGGCATGCCGAGCCATTACGCGCCGGCCAATGTCGAACGGCCGGTCCCCGGCGTCACCGGCGCCTGTATCGTGCTGTCGCGGGCGCTGTTCATGGAAGTCGGCGGCTTCGACGACAGCTATGTGATCGGCGACTACGAGGACAGCGACCTCTGCCTCAAGATCGCCCGGGCCGGGCTCGGCGTCGTCTACGTGCCCAGCGTCTCGCTCTACCATCTGGAGCGCCAGTCGATCTCGAAGAGCCTCGACTACACCCGAGGCGTCGCCTCGCAGCACAATTCCTGGCTCCAGACCCAGCGCTGGGACGGTGAGATCGAGGCGCTGATGGCGGCGGTCGACAAGCCCGCGTCGCAGCAGCCCACGCCGGCGCCGGATCTGCGCCCCCGACCCGGAATTTCTCCTCTCCCGCGCCAATCTCAGGAGGGCGACAGCAGCATGACGGCGACCCTGGCCTTGCGACAGACCACGCCGACACCGGCGCCTGCGATCGAGCCGGCGACCCCGGAGCTCGCCTGGCTGATGGCCCATGTCCAGACGAACCGTTTCCTGCCGCACCCGCCGCCGGATTCTATCTTCGTCGGCGACGGCGATTATCGCGCCATCGGCGCCGAATTCCCTCGGCCATTTCATCCGGATCGGTCGGCTGAAGCCGCATGAGCGCGTCTTCGACATCGGCTGCGGCATCGGCCGCATGGCAGTGCCGCTGACGCAATATCTCGACCCCGAGCGCGGCAGCTATGACGGCGTCGATCCTGTCATGGACGGCATTCTCTGGTGCGCCCAGACGATCTCACCAGCCTATCCGCGCTTCCGTTTCCAGCGCCTCGACATCGCCCACCCGCTCTACAATCCGCAGGGTTCGCTGCCGGGCAACGAGGTGCGCTTCGGCTTCGCCAACCAGAGCTTCGACTTCATCACCATGACCTCGGTGGCGACGCATCTGCCGCCGGACGAACTCGTGGTCTACCTGAACGAGGCGGCGCGCCTACTCGCGCCAGGCGGGCGGCTGTTCCTGACCGCCTTCGCGCTCGACGGGCAGGTCACCGGCCAGGAAAGATTGAAGTTCCGGCGCTGGGGTGAGGGGCCGGGTTGGTATGCGATCGAGGAGGCGCCGCTGGCGGCCGCCGGGATCGACGCCGGCTTCCTCCTCGAACACGCGACGCAGGCCGGCCTCGCCGTCGAGCGGCTCGACCCCGGCCATTGGCGCGGGCAGAGCGCGGCTCATTACCAGGACCTGCTGGTCGCGGTGAAGCCGGGAGTCCAGCGATGAGCCGGCGCATCCTCGTCGTCGCCCATAACCACCCGGACCTGCATCCCGGTGGCACCGAGATCTTCGCGCATGACCTGGCGAAGGCCTATCGCGCCGAGGGCTGCGAGGTGCTCTTTCTTGGCGCTACCAATGCGATCCACCGCCAGCCGCATCCGGGCACCGCCTTCCAGGCGACCGGAGCTGATGGCGACCTGCTGTTGTGGAGCGGCCATTTCGACCGCTTCCATCTCAGCCAGATCGACCATTACGGCACCTTGCAGGACCTCGGCTCGCTGCTGACCGAGTTCCGGCCCGACGTGATCCACATCCACCATCTCGTGCTGATCGGCGCCGAGTTCCTGGCACTGGCGCGGCGGTTGCTGCCGCAGGCGTCGATCGTGATGACGCTGCACGACTACTATTCGATCTGCCATCATGACGGGCTGATGGTGCGGGCGAGCGACAAGCAGCGCTGCACCGGCGCGACGCCCGGCAAATGCCATGGCTGCTTCCCGGAGATCGGCCCAGACCGCTTCCTGCTGCGCGAGCGTTTCCTCAAGACGCATCTTGCCGCGGTCGACCGCTTCGTCGCGCCGAGCCGTTTCCTGCGCCAGCGCTACATCGACTGGGGCCTGCCAAGCGAGAAGATCGAGGTCGTCGCCAATGCCAGGCCGGCGCAGATGCCGGTGCCGCATCGGCACACCCATGGCGCGCGCAACCGCTTCGGTTATTTCGGCAACCTCAACCCATGGAAGGGCGTGCTGCCCCTCCTTCAGGCGGCCAAGCTTCTGCGTGAGCAGGGAGCGGACGGGTTCGAGCTGCGCATCCATGGCGGAGCACCGTTCCAGAGCGAGGCCTTCACCACCGCGCTCGACAAGGCGCTGGCAGAGGCTGGCGCCGAAGTCATCCATTGCGGCCCCTATCGCCGCGACGAGATGCCGGCGCTGATGGCCGAGGTCGACTGGGTGGTGATGCCGTCGATCTGGTACGAGAACGCGCCCCTCGTCATCCAGGAAGCCTTCCAGCACCGGCGGCCGGTGATCGCCAGCAATATCGGCGGCATGGCCGAGATGGTGCGCGATGGCATCGACGGACTGCATACCCGTCCCGGCGATCCCCGCCATCTCGCGCAAATGATGGCGCGCGCCGCGAGCGAAGACGGGCTCTGGCGCCGCCTGAGCGAGGGCATCGCGCGCCAACCCGGCATGGACGACTGCGCGCAGGCGCACCTTGCCCTGTTCGATCAACTCAAACTGGCGGAGGCGGCATGACCAGCATGACGACGATGCACAGTCCGGATGGGACCGTGAGCGAAGCGAACGTCACCCCGGCCCGGCTGAATGGGCGCGTCGATGCGCTCGACGGCAACCGGCTGCATGGCTGGATCTGGGACGAGACGCGTCCCGAGGAGCGGCTGACCGTGCGCCTGATGCGCCACGGCCTCAAGATGCAGGAGGCGGTGGCCGATCAGAGCCGCATCGACCTGCGCCGCAACGGCATCGGCGACGGCAAGCATGCCTTCGCCATGGAGCTCGACGACAGGACCGCGGCGGCACGCGAGGCGCTGACCATCGTCGGCATCTCGCCCAGCACCGGGGCAGAACTCGAGCTACGCCTGCCGCCGCCGGCAGAGCTCGCGGCGGAGGCGGCGATCGCCGTGCCGCTGGCCCGCTTTTTCGATCGCGTCGAGGCGCTGATCGCCTTGCAGCGGCGCTCGCAGCTGACCCAGAAGGAACTGCTCGACAAGGTCGGCGAGCTCGGCGTGCAGCTGGCGGAGCACCGTCAACGCGAGGCTGAAACCAGGCAATCGGAGGAGATCGAGGGCAACGGCGCGATCGCGGCACGGCTCGCCGAGCTCGACGTTTTCCAGATGCGCTTCGACCAGACGCTGCGCGCCTTCGATGACCGGCTCGTCGCGATCCGCAAGGAAGCGAAAGCGCCGCTGCGGCAGGTCACCGTCGTGCTCGGCTTCCTCGCGGGTCTCGCGGCGCTGCTCTCCTTCGTCACGCTTACCGTGACGTTGATGGGCAGGTGAGCATGAACGAGGTCATCATTCCCGAGCGGACCAGGATCGCCCCGGCGCCGACCGTCGCCTGGACGCCGCTCGGTGAGAACGCGATCCCTGGTCATGAGCGCCTGCGACGCGATCCCCGGCAAGGTCCCGGTCGCGGTCGACGGCAATCCGCGCAACAAGGTCGAGACGATGGCGCTGACCTGGCGCCGGCCGCAGGCCGATGCCACGCTGGCCGTCGGCTTCCTCTGCCTCGCGCCTGCCCCGTCACCGGATCGCGGTTCCGGCGCGATCCTGCTCGGCCGGCCCGGCCGACCCTTGCGCCTGATCCTGGCGCCAAAGCCGATGCCGCTGCAGGCTTTCCTCGCCGCGCTCGCGGATGAGGCCGGCCAAGCTTTCCCGACCGTGGTCGACGGGCTGCTGGAAGTGCTGCTCGCCGGCAAGTCGAACCCGCGGCGCCTGCGTGCCGTCGGCATGCTTCTGCAATCGGTCGCCAAGCCGGGCGGCTTCGTCGAGGTCATGGGGCCTCTCGACGACGGCATCTTCGTGCAGGGCTGGACTGCGAATTTCACCGCCGGGCGGACCAAGCTGCTGGTCGCGCATGGCGGGCTCTCGCCGGCCGTGCTGGAAGCTGGAACCTTCGAGCGCGACGATCTCGGCGAGGGCGCGCGCGGCTTTTTCGGCCTGCTGGAAGACTGCGCCATCCGCCATCCCAGTGAAATCGAGCGGCTGTTCTTCCGCGCCACCGACGGCTGGCGCGCGCTCGAGGTCTATGAGCGCCATGTTGTGCTCGAACAGATCACCGTGCCCGGCCATCTGCGCGACGGGCTGCAGCGCGGCACCGCGCCGGCTGCCACGACCGAGAAGCTGAAGCAGGCCTCGCAGCGCTTCGACGGGCGCGACACCATCTCCTTCCTCGACCAGCCGGTGCGGGCCGGTATCGACGACGCGACCATCGTCGAAGGCACCGGCGTCCTGATCATCGGCTGGCTGTTCGATCCCGACCGCCTCACCGGCGACGTCGTGCTGCGCAGCGGCACGCAGTCCTGCGCCATCGACAAGATCTGGACACGCGCCATCAGGCCGGACGTCACCGCCGCCTTCGCCGAGGATCCGCGCTTCGGACCGGCCATGGCGAGCCGGCGCAACAGCCATGGCTTCATCGTCTTCGCACCCAAGCTGCTGCCCGAACCGGGGCAGCCGCTCTATCTCGAATTCGAGATAGAGGGCCACGGGCCGGCCTTCCTGCCGCTCTCACCCGGCCGAAACCCGGCGCGGCGCGCGCTGGAGCGGGTCTTCGGCCTGCTCGATCCACGCTCCTCGACGGCCACGGCCGTCGTCGAAAAGCAGATCGCTCCTGCCCTGCAAGCCGCCGAAATCCCGCCGCCCAAGGCGATCGAGACACATGATATCGGCAGCTTCAACGCCGACGCCGCCATGGGGCTGGTGATCGGCCTCGATCATCGCCAGCGCGAGCTCTCCAGCCTGTTCGCACTGCTCGCGATCGATCCGGAGATCAGGCCGCTGCCGATCGTCGTTGCCGCCCCCGGCGAAAGCTTCGACCGGCTCGGCGCCGAGGCGCGCCGGCTGGCGCGGTTCTACGGGCTCCAGGTCCGGCTCGTCCTGGTCGAAGGCGTCGAGGATACCTGCGATGCGCTCGAGGCGGGCGTCCGCGCCAGCCGCTTCCAGACGGTGGCGCTGCTCTCCGGCGCGGCCCAGATCCGGATGCCGGGCTGGCTCGGGCGGCTGGAGCGCGCCTATCGCGGCCGCGGCGGGCACTGCGTCGCCAGCCCGACCCTGCTGTTCGAGGACAATTCGATCCGCTGGGCCGGCGCCTGGCTCGAAGGCGAAGGCGCCGGGCGACGTGTCTACAACCGCTTCGTCGGTTATCCGCTCGATGCGATCGGCAGCCTCGGGCCGATGGAGGTCGCCGCCGGCGCGACCGAATGCTGTGTGATGTCGCGCAACGCCTTCATCGAGGTCGACGGCTTCTCACGCAGCTACTTCACCACTGGCGAGAAGGGCCTCGATCTCTGCCTGAAGCTCAGGATGAACGGCGTGCCGTCGCTCTGGGTGCCGGAAGTCGAGATCTATGTCGTCGAGGACGGCGAGACCCGTCCCCATGTCGGCGCGCTGATCAACCTCGCCGACCGTACCAGTTTCGACCGGCGCTGGGCGCTGGCCATCTCCAACATGAGAGGATGAGCATGCGTATCCTCGTCGTCTCGCACGGCCACCCTTCCTTCTCGCTCGGTGGCGCCGAGATCGCCTCCTACAACCTGCACAAGGGCTTCCAGGCCAAGGCCGAGGTGGACACCCACTACCTCGCCCGTGTCGGGGCGCCGACGCCGCGCCACGCCGGCACGGCATTGATGAGCCTGCGCCAGCGCGGCGGCGAACTGCTCTACTACGCCGAGGAGTACGACCACTTCCTGCTGTCGAACCGGGCAACGGAGGAGATCGAGCGCGACTTCGTCCGCGTGCTGCGCGACCTGAAGCCCGACGTGGTGCATTTCCACCATTTCATCGGGCTGGGTCTCGAATGCCTGTTCGCGGTGCGCGACACCCTGCCGGACGCATTGATCGTGGTGACGTTCCACGAGTACCTCTCGATCTGCCACCACCACGGTCAGATGGTGAAGACCGGCGCTTTCAAGCTCTGCTACCGGGCCTCGCCGAGCGACTGCAACGCCTGCTTCCCCGACATTTCGCCGGCGCGCTTCCTCGCCCGCGAGACCTTCATCAAGGGCATCCTCAACCTCGCAGACCATTTCGTCTCGCCGAGCCGCTTCCTGGCCGAGCGCTACCAGCAATGGGGGCTCGCCGCGGAGCGCTTCTCGGTGATCGAGAACGGCATCGACGTCGCCGAGGTCGCGCCACCGCGGCCGGTGCCCGAAGCCAACGGCCGGCGCTCGCGCTTTGCCTATTTCGGCCAGCTCACGCCCTACAAGGGCGCCGACATGCTGCTCGATGCCGTCACCCGCATTCCGGATTCGGTCTGGGGCGAGGACAGCGTGCTCATGGTCTATGGCGGCAATCTCGACAGGCAGCCGGAGGCCTACAAGAAGAAGTTCGCCGATCTGGTCGAGGCGGCCGGGCGGCGCGTTCGCTTCTGCGGCGCCTTCCAGAACCATGAGATGCCGAACCTGATGCGTTCGGTCGATTGGGTGGTGATGCCTTCGGTCTGGTGGGAGAACTCGCCGATCGTGATCCAGGAGGCCTTCTTCCACGGCCGCCCGATCCTCTCCAGCAATCTCGGCGGCATGGCCGAGAAGATCACCGACGAGGTCGACGGACTGCATTTCCGCTCCGGCAGCCCTGAGGATCTCGTCGACTGCATGACCCGGGCGCTGAGCGAGCCCGGGCTATGGGAGCGCCTGCGTGCAGGCATCAAGAAGCCGCTCAGCCATGTCGACTGCGCCAACCAGCATCTCGCGCTCTACCAGCGCCTGATCGCCGAGCGGGGCATGCCGGCTCCGGCCAATCGCGCCGCCGCGCCGATGATCGCGTGAGCCGCGCGGACAAAACAAGGGAGAACGCAACCATGGCCCGCATCCTCGTGATCAGCCCATCGGGAGAGGTCTACGACCACAACAATGTCCGCTGGTACAAGCACGCCGAGCTTCAGAGCCACATCAACCACTACCATAATATCGGCGACGCCTTCGTCTTCGATTCCTCGCTGAAGCTGCTCAACTTCGAGACGCTGGAGGAATTGCCGATTACCAGCATCGACGAGGCGCAGATCGACCGGTTCAACGCCGAGTTCGACTATGTCTTCCTGCGTGGCTCGAACTATGTGCACGCCGGGATGAACTGGAGCCGCACCGCCGAGGTGCTGCGCCGGCTGAAGCTGCCGGTGCTCGCCTTCGGCATCGGCGCGCAGGCCCCAGTCAGCGGTAAGCTAGAGCTCAGCGAGGACACCAAGACCGTCCTCAAGCTGATCTCGGACTCGACCGCCTCGGTCGGTGTGCGCGGCACCTATTCGGCCGAGGTCATGAACGAGCTCGGCATCAAGAACGCCCGGATCATCGGCTGCCCGACCGCCTTCCGCAACAACCGGCCCGACCTTTCCATCCGCCTGCCGGCGCTCGACACCGTGAAGCAGGTCGGCGTCACGCTGCGCCGCGAGGTCTCCAAGCATTACGCCAAGGACATCAAGCGCTACCTCACCTTCCACCGCGATCTGGTGAAGGCGATGGCGGAGCGCTTCGAGGTCACGCTGATGTCGCAGGGCGAGGTCGAGGAGAAGAAGCTCGCGCTGGGCACGCCCGAGCAGAAGCAGGAGGGCATGGCGGCCCTGCGCGAGAACGGCTGGGCGACCCAATGGTATCTCGATGAGCGCATGGAAGGGCTCTACCGCGACCGGATGTTCTATTCGGACGTCGTCGCCGAATACGAGCAACTCGTCCGCAAGCTAGATCTCGTCCTCGGCTACCGGCTGCACGGCAATCTGATGGCGCTCGCCAACGGCACGCCGTCGATCTACTTCACCTATGACAGCCGCACCGTCGAATTCGCCGAGACCTTCCAGATCCCGAGCGTCGACGTCTTCGACGGCAAGGACTTCCGGCTTGAGGACTACTGGGAGCAGGCGCGGTTCGACCGCTTCAATGCGGCCTATGCCCGTGTCTACGGCGCAATGAGCGCGTTCCTGAGCGAGAACAAGATCGACCACAAGATGGTGAAGCCGGCTGCGGCCGCACCGGCTCCCGAGCCGGAAAGGAAGGTGGCATGAGGAGCGCGCGCACCGCCCTCGCCTGGCTGCCGGCGGCGCTGCTGGCAATCGCCGCGCCTGTCGCCGGCTTCGCGCAGGCGCCGGGCGCACCGTCCGCCGCAGGCTACCGGCTGGAGATCGCTCCCGACGCGAAGGAAGAGACGGTCGTCTCCTGGGCCCGCGAGCGCTGTGAGGAATGGGATTTGCCGGACGCGCCGCTCCGCGCCTTCCGCGACAACAAGGGCGAAGTCGTCGCCTTCGCCAGCCATTACCGCAGCCGCCCGCTGATCGGCGGCAATCTCGGCGCGATCCGCAAGAGCTGCGCTGTGTCGTTCGAGGCGAAGAGCAGCGCCGATCCCAGCCAGTTCAGCGACAAGAGCTGGATCGCCGCGACCTGGACCGGCGATGGCCGCAATGTCGAGGCGCTGGTGCACGCCGAATACCATGCCGACAAGCATCCCGGTGCCTGCCGCTTCAAGGATGCGATGAGCTGCTGGTACAATGTCGTCACCGCCGCCCATTCTGATGATGGCGGGCTGAGCTTCAAGACCGACGAGCCGCGCCCGCTGGTGGCCGCTCCCGGCTTCCCCCAGGAGGTCGGCCAGGGCCGGCATCGCGGCTTCTTCAACCCGTCCAACATCGTCCAGAAGGACGGCGCCTGGTATGCGCTGATCATGACCACCGGGGGCGAGGGCCAGAAGAACGGCGTCTGCCTGTTTCGGTCGACCAACATCAAGGACCCGACCTCCTGGCGCGCCTTCGACGGGCAGGACTTCACCATCCGCGCCGTCGATCCCTATCGCGACGACCTCAGCCAGGCGCGGCCCTGCCAGACGCTCAAGCCGCTGCCGACCACCGTGGGCTCGCTGACCCGGCACGAGGCAAGCGGGAAATGGCTCGCGCTCCTCCACCTCGGCCCCGATCCGAGCCAGAACATCGCCGGCGGCCGCGTCGCCTATAGCTGGTCCGACGACCTGATCCGCTGGTCGCCGCTGCAGACTCTGATGGTGCAGCCGACGATGTGGAGCAAGAACTGCAGCGACCGGCTGCGCTACGGCTATGGCGCCCTCGCCGACCCCGCCTCGCGCTCGCGCAATTTCGAGACGACCGGGGACGAGGCCTATCTCTTCATGACCAGGATGAAGGTCGCCGACTGCAAGCTCGGCCCTGATCGCGACCTGGTCCGCCTCAAAGTTCAGTTCGTCAAGGAGGGGCCATGAACGCGCCCGTGCTCAATCTCGGCTCCGTCGTCTCTGCCGAGAACGCCATCAAAATCCTGCGCGCCACCACCGGCGAGGTCGTCGTCGCCATCGGGCGCAGGCCCGACCGGAGCTGGCCGGTACTCAAGCTCATGCTCGACGGGCAGGAATACGCCACCATCCAGCCCGGCGCGATCGTCACGGCTGAGGCGGATGTCGCCGAGCTGACCATCCCGCTGCCAAGCCTGCCCAATGGGCGTCCCCACTCGGTCGCGATCGCCGACGCAGCCACGGGCACGCTCGCCCCGGGTTCGAATCTGCGTCCGATCGCGACCGAGACCAAATTGCGCGCGCTGGTGATCTACCCGGCCGGCGAGGTCTACGAGCACGACAAGGTGCGCTGGTACCGCGCGCCGATGGAAAAGCTGCTCAGCGACTATTTCAACATCGGCGACATGATCGTCTACGACTCGACGTTGAAGCTCCTGCGCTATGCGCATCTGGAGCCGATGAAGATCATGTCGCCGACCGATGCCGACATCGCCCGCTACGCTAACGAATTCGACTTCGTCTTCGTGCGCGGCTCGAACTTCATCCACGAGAACATGGAATGGTTCCGCGCCGTCGAGGTGCTGGAGAAGGTCAAGCTGCCGGTCTACGCGATCGGCGTCGGAGCCCAGGCCAGCCAGAACCGCAAGATCGAGCTGCCTGAGGCGTCGAAGCGCTTCTGGTCGATCGTCGCCGAGCGCTCGGCAGCGATCGGCGTGCGCGGCGCCTTCAGCGCCGAGACCCTGCGCCAGAACGGCATAAAGAATGTCGAGGTCGTCGGTTGCCCGTCGATCTTCCGGACCCGCAACCGCGACCTCAAGATCCGCATTCCCGACCAGCGCGAGGTTCGGAAGGTCGCCTTCAGCCTGCGCCGCGAGGCCGACAAGAGCTATACCGCCGACCCGGAAGCCTATCTGCGCAATCAGAAGGCCGCGCTGCTCAAGGTCGACAGCCAGAGCGAGATGGTGATGTCCTCGCATGGCGAGCAGGAGGAGAAGGCGTTCTTCCTGCGCGATGGCGCCGCGAAGGAGAAGGCCGTCGCCGAGTTCGTTCGGACCAAGTGGTGGGACGGTCCGGACGATGCGCCGATGCGGCGGATCTACGAGAAGCAACTATTCTCCTTCTTCGACGTCGAGCGTTACGACGAATTCGCCCGCTCGATCGACCTTGCCGTCGGCTACCGCGTCCACGGCGTGCTCCCGGCAGTGGCGCAGGGCGTGCCGGGCGTGCTGGTCGCCTATGACACGCGCAGCCAGGAACTGGCCGAGACGCTGAAGATCCCAGTGGTGCCGGAAGCGGCACTGGCCGAGGGCGGCTGGCGCGCCGTCTATCAGGAGGCGGCGCTGAACAACCTGGCGAAGAGCTACGCCGCCTCCTACGACCGGATGCGCGGCTTCCTCGACCACAACGGCATTCCCCACCGCATGTGAGGCCGCAGCCTCACATAGCGGAAGGGCACGGTCGGCGCAGAAGCGTCCGATATCCACCGGGCTAGCCGAGACGGTCCGACAGCGGGCCGAACCTACAGCCTATGGGTTTTTACGAACGCAGGAGACGATCATGCGGATCGAGTACAATGCAGGTACAGCCCTTTCCATCATGCGCGGCAATCCCGTGCGTGGTTGGATCTCTGGCAAGCCGGAGAAGATGGCCAAGGAACGGCTGACCACCGGCAACTACCTGTCCGTCGAGCACAAATCGAAATTCAAGATCGATCCGTCATGGCCGATCTTCACCATGGGCTCGTGCTTTGCCCGCGAGGTCGAGAACATCCTGATGATGCGCGGGCTGCCGCTACTGCTGCGCGGTCACGGCGTGCCGGCCGAACATTTCGAGAGCTGGGATGAGGAGGTCGGCCGCGGCGGCGGCGCCAATCGCGGCGAGCTTTCCCGCGGCGCGCTCAACAAATACTCGGTCCGTTCGATGACGCACGAGCTCAGGCGCGTCCTGGCAGGCGAGAGCTATCCCAATGACGGGCTGGTCGAGCTCGCGCCCGGGCAATGGTTCGATCCGCATGCCAGCGGCCTGAAATTGCTCGACCGCGAGACCGCCTTCGCCAACCGCAAACGCCTCACCGAGGCGACCGCGCAGATCAAGAATGCGCGCATCTGCTTCTTCACGCTCGGCCTGACCGAGACCTGGCTCGATTCCGAGACCGGGATTGCGATGAATGCGCATCCCGGTCCGACCTGGCTGGCGCGCATGCCCGATCGCTTCCGCTTCATCGACTATGGCTACGATACCACTCTGGCCGACATGCTCGACACGATCGGGCTGATCCGCGAGCACTGCCATCCGGAGATGCGCTTCATCGTCACCGTCTCGCCGGTGCCGTTCGGCGCGACCTTCAAGGATGCCGACGTGATCGTCGCCAACAGCGCCTCGAAATCGGTGCTGCGCGCCGTGGCCGAGGAATTGTTCCGCCGCTTCGACTACGTCGACTACTTCCCGAGCTACGAGATCGTGCTCAACTCGCCGCGCACCATCGCCTTCGAGGACGATCAGCTCCACATCGCCCGCGAGATGGTCGCGCATGTGATGACGACCTTCCAGGGCGCCTATCTCGGCGATGCCGCACAGCCGCAGGCGGCCTGAGCCTGTTCCGACTGGCTTGCAATGCAAGCCAGTCGGCAAAACGGTCTCAAACTCAAAGTTAAGAGACGGATTCACCGATCAGGTTGGAGCAACCTGATCGGTGAATCCGTCCTGAGCCAACAAGCCGGTCGCCGTGGCCGGCTTACCATGTCAAGATGCGCCGGGCGCCGGAGAGCGGCCCCGGCGCAGGCATGTCCGGCGGCCGTCCGACCGCCCGATCGGCTACCGTCGGGAGGACGAGATGAACGTCGCCAATCTACAGCTCGAAGGGATGCTGCTGGCCTTCACGGCCGTGCTGCGCTCGCTGGTGACTTCGGGCGCACTGACTGATTCACAGCTCAAGGCCGCGCTGACGGAGGCCGAGCAAACCGGGCTGGGCGATCGGCAGCGCTGCGACCAGCTCAGCCCGAGTCAGCGCGACTCGCTCGCCTTCGCTGCCCGCTTCCTGTCGATCGCGACCCGGCCGGAAGGCGGCATGCGATCGTTCTCTGAGGTGGCACGCGAGGTCGGCCGCACCACCTGAGCTTTCAAGGCAGGTTCTCGCGGAGCACGATCTCGATGCCCGGGCGGGCCGTGCCTTCGGTCGCCGCTCGCCCGGCGCGCAGGTTCGCGAAGATGGCGATGCAGTCCATCAGGGTCGCCTGCGGGTTCTGTGTGAGGACCGCATCCATGACGCCGTCCATCAGCAGGCTGCGCGTTTCACGGGTGAGCCCATGTCCGACGAAGACGGTATCGTGCTGGCGCCCGACCTCGCGCAGCGCCCGGCCGATCCCCTCCGGACCGCCGCCGATATTGTAGATTCCCGCGAGGTCGGGATGCTGCGCCAGCAAGGTCTTCGTCTGGCGGTAGTTCCTGGCCTCCTCGTCGTGCCCCTCGCGCAGGCCGACCACCTCGATCGCCGGATAGAGCTCCTGGAAGAGATGCAGGAAGCCCATCTCGCGCTCCTCATGCGCCCGATAGCTGAGCGATCCGACGATCATCGCGACCTTGGCGGGCCTGTCGCCCATGAAGCGCGCGAGCAGATAGCCGGCGGTGCGTCCGGCCGCCCGATTGTCGAGTCCGACATAAGCCGCGCGCGCGCTATGGGCGATGTCGGAGATCAGCGCCACGGTAGGCACGCCGCGCTCCGCCAGCAGGTTGACCGCCTCGCGCACCAGAGGATGTTCGAGCGCCATGAAGGCGACGCCGTCGACCTCGCGGCCGATGCGCTTCAGCTCCTGCGCCAGCAGATCGGGGCGAAAGCCTTCGATGTACTCGACCCGCGCCCGCATGTTGAAACCGGCGAACTGCTCCTGCGCCCGCGCCACCAGTCGGCCCAGCATGCCGAGGAAGCTGTTCTCGCCGGAGGGCAGCAGGAAGGCGAGCCGCAAGGGTTTCATTCCGGCGGGCATGCGCTCGCTCACATCGGCAATGTAGTCCAGCTCCTTGGCCGCCTGGAGCACACGGCGCAGCGTCGTCGGCCTCACGCCGGGACGGCCGTTGAGCGCACGATCGGCCGTCGCCGTCGAGACGCCGGCCAGCGCCGCCACGTCAGCCAAGGTCGGCAGGGTTCGCCCATAGGCGGGGATAGAGGCCGTCATATCACATCAAATAACATCATAAAAACGCTTTGACCAGCCTCCGGACCGAACCTAGGTTCTGCTCAATTCGTGCCAAGACGCGAGTGAAAGAACCGGTTCGGGAGGTTATCGTGGGTTGGGGAACATCAAGCTCCAGCATAGCTTTGGCAGGTTTCTGCCCGACATCCGTGCGGCGCACGCTGCGCCATCGAGCGGACCCAACCTCATAACACATCATCCACGATGATGCCCGAGCAAGATCAAGCATAGGAACGGTGTCGATGTCTGCAGAAGGCCGCTTGAAGGACAAGGTTGCGATCGTCTTCGGCGCCGGCTCCATCGGTGATGGCTGGGGCAATGGCAAGGCCGCTGCCGCAGCTTATGCGAGGGCGGGCGCAAAGGTGATCGCCGTCGACCTGAATGCTGCCGCTGCCGACGCGACGCGCGACATCATCCTCGCGGAAGACCATGACGCGATCTCGGTCACCGCCGACACCACGCGCCTCGAGGACGTCCAGCGCAGCGTCGATGCGGCGCTCGGAGCTTACGGCCGGATCGACATCCTCCACAACAATGTCGGCATCACCTCGCAGGGCGGCCCGGTCGAGACCAGCGAAGACATCTGGGATCGCGTGATGACGGTCAATGTGAAGAGCATGTTCCTGGCCTGCAAGGCCGTGCTGCCGACCATGGAAGCGCAGCAGAGCGGCGCCATCATCAATATCGGCGCACTCGGCGGCGTGCGCTGGACCGGCTACGCCTATTGCGCCTACGCAGCCAGCAAGGGCGCGGTCAACAGCTTCACCCAGAGCATCGCGCTGCAATATGCCGGCAAGGGCATCCGGGCGAACTGCATCCTGCCCGGCGTGATGGATACGCCGCACATCTACAAGCAGATTTCGGGCTTCTACCAGGATACCGAGGCCATGGTCGCCGCCCGCAATAAGATGTCGCCGACCGGGCGCATGGGCGATGGCTGGGATGTCGCGCATGCCGCGGTGTTCCTGGCCAGCGACGAAGCCAAATACATCAACGGCGTCGAATTGTTCGTCGATGGCGGCATGCATGCGCGCTGCAATTGAACAACAGGGCCGGAGATGAGGCGGGCCAGCCTGTTCGGTCGGCCTGAGAAGACAGACACCAAATTCCAATGGTTGCCGGGCAAGGCAACAAAACGGAGGGAACGTCCATGACACTGACGACGCGTCGCCGATTCCTAACAAACCTGTCCCTGGCTCCGGCCGCGGCCGGGTTGATCGTGGGCCTGCCGCGCCCGGCACGGGCTGCTGAGATCTCTCTGAAGTTCGGCAACAACCTGCCGCTCAGCCACCCCTTGAACATCCGCGCTGCCGAGGCGGCCGAACGGATCGCACGGGAGAGCAATGGCCGCGTCGAGGTCAAGATCTTCCCGAACAACCAGCTGGGCGGCGACACCGACATGCTGTCGCAGGTGCGCAGCGGCGGCATCGACATCTTCAATGCCGGTACGCTGGTCATCGCGACGCTCGCGCCGGTCAGCGCCATCACCGGCGTCGGCTTCGCCTTCAACAGCTATGACCAGGTCTGGCAGGCCGTGGACGGGCCGCTCGGCAATCTGATCCGCGCCGGCTTCGCCAAGGTCGGCCTGCATACGTTCGAGAAGATGTGGGACAACGGCTTCCGCCAGATCACCACGAGCACGCGCCCGATCGCCTCCGCGGCCGATCTCTCCGGGCTCAAGATCCGCGTACCGGTCAGCCCGATGGGCATCGCGCTGTTCAAGGCGCTCGGCGCCACACCCGCGAGCCTGCAGTTCAGCGAAGTCTACTCGGCCTTGCAGACCAAGGTCGTCGATGCGCAGGAAAACCCGCTCGCCATCGTCCAGACCGCCAAGTTGTACGAGGTGCAGAAATTCTGCTCCAACACCAATCACAGCTGGGACGGCTATCACTTCGTCTTCAACGGCCGTTCCTGGCGCAACCTGCCTGAGGATGTGAAGGCGATCGTCTCGCGCGCCTTCAACGAGGCAGGCCTCCAGCAGCGCGAAGACGTGCGCAAGCTGAACGAGAGCCTCCAGGGCGAACTCACCTCGAAGGGCCTTGCCTTCAATAGCGCCAAGTCCGACAGCTTCCAGGCGAAGCTGCGCGAAAGCGGCTTCTACAAGGAATGGCAGGAGCGCTTCGGCGCCGATGCCTGGACCCTGCTGGAAGGCACTGCGGGCAAGCTCGCCTGAGCCTGCCGCGGCGCTGGAAGCAAGGGATCAGCCATGGACGGGCACATCGCCACTCTGCCGGCGCAGCCGATGCCGGCAACCGGCCTCGGTCGCCTCGCGGACAGGCTCGACCGCTCCGTCGGGGCGGTGATCGAGCTCGTCGTCGCCGTGCTCGTCCTCGCCGAGATCATCATCCTCGGAGCGGGTGTCGTCGCCCGCTACGTCTTTCACGCCCCGCTGGTCTGGTCGGACGAGCTCGCCTCGATCCTGTTCCTCTGGCTCTCCATGCTTGGTGCGGTCGTGGCCCTGCGCCGCGGCGAGCATATGCGCATGACCGGCCTCGTCACCCGCGTCGGCCCGCAGACCCGCGCCGTGCTCGAAGCGCTCGCCATCACCGCGGCGATCGCCTTCCTGGTGATGATCCTGCCCGAGGCGCTCGACTATGCCGAGGACGAGCGCTTCATCGTCACCCCCGCGCTGGAGATCGCCAATTCCTGGCGGGCCGCAGCGCTGCCGATCGGCATCGTCCTGATGCTGTTCGCCGCCTTTTGCCGGCTGCTGCGCTTCGGCTCCTGGAAGCCCGTCCTCCTCGCCGCTGGCGTCACGGCGGCTCTCGTCATCCTGTTCTGGCTGATCGGGCCCGTGCTGAAGCCGCTCGGCAAGCTCAACCTGGTGATCTTCTTCGTCGGCATCGTCGCGGCCAACGTCTTCGCCGGCGTGCCGATCGCCTTCTCCTTTGCGCTCGCCACCTTCGGCTATCTCTCGCTGACGACCTCGACGCCGATGGTCGTCATGGTCGGCCGGCTCGACGAGGGCATGAGCCATCTCATCCTGCTCGCCGTGCCGCTCTTCATCTTCCTGGGCGCGTTGATCGAGATGACCGGCATGGCGCGCGCCATGATCCAGTTCCTGGCCTCGCTGCTCGGCCATGTCCGTGGCGGCCTGTCCTATGTGCTGATCGGCGCGATGTACCTGGTCTCCGGCATCTCCGGCTCGAAGATCGCCGACATGGCCGCGATCGCTCCGGTGCTGTTCCCGGAGATGCAGAAGCGGGGCGCCAAACCCGGCGACCTCGTCGCGCTGCTTTCGGCGACCGGCGCGCAAACCGAGACGATCCCGCCCTCGATCGTGCTGATCACCATCGGCTCGGTCACCGGCGTCTCGATCGCGGCGCTATTCACCGGTGGCATGCTGCCGGCGGTCGCGCTCGGCATCGCGCTCTGCTTCGTCGTCTGGTGGCGGAACCGGGCCGAGGACCTCAGCCACGTCACCAAGTATTCGAAGCGCGAGATCGGCAAGCTCTGCCTGATCGCGCTGCCGGCCATCGCCCTGCCCTTCGTCATCCGCGCCGCGGTCGTCGAGGGCGTCGCTACCGCGACCGAGGTCTCGACCATCGGCATCGCCTATGCGGTGCTGGCCGGCCTGCTGATCTACCGGCAATTCGATTGGCGCCGGCTCAAGGGCATGCTGGTCGACACCGCCTCGCTCACCGGCGCGATCATCTTCATCATCGGCTGCGCCACCGCGATGGCCTGGGGTCTGACGCAATCGGGCTTCTCGCAGGATCTCGCCAAGATCATGGCGGCGGTGCCGGGCGGCACATGGGGCTTCCTCGCCATCTCGATCGTCGCCTTCGTCATCCTCGGCAGCGTGCTCGAGGGCATCCCGGCGATCGTGCTGTTCGGGCCGCTGCTCTTCCCGATCGCCAAGCAGATCGGCGTGCACGAGGTGCACTATGCCATGGTCGTGATCTTCGCGATGGGCATCGGCCTCTTCGCACCGCCCTTCGGCGTCGGCTATTACGGCGCCTGCGCGATCTCGAAGATCAATCCCGACGAGGGGCTGAAATACATCTGGGCCTATATCGCCGCCCTTTTGATCGGCCTCGTCATCGTCGCCGCCGTGCCGTGGATCTCCATCGGCTTCCTCTAGCGCTGAACCATCGACCTTCGCAGGAAAGCACCACCATGAGCCGCTACTTTGGCCAGATCCGTCAGGCCGGCTATGTCGTCCCCGATATCGAGGCGGCGATGGATTATTGGAGCCGGGTTCTCGGTGTCGGACCGTTCTTCTACAATCCCAAGGTCCCGATCAAAAACTACCGCTACAAGGGCGAAACCTACGAGCCGCATAACTCGGTAGCGCTGGCCAACTCCGGTCCGCTGCAGATCGAGCTGATCCAGTGCCGCAACGCAGTGCCGTCCATGTACAAGGACTTCACCGATGCCGGCCATAGCGGCCTGCAGCATGTCGCCTACTGGACCTCGGATTACGATGCCGACCTTGAGCGGCTGCTGGCCGAGGGCTTCAAGCCGGTGATGTCGGGCGAGGTCGGCGAACGCGGCCGCTTCATCTATTTCGACACCCACTACCATCCCGGCACGGTGATCGAGCTCTCCGAGGTCGCCGGCCCCAAGGGCGAGATGTTCCGGCTGATCCGCGAGGCGGGCGAGAGCTGGGACGGCAAGGATCCGGTCCGCCCTTTCCCTGACCTCAGCAAGCTCTGAACGACCATGGCGACCGAACGCTTTACAGCAACTTACCTGATCGAGACGCCGCTCGACCCTCGCAAGGTCGCCGATGTCATGGCCGGCGAGCAGTCGAGCGGCACCTTCACCCGCGTTGCCGGCGAGACCGATGAGTTACGCGACCGCACCCGCGCCGTCGTCACCGCGGTCGAGGAACTGGAAAGCGCCGCCGAGCCGAGCCTGCCCAATGCCTGGCTGACACGGAAGGGTGTTTCTGGGCCATGGCGCCGCGCCCGGATCACGCTCTCCTTCCCGGTCGACAATGTCGGGGCCAACCTGCCGACGCTCGCCTCGATCGTCGCCGGCAACCTGTTCGATCTCGGTGAGGTCACCGGCCTCCGGCTCGAGAGCATGGCTTTGCCGGCTTCGTATCGCCGCCTGTTCCCGCTGCCGACGCGCGGCATCGCCGGCACCCGCCGGCTCACCGGGGTAGCCGATGGCCCGATTATCGGCTCGATCATCAAGCCCAATGTCGGCCTGCGCCCCTATGAGACCGCCGAACTGGTCGGCAAGCTCTGCGCGGCCGGGCTCGACTTCATCAAGGACGACGAGATCTGCGCCGACCCGGTGCATGCGCCGCTGGCCCAGCGCGTGCCCGCCGTCATGGCGGCGGTGCGGCGCCACCAGGACCGCACCGGCAAGGCGGTTATGGTCGCCTTCAACATCACGGCCGAAACCGACCAGATGCGCCGCCATGCCGAACTGGTCGAGCGCGAGGGCGGCAACTGCGTCATGGTCAGCCTCAACTGGTGCGGGTTCTCGGCGGTCGAGACCCTGCGCCGCTCGACCAGCCTTGCTTTGCACGGCCATCGCAACGGTTTCGGTGCGCTCTCGCGCCATCCGTTGCTCGGCATCGGCTTCCAGGCCTACCAGACTCTGTGGCGGCTCACCGGCGTCGATCACATGCATGTGCATGGTTTGCAGGGCAAGTTCGCGCAGGAGGACGAGGAGGTCGTGACCTCCGCGAGGAATTGCGTGACGCCGCTAGCGGAGGGCATCGATGATCGCGTCCTGCCGGCCTTCTCCTCCGGGCAGTGGGCCGGCACGGCGCAGCCGACCTGGGATGCGCTCGGCCATGACGACCTGCTGTTCATGGCGGGTGGCGGCATCCTCGCCCATCCCGGCGGGCCGTCGGCCGGCGTCGCCAGCATCCGCCAGGCCTGGGAGGCCGTCGCGGCCGGCGTGCCGGTTGCCGACGCCGCGAAGAGCCATGACGAGCTCGCCCAAGCGCTCGCCTTCTTCGGCAAGGGCAGCGGCTGAGCATGGCGGAAGCGGGGCCCCGTTACGGCTGGTATGGCGACGATTTCACCGGCGCCACCGATACGCTCGCCACATTGGCGGAAGCCGGCCAGCGCGCCTTGCTCTTCCTGCGCATTCCGACAGCCGGACAACTCGCCAGCGCCGGGCCGCTCGATGCCGTCGGCATCGCCGGCGCGACGCGGGCGATGCCGCCGGAGGCGATGGCGCGGGAGCTGGACAAGGCCGGGCGCTTCTTCGCCAAGCTCGGCATCTCGCTGCTGCACTACAAGTGCTGCTCGACTTTCGACAGCGCGCCAGGGATCGGCAGCTTCGGCGCTGCGGCGCGCGCCTTGCGGCCTCATTTCCCCAATCCGCTGCTGCCGGTGATTGGCGGCCAGCCCAATCTCGGGCGCTACTGCCTTTTCGGCAATCTCTTCGCCGCAGCCGGGGCGGGCGGCAGCGTCCACCGCATCGACCGCCATCCGACCATGAGCGTCCATCCGGTGACGCCGATGGGAGAGGCCGATCTGCGCCGGCATCTGGCGGCACAGGGGCTGGAGCGTGTCGCCCTGGTCGACTATCGCAGTCACGAGAGCCACGGGGCCGGCTCGGCATTGGACACGGCGCTGGCGGCGCAGCCCGACGCCGTGCTCTTCGACGTCTCGCGCCCCTCGGATCTGGCGGCGATCGGCACTCTGCTGCGCGAGCACATGATGGCCGGGCCTATGCTGGCGATCGGCCCGAGTTCGGTCGCGCAGGCCTTCGCCGGCTTCCCGCGGGCTGAGCAGGCCGCGATGCCGAAACTCCCCCGGCCTGTCTCCGGGGGCAATCTGCTCGCTCTCGTCGGCAGCCTTTCGCCGGTCACCCGCGTTCAGGTCGAGAACGCATCGAGCTATCAGATGCTCGCGATCGATCCGGCGCGACTGATCGGCGAACCCGCTTATCTCGACGCACTCCGTCGCGAGGCGCTCGCCGGCCTGGCCGAGCGCAATGTCATGCTGATCACCGACAAGCCGGCTGGCGCACCGGCCGAGACCGGCAAGGTCGCAGCTTCGACCGGCGCGCTGCTGCGCGCGATCATGAAAGAGGCGCGGATCGTGCGGCTGGTCGTCGCCGGCGGCGACACCTCGACGCTGGCGATCCGCGCGCTCGATCTCTGGGGGCTGTCCTACCGCTCCCCTTGCACACCCGGCGCGCCGCTCTGCCGCGCCCATAGCGACGATCCCAGGCTCGACGGCCTCGATATCGTCCTGAAGGGCGGCCAGATGGGCACGCCCGACTTCTTCAATCGCGTTGCCGAAACCGGCTGAGCCGGCCCGAGCTTATGGGCAGACGTAACCGGCCTGGCCATCGGGCACGCAGCGTGAACCGTTCGGCAGATTGAGCGCGCCCGAGCGATCACGCCGGACATAGGCGCCGTTGGGCAGGGAGAAGCCGCCGGTCGCGTCGGTCTGGACACGAGTCCCGTCCGGCAGCTGCAGACCTCCGGCGCCATCGCTGGCGATTCGCTTGGCCGCCGCGCCGCCGCTGGGTGCAAGACCGGGAGGCGGGGCTCCGAAGCGCTGAGGCTGCGAGCAGCCCGCTACGATACCGGCAAGGCCAATAGCTGCGGCGACAATAAATGCGCGTCTCATGCTCAATCCGCCTCCTCAATATCTCTTCATGAAATCCGCAGTCTCCGACAGAGTCGGGATGCGGTCCAGCACGCCGCCGCGCGGGCACGCCTGCGACAGCATCGACCAGCGATTGTGCCGCTTTCATGACGAGCGGGCCAGACACCGATGCATGGCCAGAGGATTGCCTAATCGCCCCTACATCCGCGACAGTTCCATCCGGGACGGATCGCCGGAGAGCAGACGCGCATGGTCGACTGGATAAAAGGGCGCAGCGAGGCGCAGGCGATCGCCGAACCCTGGACGCGGCAAGGCGGGCCTGGCGGAGCCATTGTGCTGTTCGACCGCGACGGCGTGCGCGAGAGCGCCAGCGGCGGCTTTTCCGTGATCGAGCACCGCCTGCCCTTCACCCCCGACACGCAGAACCGGCTGGCCTCGATCAGCAAGCATATCTGCGCCGCCTTGCTGCTGCGCGACGGCGTGCCGCTGGAGGCGACGCTCGGCAGTTTCCTGCCGGAGCTGCCGGCGGCGCTGGGAGCCGTCCCGCTTGGCCGGGCGCTCGACATGACCGGCGCGCTGCCTGACATGATGGAGGCGCTCTGGCAGCTGGGCACGCCCTTCACCACGAGCCTGTCCAGCAGCGAGATTTTCGCCGCCGCCTGCCGCCTGCCCGGGCTCAATGCCGAGCCCGGTACCGAGATGGCTTATTCCAACACCGGCTGGCGGCTGGCGCAGGCGATTCTCGAGCGCCGGACCGGGAAGGGCGCGGCGCAACTGGTCGACGAATTGATGGCACCGGCTGCGCTACCGATCCGCTTCGTCTCCGACGAGACCGAGGTCGTCCCCGGCCTCGCCACCGGCTACTGGCATGACGGGCAAGGCTGGCGGCGCGGCTTCTACGGCTTCAACTTCTCGGCCTCGGGAGGCATGGCCGGCAGCGCGGCCGGTTTGGCGCGCTGGGCGGCGGGCCTGATGGCCGGGCGCGGCTCTCATGCGGGGCTGCTCGACCGGCTCGCCGCACCGCGCCAGTTCGCCGATGGCAGCGAGAGCGGCTACCGGCTCGGCCTGGTCGCAAGCCGGCTCGGCGGTATCAGGATCATCGGCCATGGCGGATCACTGACCGGCTACCGCAACCACATGCTGATGGCCCCCGACATGGGTGTCGGCGTCGTGGTGCTGACCAATCGCGAGGAGGATGCGCTCTGGCCGGCGCTGCGTGTGCTGGCGGCGCTGACCGGCGAGGCACTGCCCAGCGATCCCGACACTGTCCCGGCTGGGCTCTACGCAGCGGAAGAGGGACCGTCCTGGGCCGAGTTCGCCGGTGGTGCGATCAGCTTCATGGGCGGGTACGAGAAGCTCGTCTCGGACGGCAACGGTGGGCTTCGCAGCCTGCCAGCCTATCTCGAGATTGCTCTCAGGGCAGAAGCGGACGGCGCGCTCACTGGGGCGATCGGCGGCGTCGCCCGCCGCCTACTGCCGGTGCCGGCCGATATCAAGCTCGACGAGCGCCTAATCGGGCGTTGGCGCGACGACAGGCTCGGCGTCGAGATCGCCATCCGCCCTGATGGCACGGCATCCTGGCCCTGGGCCGGGACGATCGGCCTGGAGACCCGGCTGACGCCATTGCCCGGCGGGCGGGCGCTGGCCGACCTGAAGCACGGTCCCTGGCGGCACCGGCCTTGCTTGTGGCTGCAGCCGGATGGGAGTCTGCGCCTCGCAGGCCACCGCTCGCGCATCCTGCACTTCAACCGCCTCGACCAAGAAAGCCGACCATGATCCGATCCCGCCTCGCTGCCGCACTGATCGGCGCGGCCGCCTTGCTGCTCGCTACCGGGGCGCAGGCGCAGTCCGGCCCGAAAAACGTGCTGCGCGTCGCGCCCCACGCCGATCTGAAGACGCTCGATCCGGTCGCAGCTTCGGTGCTGATCACCCGCATGCACGGGCTGATGATCTACGAGACGCTGTTCGCCTGGGACGCCAACCTCCAGCCGAAGCCGCAGATGGTCGAGAGCTTCTCGACCTCGGAAGACAAGCTGAGCTGGAGCTTCACGCTGCGGCCTGGCCTCAAATTCCATGACGGCCAGCCGGTGACGACACGCGACGTGATCGCCTCGCTGAAGCGCTGGATGGCGCGTGACACGATCGGCGGCAAGCTCGGCGAATACACCGAGGGCATGACGACGGTCGATGACCGGACTTTCCAGCTCAAGCTGAACAAGCCGATGGCGCTGGTGCCGTTCGCGCTCGGCTCGGCCGTCGGCAACATCCCGGCGATCATGCGCGAGAGCGATGCGACGAGCGATCCGCTGAAGCCGATCACCGAGGCGGTCGGCTCCGGTCCTTTCCTGTTCAACCGCAGCGAATGGCGCAGCGGCGTCAAGGTCATCTACGACAGGAATCCCGACTATGTGCCGCGCTCGGAGCCTGCCGATGGCCTCGCCGGCGGCCGCGTCGTCAAGGTCGATCGCGTCGAATGGCTGATCATGCCCGATCCGGCGACAGCAGCCGCGGCCTTGCAGACCGGCGAGATCGATATCTGGGAGCAGCCGAGCCAGGATCTGGTGCCGGTGATCGCCGGGAACCGCGAGGTCAAGGTCGAGCGTTACGCCAGCCTGCCGGACCAGGCGCTGCTGCGGCCCAACCACCTCTACCCGCCGTTCGACAACCCCAAGGCCCGTCTCGCCCTCGCCTATGCCACCGATCAGGCCGAATTCCTGGCCGGCGGCTTCGGCGACGAGGAATGGTGGCAGCGCTGCAATTCCTATTTCATCTGCGGCGGCCCGAACGGCACGCAGGCGGGCGCCGAGGGCTTCGCCAAGCCGGACCTCGCCAAGGCGCGGCAACTCCTGGCGGAGAGCGGCTACAAGGGCGAGCCGTTGGCGCTGATGTCGAGCATGGACATCCCGCCGATCGGCCGCATGGCCGAGGTCGCGGCCGACAGCCTGAGAAAAGTCGGCTTCAACATCGACCTGCAGTTTTCGGACTGGGGCACGGTGGCGACGCGCCAGCAGAATCGCGGTGCACCCGGCCGCAGCGGCTGGAATCTCTTCGTCACCACCATCCCCGGCGCGACCATGCAGTCGCCGCTGACCAATGTCGGCACCAATATGGCTTGCGAGAAGGCCTGGGCCGGCTGGGCCTGCGATGCGCAGACGGAGAAGCTGCGCGGCGCCGTCGTCGATGCGCCGGATGATGCCGCCCGCAAGGCGGCGGTCGAGACCCTGCACAAGCATCTCGCCGAGGTTCAGCCCTATCGCGTGCTCGGCCAGTTCGTTCAGCCCTATGCGCGGCGCGCCAATGTCGCGGGCGTGCTGGCGGCGCCGGTGATGCTGTTCTGGAACATCGAGAAGAAATGAGCGCATCCTGCGCTTCGCCCGCCTGGAAGGAGATCAACATGATCCGATCCCGCTTCGCCGCCGCTCTCGTCGGCGCGACCGCGCTCATTCTGACGGCCGGCGCACACGCGCAGCCGGCGCCCAAGTCTGTGCTGCGGGTCGCGCCGCATGCCGACCTGAAGACGCTCGACC
The DNA here is from genome assembly GCF_030144325.1 of Bosea vestrisii. Lineage (NCBI taxonomy): Bacteria > Pseudomonadati > Pseudomonadota > Alphaproteobacteria > Hyphomicrobiales > Alloboseaceae > Allobosea > Allobosea vestrisii. The sequence goes on along the minus strand of NZ_CP126307.1, from coordinate 3,620,709 downwards.
CGGTCGCCGCCTCGATCGTGATCACCCGCATGCACGGGCTGATGATCTACGAAACGCTGTTCGCCTGGGACGCCAACCTCCAGCCCAAGCCGCAGATGGTCGAGAGCTTTTCGACCGCGCCGGACGGGCTCAGCTGGAGCTTCACGCTGCGGCCGGGCCTGAAATTCCATGACGGCCAGCCGGTCACCACGCGCGACGTTATCGCCTCGCTGAAGCGCTGGATGGTGCGCGACACGATCGGCGGCAAGCTCGGCGAATACACCGAGGGCATGGAGGCGAAGGACGACAGGACCTTCACCCTCAAGCTGAAGAAGCCGATGGCGCTGGTGCCATTCGCGCTCGGCTCGGCCGTCGGCCAGATCCCGGTGATCATGCGCGAGGCCGATGCGGCGACCGATCCGACGAAGCCGGTGACCGAGACGATCGGCTCCGGCCCGTTCAAGTTCAACCGGGCCGAATGGCGCAGCGGCGCCAAGATCGTCTACGACAAGAACGCTGACTATGTGCCGCGCGCGGAGCCGGCCGACGGGCTCGCCGGCGGGCGCGTCGTCAAGGTCGACCGGGTCGAGTGGATGATCATGCCGGATGCGGCGACGGCTGCGGCCGCCTTGCAGACCGGCGAGATCGATATCTGGGAGCAGCCGAGCCAGGACCTGATCCCGGTGGTCGCTGCCGCAAAGGACGTCAAGGTCGAGCGTTATTCCAATCTCGCCAACCAGGTGATGCTGCGGCCAAACAGCCTGCATCCGCCGTTCAACAATCCCAAGGCGCGCCTCGCTTTGGCCTATGCCACCGACCAGGCCGAGTTCCTGGCCGGCGGTTTCGGCGACGAGGAATGGTGGAAGCGCTGCGCCGCCTACTTCATCTGCGGCGGCCCGAACGGCACCGAGGCCGGGACAGAAGGCTACGCCAAGCCGGACCTGGAGAAGGCAAAGCAGCTCCTGGCCGAAGCCGGCTACAAGGGCGAGAAGCTGGTGCTGACGACCAGCAACGACATCGCCGCAATCGGCCGGATGGCCGAGGTTGCCGCCGCCCAGCTGAAGAAGGCCGGGGTCAATGTCGAGGTGCAGTTCTCCGACTGGGGCACGGTCACCACCCGCCAGCAGAACAAGAGCCCGCCGGACCAGGGCGGCTGGAACCTGTTCGTGACCTATGCCTCCGGCGCGACCATGCAGTCGCCGATGACCAATATCGGCACCAACATGGGCTGCGAGAAAGCCTGGGCGGGCTGGCCCTGCGACGCCGAAGCCGAGAAACTGCGTGGCGCCGTGGTCGATGCGCCCGACGATGCCGCCCGCAAGGCGGCGGTCGAGGTATTGCATAAAAGGCTCGCCGAGATGCAGCCCTATCGCGTGCTCGGCCAGTTCGACCAGCCCTACGCGAGGCGCGCCAATGTCTCCGGGGTGCTGGCGGCGCCGGTAATGCTGTTCTGGAACATCGAAAGAAGTGACGCCGACGCGGCGTTAACCGGTTCCTGACCGATTGCGGACGAGACTCAGCAGAACGATTCGCCTTCTTAGTCTCGTGAGACATGTAATGGGTCAGGTTCTACAGTTCCGTCCGTTGAAGCAGCCGGTCGCCGAGAGCGATGCGCTCGACCTCATGTCGGCGATTGATTTCGCCTTGCGCGATCTCGCCGACATCACCCCGCACATCCTGCATGAGCCGAGCCGAGAGCAGGCGCGGCAATGCCGGGAGATGTTGCAGGACGCCTTCGACGCAGCGCTGCTGACAGGCTGAACTCAGTCGCGCCTGACCGCGACGACGTCGCCCTCGTCATTGACGACGACGCGGATGTCCTCATCGTCATCATCGGTACCCGAGACGATCCAGACGCCGCGATGGCGGCGGACGCTTTCGACATCGACCACACCGTTGCGGCGAGCGATCCGCACGGCCTCGCGCCGGCTGATGCCATAGTCATCCTCGCCGGCTTCAGGCGACCGGGGCGGGTATGGCGGCAACGTCGGCACGTCGGGTGGCGGAACATCGAGCGGCGGCGCACCAATCTCTCCGCTTAATACCTGTGCGAGAGCGGGCGCGGTCGGAACGAGACCCAGGCAGGCGATCAAGACGAAGCGACGGGTCGGCATAGCCGGTCTCCAAGGCGGGTTCGCCTTTGGATAGGTGGCGATTGGGTCGGAATCGGGTCGGGATTGCGGGCGGACTTTGCCTGTGACAGGCATCGTCTTGGACGATACGGAGATGCGGCATGCAGCCAGCCTGGTCCATCGGACTGATGACCGGAACGGTCCTCGACGGCAATATCGACATCGCCGCCATCCGCACTGATGGCGCTGCGGTCGCCGAATTCGGGCCGTGGCGGCTCTCGCCTTACCGCCAGGAAGTTCGCGATCTGCTGGCTGAGGCGGTGCAGGCCGCGCTCGGTTGGCGTTTCGAGGGGCCGGAGCCGGCGATCTTCGCGCAGGCCGAGCGCGCCTTGACGCTGGCTCAAGGCGAGGCCGTCTCTGAGTTTCTGGCAGCCGAGGGCATTGCTGCGAGCGAGGTCGCGGCCATCGGCTTCCATGGTCAGACCGTGCTGCATCGCGCCCCGACCAGGGAGCGCAAGGGCGACACCCGCCAGCTCGGCGACGGCGCGCTGATGGCGGGGCAACTCGGCATCGACGTTGTCTATGATTTCCGCACGGGCGATGTCCGCGCCGGCGGCCAGGGCGCGCCGCTGGTCGCGAGCTATCATGCCGCGCTGATGCACAGCATTGGCGCCGGGCAGGAGACTGCCGTGCTCAATCTTGGCGGCGTCGGTAATCTCAGCGCCTTCGCCGATGCCGACAGCGTGCTCGCCTTCGATACCGGCCCGGGCAATGCGCCGCTCAACGACTGGATCAAGCAGCATGGCAAGGGCGAGATGGACCGCGACGGCGCCTTCTCGCTCGCCGGCACCGTCGACGAAGCCAGGCTCGCGCGCCTGCTCGAACATCCCTACCTCTTCGCCCCCTATCCGAAGTCGCTCGACCGCCACGATTTCACCGCCGCCATGGCCGAGGGCCTCTCCTTCGAGGATGGGGCGGCGACGCTGACCGCCTTCACCGCCGGCGCGGTCGGGCGCGGGCTCGATCTGCTCCCAGTCAGGCCGGAAAGGCTGATCGTCTGCGGCGGCGGGCGGCGCAATCCGGCGATCATGGCGGCGCTCAATGCGCGCAGCGGCGCCGAGGCCGTTCCGGCCGAAGCCGTCGGCTGGCGCGGCGATGCGGTCGAGGCGGAGTGCTTCGCCTTCCTCGCCATGCGCCGCAAGGCCGGCCTGCCGATCTCCTTCCCGCTGACCACCGGCGTAACTGAGCCGATGACCGGCGGGCGGATCGCGCCCGGGCGTTGACGGCGCGCGCCGGCGAGGGTTCAAGGGCAGCATGAGCAAGTTCGCCTTCGAGCCCCTCGCCATTCCGGCCGTCCTGCTGATCAGGCCGAAAAAATTCGGCGATGCGCGCGGCTACTTCATGGAGACGTACAGCACCGAGGCCTTCGCCACGGCCGGCATCGGCACCGTCTTCGTCCAGGACAACCAGTCGCTCTCGGCGGCGCGCGGCGTGGTGCGCGGCCTGCACTTCCAGGCCCCGCCGGCGGCGCAGGCCAAGCTGGTCCGGGTCCTGAAGGGCGCGATCTTCGACGTCGCGGTCGATATCCGCGTGGGATCGCCGAGCTATGGCAAATGGTGTGCCGTTACGCTGACGGCCGAGGGCGCCGAGCAGCTCTTCGTGCCGCGCGGCTTCGCCCATGGCTTCTGCACGCTCGAGCCGGGTACCGAGGTCATCTACAAGGTCGACGGCCCCTACGCTCCGGAAACCGAAGGCGGCCTGGCCTGGAACGACCCAGACCTCGCGATAGACTGGCCCGTCATCGCAGCCGAGGCGCAGCTCTCGGGCAAGGATGCTGTTCTCCCCGGCTTTTCAGGCTTCACCAGCCCGTTCCGCTGGGAGGCCCGGCCGTGAAGCGCTATCTCGTCACCGGCGGCGCCGGCTTCATCGGCTCGGCCGTGGTGCGCCATCTGATCCGTCAGACGCCGCATCAGGTGCTGGTCGTCGACAAGCTGACCTATGCCGGCAATCGCGACAATCTTGAGCCGGTCTCAAACGATCCACGGCTCACCTTCCTGCAAGCCGATATCGGCGATGCCGCGGCGATGCGGCACGCCTTCGCCGAATTCGCGCCCGACATCGTCATGCACCTTGCCGCCGAGAGCCATGTCGACCGCTCGATCGACGGGCCGGCGGCTTTCATCGAGACCAATATCGTCGGCTCCTTCGTGCTGCTGCAGGAGGCGTTGCGGCACTGGCGCACCCTGCCGGCCGAAGACCAGGCCGGTTTCCGCTTCCACCAGATCTCGACCGACGAGGTCTTCGGCTCGCTCGGCGAGGACGGGCTGTTCAGCGAGACCTCGCCCTACCAGCCGAACTCGCCCTATTCGGCCTCGAAAGCGGCTTCCGACCATCTCGCCCGCGCCTGGCACCACACCTATGGCCTGCCGGTCGTGCTCTCGAACTGCTCGAACAATTATGGGCCCTATCACTTCCCCGAGAAGCTGATCCCGCTGATGATCCTCAATGCGCTCGAGGGCAAGGCGCTGCCCGTCTACGGCTCGGGCGCCCAGGTCCGCGACTGGCTGCATGTCGAGGATCATGCGCGCGCACTCGCTCTGATCGCCGAGAGCGGGCGGATCGGCGAGAGCTACAATGTCGGCGGCTCGGCCGAGCGCAGCAATCTTGAGGTGGTCAAGGCGATCTGTGCGCTGATGGACGAGCTTTCGCCCGATGCCGGCATCGGCCCGCGCGAAAACCTGATCCGCTTCGTCGCCGACCGGCCGGGGCATGACCAGCGCTATGCGATCGACGCCAGCAAGATCGAGCGCGAGCTCGGCTGGCGGCCCCAGGAGAGCTTCGAGAGCGGGCTGCGCAAGACGATCGCCTGGTATCTCGAGAACCGCGACTGGTGGGGCCGGATCCGCTCCGGCGTCTATCGCGGCGAGCGGCTCGGGGCGGGCTGAAGCCTGCGACCTCGCGCCGCTATCACCCGCTTGTCATTGGCTTTTCCCGATGGAAGCGGGCATCTGGTGGGCATGACCGCGACGAGCCTCCCGCGCCGGACTGTTATCCGGCTGTTGCAGCGCGCCACCATGGCGCTGGCCCTGCTGGTGCCCACGCCGCTGCTCGCGGCTGAATCCGCCGCCGTGACCTCGCCGCGCGTCACCGCCACGCTGCTGTCGAGCCGCGATGTGGTTGCACCGGGCGAGCGTTTCCAGGTCGCGCTCACCCAGAAGCTCGCGCCCGGATGGCACAGCTACTGGCAGAACCCCGGCGATTCCGGCGAAGCGACGCGGATCGAGTGGGTGCTGCCGGAGGGCATCAGCGCCGGCGCGATCCAATGGCCGCCGCCGAAGGCGATCCGGGTCGAGCCTCTCGTCAATTTCGGCTTCGAGGGCAATGTCCTGCTGCCCGTCGAGATCTCCGTCCCGGCCAATGCCAGGCCCGGCGAGACCCTGACGCTCTCGGCCAAGGCAACCTGGCTGGTCTGCGAGAAGATCTGCATTCCCGAAGAGGGCGCCTTTACGCTCGATTTGCCGATCGCGGCAGCAGCCCAAGTCGACACTGCCGCGCAGGTGCAGATCGATCAGGCCATCGCCGCGCTGCCAAAGCCGGCCGGCTTCACCGCCAGGCTGACGGCGAAGGGCGATGACAAGCTCGCGCTCACCTTGCCCGGCCTGCCGGCCGGTGCCCGCGATATCCGCTTCTTCCCGGTCCTGGACACGCTGATCGAGCATGCGGCCGAGCAGCCCGTCGCGAACGGCGCGGTCACCCTCACCCGTTCCACTGCCTTCAAGGTGGGCACGCCGACGACCGACGGCGTCCTCACCTTCGAGGAAGGCGGCAACAAGCGCGCTTTGATGCTCAGCGCCGAGGTCGAGCCGGTCCTGCTGCAGGCAGTAGCCGCTCCGGCGCAAGCACCGGCAAAGGTGACGCTGCCGCCGCCTCCGACCGAGGACCTGACGCTCCTGCTGGCGCTGGTTTTCGCTTTCGCCGGCGGGCTGATCCTCAATCTGATGCCCTGCGTGCTGCCGGTGCTGTTCATCAAGGCGCTCGGCTTCGCGCAGATCGCGCAGGCGAGCCGCAGCGAAGTGCGCCAACAGGGCCTGCTCTTCCTCGCCGGCGTGCTCGCGACCTTCTTCGTGCTGGGCGCAGCTGTGATCGCAGTCGGCGCCGGCTGGGGCTTCCAATTGCAGTCGCCGCCGCTCGTCATCCTGCTCGCCGTGCTGATGACGCTGATCGGCTTCAACCTGATCGGCGCCTTCGAGATCGGCGGCAAGCTGCAAGGCGTCGGCGACGGGCTCGCCAGCCGGAGCGGTCCGGTCGGCGCCTTCATGACCGGCGCGCTCGCCGTCGTCGTCGCGACGCCCTGCACCGCCCCGTTCATGGGCGCGGCAATGGGCTATGCGCTGACGCAGCCGCCAGCCGCGGCGCTGTCGATCTTCATGGCCCTGGCGCTCGGCTTCGCCGCGCCCGTCGTCGCGCTCTCCTTCGCCCCCGGACTGCTGCGGCTGCTGCCGAAGCCCGGCCGCTGGATGCTCGTGCTGAAGCAGGCCTTCGCCTTCCCGATGTTCGCGACCGCGATCTGGCTGATCTGGGTCGCGACCATGCAGGCCGGCGCCGACGGGGCGCTCGCCGCGCTGGTCGCGATTCTCATCACCGGCTTCGCGCTCTGGCTGGTCGGCGTGACGCGCGGCAGTGGCCGAGCCTTGCGCGCCGTCGCGGCTGTAGCCGCCATCCTGCTCGTCGGCGCGACCTCGGCCTTCGTGATCGAAAGCGCGACGCCCCCGGCGCAACCGACCGTGCAGGCCGGAATGGAAGCGCCGGGTGTCTGGTCGCCGACGCGGGTCGCGGAGTTGCAGGCGCAGGGCAAGCCGGTCTTCGTCAACTTCACCGCCGCCTGGTGCATCACCTGCCTCGCCAATGACCGCGTCGCGCTGTCGCGCCAGGAGGTGAAGGACGCCTTCGCCAAGCTCGGCGTCGCCTATCTCAAGGCCGACTGGACCAATCGCAATGCTGCGATCGCGGCGACGCTGGCGGAGTACGGCCGCGCCGGCGTGCCGCTCTATTTGTTCTACCCCGGCACGAAGGGCGCGCAGGCCGAGGTGCTGCCGCAATTGCTGACGCCCGAGACCGTGGTGAGCGCCGCTCAGCGCGCCGCCGGCAAAGAGGTGAAGACCGCATCCAGCCAGAAGTGAAGCCAAGCCCCGACATTTCAACTCAACAGGGAGACTGACGATGAAAGCCGTGAGCAGACAGACCTTCCTCGCCGGCCTTGCCGCCACCGCGCTGGCGCTCGCCTCCAGCGCCGCCTTCGCCCAGAGCGCGGCCAAGCCCGGTGCCAAGGCTCCCGATTTCTCGGTCGTCGACGTCGACGGAAAGCTGCAGAAGCTTTCGGACTATGCCGGCAAAACGGTGGTCCTCGAATGGACCAACCATGACTGCCCCTATGTCCGGAAGCACTACAACAGCGCCACCATGCAGACCCTGCAGAAGGACATGGCCAAGGACGGCATCGTCTGGCTCTCGGTGATCTCCTCGCCGGCCGGCGAGCAGGGCCATGTCGACGCGGCCAAGGCCAAGGAGCTGAGCAAGAGCCGTGACGCGGCCCCGGCCTCGATCCTGCTCGATCCAAAGAGCCAGCTGGCGCGGGCATACGGCGCGCAGACGACGCCGCACATGTACATCATCGATCCCAAGGGCACGCTCGCCTATGCCGGAGCGATCGACGACAAGCCGTCATCGAGCGCCTCCAGCCTGACCGGCGCCAAGAGCTATGTCCGCCAGGCCGTGGCCGAGCTCAAGGCCGGCAAGGCGGTCTCGGAGCCCGCGACCAAAGCCTATGGCTGCGTCGTGAAATACGCGCCGGTGAGCTGAGGCCGGGCGCGGCGGCTGCCAAGAAGAGTGCGGGAAACCCTCTCCTGTAAGGAGAGGGTAGGGTGAGGTGTAGGCTGCTGGACTAGTTCCGCGAGCGCTCACCGCGCGGTCAGGTTCAGGCCAACGTTTTCAGTCCGAACACCTCACCCCTGCCCCTCTCCTTCCAGGAGAGGGATTCTCTGCTGAGGTTCGATCGCCTTATGCCCGCCCCAGCCTGACGCCGCTTTCCGCATCGAAGACGTGGACCTTGTCGGGGTCGACGGAGATCCAGAGCCGCCCGGGCTGGGCCGCGACCTCTCCAGTCGCCGCCTGCATGACGAAGGGCTTGCCGGCGAGCTGGCCGTGGAAGAGCTGGGTCGCGCCGAGTTCCTCGATGAACTCGACGTCGAAGGGCAGCGATCCGGCGGCGCCTTCCGAGGCGATCTCGATGTCCTCGGGTCGCAGGCCGACCTCGACCGCGGTGCCAACAGCTAAGTCCTCGCGCAGATCGCGCGCCTGCAGGAGGGCGTCGCCGAGCGCGATGATGCCGGCGCCGTCGACCTTGGCCGCCAGCAGGTTCATCGGCGGCGAGCCGATGAAGGTCGCGACGAAGCGGCTCGCCGGCTTGCGGTAGACTTCCGACGGCACGCCGATCTGCTCGACCTGGCCACCATTCATCACCACCAGCTTGTCGGAGAGCGTCATCGCCTCGACCTGGTCGTGGGTGACGTAGATCGCGGTGACGCCGAGCGCCCGCTGCAATTTTTTTGATCTCGACGCGCATCTGCACGCGCAATTTGGCGTCGAGGTTGGAAAGCGGCTCGTCAAACAGGAAGACCTGCGGCTTGCGCACGATGGCGCGGCCCATGGCGACGCGCTGGCGCTGGCCGCCGGAGAGCTGGCGCGGGCGGCGCTGCAGGAAGGGCTCGATCGCGAGGATGCGCGCGGCCTCGGCGACGCGCTTCTCGATCTCGTCCTTGGGCGTGCCGCGGTTGCGCAGGCCATAGGCCATGTTGTCGTAGACGCTCATATGCGGGTAGAGCGCGTAGTTCTGGAAGACCATGGCGATATCGCGGTCGGCCGGCTCGACCTGGTTGACGACGCGGTCGCCGATCGCGACCTCGCCGGCCGAGATCGTCTCCAGCCCGGCGACCATGCGCAGCAAGGTCGACTTGCCGCAGCCGGACGGGCCGACGAGCACGCAGAAGCCGCCATCGGGAATGTCGAAGGAGACGCCCTTCACGGCCTCGACGCCGCCGGCATAGATCTTCTTGACGTTGTTGAGCGTGACCTGAGCCATAAGCGGGCTACTTCTCTGTCTCGACGAGGCCCTTCACGAAGAGCCTCTGCATGGCGATGACGACGAGGACCGGCGGCAGCATGGCGAGCATGGCGGTCGCCATGGCCATCTGCCATTCGGTCAGGGCGTCGGAGGTGGTGATCATCTTGCGGATGCCGATCACGATGGTCTGCATCGAGTCCTTGGTCGTGATCAGCAGCGGCCAGAGATACTGGTTCCAGCCATAGATGAACTGGATGACGAACAGCGCCGCGATCGTCGTCAGCGACAGCGGCAGCACCGTATCCTTGAAGAACTTGAACGGGCCGGCGCCGTCGATCTTCGAGGCTTCGAGCAGTTCGTCGGGAATGGTCATGAAGAACTGCCGGAACAGCAGCGTGCCGGTGGCCGAGGCGATCAGCGGCACGGCAAGGCCCTGATAGCTGTCGAGCATGCCGAGATCGGAGACGACCTTGAAGGTCGGGAAGATACGGACCTCGACCGGCAGCATCAGCGTGACGAAGATGATCCAGAACGCCGCCATCCGGAACGGGAAGCGGTAATAGACGATGGCGTAGGCTGAGAGCACCGAGATGAAGATCTTGCCCAGCGCGATCGTCATCGCCATCACGAAGGAGTTGAACATCATGCTCGCCACCGGCTCACGGGTCGAGCCGGAGGTGCCGACGAAGAGGATGCGGTAGTAGTTCTCGAAGAAATGCGGGCCGGGATAGAGCGGCAATTGCCCGTTGATGATGGTGGCGTTGTCCCAGGTCGAGGCGACGAAGGTCAGCCAGACCGGAAAGGCGCAGACGAACACGCCGATCGTCAGGATCACATAGGCGATCGCATCGCCGAGGCGGCGGTCTTCGACCATCAGCCCTGTCCTCCGCGGTCACTCAAAAGTTTTGCCAATGCATTCGCCGCCGCGTCGAGGAAGGCGTTGCCCTTCTCCGGCGTCGCCTTGCGGGCATCGCCGATCACGCCGGTCTGCGTCATCTCGCGGAAGGGCTGGTAGCGGCCGACGGTCGGGCGGGTCAGCGCGGTGAGATCGGCGCCCAGCATGCCGAACGCCTCGGCGAGCCGCTCGCTCCGCACCGTCTCCGGCGCCAGCGCCATCATCATCGAGGTCTCGACCTCGCAGGCATGCAGCACGCTGACCTGATCGTCCATGAAGGGCGCCATCGCCTCCTGCGCCAGCAGGAAATAGGTGGTGGCGCGGACCTGGAGCGAAGTCTCGCGGGCGAAATCCGGCAGGAACGCAGCAAGCGCAGCGATGTTGCCGCCATGGCCATTGACGATGACGACGCGGTGGAAGCCATGGCGCTCGAGGCTCTTCAGCAAAGCGAGGAGGACGGCCCGGTAGGTCGGGATATCGAAGGTGAAGGTACCGCCAAAGGCCATGTGATGCTCGGCCATGCCGCACCACAACGTCGGCGCGACGACGACGTCGACCTCCCCGGCGCGCTCGGCCGCGAGCTTGCAGACGCCGCCGCACAGGATGGTGTCGACGCCGACAGGCAGATGCGGGCCGTGCTGCTCCATCGAGGCGACCGGCAGCACGACGACGGCGTCCTTCGCCGCCTTCTCGCGCAGCTCCTCGGCGGTGAGCTCCTGCCAGAGTACGGAGCCCATCAGTAGTTCACCTTGCGCTCGATGAAGCGGAACTGGAAGGCGGTCATGCCGATCACCATGATAAGCAGGATCACCGACTGCGCCGCCGAGCCGCCGAGATTGGTGCCGCCCTTGCCGTCGGAATAGACCTTGTAGACCAGTGTCTCGGTCGCGCCCGAGGGACCGCCGCCGCTGATGGTGTCGATGATGCCGAAGGTGTCGAAGAACACGTAGACGAGGTTGACAACGAGCAGGAAGAAGGTCGTCGGCGAGAGCAGCGGGAAGACGATGGTCCAGAAGCGCCGCATCGGGCGGGCGCCGTCGATCACCGCCGCCTCGATCACGCTCTTCGGGATCGACTGCAGGCCGGCGAGGAAGAACAGGAAGTTGTAGGAGATCTGCTTCCAGGTCGCGGCGAGGATGACCAGCGTCATCGCGTCATTGCCGTTGAGGCGCGGATTCCAGGCGACACCGAGCGATTGCAGCCCGCGCGCCAGCATGCCGAGCGAGGGATCGAACATGAAGATCCAGAGCACGCCGGCGATGGCGGGAGCAACAGCATAGGGCCAGATCAGCAGCGTCTTGTAGATCTCGACGCCACGAATCTGCCGGTCGGCCATCACCGCGAAAAGCAGCGCCAGCGAGAGCGAGAGCAGCGCGACGAAGACCGAAAAGATGCCGGTGTTGATCAGCGCCTTGTAGTATTCGGGTTTCGAGAACAGGTCGCGATAGTTCTCGAACCAGACGAACTCGGTGGAGATGCCGAAGGCGTCCTGCAGCAGGAAGCTCTGCCAGACGGCCTGGCTCGCCGGCCAGTAGAAGAAGACGACCGTGATCGCGAGTTGCGGCAGAAGCAGCAGCAGCGGGATCGTCAGCCCCTTAAAGTGAGCATATTTCTGCATCGGCCAGCCCGGCGGGAAAGAAAGGCCGGGACGAAACGTCCCGGCCCTCGATCGTCTCTTTACTTGGCGGTGCGCTCGAACTGGCGCAGCGCCTGGTTGCCGCGCTCATTGGCCGCGTCGAGCGCCGCCTTTGGCGTCTTCTGGCCGTTCAGGGCCGCCTCGATCTCCTCCGACCAGATGTCGCGGATCTGGACCAGGCCGCCGAAGCGCACGCCACGCGAGTTTTCGGTCGGCTCCTTGTTGTTGAGCTCGAGCAGCGGCGTCTCAAGATAGGGATTCTGCTTGTAGAAGCCCGAGGCCTTGACCTTCTCATAGGCGGCCTTGGTGATCGGCAGATAACCTGACTCGGTGTGCAGCTTCACCTGCCGGTCGACATCCGAGAGGAAGGTGAAGAACTTGGCGACGCCCTTGTACTCGTCGGCCTTCTTGCCGCCCATGACCCAGAGCGAGGCGCCGCCGATGATCGAGTTCTGCGGCGCGCCGGCGACATCCGGATAATACGGCATCGGCGCATTCGACCAGTCGAACTTGGCGTTGGCCTTGACGTTGCCGAAGAAGGCTGAGGAGGTCAGGAAGAGCGGGCATTCGCCCGAGGTGAAGCGGCCCTCGCCGGTGTTGGTGCGGCCGGAATAGGAGAACACGCCTTCCTTCTGCAGGTTGGCGAGATTGGTCAGGTGCTTGACGAAGAGATCGCCATTGATGCGGAACTCGGTGTCGAAGCCGTCGAAGCCGTTGGCCTTGGTGCCGACCGGCACGTTGTGCCAGGCGCCGAGCTGCTCGATATTGGCCCAGGTCGTCCAGGCGGTGGAGATGCCGCACTTGTCCCAGCCGGCGGCCTTCAATTTCTTGGCGGCTTCGAACGCTTCCGGCCAGGTCTTCGGCGGCGCTTCCGGCAGGCCAGCCTTCTTCAGCGCGTCCTTGTTGTACCACATCACCATCGAGGACGAGTTGAACGGGAAGGAGAGCATCTCGCCCTTCGTCGTCGAATAGTAGCCGGTGATGGCCGGCAGATAGCTCTTCGGATCGAAGCTTTCGCCAGCGTCTTTCATCACGTCGGCGACCGGCTTGATCGCACCCTTAGCCGACATCATCGTCGCGGTGCCGACCTCGAAGACCTGCATGATGTGCGGCGCATTGCCGGCGCGGAAGGCGGCGATGCCGGCGTTCAGCGTGTCGGGATAGGAACCCTTGTAGGCGACGACGACCTTGTAGTCCTTCTGCGAGGCGTTGAACTCCTCGGCCAGCTTGACGACGACGTCGTTGTTGGCGCCGGTCATGGCGTGCCACCACTGGATTTCGGTCTGCGCCAGAGCCGGCGAAGCGGCGGCCAGCGCGAATGCGCCGACGGCGGTCAGGGTCTTCAATTTGAAGGTCATGATCAGCTCCCTCTAAGCCCCCGGTATGCGCGGGCATTCTTGTCGTTGGTGCGCAAGCTAGCATGAAGCCGGGGCGACAGTTCAATGACAAAACGATGACATTTCCGCCCCGCTGTGGACGCGCATCCGCGCACTTGCGATTTTCCGCGGAAGCGGCTGTTCTCCCTCAACCTTCCTGCACACTGCACACAGCCGGATCAGCCATGCCCTCGCTCTCGCTCACGCCCGCCAACACCCTGCCGGTCGATGCCGCCCGCGCCGCGCTGGCCGGCCGGGTCTGGCGGCCGGACCTCGCCGGGCCGTCGGTGGTCAAGCTCCAGGGTGACGAGGTCATCGACGTCACTACAACCTTCCCGACCATGCGCGATCTCTGCGAGACCGCCGATCCGGCGACGGCGCTGCGTGCTGCAAATGGCGAGAACCTCGGTTCGGTCGCCGATCTCCTCGCCAACAGCTCTGTCACCGCCCGCGATGACGGCAAACCCTGGCTGCTCGCCCCGGTCGACCTGCAAGCGGTCAAGGCCGCCGGCGTCACCTTCGCCATCTCGATGCTGGAGCGCGTCATCGAGGAGAAGGCGCGCGGCAATCCGGCGGCCGCCGCTACGATCCGCACCGAGATCGAAAAGCTCATCGGTGACGATCTCTCCAAGCTCAGGCCCGGCTCACCCGAGGCGATGAAGCTGAAGGAGGTGCTGATCGCCCAGAACAGCTGGAGCCAATATCTCGAGGTCGGGATCGGACCGGACGCCGAGATCTTCACCAAGGCACCGCCGATGTCGGCGGTCGGCACCGGCGCCGATGCCGGCCTTCATCCGGCCTCGAGCTGGAACAACCCCGAGCCCGAGATCGTGCTCGTCGTCGCCTCGGATGGCCGCATCGTCGGCGCCAGCTTGGGTAACGACGTCAACCTGCGCGATGTCGAGGGCCGTTCGGCCCTGCTGCTCGGCAAGGCCAAGGACAATAATGCTGCCGCCGCGATCGGCCCGTTCATCCGCTTCTTTGACGGCGATTTCTCGCTCGACCATGTCCGCAAGACGACGGTGAGCCTCACCGTCGAGGGCGAGGACGGCTTCACGCTCGAAGGCTCGTCCTCGATCGCGAAGATCAGCCGCGACCCGGCCGATCTTGCCGCGCAGATGATCGGCCCGCATCATCAGTATCCTGACGGGGCGGTGCTCTATCTCGGCACCATGTTCGCGCCGATCAAGGATCGCGATGCGCCGGGCGGCGGCTTCACCCACAAATACGGCGACGTCGTCACCATCTCCGCGCCCGAGCTCGGCGCCCTGATCAACCGGATGCGCCGCACCGACGAATGCGAGCCCTGGCGCTTTGGCGCCTCGCATCTGATGCGCAACCTCGCCAAGCGCGGGCTGCTGTGACGGGCAAGGGCGTTCTCGTCTATGGCGAGGCGCTCGTCGACATCGTGCCCGGCACCGCCGGGCGCAAGCGCGAGGCTGTGCTCGGCGGCTCGGGCTTCAACACGGCGTTGGCGCTGGCTCGCTGCTGCGCGCCGGTGGCCTATAATGTCAGCCTCTCGCCAGATACGTTAGGCCAGCTCCTCCTCCGGCGCCTGACGGAAGAGGGCATCGACCGGCGGTTCGTCGGAGTCTGCGACGCGCCGACGCCTTCCGCCACTGTCACCGCGATCGACGCCGACGGTGCCGCGACCTATCGCTTCTCTCTGGACGGCACGGCCTTCGATGTCGCGCCGCCCGCACCGGCGGATCTCGGCGATTTCGCGCATCTGCACGTCACCTCGTTCGGCACAACGGTTGGCGCATCCGGCAAGGCGGCACTGGCGCTGATGCGCCGAGCGCGAGAGGCTGGGCTCAGCGTAAGCTATGATCTCAACATCAGGCCGGCCGTGTTGCCCGCACTTCCGGAGGCGCGCCGCGCCATCGAGGAGCGGGCCGTCCTGTGCGATCTCCTGAAATGCAGCACGGATGATGCGCGAGCGGTTCACGGTACCGAGTTCGGCTACGCCTTTGCGCGCTGGTTTGCCCAAGGAGGCCGACTGCTGCTGGTCACCGATGGCGAGAAAGGCGGCTACCTCCTGCCCTTTCGCCGTGAGCCGATGCCGTTCCCGGCCCTCGCACAGGAGGTCGTCGATACGATCGGCGCCGGCGACAGTTTCATGGGCGCCTTTCTCGCTTCGCTCTGGCGGAATGGCGGTCTCGGTCCGGTGCTGCGCGACCTGCCGGACGAACTCCGCGCTGCCGCTCTTGGCTTTGCGGCCGTGGTGGCGGCAGAAACCTGCGCCAAGCAGGGTTGCAACCCGCCGCGGCTCGCCCCGCCTTCGGCGCACGACTGACGGACCAGGATCCATGCGCCTCGCTTACATCGACTACCACACCTGCGGCGAGCCTGTGCGCATCGTCACCTCAGGCTACCCGCAGCTCACCGGCGCTGGCATCCTCGGCAAGCGCCGGCAGGCTCGCGAGCAGCATGATCAGTTGCGCCGCGCGATGATGCTCGAGCCGCGCGGCCATGACGGCATGTACGGCGTCATCCCGGTCGCAGCGAGCCGTCCGGAAGCAGCCTTCGGCGTGCTGTTCACGCATAATGAGGGCTATTCGACCATGTGCGGCCACGCGACCATCGCGCTCGGCCGCTATGCGATCGAGCAGGGGCTGGTGAAGGCCGCCGAACCAGTGACACGCTTTGCCATCGAGGCGCCCTGCGGGCTGCTGCGCCTCTCCTGCGAGGTCGCGGACGGCAAGGTCGGCGCGGTAAGCTTCGAGAGCGTGCCGGCCTTCGTCGAGAGGCACGATCTTGTGGTCGCTGTGCCCGGCTATGGCGACGTCACCACCGACATCGCCTATGGCGGCGCCTATTACTGCATCCTGCCGGCCTCGCGCTTCGGGCTCGACCTGATGCAGACGCCGGTCGAGGAGATCGTCGCAGCGGCCGGCGCGCTGACCGACCATGTCCGGCAGACCATCGCGATCACGCACCCGACCGAGCCCGATCTCGGCTTCCTCTATGGCACGATCGTCACCGACGAGGCCGGGCCGGATCAAGACAGCTTCAATCTCTGCGTTTTCGCCGAGCGCCAGATCGACCGCTCGCCGACCGGCTCGGGCGTCACCGCCCGGATGGCACTCGATCATGCCAAGGGGCTGATCCCCACCGGCCAGAGCCGCCGGATCCGCAGCATCACCGGCGGCGGCTTCGCTGGAAGGGTTATCGGCCCGGTCGATTTCCCAGCCGCCGGCGCCGTCACGGTCGAAGTCGGGGGCGCAGCCACCTCGCCGGCGAGGGGAGCTTCGTCATCGAGGCCGACGATCCGCTCGGCCACGGCTTTGCCCTGCCCAAGCGCTTCGCGGAAATCGTGAATTCCTGAGCCGGCTCAATCGGCCGACAACCGAAGGCCCCATGCCAGCGGGGAACGAGCGCACCGTATGGTCTGCTCTGTCGAGGTAAACCCGCTTTTCATCTTGTCGAGAAGGGACGCGGTAAGATTCTGCCGCTACCTTGCCGTGCGGGGCGGTGGGACAAACATGAGCGCGAGCACGGACCGGCCAGTTGCCGCGAGAGCCGCGAAGGCGCTCGTCGCCGCGCGCCCTTGGGCCAGTCCCGTGATCTGGCTCGCGGCCTTCCTCGCCTTCGTCCTCGCCGGCCTGCTCCTGCCGCTGCGCCTGCCGCTCGGGTCGTATTACTGGGACACGGCGGTCTATTTCGACGCCGCCCAACGCATTCGCGAGGGCCAGGTCCCGAACATCGACTTCTTCGCCCCGGTCGGGCCGCTCGGCTATTATCTCGTCGCGGGTCTCGACCGGCTATTCCCGAACGCCCATCCGCTGCTGACTGCGAACTGGGGCCTGCTGCCGATCGCGCTGCCGCTGCTCGCGATCATCGTCTTCCATGTCGCGCGATCTTCTCGCAGGCTGGCCCTGGCGCTGCTGCTGCCCTTCCTGCTTTTCGCCTCGCTGCCGATCAACCTGCACGAGGTCTATCCGCTGCCGGGATTCGACGGCTACGGCCACTACAACCGGCATGTCGCATTGCTGCTCTACATCCTCGTCGCCGTGCTGACGTTCGCGCGCGATCGGCGACTGACGACCTGGCTGGTCGCGGCGCTGATGCTGACGCTGTTCCTGGTCAAGATCACCGGCGCCGTCGCCGGGGCGATGCTGGTCGGCTATGCCGCCCTGACCGGGCGGATGCGCCTGCGCGACGCCTGCCTTGCCGCCGCCGCGGTGATCGGCGCTCTCGCCGTCATCGATGTTGCGAGCGGTGGACTGACCCGGGCTTATGTCGACGACATTCTGACCCTGTTGAAGCTCAACACGGACGCGCTGCTGCCGCGCTTCCTCACCGTCGCCTCGTTCAAGTTCGAGGTGATCGGGCCGACGCTGGTCCTCATCGGCCTGCTTGCCTATGGCGCCTGGCGGACGCGGCCCACGGGCATGGCGGCCCGGCTGCGGGCGCTCGCGGTCTCTCCTGTGGGCTGGCTCGCCATCGCCTTGCTGGCGCTCACATTCTTCGAGACGCAGAACACGGGCAGCCTCGAATTCATCGGGCTCTGGCCGATCCTGCTCGTGCTCCTGCTCGACTGGCGTCGGCGCGACGATAACCTGCGCACATTTGTGCTGCTTCTGCTCTGCGTCATCGCCGCTCCCTCGGCCCTGGTCTTCATCGAACGCGCCGCCCGCGCCACGCTGGGGGCACCGACCTATCTGCCGCTCGCAGTCGACGATGTCGGCAAGCTCGGACGGGTCAGCGTCAAGCAGGAGATCGCCGAGCGTGCTCCGGTCATGCTGCAGCATTACGCCAACCATCAATCGGCCTATGCCGACCTCGCCGCGACAGGACAGCAGCCGTCGCTGACCCTGTATTCGGAGATCGACCACCACGCGATCTGGCTGCTCGAGATCGAGCAAGGCATCCTGGCGATCAAGGCCTGGGAACAGGCCGGCAAGCGCGAGCTCAACGGCGTCTTCACGCTCGATTTCGTCGATGTGCTCAATTACCTGCTCGATCGTCGCCCGCCGCGTCATGTTCCGATCGGCATCGACCCGACGCGAAGCAATCCGAAGCTCGAGGCGCAGATGATCGAGAGCCTGCGCCAGACCGACGCGATCCTGGCGCCGAAATGCCCGCTGACCTCGATCCGCGCAGCGATCTTCAAACACTTCGCCGGGGCGCTCGAAGGCCGCAGCAAGGTCGCGTTGGCGCCCTGCTGGGACCTGTACCTGAAGCCCTGATCAGGCGCTCGGCGCAACCCGCTCCGACAGAGCGGTCTCGACCGCGAGCCTGAGATCGCGCGCCGCAGCCGCGATGTCGTCACCGCCGAAGAGCGCGCCGATCACGGCGACGCCATCGGCGCCTGCCGCAATGACGGTGCCGGCATTGGCGGCCGTGATGCCGGCAATGGCGCCGACCGGCAGGGCACCGAGCACACGCGCCGCCGCCTGGCGCAAGCTTGAGAGCCCGTCCAGGCCGAGCGAGGTGCCGGCATTGTCCTTGTGGGTCGTCGGGAAGACGCCGCCGATGCAGGCATAATCGATCTTCGCCGAAGCCAGCTCCGGTAACTCACTCTCGTGCTTCAGCGTCACGCCGATGATGGCGCGCGGCCCAAGCAGGCGGCGGGCATCGGCGAGCTTCATGTCGTCGGCGCCAAGATGGACGCCGTCAGCGCCGGAGGCCAGCGCGACGTCGACGCGGTCGTTGATCAAGAGCGGCACATTGGTGCCGTGCAGGGCCGAGCGGATGGCGCGGGCCTCGCGCACCATCTCGCGCGTCGTCTCGGTCTTGGCGCGGAGCTGGATCAGCGTCGCGCCGCCCTCGACTGCCGCGCGTGCCATGTCGGCCATGGAGCGGCCATTGGCGATCTGCGGATCGACGATGCCGTAAAGGGTGATGTCGACGCTCATCGTCCGGTTCCCATCCGTGCGACCAGCGTCGCCGCATCCATCGCCGCGACCGCATCGATCAGCTCGACCTCGAAGCTGCCGGGGCCGCGGCATCGCTCGGCCGCGATTTCGCCGGCAATGCCATAGGCGGTCAAGGCCGCGGCCGCGGCGACCGCCTTGTCAGCCTCGACGGCGCAGCAAGCCGCGATCAGCGCGCCGGCGGCGCAGCCGATGCCGGTGACCCTGGTCATCAGCGGATGACCGTGCGCGACGGAGAAGCTCGCCGTGCCGCTCTCGATCCGGTCGACCTTGCCGGTGGTGACGCGGGTCACGCCCTGCGCAGCAGCGAGATCAAAGGCGAGCGCCGCCATCTCGGTGGCGTTGCCGCGCACCAGGATATCTGGCAGGCGCAGCACCTGCCCGGCGATATGTCGGCGCAATGGCGAGAGCTCGACGAAGACCGGGTCGAAGACAACAGGCTTGGCCCGATCGCGCGCCACTTCGAGCAGCTTGGGGATGGCGAGCTCGCTCTCGGCGTTGATCGTGCCGATATTGATCAGGATCGCGCCGGCGCCCTCCGCCATCGCCGCGACCTCGTCGACATGGATCGCCATGGACGGGATCGCGCCGAAGGCGAGCAGCATGTTGGCGGTGATGTTCTGCGCCACCGTGTTGGTCAAGCATTGCACGCGCGGGCGGCTCTGCGCCACGCGGGCGAGGACGGAGGCGACCTCCTCAGGTCCCAGGGCCTGCGTCGACGCCTTCAAGGTGGTGCTCGTCATCTTGTTTCCGTCGGTTTCGCCAAGGGATATGGGAACGGGTCTAGCCCAGCGCCATCAGCGCAAGGTCGGTTGCCCCGCGTGCGCTGAGCCGGCCAGCGGCGCGCGCCGCCCTGATACCACTGCGGCAGCAGAGCACCACGCGCCGGCCGTCGGTTTCATCCAACGACAACCGATCGATCTCGTCGACTGTCAGCCTGATGGCGTCCGGGGCGGCCGCGACCGGCGCCTCCTCAAGCCCGCGCAGCTCGACCACGATATCGCTCGCGGCAAGTTGCGAGGGCGCGATGAAGGGAAAAGAACCGGTGAGCGGTTCTGAAGCTCCGGCGAAGGAGAAACCACCGAAGCCGAGCCGGCGCGCGTCGAAGCTGATCACCCGGCCGAGCGGCGACGGCGACAGGCCCAGCGCAAGCAGCAGTACGATCTGCGCCTGCAGCAGGCCGAGTGTGGCGACCGCCGGACCGAGCACGCCAGCCGTGGCGCAGTCGGCGGCGCGGGCCGGCATTTCGGGAAAGACCGCGCGATAGCTCGGCCCGCCGCCACAGAAGGCGCCGACATAGCCGGCAAGGCCGACGATCGAAGCGCTGACCAGCGGTTTGCCGACGCCATGGCAGGCGTCGCTCAGGACATAGGTCGCGGCGAAACTGTCGGCGGCGTCGACGACGATATCGGCCCGCGCCACCAGCTCCGCCACATTGTCGGGCGCGAGCCTGAGCGCCAACGCCTCGACCTCCACGCCGGGGTTATAGGCGGCGAGCGCCGCGCGCGCCGCGTCGACCTTCAATCGCCCGACATCACTCATCCGGTAGAGTGGCTGACGATGCAGATTGCTTTCCTCGACCCAGTCGGGATCGACCAGCAGCAGGCGGCCGATGCCGGCGCCGACGAGATAGGACGATACGGGACAGCCGAGCCCGCCGGCGCCGACGACGAGGATGTTCGTACGGGCCAGTCGCGCCTGCCCCTCGGGGCCGATTTCCGGCAGCACGATCTGGCGGGCATAGCGATCGGTCATGGCTCCCTCCACCGTCAGCTTAGCAAGGCCCGGCCGAGCACCGGGGTTGAAGGCGCGGCCATGTCGCGCGGCTCCATCGGCCCAGCCTGGAAGGCGAGGCGCCCGGCTTCGACCGCGCGGGCGAAGGCGGCCGCCATCGCTGCCGGATCGCCGGCTTTCGCCACGGCGGTGTTCAGCAGGACGGCGTCGTAGCCGAGCTCCATCGCCGCGGCCGCATGCGAGGGCAGGCCGATGCCGGCATCGACGACGAGCGGGATATCGGGGAAATGCGCTCGCAGCGCCCGCAGGCCATAAGGGTTGTTCAGGCCCTTGCCGGTGCCGATCGGCGCGCCCCAGGGCATCAGCACCCGGCAGCCGGCCTCGACCAGCCGCTCGGCCACGACAAGGTCCTCGGTCATATAGGGGAAAACCTCAAAACCCTCGGCGCAGAGGATGCGCGCCGCCTCGACCAGGCCGAACAGATCGGGCTGAAGCGTGTCGGCCTCGCCGATCACCTCCAGCTTGATCCAGGGCGTGCCGAAGACCTCGCGCGCCATCTGTGCCGTCGTCACCGCTTCCTTGACCGAATGGCAGCCGGCCGTGTTCGGCAGCACCCTGACCCCAAGGCCGCGGATCAGCGCCCAGAAATCCTGGCCGCCGCCGAGCCGGCCGGCCTCGCGGCGCAGCGAGACCGTGACGACGTCGACGCCGGCCGCTTCGACCGCTCGCTGCAACACGGCCGGCGAGGGATATTGCGCCGTGCCCAAAAAGAGGCGCGAGCGTGGGATGAAGCCGTAGAAATCCATCGCTCAGCCTCCCTGCATCGGTGCGAGGATCTCGAGCCGATCGCCCTCGGCGAGGATCGTCTGCGCCCGCGCCGCGGCGGAGACGAAAGCCTCGTTCACGGCCGTGGCGACGACCGCGCCGGCATAGCCCAATTCGGCCAGCGCCTCGGCCAGAACGAGAGCGGCGACCTCACGCGTGTCGCCGTTGACGATGATCTGCATCGGACAGCTCCTTGGATGCGAGGAGACGATCGGCCACCTGCCGGGCCAGGGCCGGCGAGAGCAGGAAACCGTGGCGGAAAAGACCGTTGAAACGCAGGACCCCGCCGTCCTCGACGATGCGGGGCAGGTTGTCGGGAAAGGCCGGGCGGACATCGGCGCGCAGCTCGACGATCTCTGCCTCGCCGAAGGCCGGGTGCAGCGCATAGGCGGCGCTCAAGAGCTCGATCGCCGAGCGGGCACTGACGCGGCTGCGATCATCGCTCTCGATCATCGTCGCGCCGATCATGAAATGCCCGTCGGAGCGCGGCACGACATAGAGCGGAATACGCGGGTGCAGAAGCCGCACCGGACGGTTCAGGCTGATCTCGTCCGTGCGCAGCACCAGCATCTCGCCACGCACCCCGCGCAAGGCGCTTAGGCGATCACGGGCAGAAAGACCGCGGCAATCGACGATGCGATCGGCATCGAGCGCCGTCTCGTCAGCCTCGACGCCATAGTGGATCGGTACACCGGCCGCCTGCAGCGCCTGCGCCAGCGCTGCCATGGCCAGGCGCGGGTCGAGATGAGCCTCCTGCGCGAAGAACAGGCCCTGGCGGAAACGGCCGGCGAGATCGAGCTCCAGCGCGGCAACCCCATCGCCATCGAGCCGCTCGAAGCCGCTCGTCCGCGCCGCGAAACGCGTCAGCTCGCCGGCGTCGCGGGCCGGGGCGAGCACCAGCGTGCCACGCGCGAGCGTGCCGGGATAATGGCGCGGCCACCAGTCGAGCGCCTGCCGGCCGAGGGTGACGACTGCCTCCTCTGCACTCTCGCGCTCGCACCAGGGCGCGAGCATACCGCCGGCGGCCCAGGAGCAGGCCTGCTGGCCGAGCGTGGCGGCGCGTTCGAACAGCTCAACCGCGACGCCCCGCTCGGCCAGTTCGAGCGCCGTCACGAGGCCGGCGACGCCGGCCCCGATCACAGCGACGCGCATGGCCGCTACTCCGCCGCCGGCAGATAGAGATTGCCGCCCTTCTTGAGGAACTCCTCCGACTTCTCTGCCATCCCTTGCGAAGCCATCGCTTCGAGCGCCGCGCGCTCATTGTCGCCCATCGCCAGCACCTCGGCGCGCAAATCCTGGGTGATCTTCATCGAGCAGAACTTGGGCCCGCACATCGAGCAGAAATGCGCGACCTTGTGGGCGTCCTTCGGCAAGGTCTCGTCGTGGTAAGCGCGCGCCGTGTCCGGATCGAGCGCCAGGTTGAACTGATCCTCCCAGCGGAAGTCGAACCTCGCCCGCGATACCGCATCATCGCGGATCTTCGCGGCAGGATGCCCCTTGGCGAGATCGGCGGCATGGGCGGCGATCCGATAGGTGATGACGCCGGTCTTGACGTCGTCGCGGTCGGGCAAACCGAGATGCTCCTTCGGCGTGACGTAGCAGAGCATAGCGCAGCCGAACCAGCCGATCATCGCCGCACCGATGCCCGACGTGATGTGGTCATAGCCCGGCGCGATGTCGGTGGTCAGCGGTCCGAGCGTGTAGAACGGGGCCTCGCCGCATTCGCGCAGCTGCTTGTCCATGTTCTCCTTGATCTTGTGCATCGGCACATGGCCGGGGCCCTCGATCATCACCTGGCAGCCTTTTTCCCAAGCGATCTTGGTGAGCTCCCCCAAGGTCTCCAGCTCGGCGAACTGGGCGCGGTCGTTGGCGTCGGCGATCGAGCCGGGCCGCAGGCCGTCGCCGAGCGAGAACGAGACGTCGTATTTGCGCATGATCTCGCAGATTTCGTCGAAGCGCTCGTAGAGGAAGCTCTCCTTGTGATGCGCCAGGCACCAGCGCGCCATGATCGAGCCGCCGCGCGAGACGATGCCGGTCACCCTGGAAGCCGTCAGCGGGACGTAAGGCAGCCGCACGCCGGCATGGATGGTGAAATAGTCGACGCCCTGCTCGGCCTGCTCGACCAGCGTGTCCTTGAACACCTCCCAGTCGAGCTTGATCGGATCGCCGCCGACCTTCTCCAGCGCCTGGTAGATCGGCACCGTGCCGATCGGCACCGGCGAGTTGCGCAGGATCCAGGAGCGGATGTTGTGGATGTTGCGCCCCGTGGAGAGGTCCATCACCGTGTCGGCGCCCCAGCGGATCGCCCAGACCAGCTTCTCGACCTCCTCGGCGGCGCCGGAGGTGACGGCCGAATTGCCGATATTGGCGTTGATCTTGACCAGGAAGTTGCGGCCGATCGCCATCGGCTCGAGCTCGGGATGGTTGATGTTGGCCGGGATGATGGCGCGCCCGCGGGCGATCTCGTCGCGGACGAATTCCGGTGTGACGAATTCCGGCACCGAGGCGCCAAAACTCTCGCCATCGGCATGGCGCTCTCTTGCGCCCTCCAGCATGGCGGCGCGGCCGAGGTTTTCGCGATGCGCGACGTAGATCATCTCGGTGGTGATGATGCCGGCTCGGGCGAACTCGTATTGCGTCGCCATCTGGCCGGATTTCGCCTCGAGGATCGGGCGCTGCGCCGGGCAGGCCGGCACGAGTTGAGCTTCGCTGATATGGCCGTTATCGGCGGCGGTGACAGCGCGGCCGGGCACGGTCTGGAAACCGCGGGCGTCGAGCCAGGCGCGGCGCGGCTGCGGCAGGCCGGCATTGAGATCGATCGAGACGTCGGTCTCGGTGAAAGGGCCGGAGGGGTCGTAGATCCGCACCGGCGGCTCGGAATCCGTGGTGAGCTGCACTTCGCGGAAGGGCACGCGCATATCGGGGTGCTCGGGCGCGGCGACATAGATCTTGCGCGAGCCGACGATCGGGCCGGTCGTCACCGTCTGCGGCGCGGCCTTGACGCTGTTCTTCTGGGGTTTGGTGTGGGCGTTCATCTTAGGATCTCCTCCCTCTCAGGTTCAGGAGATCCGGGCGTCTGACGGTCCAGTCGCTGTCTGCGGATGCATTTGTGGCGCAGCCGCGTTCCAGTCCCTCCGCCGGTATGACCCGGATCAGGTTCGATGGGTTCGGCCGTCAGGCCATCTCAGCTCTTATCGAGCACCCCTCGGAACGAGGTGGAGGTTAGAACCGTCGTGATCTGCGCGCAACTGGCAAAGAACCGTCGGCCGACGCTGCGCCGGCATGCGCCAGAGGCATTGCACCGGTAAGGACAGGGGTTCAGGCCGTGATGTCGAGATTGCCGCCCTGGCCCGCCGGCAGCGTCGCCTGCTGCTGTTGATCGGCAGCCTGCTGGAGCATGGCGACGAGGGCCTGGTCGGAATCGGCGTTCTGCTTGACCATTTCGAGCTGCAGGGCCTGCTGCGTCGCAGCCGACTTCATGCTGATCAGGCTTTGCGCGATCGCGACCGACATTTCACTCATGGCAGGGCTCCTCGCCGCGAACATAGGCGGCGAGCCTTACCCGAATCTGAATCCGGAACGGCGACCTTTAAGGCCGGCTCCGATCAAGGCGCGATGATCGACGGCACCGGCTTCGGCATCGGAATCTCGCGGTTCGGCTCCGGCGGTCCCGAACGGTCTCGCGCCAGCCGCTCACGCTCGCGCCTTGCCTCGACGCGATCGGAGCGCGGCTCGAGCTTCTGCACCTCGCTCGCATTCGGCGCGATTGGCACACCGGGGGCGCGCTGACGCTGGGGTTGCGGCGGGGAGGACTGCGCGGCGGCGGCGTCCGCCACGATCAGTCCGGCGGCGATCAGTCCGAGGAGGACCCATGGGTGCTTGCGCATGGCATTGCTCCAGTCGGGCAGGCGCAAGACCAGCCTGCCCCAAAAAGGAACGCCAAGCAGGCCGGGATTGTTCCATGGCCTGACGAGAAAGGCAGGGCGGCTCGCAAGCCACCCCGCTTCACCTCATTGCTGATTTTGGCCGGTGAGCAGCGGCGTGATCCGGCGCAATGTCACGCGCCGGTTCTCGCGCGAGTCGCCTTGCGTCTGGACCTTGGGATACTGCTCGCCATAGCCCTGCGTCGTCAGGTTCTCGGCCGGCACGCCGAAATCGCGGGTCAGGATTTCGGCGACCGACTGTGCCCGCCTGTCCGACAGCGAGATATTGTCGACATCGGAGCCGACCGCGTCGGTATGCCCCTCGACCAGGAAGACCTCGTTCGGCGCCCGCTCGACCGCCTGACGGACCGCCTGCGCGATCACCTGCAAGCGCCCGCCCTGATTGGGTGTAACCGTCCAGGAGCCGGAATCGAAGTTGATCGTGTCGATGTCGACGCTGCGCATATGGGCGCGCAGATCTTGCGAGTAGCGGACCTCGTCGAGCGTGTAGCGGCGCGGCACCGGCGCAACCGGCGGCGCGGTGATCGTCTCGTAGATCAGCCGCTCATCGGCGCGCTCGGCATCGACGATGTAGCGCTCGCGCGCGATGCGCAGCTCCGGCGGCGGGAGCACCACCACTTCCTCGGCGAATCGGGCCTGCGGCCCGTCACGGCGGACATTGTCGATCATCACGAACTCGGCGCCGTCGCGTTCGCGCCGCGAGCGGCGGAGCAGCCGGCCGTCGTTGTCGGTCACCGTGACGATCTGCGTGCCATCCGGGCGGTCATAGATCGTCACATTCTCCTCGCCCCGCCGCTCGCTGCGGGTGTCGAGGCCGAGGTCGCGGAAGCGCTGCGTCTCGTCGCGGCGAATGATGACGCGATCATCGTCGCCGCGGATGATGGTACGGCCAGGCTCGCGGATGATGGTGACATCGCCTTCGCGCGTCTCCTGCCGGCGGCCGCGGATATCCTCCAGCCGCGTTGCGCCCTGCGTCGCCATGATACCGCCGATCGCGGCTGCGCCGAGACCGATGGCGGCCGCGCCGCCAAGGCCTATGCCGCCGCGACGGCCCTGACGGTCAGGCACGGGCTGGCCGGCCGGCGCCTGACCTTGGGGAGGCTGCACCTGCCCGGGAGCAACGCCCGGCCGCAAGGGCGTGCCGGGCTGCTGGCCGACGCCGGGCGCCGCTTGCGACGGCACCGTTCCCGGCTGGGCAGGAACGCCCGGCGCACTTCCGGCATTCGGGGCGACAGGCGGCTGGCCGGGAACGGCCTGTCCAGGCACGGCCTGAGCCGGAGCGGCCTGGCCGGGCTGGCGGCCGGGTCCGGCCGATGGTTGGGACGGGGCCGTCTGCGTGGGTGCAGCAGTGCCGGGCTGCGCCGGGGCTACCGGGGTGCGGCCGGCCGGCGCTACGGCTGAAGGCTGTCCCGGCTGAGGCTGGCCGGCCCTCGGCGGAGTGCCGGGGGCGGGAACCGCCTGTCCCGGCGCGGGCTGGCCCGGAGCCGCCTGGCCTGGCTGGCGGGCCGGCCCCGGCGATGGTTGCGGCGGGGTGGGTTGCGACGGAGTCGCTCCGGGCTGCGGCGGAGC
Organism: Bosea vestrisii; assembly: GCF_030144325.1. Classification (NCBI taxonomy): domain Bacteria; kingdom Pseudomonadati; phylum Pseudomonadota; class Alphaproteobacteria; order Hyphomicrobiales; family Alloboseaceae; genus Allobosea; species Allobosea vestrisii. Next base: position 3,593,680 of record NZ_CP126307.1, on the reverse strand, counting down.
TCCCGGCGACCGGCCGGCGCCGGGTGCGGGCTGGCCGGGCTGCGGCTGAGTGCTACCACTGGGAGCGAGCTGGCCCGGCGCGGGGCGAGTGGGCGCTGCCGGCGACGAGGGAGCGGCTGCAGGAGGCTGGCCTGGAGTCGTCTGCGGGGGCGCAGGGCGACGCGGAGCGCCGTCACCCGACGGGGCACTTGGCCGGGCGGGCGATGGCTGCGGCGCGATCTGGCCCGGAGCCGGTCGCTGTGGGGCGGTCGGTGCCGCCGAGGGAGCGCGCGGCGCGCCTTGCGGAGCGGGCGGCGCGACCTGACCAGGTGCGGGGGGCCGCGGGCGGAGCGGGCCTGCGCGGCTGTTCGGGCTCGGCCCGGCCGGCCGGCGGCGCTGCCTGCGGTGCGGTCGGCGGACGCGGGGCGCTCGGGGCCACCCCGGCCGGACGTTCCGGCGCAGCAGGGCGGGCAGCCGGCGGCTGACCGGGGGCCGGACGAGCGCCAGGGCGTTCCTGCCCGCCGGGAGCGGGGCGCTCCTGTCCGCCGGGCCGCTGGCGACGTGGATCAGGCCGGTCGTCATCACCCGACTGAGCCTGGGCAAGCTGGAGCGATGGAGCGGCGAAACCGCCCTGCGACAGCGTGATGGCGGGGATAAGAGTGCCGAGCAGGAGCAGGTTTTTCGTGCGCATCATGACATCCGTTTCCAGTTGTTCTTCCGGAGATGAACGCCCGCGCGCCCTGAATTCCGAATGAACCGAAAACGGCCGAAATCGGGCAGGGTTCCGCTGACCAAGCGGAATCCTGCCCATATTTACGAGTGTCAGAGGCCCGCCTGCTGGTTCACATAGGCCGCGATCTGCGCATGTGTCGCGAACCAGACATCGCCCTTCGCCTTGGCGTGGCGGACCAGCTCCTCGAGGATCCAGAAGCGCGAGCGGTAGGTGATGATGTGCGGGTGCATGGTGAGCAGGAAAAGCCCGCCTTCGGCGTAGGCGCCGTCGAATTCGCGCTTGAAGATGTCGAACACCGCCTCGGGCGCCGTATAGGGCCGCAACGCCTGGAAGCGGTTCATGTTGAAATAGACCGCGTCGTCACGGATCCACTCGACCGGCAATTCGACCATGCCGGTCGGCTCGCCCTTCTCGATCAATTCATAGGGGTCGTCGTCGGCGAAGAGCGATGAATCGTAGATCAGGCCGAGCTCGCGCTCGATGGCGAGCGTCACCTCGGAAAAAATCCCAGGACGGCGTGCGCATGCCGACCGGCCGGACGCCCGTGACCTTCTCCAGCGTATCGGCCGAGCGCAGGTGCAGCTCGCGCTCCGCCTCGGGCGGCACCGCCGTGTTGACCTCGTGGATCCAGCCATGCAGGCCGATCTCATGGCCTTCCGCGATCACGCGGCGCTGCTCGTCGGGATAGAGCAGCGCGGTCACCGCCGGCACGAAGAAGCTCGCCTTGATCTCCTCGCGCGCCAGCATCGCTAGAATGCGCGGCATGCCGACACGGTTGCCGTACTGGCCCCAGGACAGCCGGCCAACCGACTTGCCGCCGTCGCGCAACTCATTGGTTTCGTGGTCGACGTCGAAGGAGAGCGCCACGGCGCAGCGCGCCCCGCCCGGCCAGCTCTTCGGCTTGAGATTGCGGCCGGCGCGGACCTGCTCGACCTTGCCGCGCCAGGTCTCCTCCGGCCATTGCCAGGGTTGGAGCTGGGTCATGTCGATCCTCCTGTCGCTCACGCAGCCGCCTCGGGCAGCACCGGCACCGCTGCGAGCAGCCGCTTGGTGTAGTCATGCTGCGGGTTGTCGTAGACCTCGCCCGCCGGCCCCTCTTCCACGATGCGGCCGCGATACATCACCGCGACCCGGTCGCAGAGATGCCTGACCACCGAGAGGTCGTGCGAGATGAAGATCAGGGTCAGGCCGAGCTCGGCCCGCAGGCGCATCAGGAGGTTGATGATCTGCGCCTGGATCGAGACGTCGAGCGAGGCGACCGGCTCGTCGCAGACGACGAGGTCGGGCTGCATGGCGAGCGCCCGGGCAATCGCGACGCGCTGGCGCTGGCCGCCGGAGAACTGGTGCGGATAGCGGTCGGCGAAGGCCGGATCGAGCCCGACCGCGGCGAGCCAGTCGCGAACATAATCGCGGGCGCCGGCCTTATCGACAAGACGATGAGCGAGGGGCCCTTCGGCGATCCCCTCGCCGATGCGCATGCGCGGATCGAGCGAGGCGAAAGGGTCCTGGAAGATGGTCTGGATGCGGGTGGTGAGCTTGCGCGGCTCTTTTCCCCCGCTCATCACCGGCCAGCCCTCGAAGCGGACGGTACCGGAGGACGGCGCATAGATGCCGGCGGCCATGCGCCCGAGCGTCGACTTGCCCGAGCCGGATTCCCCGACCAGTCCGAGCGCCTCACCGCGCGGCACGGTCAAGCTGACCTCGTCGACTGCCATCACCGCTGGCGGCGGCTGCACGAGGCCGAGCTTCTGGCCGAGGCCACGCAAGGCGCCGGGCCGCGACTCGAAGCGCTTGCTGACGCGATCGGCAATGAAATAGGGCGCGCCAGGCACCGGCGCGGCAGCGGTAGCCGCCAGCTTGCGGGCGGGCGGAGACGCATCGGGCACGCCGCCGCCGCGCAGCAGGAATTCGCCCGGTCTGGCGCGCGAGGGCAGCGCATCGAGCAGGGCCCGGGTATAGGCATGCTGCGGGCGCGTCAGCACGTCGAGCGTCGGGCCGGCCTCGACGATCTTGCCGAGCCGCATCACCGCGACGTGCTGGGCGATCGAGGCGACCGTGGCGAGGTCGTGGCTGATCCAGATCAGTGCGGTGCCTAGCTCGGCGACGAGCTCCTTCATCTCAACAAGGATCTCGGCCTGGATCGAGACGTCGAGCGCCGTCGTCGGCTCGTCGCAGATGATCAGCTTGGGGTGGTGCAGCAGCGCAATCGCGATGGCGACGCGCTGGCGCATGCCGCCGGAAAGCTGGTGCGGGTAAAAATCAACCGTCGCTTCGGGGCGGGGGATGCGGACCTGGGCGAGACCGGCAATGGCGCGCCGCCGCGCCTCGGCGGTGGAAACTGTCTCGTGCGCCTCCAGCGCCAGCCGGATCTGCTCGCCGATGGTCAGAACCGGGTTCAACGTCATCAGCGGGTCCTGGAAGACCATCGAGACGACGCGACCGCGCAGCTTGCGCAACTCGTCCGGCGGCAGGCCGACCAGTTCGCGGCCATCGAGCTTCACCGAACCGCCGGCAACACGACCGGGTGGGTCGATGAGGCCGATGATCGAGAAGCCGGTGACGCTCTTGCCCGAGCCGGATTCACCGACGAGCCCCATCACCTCACCGCGGCGCAGTGAGAAAGAAACGCCGTCGACCGCCCTGACCACCCCGGCGCGGGTGAAGAACTGCGTGGTGAGGTCGGTGACCTTGAGGAGAGGGGCGTCGGTCATCGCAGCCTCTCGGGCGAAGGATGACGCGCCTCCCTTCCCCCTTGTGGGGAAGGGTATGGGGATGGGGGCGTCCCGCTTGGCGAGCGCTCACCCGGTCGTTCGCCCTCCACCCCTGCCCCTCCCCACGAGGGGGAGGGGTGAGTGCGGAGTTCGTCAGCGACGTGGCGCCAAGGCCCCTCATCGCTTCAGCCTCGGATTGACCTGGTCGCGGATCTGGTCGCCGACCAGGTTGATCGCGACGATCAGCAGGATCAAGGCAAGGCCCGGATAGATCGAGATCCAGTAACGGCCGGACAGCATGTACTGGAAGCCGTTGGCGATCAGCGAGCCCAGCGAAGGCTCGGTCACGGGCAGGCCGACGCCGAGGAAGGACAATGTCGCTTCGAGCGCGATGGCGCTGGCGACCTGCACCGTCGCAACCACGATCAGCGGCGGCAGGCAGTTCGGCAGGATGTGGCGCCAGATCACCTGCCGGGCCGGCAGCGGCGTCGAAAGCGCTGCCTCGACATAGTCCTTTCCGCGCTCGGCCGAGGCCGCGCCATGGGCGGTGCGGGCGAAATAGGCGTATTGCGCCGCGACCAGCGCGGCGATGAGCTGCGCTTTGCCCTGGCCGAGCAGCGCCGAGATCACCAAGGCGAGCAGGATCGCCGGGAAGGCGAGCTGCAGATCGATGACGCGCATGATGAAGGCTTCGCGCCGGCCACCGAGATAGGCGGCGGAAATGCCGAGCGTGACGCCGATGGTGAAGGCGACTGCGCCGGCGACCAGACCCATCTGCAGGGAGATGCGCAGGCCGTAGAGGATGGCGGAGAGCAGGTCACGCCCCTGCGCGTCGGTGCCGAGCCAATGGGTGTAGCCGCTGGCGCCGACATAGCCCGGCGGGCGACGGGCATCGGAGAGGACGAGATTGGCGAGATCGTAAGGGTTTTGCGGCGCGATCAGCGGGGCGAGCAGGGCAAGGCCGATCATCAGGACGACGACCACGAGCGCCGCGACCGCGACCCGGCTCTCGCGAAACTCGCTCCAGAAGCGGGCGATGGGCGTTTCCGTCCGCATCACGCCCGTCCCTTCCGCAGGCGCGGGTCGAGCGCGAAATAAGTCAGGTCGACCAGGAAGTTGATCATGATGAAGACGAAGGCGACCAGCATCAGATAGGCGACCATCACCGGCCGATCGAGCGACTGGATCGAGTCGATGATCAGCTTGCCGATGCCGGGCCAGGAGAAGATCGTCTCGGTGACCACTGCGAAGGCGAGCGTCGAGGCGAATTCGAGGCCGAAGACGGTGACGAGCGGGATCGAGATCAGGCGCAACACATGCCGGCGCAGGATGACGCTCTCCGAGATACCGGCGGCGCGGGCGAACTTCACCGTGTCGGTCAGCATGATCTCGCGCGTGCCGGCCCGCGCCAGGCGTGTCATCAGAGCGAGCTTGAAGAAGGCGAGGTTCAGCGCCGGCAGGAAGAGATGCGAGAGCCCGTTGAGCGTCAGGAAGCTCCATTCGACGCCGAAGAGCGAGGCGGTCTCGCCGCGCCCGCCGGCCGGCAACCATTGCAGCTCGACGGCGAAGGTCATGATCAGGACGAGGCCGATCCAGAAAGTCGGCACCGAGAAGCCGAGAATGGACAGCGCCATGATCGTCTTGGAGAGGACGCTCTCCGGCCGGTAGCCGGCATAGATGCCGGCGGGGACGCCGATCAGCGCCGCGCTGAGCACGGCCGCGAGGGTCAGCTCCAGCGTCGCCGGCAGGCGCGACAGGATGAGCTGGAGCACCGGCATGCCGAAGACGAAGGAGCGGCCGAAATCGCCGTGCAGGACGCGGCTGAGAAAGGTGAAATACTGCTCCCAGAGCGGCTTATCGAGGCCGTAGCGGGCAATGGTTTCGAGCCGGATGTCCTGGCTGACATCGGGGCCGATCAAGACGTCGATCGGGTTGCCGATCGCATAGACGCCGATGAAGACCAGTGCCGACATGACCAGCATGACGGCGAGGGCTTGCAGGATGCGCTCGGCGATGTGGGTCAGCATCTAGGCCGTCCCATCGAAAATCTCACGGCCAGGTCTCGACCATGGCTGCACGTGTCTCCTCGACTCCCACCGCCCAGAGCGCCAGCATCTCCTCGTCCGGACGTTGATAGCTGCCGTGGAAATTGCCGTCGCCGAGAATCTCGCGTTTCCGCTGCGGATTGGCGGCGTGATAGAGCGCTGCATTGAAGGGCGGCTTCACCGCATCCGGCAAGGTCACGCCCTCGAGCCGGGTCCATGGGAAGTTCTCCATCCAGGAGGCATGCGAGGCGGCCGGGTCGACCGCCTTCACCGCTGCCTGGAAGCGCGGGCCGGCCCACCAATTGTGCATCTTGACGCTGGCATCGGGCCGCTTGCCCATCCATTCGATCACCGCCGTCATCACCGGCGAATTGCCGCCATGGCCGTTGACGAGCACGATACGGCGGAAACCGGAACGGTAGACGCCTTCGAGCAGATCTTCGATCAAGGCGATGTAGGTGGTCATCCTGAGCGAGATCGTACCGGGATAGGCGGTGAAGCCCGGCGTCATGCCATAGGCCTGGACCGGGAAGACCGGGATGCCGAGCGGCTCGGCCGCTTCGGCGGCGACGCGCTCGGACAGGATCGCGTCGGTGGCGAGGCTCAGATAGGCATGCTGCTCGACGCAGCCGAGCGGCAGCACGCAGCGATCGTCGCGCTTCGCCTGCTCCTCGATCTGCATCCAGTTCATCCGGGCGACGAGCACAGCGCTGATCCTTGCGTTTCGGCGAGACCGCGTCATCCTTGACAGCGGTATAAGAGACCGTCAAGTTCCATATGGAACTAAATAGGATGTCCGAGATGGCACGCGCCCCGACTTCCTTGTCCAAACTCGATCGCGACCGGGAGGTGGCGCTGCGCGAGCTCGATCCGCTGATCGTCACCAAGCTCTGGGACAACCCTTGCTGGTTGTCCTTTCGGCTCAATTTCATCGCCTTCCGCTTCAACGATCCGGTCTACCGCTGGATCGAGACGCGCTATGGTCTGGTGCGGCCGGAATTCGTCGCGCTTTACGCCGTCGGACTCAAGGGCGGCGTCGCCGCCAAGAACATCGTCTCCTCCTCCGGCCTGCCGAAGAACACGCTCTCACGGGCGATCCAGAAGCTGCTGCAGCGGCGGCTGCTCAAACGCGAGACCGATCCGGACGACCTGCGCAGCTATGTGCTGGCGCTGACGCCGGCCGGGCGCGCCATCTTCGACGAGACCATGCCGATGATGGAGGGACAGCAGACCGCGATGCTGTCAGCCCTCACGGAAGCCGAGCAGAAGCAGCTCTGCGAGCTGATGGACAAGATGGTGATCGCCTCCTCGACCTGGCCTGCCGATCTGGAACCCGAAGGGACCTCAACATGACCAAGCCGCTGTCGCACCGGTCCCCGCTCTGGCGGACCGTCGCCCTCGCCGCCCTCGTGGGGCTGCCGCTCTCCGGCGCCGCAATGGCGCAAACGCTGACGATCGGCGTCCGCGCCGGGCCGGAATCGATCGACCCGCACTTCACCGCGACCGGCACCCATGCCGAAGCGCTGAAGCATGTCTTCGACACGCTGACCTGGTCGGGCGACAAGCTCCAGATCGAGCCGCGCCTCGCCTTGAGCTGGAAGGCGATCGAGCCATCAGTCTGGGAGTTCAAGCTGCGCCCCGGCGTCAAGTTCCATGACGGCTCCGACTTCACCGCCGAGGACGTCAAGTTCTCGATCGAGCGCATCCCCGTCGTCGCCGGCCCGAACCCGACGACGATCTATGTCCGGCGCGTCAAGGAGGTGAAGATCGTCGATCCGCTCACCGTCCACATCGTCACCGACGGGCCGGCGCCGAACCTGCCCAATGATTTCATCCGGCTGTTCATCGTCTCGCACAAGGCGGCCGCCGGGCTGACCAAGGACAATGCCAACGACGCCTTCAACACCGGCAAGGCGGCGATCGGCACCGGCCCCTACAAGTTCGTGTCGTGGACGCCGAAGGACCAGCTCGTGCTCGAGCGCTTCGACGGCTATTGGGGCGAGAAGGAGCCGTGGCAGCGCGTGCTGCGCAAGGAATTGCCGAACGACGCCGCCCGTGTCGCCCAGCTCAAGGCCGGCCAGGTCGACATCATCGTGCGCGCCCCAGCCTCGGACGTGCCGACGCTGAAGCGCGATACCAAGCTCTCGGTCACCACCATCGACACGGTCTATGTCTTCAACATGGAGCTCGACATGCGGGAGAAGTCCCCGCAGGTCAGCGCCAAGGACGGCTCAGCCCTGCCGAAGAACCCGCTGCAGGACGTCAAGGTGCGGGAGGCGATCGACCTCGCCATCGACCGGCCGGCGTTGGTGGACGTCGCGATGGAAGGGCTCGGCTCGGCCGTCAACCAGCTGGTGACGCCCGATATCGCCGGCTACAACAAGAGCCTGCCGCCGCTGAAGCCCGATCTCGCCAAGGCGAAGAAGCTGATGGAGGAAGCCGGCTACCCGAACGGCTTCAAGGTCTCGTTTTCCTTCACCAATGACCGCCTGCCGGGCGATCGCCAGGTCGGCACCTCGATCGCCCAGATGCTGGCGCGCATCGGCATCGACGTGAATGCCAACGCCCAGCCGGGCGCCGTCTTCTTCCCGGCGCGCCTGCGCGGCGACTTCTCGCTGTCGATGTCTGGCTGGGGCACGCTGACAGGGGAGGCGAACTACACGCTCTCCTCGGTGGTGCACTCGAACGACCCGGCCAAGAAGCTCGGGGCCTTCAACGTGCTCGGCTACAAGAACGCCGAGCTCGACAAGCTGATCGAGGACGCCGCGATCGAGATGGACGAGGCCAAGCGCAACGACCTCCTGGCGCAGGCCAACGCCATCGTCGCCAAGGACCGGCCGCGCCTGCCGATCCTCGCCGTCGGTTCGGCCTGGGCGATGCAGAAGGCCAAGGTGACGATCCGCCCGCGCGTCGACGAGGACACGCTGGCGATGGACATCAAGCCTGTGAAGTGAGGGCGGCGATAGTTCCCCTCCCCCTCGTGGGGAGGGGTTAGGGGTGGGGGGCGAAAAGGCAGACCTGCAGCCCTCCGCATAGATCGCCCAGATTGCCCCAGCGCCCTAGCCCGTCACCCAGTCGTTCGCCCCCCACCCCTGCCCCTCCCCACGAGGGGGAGGGGTTATGCCGAGGATTTCATCATGACCATCGCTCTCGCCATCCATGGCGGCTGCGGCACCTTGCCCAAGGCCGAGATGTCCGACGGCGAATGGGCCGAGGCCAAGGCCCATCTCGCCAAGTCGCTGCGCGCCGGCTGGGCGATCCTGACCAAGGGCGGCAGCGCAGTCGATGCTGTCGAAGCGGCCGTGCTGGTGATGGAGGATTCGATCCATTTCAACGCCGGCCACGGCGCCGCCTTCAATGCCGATGGCGAGCATGAGCTCGACGCCTCGATCATGGACGGCTCGACGCTGGCCGCCGGCGCGCTCTGCGCGGTCAAGCGCATCCGCAATCCGGTCAGTGCGGCCAAGGCGCTGATGCATCGCGGCGATCCGTTGCTGCTGACTGGCCCGGCAGCCGACGCCTTCGCCCAGACCGAGGGGCTCGATATCGTCGAGAACGAGTATTTCTCGACAGAGAGGCGGCGCAAGAACCTGGCCTCGATGAAGATCCGCGAGCTCGTCGGCACCGCCGGCGAGGCGAGCGAGGCCGAGAAGCACGGAACCGTCGGCGCGGTCGCGCTCGACGCCAACGGCCATCTTGCCGCCGCGACCTCGACCGGTGGCTACACCAACAAGCCGCCTGGACGCGTCGGCGATTCCCCGATCATCGGCGCCGGCACCTATGCCCGCGACGGCCGCTGCGCCGTCTCGGGCACCGGCAAGGGCGAGTTCTTCATCCGCTATTGCATCGGCCACGAGATCGCGTCGCTGATCGGCTATGCCGGCCTCTCCCTGAAGGAAGCATCCGATCGCGCCATTGCCGAGCTCACCGCCCACAAGATCGGAGCGGGCCTCGTTGCGGTCGGCGCAGACGGCACGATCGTCGCCCCACACAATACCAACGGCATGTATCGGGGCTGGGTGACGCCGGACGGGCTCGTCCATGTCGGAACCCATGCCGATATCGAGGTGATGGGGCAGGCATGAGCGGCGAACCGATCCTGATCTGGGGCGCCGGCGCGATCGGCGGCACGCTCGGCGCCTATTGGGCCCGGGCCGGGGTGCCGGTGCTGACGGTCGACATCGTCCCCGAGCATGTCGAGGCCTGCCGGACATCGGGACTCGCGATCACCGGGCCGGTCGAGGAGTTCCGGCAGGTCATGCCGGCGGTGACGCCGCAGGAGCTGACCGGGACCTATTCGCGCATCGTGCTGGCGGTGAAGGCGGGGGCGACGGAGGCTGCACTTGCCGCCCTGAAGCCGCACCTCGCCGCCGATGGCTATGTGCTCTCGGCCCAGAACGGGCTTAACGAGATCACTATTGCCAAGGCGGTCGGCGCGGAGCGGACGATGGGCTGCTTCGTCAATTTCGGTGCCGACTGGCACGGGCCGGGCGAGATCCTCTACGGCAATCGCGGCGCCGTGGTCGTCGGCGAGGTCGATGGGGCGATGACCGGCCGGGTGCGCGAGATGCACCAGCTGCTCAAAATCTTCGAGCCGGACGCGATCCTGACCGACAACATCTACGGCTATCTCTGGGGCAAGCTCGCCTATGGCGCGATGCTGTTCGGGACAGCCCTGACCAATGATTCGATGTCGGCGAACTTCGCCGATCCGGAACGGCTGCCGGTCTGGCTGACGCTCGGGCGCGAGGTCGGCGCGGTCGCCGCGGCCCGCGGGGTAAAATCGCTCGGCTTCGGCGATTTCGATCCGCTGGTTTTCGCCCCCAGCGCACCCGAGGGGCCGCAGGTCGAGACGATCGCCTGGCTCGCCGACTACACCTCCAAGACCGCCAAGACCCATTCCGGCATCTGGCGCGATCTTGCCGTGCGCAAGCGCAAGACGGAAGGCGGGCCGCAGATCGGCATCATCTCGGCGCTTGGCCGCGAGGTCGGCGTCGCCACGCCGGCATTGGAGCTTCTGGTCACCCTGATCCGCGACATCGAGGACGGACGCCGCCCGATGTCATCAGACACGCTGAAGGTATTGATCGACCAATGCAGATCCGCTTCGACGGCCGCGTAGCCCTCGTCACCGGCGCAGCGCAGGGCATTGGCCGCGCCATCGCTGCCGCACTTGTCGAGGCCGGCGCCCGCGTTCATCTCGCCGATCTCGATGCTGAGGGCGTCGCCGCCAGCGCGAATGCGCTCGGCGCCAGCGACCATGTCGCCGATCTCGGCAGCCCGGAGGCCACGCGGGAGCTCGTCGGCGCGATCCTCGCCGCCGAGGGCCGGCTCGACCTCCTGGTCAATGCCGCCGGCGGCGTGCGTGGACAGGTTGGCCGGCCGATCGAGGAGATTTCCGAGAGCGACTGGCGCGCCGTCTTCGCCGCCAATGTCGATGCCGCCTTCTTCCTGTCGCAAGCCGCTGCGCCGGCGATGAAGCAGGCCGGATACGGCCGCATCGTCAACATCTCCTCGGGCGCCGGCCTGCGCCCGAGCCTCACCGGCATCCAGGCCTATGCCAGCGCCAAGCACGCTCTGGTCGGCCTGACCAAACAGCTCGCCTGGGAGTTCGGACCGCATGGCATCACCGTCAATTCGGTCGCGCCGGGCTTCGTCCGCTCCAACCCGGCGACCGAGCGGCAATGGGAATCCTATGGACCGGACGGCCAGAAGCGGCTGATCGAGGGCATCCATACCCGCAAGCTCGGCACGCCCGAGGACATCGCCCATGCCAGCCTGTTCTTCCTGTCCGAACAGGCTGGTTGGGTGACCGGGCAGATCCTCTCGGTCGATGGTGGACGATCCTGAGCTGCCGCGGACTGCCAGCCGAAGAGGCAGGCCCGTTCAGTTTTGAATGATTGACAAACCAAAATCCCCAGTCGAGAATTCATACGCATACAAACGAATTTCCACTCCGGCTTGTTGCATTGCACTGCACTGGCCTACGGTAGGAGATCGCGCAGCGAGGGGCTGTGGATGCGTAAGTCGAGCGATCAACGGGAGAGCCATCGAATGGACCGTCGCCAATTCGTCAGCGGAGCGGCGCTTGGCGCCGCCGCGCTGGCCACGCCATCGCTGCTGCGCGCCCAAAGCGCGCCGATCAAGATCGGCGAGATCAACAGCTACACCTCGCAGCCGGCCTTCCTAAAGCCCTATCGCCAGGGCTGGGAGCTGGCGCTGGAGCAGGTCAACGCCGCCGGCGGCGTGCTCGGCCGCAAGGTCGAGACGCTGTTCCGCGACGATGCCGGCAAGCCCGAGGATTCGGTCCGCCTCGCCGGCGAACTCATCAACGCCGAGAAGGTCGACCTGCTCTCGGGCGGCTTCCTCTCCAATGTCGGCCTCGCCATCGCCGACTACGCCCTGCAGAACAAGCGGCTCTATGTCGCCTCCGAGCCGCTCTCCGACGCGATCGTCTGGGCCAAGGGCAACCGCTACACCTTCCGCCTGCGGCCCTCGACCTACATGCAGGCGGCGATGCTGGTCGAGGAAGCGGCCAAGCTCCCGGCCAAGAAATGGGCAACCGTGGCGCCGAACTACGAATACGGCCAGTCGGCCGTGAAGTGGTTCAAGGAGCTCTTGAAGAAGGCCAAGCCCGATGTCGAGTTCGTCGCCGAGCAGTTCCCGGCGCTCGGCCGCATCGATGCCGGCGCGACCGTGCAGGCGCTCGAGGCGGCCAAGCCCGACGCGATCTTCAACGTCACCTTCGCCGCCGACCTCTCGAACTTCGTCCGCCAGGGCAACACTCGCGGGCTGTTCGAAGGGCGCACCGTTGTCTCGATGCTGACCGGTGAGCCTGAATATCTCGACCCGCTCGGCGCCGAGACGCCGGTCGGCTGGATCGTCACCGGCTATCCGCACGCCGAGATCCAGACGCCCGAGCACGTCAAGTTCCGCGATGCCTACAAGGCGAAGTATAACGACTATCCGCGCCTCGGCTCGGTGGTCGGCTTCGACACCATGAACGCCATCGCCGCGGGCCTCGCCAAGGCGGGCACGACCGACACCGAGAAGCTGGTCGATGCCCTGAAGGGGCTGAAGTTCACCTCGGCATTCGGCCCGGTGGAGTTCCGCGCCTCCGACCACCAGGCGACGCTCGGGGCCTATGTCGGCAAGACCGCGGTCAAGGACGGCAAGGGCGTGATGGTCGACTGGCGCTACGCCGACGGAGCCAAGTACCTGCCTTCGGATGCAGAGGTGAAGACGCTTCGCCCCGCGGGCTGAAGCGCCGGAGTTCGACCTGATCTAGACTAGGATACCCGGCCGCGGCAGATCGCTGCGGCCGCGGGAGAGTTGCGCCCTTTTTCGGCTGTTTCAACGGAACCCGGCATGATCGACCTGATCTTCGCGCAGACGCTCAACGGCCTGGCCTCGGCCTCGTCGCTCTTCCTCGTCGCCTGCGGGCTGTCGATCATCTTCGGCGTGACGCGGATCGTGAACTTCGCGCACGGCTCCTTCTACATGCTGGGCGCCTATCTCGCTTTCACGCTGGTCACCTATTTTGGCGGCTCCGATGCGCTCGGCTTCTGGGGTGGCGTCCTGCTCGCGGCGCTGGTCATCGCGGTACTTGGCGCCATCGTCGAGATCGTGATCCTGCGCCGGATTTATCAGGCGCCCGAGCTGTTCCAGCTGCTCGCCACCTTCGGCCTCGTACTGATGGTCCAGGACATCGCGCTCGGCATCTGGGGACCGGAGGACAAGCTCGGCCCGCGCGCACCCGGCTTCAAGAGCTTCGTCGTGCTGATGGGCAGCCGCTTCCCGACCTATGAGCTTTTCCTGATCGTGGTCGGGCCGATCATGCTCGGCCTGCTCTGGTTCCTGTTCCAGAAGACGCGCTGGGGCACGCTGGTGCGCGCCGCGACGCAGGACCGCGAGATGGTCGGCGCACTCGGCGTCAACCAGCGCCTGCTCTTCACCTCGGTCTTTGCCTTCGGCGCCGGACTTGCCGCGCTCGGCGGGGCCCTGCAGCTCCCGCGCGAGGCAGTGAACCTGCACATGGACCTCTCGATGATCTCGGAGGCCTTCGTCGTCGTGGTCGTCGGCGGGCTCGGCAGCGTCACTGGCGCCTATCTCGCCGCAGTGCTGATCGGCATCATCCACGCCTTCGGCATCCTGATCTTCCCGAAGATCACGCTGGTGCTGGTCTTCCTGGTGATGGCCATCGTTCTCGTCATCAAGCCCTATGGGCTGATGGGCAAGCGCCCGGTCGGCAGCGCCCATGCGCATGGCCCGGTCGAGCCGCTGCTTCTGCCCGCCAGCCACAACGTCAAGCTGATCGGCCTCGCGGCCCTGGCCGTGCTGCTGCTCGCGCCGTTCATCGTCGCCGACCATTGGCTGCTGACGCTGACCGAGCTCTCGATCTTCGCGCTCTTCGCCGCGTCGCTGCACTTCATGATGGGCCCGGGCGGCATGGCCTCCTTCGGCCACGCCGCCTATTTCGGGCTCGGCGCCTATGGCGCGGCGCTGGCGGTGAAGTGGCTCGGTATGCCGATGCTGCCGGCGCTCGCCTTCGCGCCCTTCCTCGCCGGCATCGCCGGTTTCGTCTTCGGCTGGTTCTGCGTGCGGTTGTCCGGCGTTTATCTCGCCATGCTGACACTGGCCTTCGCCCAGATCGCCTGGGCGACCGCCTTCCAATGGGTCGATGTCACCGGCGGCGACAACGGCATTCTCGGCGTCTGGCCGGCGGCCTGGGCGAGCTCGAAGCTGGTCTACTACTATCTCGCGCTGGCGATCTGCGTCGCGGCGATCCTTTGCCTTCGCGTCGTCGTCTTCGCGCCCTTCGGCTATGCCTTGCGGGCCGGGCGCGACAGCCCGCTCCGGGCCGAGGCGATCGGCCTGCCGGTGATGCGCATCCAGTGGATCGCCTTCATCATCGCCGCCTTCGCGGCCGGCATCGCTGGCGCCCTCTGCGCCTTCTTCAAGGGCTCGGTCTTCCCGACCTATATGGCGATCCCGCGTTCGGTCGACGGGCTCCTGATGGTGCTGCTCGGCGGCGTCCAGACCGTGTCGGGTCCGATCGTCGGCGCCTTCGCCTTCATGGGCCTGCAGGAACAGTTGATGAAGGCGACGATGTACTGGCGCTTCGTCCTGGGCGCCTCGATCGTGCTGCTCGTCATCCTGTTCCCGCGCGGCCTCGTCGGCACGGCGTTAGCCTTCGCCGAACGGCGCCGGGAGGCTGAGCCCGCCGCGCCCGTCGCCGCCGCGCCGGAGCCCGCCCGATGAGCCCGGTCCTGGAAGTCCGCAATCTCGGCAAATCCTTCGGCGGCGTGCGCGCCGTCGACGATGTCAGCTTCTCGGTCGAGGCCGGCAAGCTGCTCGCGCTGATCGGCCCGAACGGCGCCGGCAAGACCACCTGCTTCAACATGCTGAACGGCCAGCTGCCCTCCGACCGCGGCGAGGTGATCTTCGACGGCAGGACGATCACCGGGTTGAAACCGCGCGAGGTCTGGCGGCTCGGGGTCGGCCGCACCTTCCAGATCACCGCGACCTTCGCCTCGATGAGCGTGCGCGAGAACGTGCAGATGGCGCTGATCTCGCATGCCGGCGAGACCTGGACGCTGTTCGGCCGGGCCAAGGACCGCCATGTCGCAGAGGCCGATGCACTGCTCAGCCAAGTCGGCATGCTCGATCAGGCCGAGCGCGCCTGTGGCGTGCTCGCCTATGGCGACCTGAAGCGCGTCGAACTCGCGGTCGCGATTGCCAACAATCCGAAGCTCCTTTTGATGGACGAGCCGACTGCCGGCATGGCGCCGCGCGAGCGGATCGCGCTGATGGCGCTGACCGCCGAGATCGCCCGGGAGCGCGGCATCGCCGTGCTGTTCACCGAGCATGACATGGACGTGGTCTTCGCCCATTCCGACGCGATCCTGGTGCTCGACCGCGGCAAGCTGATCGCCAAGGGCCGGGCCGAGGAGGTCCGCAACGATCCGGCCGTGCGCGCGGTCTATCTCGGCTCCGGCGCGACCTCGGGAGGCCACTGATGCTCGAGATCGAAGGCCTCAACGCCTATTACGGCCGCGCCCATATCCTGCACGGCGTCGGCTTCTCGATGGGCCGCGGCGAGGTGCTGGCGCTGATGGGCCGCAACGGCGCCGGCAAGTCGACGACGATGAAGGCGGTGATGGGGCTGGTGCCGCCGCAGGCCGGCCGCGTCGTCTTCGAGGGGCACACCATCGTCGGTCGCGAGCCGTTCGAGATCGCCCGCCTCGGCATCGGCTATGTGCCGGAAGAGCGCCGCGTCTTCTCCGAGCTCAGCGTGATGGAGAACCTCTCGGTCGCGCAGCGGCCGAAGCGCGAGGGCGCGCCACACTGGACGCCGGAGCGGCTGTTCCAGCTCTTCCCCAATCTCGGGCGCATGCGTGACCGGCCAGGCGGAGCTATGTCGGGCGGCGAGCAGCAGATGCTGACCATCGCCCGTACCCTGATGGGTAACCCCAAGCTCGTCCTGCTCGACGAGCCATCGGAAGGCCTCGCCCCGGTGATCATCGAGGAGATGGCCAAGACCATCCTGGCGCTCAAGAGCGAAGGGCTCTCGGTGCTGATCTCCGAGCAGAACTTGCACTTCGCCGGCTCGGTCGCCGACCGCGCGACCATCATCGAGAAGGGCCTGATCCGCTTCACCGGCACGATGGACGAGCTCAAGGCCGACGAGGCGGTACGGGCGCAGTACCTGTCGGTGTGACGCCAACGAAAAACCCCGGAAGCTTGCGCTTCCGGGGCAGGTGCCCAGCCGTGACCACGGCCAGGGGGAGGAGCCTTACCAGCCGGCGAGGACCGAGCCCTTGAAGCGCTCGGCGACGAAGGCCTTGATCTCAGGAGTGTGGTACGAAGCGAGCAGCGCCTTGACCCAGGGCTTGTCCTTGTCGACCTCGCGCACGGCGATCAGGTTGACATAGGGGCCCTTCGGATTTTCGCGCAGGATCGCCGAGGTCGGCTCGATCTTGGCGTCGACAGCATAGTTGGTGTTGATCGCGGCGGCGGCGACGTCGGCCAGCGAGCGCGGCGTCTGGGCGGCCTCGATCTCGATGATCTTCAGCTTCTTCGGGTTGCTGACGATGTCGGCGACTGTCGGCTTGAAGCCGACGCCGTCCTTCAGCTTGATCGCGCCCTTGTCCTGCAGCAGGAGGAGCGAGCGGCCGCCATTGGTCGGGTCGTTCTGGATCGCGACGGTGGCGCCATCGGGCACCTCGGTCCAGCTCTTGTACTTCGACGAGTAGATGCCGAGCGGGAAGTTCACGGTCAGGCCGACGCTGATCAGCTTGAAGCCGCGATCCTTCACCTGGTTGTCGAGATAGGGCTGGTTCTGGAACGAGTTCGCCTCGAGCTCGCCGGCGGCCAGCGCCTGGTTCGGCACAACATAGTCGGAGAACTCGATGATCTTGAGGTCGAGCCCGTTCTTGGCGGCGATCGGCTTCACCTTCTCCAGGATCTCGGCATGCGGGCCGGGCGAGGCGCCGATGCGGACGACCTGGTTCTGCTGGGCGAGCGCCGGGGCGACGAGGACGAGCGAGGCGGCAAAGCCGAGCGCGAGGCGACGGCTGAAGAGGACGGACATGATGGCTCCTTGGTGAATCGAACGGGTTGGAAACGAAAAATCGATCAGGCGTGGCGCAGGCGCTTGTTGAGGCGGCGCGAGAGACGATCGCCGACGCTCTGAACGGTCTGGACGAGGACGATCAGCACGGCGACGACGATCGCCATCACATCCGGCATGAAGCGCTGATAGCCGTAGCGGATGCCGAGATCGCCCAAGCCCCCGCCGCCGACCGCGCCGACCATGGCCGAGAAACCGAGCAGGCTGACCAGGGCCAGCGTCAGGCCGAGCACGATCGCCGGCAGCGCCTCCGGCACCAGCACCTTGCGGACGATCTGCAACGGGGTCGCCCCCATCGAGCGCGCCGCCTCGACCAGACCCTGATCGACTTCGCGGATGGCGCCCTCGATCAGGCGGGCAATGAACGGCGTCGCGGCCACGGTCAGCGGCACCGTCGCGGCGAAGGTGCCGATCGAGGTGCCGGCGATCAGCCGGGTGAAGGGGATGATCGCGACGACCAGGATGATGAAGGGCGTCGAGCGCGTGGCATTGACCAGCGCGCCGAGCACCGCGTTCACCGCAGGCGCGGCGAAGAGCTCGCCCTTCTTGCTGGTCGCCAGGAAGACGCCGAGCGGCAGGCCTAGCGCGGTGCCGAGGCCGGCGGCGATCGCGACCATCAGCAATGTGTCGCCGGTCGCCTCGATGATCAGACGGATGAGTTCAGGAGACATGGCCGACCAGCTCCGCCTTGAGATCGAGGGATTTCAGCGCGCCGAACACGGCGGCAAGCTCGGGCTCGCTCGCCGGCACCGAGACCAGCAGGCTGCCGAAGGGCTTTTCGCCGATCGCGTCGATGCGGCCGGCGAGGATGTTGACGTCGACGCCGATCACGGCGCTGAGGCGGCTGATCACCGGCGTCGTCGCGTTCTCGCCGGTGAAGGCAATGCGCAGCACGGCGCTGTCGCCGGCCAGTGCCTGCTTATGGATGCGGCCGGCGAGGTATTCGGGCACCTCGACGCCGGTCACCGCCTCGACGAAGCTCGCCGTGGTCGGATGGCGCGGCCGGGTCATCACCTCGAAGGTCTCGCCCTCCTCGACAATGTGGCCGCCCTCGATCACCGCGACGCGGTCGCAGATTTCCTTGATCACCGGAATCTCATGGGTAATCAGGAGGATGGTGATGCCGAGCTCGCGATTGACCTGCTTGAGCAGGGCGAGGATCGCGCGGGTCGTCTCGGGATCGAGCGCCGAGGTCGCCTCGTCGCAGAGCAGCACCTTCGGCTCGGTCGCCAGCGCCCGGGCGATGCCGACGCGTTGCTTCTGGCCGCCGGAGAGCTCGGCCGGATAGCGCTCGCGCTTGTCGGCGAGCCCGACCAGATCCAAAAGGCGGCTGACCTGCGCCTCGATCTTCGCCTTGGGCACGCCGGCGATCTCCAGCGGCAGCGCGACATTGTCGAACACCGTGCGCGACGACAGCAGGTTGAAATGCTGGAAGATCATGCCGGTGGCGCGCCGGCGCTCGCGCCAGCCGGCCTCGGTCAGATTGGTGACGTCCTCGCCCTCGATCAGGATGCGGCCGGAGGTGGCGCGCTCCAGCCCGTTCACGAGGCGGATCAGCGTCGACTTGCCGGCGCCGGAACGGCCGATCACGCCGACGATGGCGCCGCGTGGCACTACGAGGTCGATGCCGGCGAGCGCCGTCACCGGCTCCTGGCTGTCGCGGCCGGCAAAGGTCTTGCCGACCGCCTCGAAGCGGATGATCGCTTCGGACGGTGGCGTGGGAACAAGGCCGTCGACGCGAAAGGCGCCGGGCTTCACGGGGGCGTTCCTCATGACCTCAGAAATGCGTGTGGCACGACCAGTGCGCAATGCCCAATTGCTCGAGCGTCACCTCGCGGATCGAACGGCGGCGCTCCTCGGCGCCGAGCTCGGCGAAGGAGCGCTCCTGCCAGCGCGGCTCACCGAGGTCGGCAGGCACCGCCCGCTCGAACCAGGAGGCGACCAGCGCGCGCAGGGCTTCAAACAGCTGCACCGGCGTGCTCCTCAGGCCGCCAGCCGCTGGCCGGGACGTGAACGGACGAGCTGGCGCGCCGCCAGCTCGGCCGCGACCGGCGTGGCGAAGCGCTGGCCTTCGAGCCGGTCGAAGGCGGCCGAGGCGGAGATGAAGGTGAAGAAGCGCTCATCGGCGCCGCGGGCGACAAGCCCGGCCTGGGTCTCGCCGACCTCGATGACATAGGCTTGGCGGGTGGGCGGACTGGAGACGATCTGGGACTGGAACGACATGACGATTTTCGCCGCATTGCGGCGCCCTGTACTGAATGATGTCGGATAAGACGCCGGTGAACGGCGTCAACGCTGGATCAGCGGCGACAACAGCACATCATCGAACGGCGGAGCGGTTCGACAGGGCGGAGAACGGAGCCGGTCATGTTCATCTCCTCAAAGCCAGGAGCCCACGACCACGTCGTGGCGCTTTAGCGTTTGGTGACGCGGCGCAAGCTGCTCGCTCAAATCTCCGCGGCCATCGGTGAACCGACGACGTCCGTAATTTAGGAAAGCTCGTTCTGCATGTCAATCCAAACGTTCTTTTAAAGGTACGCGACAATCAGGAAGAGCCTTTCGCTGAACCGACCGAGAAGGAAATTTTCTTTTCCGGCGCGGCCCATACCACCCCTAACGTAGAACAACCTGCCAATCTGGCATCGCCCGGCCGACCTGCTATCGTCCGCACCGACTCAAGGCGGGGGCGGGATGAACGACAGGACGGACGGCGCCAGCATCGTCGACGGGCGGATGACGGTGGCGGGTGGCACTTTCGTGCAGAACCCGGCGAAGCCGCTGGCCTTCACGGCGGAGGGGCTCGTCGTGGTCTCCGGGCACGACTGGCGCGACGGCGCGCTGCACGACGCCGGACGTATCGAAGCCCACGCCCGGCCGAACGGCGCGCGGCTCGCCCGCATCGACCAGCCGGGGCCGGCGCAGGAGCTGTCGCTGACCATCCGCTCATTCGCCGGCGAGAGCGCGCCGCTGCTGCGGCTCAGCCTGCCCGCCGGGGCGCAAGGTGATCTCGACGACCGGCTCGCCGCCGAGCTCTTTTTGCCGCAACCGCTGTTCGCGGGGTTGCGGCAGGATCTCGCCAATGGCGGCGCCGGACTTCTCACCTTCGCCGTGACGACCAATCTCTGGCTGCGCGAGGGCGCCGACGACGAGCCGCCGGTCTTTCATCTGGCGCCCGAGGTCGATGACCGCCCGGCGCAGGCGCATGGACGGGTGCAGAGCATCAACTGGCGAGCCGCCGCGAGCAAAGCCGATGGCGACCCTGCCTTCCTCGCCGGGCAACCGGATCACACGTCCGAGACCGAACCTCCCGAAGACCCGGTCGCCGAGCAGCTCAGGCGGATCAACTGGAGCCTGAAGCAGGTCCTGATCGTGCTCGCCTTCCTGATGCTGATCATCGCGCTGAAATAGGGCTCATTCGTCCTGCGAGCGCTGGTTTCCTTGCGTCTCATAGACCTGCTCGTTCTCGATCCATTTGCCGTCGAGACCGCGCCCGCGATTGAGCTGCGCCTTGTCGCGATTGAGAGCACCTTGTGATCGGGCAGCGTGGCCGGCCGCGTGCTCGTCGCGCCCGTGCCGTCTCCCTTGCCCTTGATGCTCGGACCGAGCTTCCCGCCGGCATTGGCCATCGTCGTCTCCTTTGCGTGCGTTTAGCCCCCTCGCATCGCCAACGCCTCGCTCCGGCGAAGGTTCGCCGTCGAACTTGCGGCCGGTCGTCGCGTTGTTCCCGGCACAAGCCAGGAGCCCGCCATGCTCGATATCCTTCCCGCCGCCGACCATGTCGTCGCCTTCCGCATCACCGGCACGCTCTCCGAGCCGGATTTCGACATCCTGATCGCCGAGATCGAGAGCAAGCTCGAACGCCACGAAAAACTCGGCATCCTCGCCGATCTCAGCGGCTTCGAGGACATGACCTTCCGCGCCGGCCTCAAGGATGCGCGCTACGGCTTCGGCAAGATCCTGCAATGGCATCGCTTCCCGCGCGAGGCCGTGGTCACCGACAAGGGCTGGATCGAGACGCTGGTCGCGATCGCGAGCCCGCTCGTGCCCTTCATCGAGGTCCGGAGCTTCAAGCCCCATGCCTTCGACGCGGCGCTCGCCTGGGCGAGCGAGATCGAGGGCGGGCCGGACGCCTAAGCCGCCGCCAAGATGAACGGGAGCCGACTATCCCGTTCAGGCTGGGTTGCAGCCGGATGCGCTTCAATGGCGACAACTCGAAAAGGAGATGCCCATGCGCCACCTTCTCATCGCCGCCGCGATCGCACTCGGCGCCGCCGTCACCCCGGCCGCCGCCAGCGAGAGCTTCAGCGGCGCTGCCGCCCTCGACAAGGTCGAGGCAAGCTATACCCGCCACACCCGCGAGCACCGGATGTGGGAAATCCAGCGCAATGTCGAGCGCCAGCAACGCTACGGCTATCGCGACCGCGGCTATGACCGCGGCTACGGCTATGGCCGCCACCGTGGCGGCCCGCCGCCCTGGGCCCCGGCCCATGGCCGCCGCCATCACGACCGCTACGACCGCTGGTAGGCGACCGTACCCCGCGCCCTTCGCCGCCTGTCCCCCAGGGCGAAGGGCGCGGGACTTCCAATTCAAGCGCGTCATGCTCGGGCTTGACCCGAGCATCTCAGGCAGGAGGAGGCTCCGATCGGAGCCTTCTGGTTACGAGATTCTCGGGTCTGCGCTTCGCTTCGCCCGAGAATGACGCATGAGATTTCCCCGCCCGCAGGCTCATCCTGCGGGCGTTATGCTGATGAGGGGCAGCGGAGCGCCGCGAGGCGCGGTTTGGTATCCGCTTCCATTGAGCCAGGAAGCGGCGCGAAGGGATTGAGCCACCCTCCGCACGCCCCGTGGCGCTCCGCCTTCGGCGATTTTAAAGCTCCGGGCCGCGCTTCATTCGGACGTACCGCCGATCCCGCCCGTCGCCTTCGCCAGTGTCCCTCATCGGGTCGTCGCGTCGGCGTTCGGGCGATTGGTCATCGGCGGGCGTCCAGCTAGCGAGCTCCTCGCGCAGGGGCCGTAGTACCCCCAGGTCGGTTCCCGAAGCCTCCCGGGAGCGAGGCGCAACCCTCGCCCGCAGGCGCCGCACCCACCCCGCCAAACGACATGCCTCCGGATGGCCGCCCCTCGGGATGGGATGCGACGGAGTATACGGGAGGTCGGGAGGGCGGGGATAAGGTTGCGAGCTGTCCCCGTCTGGCACCGGAGCCTCGACAGAACCCCTCTCCCAGATGGGAAAAGGCTATGCAGTAGCCGCGGGAGGTATCTACATCCAAATCGCCTGGTAGATAACGTCTCTAATTCTCTTCAAACTTCTCGGACCAATCATGTAAATTGATAAAATAGCTTCATCATCTGCCTCGGCAACATCTTGAATTGTCGTATAACCATTATTTTCTAAACGCCACACCTTATCAAAAGTCAGCCCATATGGATAAGCATTAGACCTCTGCAAAGTCGATATTCCTTTTGAGAAGATCGTCAAATCGGCATCAGAGCCAATCTCCGGAATGGCAATTCGATTATAGTCCGGGTTCATTACATGGAGCTCGAAAGGCTCATCTGAACCGTCAAGCCATTGCGTCGCCAACTCACTTGTCAACCGGTTGCCCGGGGTAACTTCAAGCAAGTTGCACAAATTCGCGGAAAGAACGACACCTCTCCCTCCCGACTTTAAGGCTCTAGAAGCCTCTCGCCTAGAAAAGAAACCTGCGTACTCAAGTATTTCAAATATTTTTGACTGTTTTTGTATGACATCTCTGTGTATAAGGCAGTAGCTACTTTCTTTTTTTGCACAATTTATAAATATAAACTGAGCAATTGATTGCGCTGGATTAACTAATATTTCATATGATCCAAGTTTTGGCGCAACCTCTTCAAGCAACGGCCAAAAATAATCAGCTGATAAAAATAGTAGACATTTAGTTAACTCCGGATATCCTACCGATTCTGACTCATTGATGTTATTGCAAGCGAATACAAAACTCCGTAGATTGCCTGTTACAGCTCGACCCAAGATCCTAGCAAATCTTTTTTCTGTTATCGACCTCGATGAGCGAACCTTCTCGGCAAGCGGCGGGAAGCGCTTGTTCAGTATCTCAATAAAAATATCTTCAAAGTCAGATTTTCGATCGTCTCGGAGATATCAACGACCGTCGCGTCATTGTATACATCAAATCGAATGCCAAATTTTGTAACTCCAGGGTATATTGCGGCTTTACAAGATACACGACTCGTTGAGATCGTTCGGAAAATATCAAAAAACTCGATAAGAGGGCGCTCGCGCCCAATGTGAGCCGCATCGTCAAATAGCAGCACAAAGCGCCTATTCAGATGACGAGCATTTGCCTCAAGAGCCTCAAGAAGCGGCCCGACATCCCTAGCGATAGGAAATGACGCTCCGTAATTTCTCAATTCTTTGTTTATTTCACTAGAAAGTATTCTACAAAAATTCGACACATAAGCAGTGCCTTCCGATTTTAACAGCGGGAGGTGACGCAGGCTTATGTACACCGGAACAACACTTTGGATATAATTCTTCCTTATCTCTAGATACGTCTCGATAAGGATAGCACTCTTTCCGCTCCCTCGTCCTCCTCTAAGCAAGACGGGCCCATGGGCAATCAATTTTTGTATTATACCGCGCTCATACCTCGTAAAAGTATGATACTTATCGAATTGATCCCTTGGACATTCCTCGGCAGCCAAGAGAAGGCTGCTATCTTCAGCGTCGAGATCATCCGCCATGAACAAATTCCTTAACCTTCATGTATCTTTGCGTCGCCTTTTTTGCTGACGTCTTCGATATCGATGTACTAATAAAATGACTAACGTAAGCCAAATCCAAAACAATATCTATGCTTTTCTTTAATTTTTCATCGCACGTAATAGAATCCAATGTGTGGTTTCCAATAGTAAATAACTCCCCGTAAATCCCTTTTGACCAAAAACTATACAACTGCCTTGCCTGCCCCTTCATCGCTCCAATAAATATACTACCATCCAGATCGGTTACAGAAGGAAATGTAAATCCAATATTATTCGACGATATGTGATCATTTACCTTATTCAGAGCCGGCTTCCAAAGAATTTCATCCGTATAAGGAGAAAACAGAGCTCTTGATACAGATTCTGGTTTCGTTTTTGATCTCCAAGGATCCCTTATATCTGCATTGCACATTATATCATCGGCCCAAGATACCGATATATTATTAGGTGAATTATGATCAAAATCGATATCACTTTGAAATCGACACAGCGTCATCGCCCGAAAAGGATCCGCGCGAAATAATATCGCCGTCAATCCAGCTTCTAGAATACCTCTACCTATATAAGGGGAAAACGTCGATTTTCGTTGGGCGTCGCTCTTAAGCAAAGACTTTGCTTCACTGACCAAATTATAGACGTGCGACTGCAAATTCCGGAGCGGCGTCGAAAGTTGCGACTCGCGTGGGCCGAACGCTACCAAGCTCGCAAAGTCATTAACCACAGTGGTTCCGGCCATGCGTTCATCTCGATGTCAATCCTGACACATAAGAACGAACGCAGAGTTCGGGTCAACGCAAGACGGCTACAACCTTTAGTCGTCCCTTCACCTCCGCCGCCCCCTTCTCTCCCCCGCCCCCTTCGGTCGCGCCTCCGGCACCGGGCCCATCTCGTCGAGCGTCGGCTTGCGCGGGCGCGCGACGCTCGCCTTAGGCTTGCCCTCGCCGCCGCCCCAATTGTGCGGGCCCATGTCCGCGTCGGTCGGCTTGCGGGCGCGGGTCGGCAGGTTGGCCGAGGCGCCGTAGCCGCGCTCGCCGCGATACTTGCCGGCCGAGGACTCGACATCGCTCTGGCGGGCGAGCGGGTCGTCGGCGATGGCGAGCTCGGTCGCTTGCAGGCGCTTGATCTCGTCGCGCATCCGGGCGGCGGTCTCGAATTCGAGGTCGGCGGCGGCCTCGCGCATGCGCTTCTCGAGATCGGCGATCGCGGCCTTGAGGTTGTGGCCGCTGGTCGGGCCTTCGATCAGGCCCTTGTCGACGGTGACGTGGTCGCGCTCATAGACCGAGCCGAGGATGTCGCCGATGGCGCGCTTGATCGTCTGCGGCGTGATGCCGTGCTGCGCGTTGTAGGCCTCCTGCTTCTCGCGGCGGCGATTGGTCTCGGCCATCGCCCGCTCCATCGAGCCGGTGATATGGTCGGCATAGAGCACGACCTTGCCGTCGACATTGCGGGCGGCGCGGCCGATGGTCTGGATCAACGAGGTCTCGGAGCGCAGGAAGCCCTCCTTGTCGGCGTCGAGAATGGCGACGAAGCCGCATTCGGGGATGTCGAGGCCCTCGCGCAGCAGGTTGATGCCGACCAGCACGTCGAAGGCGCCGAGGCGCAGGTCGCGCAGGATCTCGATGCGTTCGATCGTGTCGATGTCGGAGTGCATGTAGCGCACGCGCACGCCGTTCTCGTGCAGGTACTCGGTCAGATCCTCGGCCATGCGCTTGGTCAGCACGGTGACGAGGGTGCGATAGCCCTTGGCCGCGACCTCCTTGACCTCGTCGAGGAGGTCGGCGACCTGGTGCTTGGCCGGGCGGATCTCGACCGGCGGGTCGATCAGCCCAGTCGGACGGATGACCTGCTCGGTGAAGACGCCGCCGGTCTGGTCCATCTCCCAGCCGCCGGGCGTGGCCGAGACATGGACCGAGGACGGGCGCATCGCGTCCCATTCCTCGAAGCGCAGCGGCCGGTTGTCCATGCAGGAGGGCAGGCGGAAGCCGTATTCGGCCAAAGTCGCCTTGCGGCGGAAGTCGCCTTTGTACATCGCGCCGATCTGCGGCACCGTGACATGGCTCTCATCGGTGAAGACGAGGGCGTTGTCGGGCAGGTACTCGAACAAAGTCGGCGGCGGCTCGCCCGGCTTGCGGCCGGTGAGATAGCGCGAATAGTTCTCGATGCCGTTGCAGGAGCCGGTCGCCTCGATCATCTCGATGTCGAAGGTGCAGCGCTGGTCGAGCCGCTGTGCCTCGAGATAGCGGCCCATGCGGTTGAGCTCGTCGAGCCGGCCCTTCAGCTCCTGCTTGATCGACTTCACCGCCTGGTTCAGCGTCGGGCGCGGCGTGGTGTAGTGCGAATTGCCGTAGACCTTGATGAATTCGAGCTCGCCGGTCTTCTGGCCGGTGAGCGGATCGAACTCGGAGATACTCTCGACCTCGTCGCCGAACAGGCCGATGCGCCAGGCGCGGTCCTCATAGTGGGCCGGGAAGAGCTCCACCGTGTCGCCGCGCACGCGGAACGAGCCGCGGGCGAAATCATGCTGGGTGCGCTTGTATTGCAGCGCGACGAGGTCGGCGATCAGCTGGCGCTGCTCGATGCGCTCGCCGAGCTTCAGCGAGAAGGTCATCGCCGTATAGGTCTCGACCGAGCCGATACCGTAGATGCAGGAGACCGAGGCGACGATGATGACGTCGTCGCGCTCGAGCAGCGAGCGCGTCGCCGAATGGCGCATGCGGTCGATCTGCTCGTTGATCGAGGATTCCTTCTCGATATAGGTGTCCGAGCGTGGGACGTAGGCCTCCGGCTGGTAATAGTCGTAATAGGAGACGAAGTACTCGACCGCGTTGTCGGGAAAGAAGCTCTTGAACTCGCCGTAGAGCTGGGCCGCCAAGGTCTTGTTCGGCGCCAGGATCAGCGCCGGGCGCTGCGTTTTTTCGATCACCTGCGCCATGGTGAAGGTCTTGCCCGAGCCGGTGACGCCGAGCAGGACCTGGTCGCGCTCCTGCCGTCGGATACCGTCGACGAGGTCGGCGATTGCGGTCGGCTGGTCGCCGGCCGGCTCGAAATCCGACTTCATCTGGAAGCGGACACCACCTTCCGACTTCTCGGGACGATCGGGCCGGTGCGGCGTCCAGGGCTTGCCGGGCTCGATGAAGGGGCTGCCGGTCTCGAGCAGCGCCTGCAGGGACTTCGCCGTCAGCGAGGCCGCGCTGTCGCTGTCGGGATCGAAGGCGGCATCGGCCTTCTTCGAGAGCTTGCGCGGCTTTGACTCGCCGGCATCGCCGGGCCGCGCCTCATAGCCCGCCTGCGGCGTGTCGCTGAAGCCGGACGCGCCGCCCGGAACCGCCTTGCCGCGATTGATCGCCGGGTTGAGCAGGTCGGCGAGATAGCCTTCCAGCGGCTTGAGATCCGGCTTGGTCGCCTTGGAATTGGGCGTGCGGGTCGCGGCGGACTTCTTCGCGGCCTTGGGCTTGGCGGCGGGCGTGGTGTCGGTGCTCTTGGGCATGGCCGCAATATGGGCGCGATTTGCCGTCGATGCGAGGGGGCGGCAGCGCGTTGGTGACAGGAGTTGACAGGAGAGGAGAAATCAACTTCTACTTGTATCAAATCATAAATACAATCGGGAGAGGCGACCATGTCGGGGGCAAGGTCGCGCCGGATGCGGTGGAGGTCGAGGCCTTCATCGCGCGCTGGCGCATGTCTGAAGGGGCCGAACGGGCGTCGTTTCCGTCCTTCATCAGCGAGTTCTGCGTGCTGCTGCGAACGGAGCGCCCGCAGCCACCGACCAGCGACCCCGAGGCGGTGACCTATCGCTTCGAGTATCCGGTCCGGCAGCTCGGGCCCGACGGCTCCGCGACCACTGGCCGGATCGACCTCTACCGGAAGATCTGCTTCGCCATGGAGGCCAAGCAGAAGCGGCTGAAAGGCCAGCCCAAGGAAATCCTGCCGGCCAGTGGCACGGACGACGAACCGACCGAGACACCTCGCGGGCGACGCGGCGCCGATCGCGGCCTCGACGTGATGATGCTGAACGCCAAGCGCCAGGCGGAACAATATTGCCGCGCCCTGCCCGCCTCGCATGGCTGGCCGCCCTTCATCATCCTCTGCGATGTCGGCCACTGCTTCGAGTTCTATGCGGACTTCTCCGGGCAGGGGAAGAACTACGCCCAGTTCCCCGACCGGCACCGCTTCCGGGTCTATCTCGAAGACCTGCGCGATCCCGCCATCCGGGCCTGGATCGCCTGCATCTGGAGCGATCCGCTCTCGCTCGACCCATCCCGCCAGGCCGCCCAGGCGACGCGCCAGATCGCCCAACGTCTCGCTTTGGTCTCGAAGGCGCTGGAGCGCCGGCATGATCCGGAGGACGTCGCGCTGTTCCTGATGCGCTGCGTCTTCACCATGTTCGCCGAGGATGTCCGCCTGATCCCGGCTGACAGCTTCAAGCGGCTGCTGCGCGAGTGCCTCGAGGCGCCGAAGAGCTTCAAACCGCTGGTCGAGGATCTCTGGCGGGCCATGGATCTCGGCCGCTACTCCTCCGCCGTCCGCGCCGAGCTGAAGCGCTTCAACGGCCGCATGTTCGCGGAGCCGCAAGTGTTCGCGCTGGGCCGGGACGGCATCGCCGAGCTGCTCTCAGCCGCGGAGCATGACTGGAGCCTGGTCGATCCCGCCATTTTTGGCACCTTGCTCGAACAGGCGCTGGAGCCGGCCGAACGAGCCAGGCTGGGCGCGCATTATACGCCGCGCGCCTATGTCGAACGCCTGGTCGTCGAGACCGTGATCGCTCCGCTGCGCGACGACTGGCGCAACGTGCTGACCGCGGCGCAGCAGGCCCGTGACGGCGGCAGCCTGAAGAGCGCGCTCGCGCTCGTCGAAGATTTCCATAGCCAGCTCAGCAAGACGCGCGTGCTCGATCCCGCCTGTGGAACCGGGAATTTCCTGCATGTCGCCCAGGACCTGATGAAGCGGCTCGAAGGCGAAGTCCTGGAAGTCGCCGCCGAGCTCGGGGCGGCGGAACAGCTCGGCGGTTTCGGCGCGCGCGGCGTCGGCCCCTGGCAGTTCTTCGGCATCGACGCCAATCGCCGCGCCGTCGCGATCGCCGACCTGATGCTGTGGATCGGCTATCTGCAATGGCATTTGCGGACTCGCGCCTTCGCGCCGAGCGAGCCGATCCTGGAGGAGCTCGCCCAGATCGTCCCGGGCGATGCCCTGCTCGTCTGGGACGACTGGCCGGTGCCGCTCGTCAAAGGTCGGCGCGAGGTCGCGCCGCGCAATCCGCGTCGGCCGGACTGGCCGGAGGTCGAGTTCATCGTCGGCAATCCACCCTTCATCGGTGGCAAGGACCTGCGCGGGCGACTGGGCGAGAGCTATGTCGGGGCGTTGCGCGCCGCCTATCCGCAGATGAACGAGAGCGCCGACCTCGTCATGTACTGGTGGGACCGGGCCGCCGAACTGCTCACCCTGCCGGGAACGAAACTCCGGCGCTTTGGCTTCGTCACCACCAACTCGATCACCCAGCTGTTCCAGCGCCGCGTCGTCGAGCGGCACCTGAATGCGAAGAAGCCGATCTCGCTGCTGCTCGCCATCGCCGACCACCCCTGGACCAAGGCCGGCAAGGATACGGCGGCAGTACGGATCGCGATGACGGTCGCGGCATCCGGCCGGCAGGGGGACGCCTGCTCGAGGTTATCGCGGAATCCGGGCTCGACACCGACCAGCCGCGGGTGGAGGTGCGCGAGCGGCAGGGGGTGATCAATTCCGACCTCAGCATCGGCGTCGACATCACCCAGACCACGGGCCTGCTCGCGAACGAGGGCCTGTGCTCGCCGGGCGTGAAGCTGCACGGTGCCGGCTTCATCGTCACGCCCGCCGAGGCAGAGACACTCGGGCTCGGCACACGACCGGGGCTCGCTGATCATCTCCGCTGCTATCGCAATGGCCGCGACCTTACCGCGCGCTCACGCAACGTCATGGCGATCGATCTGTTCGGACTGACCGCCGCCCAGGTGCGCGAGCGCTTCCCGGAGGTCTACCAACACGTCAAGCTGCGGGTGAAGGAAGAGAAGGACGCGAGTGGACAGGTCGTCGGGCGCGACGTCAACAACCGGGCGAGCTATCGCGAGCTGTGGTGGCTGTTCGGCGAACCGCGCAAGGAACTGCGCCCGGCCCTCGCGGGCCTCCAGCGCTACATCGCGACCGTCGAGACAACCAAGCACCGCGTCTTCCAGTTTCTCGACGCCAGCATCCTGCCGGACAACATGCTTGTCGCCGTCGCGCTGTCGGACGCCTTCCATCTCGGCGTGCTGTCGTCGCGCGTCCATTGTGTCTGGGCGTTGCAGGCCGGCGGCTGGCTCGGCATCGGCAACGACCCGCGCTATTCCAAATCGCGCTGTTTCGATCCCTTCCCCTTCCCTGAGATTGCGGAGATGCAGAAGCAGGCGATCCGCGAACCGGCCGAAGCGCTCGACGTGCTGCGCAAGGAGGTGCTGGAGCGACATCCGGACCTGACGCTGACCAAGCTCTACAATGTCCGCGAGGCGATCCTCGCCGGCAGGCCGCTCTCCTCCGCCGAGGGCGATATCCGCGATCGCGGCCTGGTGCTGATCCTGAACGAGCATCATGAGGCGATCGACACGGCGGTCGCTACCGCCTACGGGCTCCCGGCCAATGCGGACGACGAAACGATCCTGGCGCTGCTGGTGGCGCTCAATCGCGACCGGGCCCGCGAGGAAGAGCGTGGGGCACGACGCTGGCTGCGGCCGGACTATCAACGGCCGCGCTTCGGGCGGGAGGCCGCGGTCAGCGAGCAGATCGAGGCGGCCGAGCTGCTGTCGCTGCCGGTTCCGGGCGGCGGCACGCCGATCTTCCCGATACAACCGGTCGAGCGGGTGGCAGCGGTGCTCGCGATCCTGGCAGTCTCGCACGCGCCGCTCGACGCCGATGCGATCGCGCTGCGCTTCCGTCAGGGTCTCAGGGTCAGGCCGGCGGTGCGCGCGATTCTGGTATCGCTCGCCCGTGTCGGCGAGGTCTGGACCGGGGATGGCGGGGCGAGCTTCGTGCGTCGCTTCCTCGCGACCGGCTGACGAGCTCGCACGCGATTTGGTTCGCCGTCACGCAAGCGTCACTGCGTTGTCGCGCGGCTGCAAACTCCGGACGCGAAGCGGGGCCGTCCCGCTTTTCCCTGAACCGGAGTGTCCCATGCGTCTGCGCCTCGCCGCCGCTCTTCTTCTGTCGTCCACCCTGCTCGCCGGCGCGCAGGATGCGCCAAAAGAGTTCCCGGCCAAGCTGGTCGGCCATGCGCTGCTGCCGGCCAATACCATCATCCCGGCCCCTGCCGATGCGCCGGCCGATCTCAAGGTCTCCGGCAAGTTCATCACCCCCGGCAAGCGCGTCGAGCAGGTCGGCACGGTGATGGGCACTTCGGGCGGCCGCCCGACCGGTCTCTCCACCCCCTTCGCCGGCCAGCCGGTGCAGGGCTTCTCCGGCATCCGCTCGCTGGGGAATGGCGAGTTCCTGGTGCTGACGGACAACGGCTTCGGCGCCAAGGCGAATTCGCCGGACGCGATGCTGTTCTTCCACAAGCTCAAGGCCGATTTCGCCGGCGGCAAGATCGAGCGCACCGCGACCACCTTCCTGCACGATCCCGACAAGAAGGTGCCGTTCCGCATCGCCAATGAAGGCACCGAGAAGCGCTATCTGACCGGCGCCGATTTCGATCCCGAGTCGATCCAGCCGATCGGTGGCAAATACTGGATCGGCGACGAGTTCGGCCCCTACCTGATCCGCGTCGACGCCACCGGCAAGGTCGAGGCCGTGTTCGAGACGACGGTCGACGGCAAGCCGACCCGCTCGCCCGACCACTACGCCGTGACCACGCCCGGCGCGCCAAATCTCCCGGTCGAGTTCAATGTCCGCCGCTCGAAAGGCTATGAGGGCATGGCGCAGTCGCCGGACGGCCGCTTCCTCTATCCGCTGCTGGAAGGACCGCTCTGGAACGCCGAGACCAAGGGCAATGAAGAAGTCGATGGCAAGGAAGTGCTGCGCATCCTCGAATTCGATGTGCAGGCCGAGAAGTGGACCGGCCGCTCCTGGTTCTTCCCGCTCGAGCAGAAAGGCCTCGCCATCGGCGACTTCAACATGATCGACGCCACGACCGCGCTGATCATCGAGCGTGATAATGGCGAAGGCACCGCCGACCGCGCCTGCGCGCCCAGTCAGAAGGGCCCGGACTGCTTCCACGACCTCGCCAAGTTCAAGCGCATCGTCAAGATCGAGATGACCGACGCCAATGTCGGCAAGAGCGTGCGCAAGGTCGGCTATATCGACCTGATGAAGATCGCCGATCCCGACAAGAAGGCCAAGCAGGGCTCCATCGACGGCGTGCTGCCCTTCCCGTTCTTCACCATCGAGAACGTCGACGTGGTCGATCTCGCCAACGGCATCATCGTCGTCGGCAACGACAACAATCTGCCGTTCTCGTCGTCGCGCGACCCGAAGAAGGCGGATGACAACGAGCTGGTGCTGCTGCAGGTCAAGGAACTGCTCGCGGCCAAGTGAGCCGCCCGGCTCGTTGAAGTCACGACGAAGTCGAATACCGACCGCGTCAAGTTGTCAGGCATCTCATGGCCGGATCGCGCCGGCCATGTTCGTTTATCGGCCAGTCCTTGAGCCGGCTCTGCTACAGGTGTATAATGAATTCAACCAAGCGCCTCGTGCGTGAGGCGCCGTGGTTGGATGATCTTCACCGATGGAGGTGATCATGTTGACCGCGAATATGAATGGAAAGCGACCGCAGGACTGGCTCAACCTGATCCTCGGCGCGCTCCTCTTCATCTCGCCCTGGATGATGGGTTTCCTGGCCGACACCATGCCGACCCGCAATGCCTGGCTGGTCGGTGCCGTTCTCGCCGTGATCGCGATCGCGGCGCTCGCCGCTTTCGCCGAATGGGAGGAATGGGTGAACCTGGCGCTCGGCCTCTGGCTGATCGCCGCGCCCTGGATCCTCGGCTTCACCGGCAATGTCGGCGCTTTCCGGACGCATCTGATCATCGGCCTGCTGACGGCGGCCGTCTCGGCCTGGGCGGTCTGGGACTACCGGCACGAGCCGCATGCCACGGCCTGAACGACCGGCCGGGTCCGCTCGACCAGCGGGCCCGGCCACGCAATCCTAACTCCGCAGCGCCCCCGGCCCGGCCACCGCGCCGGGTGGGCATTTGCCCGAGATGATCATGCCGAGCACCTCGTCCTGCGTGACGTCGCGGACATGGGCAGTGCCGACCACCTTGCCGTTCTTCATCACGCTGAGACGATCGGCGAGGTCGAAGACATCATGCAAATCGTGGCTGATCAGGAAGATGCCGATGCCCTGCTTCTTCAGCTCGAGGATGAGGTCGGCGACCTGCTTCGTCTCGGCCGGGCCGAGCGCCGCCGTCGGCTCGTCCATGATCAGCACGCGGGCGTTGAAGTAAATCGCGCGGGCGATCGCGACCGACTGGCGCTGGCCGCCGGAGAGCGCCTTCACCGGCTCCTTGAAGCGGCGGAAATGCGGGTTGAGCCGGCCCATCACCTTGCGGGTCTCGGATTCCATCGCACTATCGTCGAGCGTGCCCCAGGAGGTCAAAAAGCTCGCGGCCGAGGAAGATGTTGGCGGCGGCGTCGACATTGTCCGCCAGGGCGAGCGTCTGGTAGATCGTCTCGATGCCGTGGCGCTTGGCGTCACGGGGCGAGGCGATCGAAGCCGGCTCGCCGGCGATCCTGATCTCGCCGGCATCGGCGCGATAGGCCCCCGACAGGATCTTGATCAGCGTCGACTTGCCGGCGCCGTTATGGCCGAGCAAGCCGACGACCTCGCCGGCATGGAGGTCGACGCTGGCATGGTCGACCGCCTTGATGCCGCCGAAGGCGATCGAGATCTCGCGCATCTCGACGAGGGGGTGGTCGCATCCATCGTTGCCTCCCTCACCCCAGCCGCTTGCGATAGAGCCCGTCGAGCCAGACGGCGAGGACGAGCACGATGCCGACGACGATGTTCTGCAGGGGCGTATCGACGCCGATCAGCACCATGCCCGACTGCAGCGACTGCATCACCAGCGCCCCCAGCATCGCGCCGACGATCGTGCCGACGCCACCGGCGAGCGAGGTCCCGCCGATCACCGCCGCGGCGATAACGTAGAGCTCGTCGAGCTGACCGGCTGAATTGGTCGCGGCGTTGAGGCGGGCGGTCGAGATGCAGGCGGCGATGCCAACGAGCGCACCCATCAACCCATAGACCAGCATCAGCACTTTTCGCGTATTGACGCCGGAAAGCTGCGCGGCTTCCGGATTGCCGCCGATTGCGAAGACATAGCGGCCGAAGCGCAAACGCGTCGTCAGGAAGGTTATCGCGACGCCCACAGCGAGCGCCAGCAACACCGGCACGGCAAGGCCGTGGCCGATGGCAAGCCCGCCCTCGGGCCAGGTTCCGCCTTGCGCCTCGGTCAGCCGGCGGGCGACACCGGCCGGCAGGAGATAAGCGTTGGCGATCAACACGGTTCCGATCACCGTGCCGCAGGCGAGCGCAGCCAGCGCGATCTCGGCCCAGAGCGGGCGCAGCGCGAAGCCGTAGCGCTGGCGCCGGCGACGCGCCATGGCCATCGCGGTGACGATCAGGGCGCAGATGACGAGGCCGATCGCCCAGGAGGCCGAGGAGCCGATGGCGCCCTCGATGCCACCGCCGAGCGGGCGGAAGCGCGAATCCATCGGCGCGATGGTCTGGCCTTGCGTGACCCACCAGGCGCCACCGCGCCAGACCAGCAGGCCGCCGAGCGTGACGATGAAGGAGGGAATGGCGAGATAGGCGATCAGCGCGCCCTGAAACAGGCCGATCAGCCCGCCGAGCGCGACGGCGGCGAGCATCGACAGCAGCCAGGTAGCCGGATGCTCGAAGCCGATCAGATCGGGCAGCAGCCGCGCCTGGATGAGGCCGACCACCATGCCGACGAAGCCGAGCATGGAGCCGACCGAGAGATCGATATTGCGGGTGACGATGACCAGCACCATGCCGCAGGCCATCACCGCGACCGAAGCGGTCTGGACCGAGAGGTTCCAGAGATTGCGCGGCGTCAGGAAGGCGCCGCCCGAGAGCCAGTTGAAGCCGAACCAGATCACCGCCAGTGCGGCGATCATGCCGACCATCCGCGCATCGAACTCGATCGCGCGCAGATGATCAGAAAGGCTTTTGGCGTCCGGCGCCGGCGAAACCGGCGCTGGCACAGCCTCAGTCACAAGCCTTGACCTTGCCGGCGCCGACGCCCTGGCAGACCGCGGCCTTCGGGGCCCAGCCAGCCTCGATGACGGCGTTGAGGTTATCCTTGGTCACCGGCACCGGCTTCAGGAAGAGCGCGGTCATCTTGGCCTTGCTCGGCCCCTGGTCCCAGGCCGTGGCTCCGGAAACCTCGGTCAGCTTGGCGCCGCCGGCGAGCTTGATCGCGATCTCGGCGGCATTGCGCCCGAGTTCGCGCGCATCCTTCCAGATCGTCACCGTCTGGGTGCCGAGCGCGACACGGTTCAGGGCGGCGCGATCGGCGTCCTGGCCGGAGACCGGCACCGAGCCGGCGAGGCCCTGCGCCGCCATGGCGGCGATGGCGCCGCCCGCCGTGCCGTCATTGGCGGCGACGACGGCGTCGACCTTGTTGGCGTTGCGCGTCAGGATCTGCTCCATGTTGCGCTGGGCGTTGGCCGGCAGCCAGCCATCGGTATAGGCCTCGCCGACATTCTTGATCTTGCCGGCGTCGATGGCGGGCTTCAGCACCTCGATCGAGCCCTGGAACAGGAAATTGGCGTTCGGGTCCGAGCTCGAGCCCTTGATGAAGACGTAGTTGCCCTCGGGCTTCGCCTTGACGATCTCGCGCGCCATCATCCGGCCGACCTCGACATTGTCGAAAGTCAGGTAGAAGGCCTGCGGGATCTCGATCAGGCGGTCATAGCCGACGACCGCGATGCCCTCGTCGACCGCCTTCTGCACCGCCGGGCGGATCGCCTGCGCATCCTGCGCCAATACGATGATCGCCTTGGCGCCGCGCGCGATCAGGCTCTCGACATCGGTGAGCTGCTTGGCCGGCGATGACTGCGCGTCGGCCGAAAGATAGGTGCCGCCGACCTTTTCGATCGCGGCCTTGATCGCCGCCTCGTCGGTCTTCCAGCGCTCTTCCTGGAAGTTCGACCAGCTGACGCCGACCACCGGGCCCTTGCTCTGGGCGAGAGCGGGATAGGCGCTGCCGGAAACCGCCAGCGCGAGGCCCGCGGCGAGAAGATGGCGTCTCAACACGGCGTTTCTCCCTCGATTGCGGCCGCGCGCTTTCGTGCGGCGCGTCTGATTGAGGGCAGGTGAGCTTATCGGGTCGGGCACTGTCAAGCACACATTGAAGGCAGCGGTTACTGCACGCCATGCGTGCATGTAATCGATTGCGCCTGCCGAGAAGCGATTGGTTCCGGATGGAATTTGGTCGCAGGCTTTGCTAGCGGCAAACCGTCGTGCGCAATGTCGGCAGGCGCAGGAGTTCGGCTGCCGTGCCATTGCGCTGCCAGGTCGAGGGAACGCCGTCTTCCGCCGGCGGCTCGATCTTCAGGGATATCGATGTCCTGTCGGTCAGGCCGCACAAGGTCTCGCGCAGGACATCGGCCGTCATCGGCGCGTCGGGATCGCTGCCGTCATCGTTGCGCGCGACGATGGGCGGGCCGTTCGGGAGGGTCAGCGTGACGGTGCGGAGCCGCGTCGGAATCTGGGCATCGCCGAACAGGAGCCGCATTTGCAGGACGATCGTCTGCTGGTAGCGGCCTTCGCCGATCGACAGCGCCAAACGCAGCTTGCCGCCGCGGTGCGGGCCGAGCTCGACCGAGCCGATGGGGGTCGCCGGCGCGGTCAGCGTCGCCGCAACCACCGGCGCCGTGTTCAGGCCGGCAGGCGCGCCCGGCGCCATTCCGGAGCGCAGGCTGGAGAAGGCGAGCGTGGCCGAGCCGAGCTCCGTCGCGATCGTCGTCGCGAGCATTTCTTCGGGCTTGAGATAGCGCATCGTGTCGGCGGGCGTCGACACCGTCGTCTCGAGGAAGGAGCGGTCGAGCCCCATCGCATTGAGATAGCGCCTCATCTTGGCGTCGATTTCGCCGGTCGCCTGCTCCTGCTTGACCGTCCGCGTCTCCGTTCTCTCGTCGACCAGTTCCTTGCGCCCGCGCACGATCTTGTAGTCGCGCACCGTCGTCGTCTCGGTCTCGACGATGGTCTGCTGGTGCACGCCGATGCGCGATTGCAGTGGAATGATGCGGCGTTGCCCCCCGGCGAGGAAGAGCGTGCAAGCCGAAGCACAGAGCGGGCTGCGTTCATCGATCGTGCCGAGCGCCGGGTCGCGCTGGGTGAAAACGGTGCGGGCGACCGCGATGTCGAGTCCGCCCTTGCGGACGAGCTCGCCCATGGCGATCGCGGCCTCGACCGTGCCGCCGGTCGAATAGACCAGCAGCGGCAGCTTGCGCCCGTTCAGCTCGGCGAGCGCGCGACGCAGTTCGGCGAGCGTGTCATTGCTGATCGCGCCCTGGGCCGCGATCCATTCGCGGCACTCGGGCTCGCACGGTTCGGCGCTGCGCGTCACGACAATGCGCATCGGCTCCGGCTGCGGCGCAGCAGGCTTGTCCTGCGCTGCAGCCGGCAGGGCAAGCAGCGGAAGAGCCAAGGCCAGAAGGGAAACGATACGCATCACGAAACCAGCGTTCTCCGGCGCAGTTCGGCGCAAGGAAGCCCCAGGCGCGAGGATTTGACAACAGTCTCCCTGCCCCGTCGCGGCGGCGGGAGGCAAGATTAACGATGTCGCTTCGCCGTTGGGCTTCTTTGAGGCGCTCTCGCGGCGGATTTCAGCGCGTGATCGCGTCGATCTCGGCGAGCTCCTCCGCGGTCAGCGCCCAGTCGGCTGCCTTGACGTTGGCAGCGATCTGCTCGGGCCTTGTCGCCCCGGCGATGACGCTGGAAACGACCGGCTGAGCGGCGAGCCAGGAGAAGGCGAGCTCCAGCAGCGTCTTGCCACGCGCCTCGCAGAAAGCGGCGAGCTTCTCGGTCTTGCCCCAGTTCGCCTCGGTCAGCACCTCGCCGGCGCGCTGGGCCTCGCGGGTCATGCGCGCACCTTCCGGCATCGGGGCATTGCGCTGGTATTTGCCGGTGAGCAGGCCGTTGGCGAGCGGGAAATAGGGCAGGAGCCCCATGCCGAAATGGCCGATGGCCGGGATCAGCTCCTTCTCGGCGCCGCGCACCAGCAGGCTGTACTCGTCCTGGGCCGAGGCGAAACCCTCTGTGCCGAGCGTCTTGGCCGTCCAATAGGCATCGGCGACCTGCCAGGACGACAGGTTCGAGCAGCCGATATAGCGGACCTTCCCTTGGCGGATCAGGTCCTCGAGCGCCCGCAGCGTCTCCTCGATCGGCGTCAGCGCGTCAGGCCGATGCAGTTGGTAGAGGTCGATCCAGTCGGTCCGCAGCCGCTTCAGCGAGGCCTCGACCGCCTCGACGATGTAGCGCCGCGAGCCACCCTTCTTCACACCCTCCTCGTCCATGTTCATGCCGAACTTGCTGGCGAGCACGATGTCCTTGCGGCGGGTGCCGAGCAGCTCGCCGAGCGCGAGCTCCGAGCCGCCACGATTGCCGTAGATGTCGGCGGTGTCGAAGAGGGTGATGCCATGCTCGATCGCGGCATCGACGACCTTGCGCGCCGCCTCCAGGTCGATCCGGCCACCGAAATTGTTGCAGCCGAGGCCGACGAGCGAAACGCGCAGGCCGGAGCGGCCGAGATTGCGGAACTGCATGGTGAAATCCTTCCCCTTTATCGCGGAGCGCAAGGGAGCAGAGCCGGCAGCGGGAGACAATGGCTGCTACTGCAGGGCGGGTCCGCGATGACCGAACAGGCCGGCCCCGTCAGGCAGGGGTCTGCAGCCAGCCGTTCCTGGCCAGCACGTCACGCGCCAGTTCCGCCGGCGTGAGTTCGTCCGTATCAACGACGATGAAATCGTCCGCGACTTCGCTCGCCATGCGTTTTGCCTGACGCAATGAGCGCTCGATCTGGGCCTCGCGGCCCGCGCCCGTCTCCCGCCGGTCGAGACGTTCGAGCAGGCTTCCCTCGCTTCCCCGCAAGCGTACCACGGTGATCCGGGCATCGGGGATCGCGGCGAGGATCCAGCTTTTGTCGAAACCGACATGGAGCATCACGCCCGACATGATCAGCCGGGTGTGGCCGAGCCCGCGATAAGTGCCCCAGAGCGCGGCGAGGTTGAGCTGGCTGACATCGCGAGCGCCCGGTGCCAGGGGAGCGAGGTCCTCCGCACCGGGTTTTGGGAAGACGCGGTCGAGCTCGTCGCTCTCGATCGCAGCATGGGCGATGCCGGCCTCAGCCAGCAGATCGCCCATCTCCCAGCACAGGGTCGACTTGCCGATCCCGGCCGGGCCGGTGATCAGCAGGATCTCGACCGGGGCGTCGGCCCCGGCCAAGCTCAGGCCACTTCGGCCTTCTGCTTCTGCGAGCGCTTGCGCTCGTTCGGGTCGAGGATGCCCTTGCGCAGGCGGATCGACTTCGGGGTGACCTCGACGAGTTCGTCATCGTCGATCCAGGCGAGCGAGCGCTCCAGCGTCATCCGGATCGGCGGGGTGAGGCGCACGGCCTCGTCCTTCGACGTGGTGCGGATGTTGGTGAGCTTCTTGCCCTTGAGCACGTTCACCTCGAGATCGTTCTCGCGGGTGTGCTCGCCGACGATCATGCCCTGATAGACCTTCCAGCCGGGCTCGATCATCATCGGGCCGCGGTCTTCGAGGTTCCAGAGCGCGTAGGCCACGGCCTCGCCGGTCTCCATCGCGATCAGCACGCCGTTGCGGCGCCCGCCGATCTCGCCCTTGTAGGGCAGATAGTCATGGAACAGCCGGTTCATGATCGCCGTGCCACGCGTGTCGGTCAGCAATTCGCCCTGATAGCCGATCAGGCCGCGGGTCGGGGCGTGGAAGACGAGGCGCAGGCGATTGCCGCCCGACGGACGCATCTCCAGCATGTCGGCCTTGCGCTCGGACATCTTCTGCACGACGACGCCGGAATGCTCCTCGTCGACGTCGATGATGACCTCCTCGATCGGCTCGAGCAGCTGGCCGGCCTCATCGCGCTTCAACACGACGCGCGGACGCGAGACGCCGAGCTCGAAGCCCTCGCGGCGCATCTGCTCGATCAGGATGGCGAGCTGCAGTTCGCCGCGGCCGGAGACGATATAGGAGTCCTTATCCTTGGCCTCTTCGATCTTCAGCGCGACATTGCCCTCGGCCTCCTTGAACAGGCGGTCGCGGATGACGCGAGTGGTGACCTTGTCGCCCTCGGTGCCGGCGAGCGGGGAGTCATTGACCATGAAGGTCATCGACACCGTCGGCGGGTCGATCGGCTGGGCCTTGATCGGCGTCTCGACCGACGGGTCGCAGAAGGTGTCGGCAACCGAGCCCTTGACCAGGCCGGCGATCGAGACGATGTCGCCGGGGATGGCTTCCTCGATCGGCGTGCGCTCGAGGCCACGGAAGGCGAGAATCTTGGTGATACGGCCGTTCTCGACCAGAGTGCCATCGCCCGACAGCACCTTGATCTGCTGGTTCGGCTTGGCCGAGCCCGAGACGACGCGGCCGGTGATGATGCGGCCGAGATAGGGATTGGCCTCGAGCAGCGTGCCAAGCATGCGGAACGGGCCTTCCTCGATCCGCGGCTCCGGTACATGCTTGAGGATCAGGTCGTACATCGGGGCGAGGCCCTGATCCTGCGGACCTTCCGGCGAGGGCGCCATCCAGCCCTGCTTGCCCGAGCCGTAGAGGATCGGGAAATCGAGCTGCTCGTCGCTGGCGTCGAGCGCCGCAAAGAGGTCGAAGACCTCGTTGATCACCTCGGTGACGCGGGCGTCGGGCTTGTCGACCTTGTTGATCGCGACGATCGGGCGAAGGCCGAGCTTCAGCGCCTTCGAGACCACGAACTTGGTCTGCGGCATCGGGCCTTCGGCGGCATCGACCAGCACGATCGCCGAGTCGACCATGTTCAGGATGCGCTCGACCTCGCCGCCGAAATCGGCGTGGCCGGGGGTGTCGACGATGTTGATGCGCGTATCCTTCCAGACCACCGAGGTGGCCTTGGCCAGGATGGTGATGCCGCGCTCCTTCTCCAGCTCGTTGGAGTCCATCACGCGCTCGATCACGCGCTGGTTGTCGCGGTAGGTGCCGGACTGCTGCAGCAGCTTGTCGACCAGCGTGGTCTTGCCATGGTCGACGTGGGCGATGATGGCGATGTTGCGCATGGACATGCGGTCGGGGCCTTGTTTCATGACCGCGAGCCGGCAGGGAGACCCCGGCCGGCACAGCCATCTGTCTGAGTGAATCTGGAATTCGTTGCGCTGCACATAAACGCTTGATGGCGTTTGGGCAACCGCAATGGGGCGATGCCTGCTCGCCAGGAGGCACATCAGCTTGCGGTGCAAGCTGATCGCAGCGGACTCTGGTCAGGATTTCCGGCAGGCATAGGGCATGAAGGTCGAGGCGAGACCGGCGTTCATGCCCGCCATCACCATGACATTGGCGAAGTTGAGCTCCTCGGCGCTGCGCGGGCAGACATCCGGCGGGCTCTGGCAACCGGAGCTGATGAACGCCTCGTTGCCGGCGATGAACTCCTGGCCGAGCCCCTTCCTGCCAAAACGCTTGAGCGCCTCGTCATAGGCGCTGCGCCAGCGCTCGCATTTCACCTGCGGCCACGCTCCCGTGATCTGCGACGGGGGCGCCGGTTCGGTCTGGGCGAATGCCGCCGAGGCGGGATAAAAAACAAGCGCCCCGAGGATGAGCGCGGCACTTGCGGGAAACATAGCCATTCGGGAAGCCATCGAGATGGAAGAAGGCTCGAACGGATGATCGCGCTTTGCGGCGAGAATAAAGCGGCTCACTCCGCCTCTGCTTCCGCCAGGACGATACGGCGCTCGGTCGCGGCGCGGCCGAGCTGGTCCATGGCGAAGCGATAGGCGCCGATCCCGCCGGAATCGATGTCGCCGCGGGCATAATTCGCCAGCACGCCGGCGAGGATGGCGTCGGCCTCGCGTTCCATCGCCGCAAGCTCCGGCTCGTCCGCCGCCGTCCGCATCCCGCCGAGCAGGACGACGAGGCGGCTCAGATCCGCCATCGCCCGCTTGCGCCGAGTCGCGCTTTCGACACCGAATAGGCCGGCCGCACCGGAGCCGACCAGCGAAAGCGCCATCACGCCGAGATAAAACCAGTCGCCATAGCGCTCGAAGAAGGTCTCCTGCTCGCCGTCGATGAAGGCGGCGGCGCCGGAATGCACCGCCAGCGGCGCGTCCTTTGTCGGTCTCGGGCGTCTCCAGCCCCTGGATCGCCGGCAGATCGGCGGCGAGGGTGACGCGCAGCGACAGGATCGCGCCGACGAGTTCGCCGACCCGGGCATCGTCGAGCGACTGCGCTGCCATCAGGCGCGAGGTGATCGAGATGCTCGGCAGGTTCTCGGCCGGCAGCGGCGGATCGCCGCCGAGCGCGCCGCGGACGATCTCGCCCGACTCGATGGCGCGGTTGCGGGCGGCGAGCGCATCGGCCTCGCGGATCGGGATGATGGTCGGGCTCTCGCCGAAGGCTCGATGCAGGCGTGTCCCAACTTCGGTGACGACGCGGGCATTCAGCACGTTGACGGCGAAGAGCACGTCGATATGGCCATCGGCGATGGCGGCGGAGACGTCCTCGGGCCCGAGCGGGACGATCGTCACCGCTTCCGGCAAGACCTCATATTGTGAGAGCACGAGTTTCAGAAGGTCGAGATTGCCTGATGGCGCGCGCACCACGCCGATGCGCTTGCCGCGCAGGCCCGAAATCCGGTCGGTACCGAGATCCTTGGAGCCGATGAAGAAGGGGAAGGAGCGGCGGGTGATCAGCGCCGTATCGGCCTTGGCTGGCAGGGCGACATCGGGGCGGACGATGGCGAGGTCGACCTTGCCGGCGTCGATCTTCAGCGCACTCTCGGCCGAGCCCTCGGTCAGGACGAGACGCAGGCGCACCGGCTTCTTCTCGCGGCTGAGGCCCTGGACGAGGGCGGCGGCGAGCCTGGCGTCATCCGAACCGAGCGGGCCGACCGCGAGCTTCAGCGTCCTGGGCTGGCTCCACATGTAGACGCCGAGCGAGATGAGGCCGGCCATCAGCAGAAGCGCCGCCAGACCTGCAAAGAAACGTCGCCCCATTCGTCGCCCACTCTAACCCCGGACCGTCGCCCGGCGGTCCCTCAGGCTGCATCATGTCACGAGTGCAGCAGCGAGGGCTATTGTGCTACAGCGCCGGCATGACACGCGACGACGCCTTCCCGCTCAAGAACTGCCCCATCAAGATCTGCGGCCTCTCGACCTCGGAGACGCTGGAGGCGGCGCTCGCCGCCGGCGCCGAGATGATCGGCCTCAACTTCCATCCGAAGAGCCCGCGCTATGTGACGCCGGAGCATGCGGCCGAGCTCGCCGCCCAGGCGCGTGGCAGGACGACAGTCGTCGCACTGGTCGTCGACTACGAACCGCAACAGGCGGTCGAACTTGCGCGGATCGTCCGGCCGGACTGGATGCAGTTGCATGGCAAGGAGACGCCGGAGCAGGTCGCCGCGATCAAGGCCACAACAGGCCTGCCAGTGATGAAAGCACTCGGCGTGGCGACCGCGGCCGATCTCGACCAGATCGCGCTGTACCACGGCGTCGCCGACCGCATCCTGCTCGACGCCAAGCCGCCCAAGGACGCCGCCTATCCGGGCGGGCACGGAAGGCCCTTCGACTGGAGCCTGCTCGCCGGCCTCGACCCGGCTTTCCGCTTCATGCTATCGGGCGGGCTCGATCCGGCGAATGTCGCGGAGGCCATCCGCATCGCGAGGCCGGCCGGCGTCGACGTCTCCTCCGGGGTCGAAAGCGCGCCGGGCATCAAGGATGTCGGCAAGATCGCGGAATTCGTCAGAGCCGCTCGCTCGGCGGCCGAAGAATTGAAGAAGGCAGGCCAGGCATGAACGCGCCGCACGCACCGAACAGCTTCCGCAACGGCCCGGACGAGAACGGTCGCTTCGGCCAGTTCGGCGGCCGCTTCGTCGCCGAGACGCTGATGCCGCTGATCCTCGAGCTGGAGGCCGCTTACACCGCTGCCAAGGCCGACCCCGCTTACCACGCCGAGACCGCCTACGGGCTGAAGCACTATGTCGGCCGGCCCTCGCCGCTCTATTTCGCCGAGCGCCTGACCGAGCATTTCGGCGGCGCCAAGCTCTACCTCAAGCGCGAGGAGCTGAACCACACCGGCTCGCACAAGGTGAACAATGTGCTCGGCCAGATCCTGCTGGCCCGGCGCATGGGCAAGAAAAGGATCATCGCCGAGACTGGCGCCGGCCAGCACGGCGTTGCGACCGCGACGCTCTGCGCCCGCTACGGCCTCGAATGCATCGTCTACATGGGCGCGGTCGACGTTGCCCGGCAGGCGCCGAACGTCTTCCGCATGCAGATGCTCGGCGCGACCGTGGTGCCGGTCGAGTCCGGCACCAAGACGCTGAAGGACGCGATGAACGAGGCGCTGCGCGACTGGGTGACCAATGTCGCGTCGACCTT
Source organism: Bosea vestrisii (assembly GCF_030144325.1). Lineage (NCBI taxonomy): Bacteria > Pseudomonadati > Pseudomonadota > Alphaproteobacteria > Hyphomicrobiales > Alloboseaceae > Allobosea > Allobosea vestrisii. Next base: position 3,549,210 of record NZ_CP126307.1, on the reverse strand, counting down.
CTACTGCATCGGCACGGTCGCCGGCCCGCATCCCTATCCGGCGATGGTGCGCGATTTCCAATGCGTCATCGGCAACGAGACCCGCGTGCAGATGCAGGAGCTCGAAGGCCGCCTGCCGGATTCGCTGGTCGCCTGCATCGGCGGCGGCTCCAATGCGATGGGGCTGTTCCACCCCTTCCTCGACGACAAGAGCGTCGAGATCTACGGCGTCGAAGCCGCCGGCCACGGCATCCCGTCCGGCCTGCACGCAGCCTCGCTGACCGGCGGGCGCCCCGGTGTGCTGCACGGCAACCGCACCTATCTGCTGATGAACGAGGACGGGCAGATCAACGACGCCCATTCGATCTCGGCCGGGCTCGACTATCCCGGCATCGGCCCGGAGCATTCCTGGCTGCACGAGACCGGCCGCGCCACCTATCTCTCGGCGACGGACGAGGAAGCGCTCGAAGCCTTCCAGCTGATCTCCAAGCTCGAAGGCATCATCCCGGCGCTCGAATCGGCGCATGCGCTCGCCCGCGTTGCCGAACTCGCCCCGAAGAAGCCGAAGGACCATCTGATGGTCGTCAACCTCTCCGGCCGCGGCGACAAGGACATCCCGCAGGTCGCGGAGATTCTGGCGTCGCGGTGACATCAATCGTCCTGATGCTGCCCCAATAGGTTGCGCATGGTCGCGCCGCAGAAGTGCTGCTTGCTTTTGCCGACCATGCCCAGCGAAGGACGATCATGTCGAAGACCAAGAAGGCCCTCATCATTGCCGCGCTCGCGGCGCTCTCCACCCCCGTGCACGCCCAGACCGTGGGCCCGCTCGCACCGGCGGAGGGCATTGTGATCCAGACCACCGGCGAGGTCCGGGTGAAGCCCGATCTCGCCACCGTCCAGGCCGGCGTGGTCAGCGAGGGCAAGACTGCCGCCGAAGCGCTGTCGAAGAACACCCCAGCACTGGCCAAGCTGATCGAGGCGGTGAAAGCCGCCGGCGTCGCCCAGGGCGATCTCTCGACCTCGCAGATCGCCTTGACTCCGCGGATGACGCAGCCTTCGGCCTCGTCCTCGCCGCAGGCACGCGCGCCGAAGATCGACGGCTACGAGGCCCGCACCGGCATCACCGTGATCGTGCGCGACCTCGCCAAGGCCGGGCCGCTGATCGACGCGCTGGTCGCTGCCGGCGCCAACGACATGACCGGCATCAGCTTCGGCCTCGCCGACGAGGACAAGGCCAAGGACCAGGCCCGCGACAAGGCGGCGGAAGCGGCGCGCGCCCGGGCCGAGATTTATGCCAAGCGCCTCGGCGTCAAGGTCGGCGAGCTCGTCTCGATCGTCGAGTCGGAGGCAGAGCCGCCGGTGCGACCGATGGCCGATGTCAGGTCATATCGCATGGCGGCGGGCGCCGCGCCGGTCTCGGTCGAGCCGGGCGAGGTCACCGTCAGCGCCGCGCTGCGCACGGTCTGGCGGATCGAGAAGTAAGCGATCCGGCTGCCTGAAGGTGGATCATGACGCTTGGCGTGGTCCGAATTTCGGGCCACGCTGCCGCCTCCCGACTCATGCTAGGCAAGCGCATGAGCCTTCGCATCGTCCGCCTCGGTAGCCCACGCCATCCGGCAGAGGGCACACGCATCGGCACGGTCCGGCGCGTGCCGCGCGGCGTGCCGAAGGAGCGCTATGCCAGCGAGGACTGGTTCGACGTCTGGTTCCCGCTGCTGTCGCCGACGCCGGAGCTGATGGCGCAGGCCAAGGCCGCCGAGAGCGAGAAGGACTGGACCGGCTTCACCCGCGCCTTCAAGGCCGAGATGGCCGAGCCGGCGCCGCGCCACGCGCTCGACCTGCTCGCGACCCTGTCGCATGGCAGCGATGTCTCGGTCGGCTGCTATTGCGAGGACGAGGCGCGCTGCCACCGCTCGGTGCTGCGGGCGCTGCTGACTGAACGCGGTACCAAGTTCGCCTGATCCTGCAAGCAGACCCGCCCTCTCGCCAGCCGGGCGCGGCCATGCTAACCGCTCCGGCATGACTGAGACCGGACAAGCCCGCATCGAAGCCCGCTTTGCCGCCTGCGCTGCGGCTGGCCGCGCCGCGCTGGTGACCTATGTCACCGCCGGCGACCCTGATTTCGACACCGGCAGCGCCATCCTGAACGCCTTGCCGGCGGCCGGCGCCGACATCATCGAGCTCGGCGTGCCCTTCACCGACCCGATGGCCGACGGCGTACCCGTCCAGCTCGCCGGCCAACGCGCGCTCAAGGCCGGGCAGACCCTGCGCAAGACGCTCGCCATGGTCGCGGCCTTCCGCAAGGCCGGACACGACACGCCGATCGTGCTGATGGGCTATTACAACCCGATCTGGGCCTATGGCGTCGACGCGTTCTTGAAGGACGCCCGCACCGCCGGGATCGACGGGCTGATCGTCGTCGACCTGCCGCCCGAGGAAGACGCGGAGCTGTGCCTGCCGGCGCTCGCCGCGGGCGTGAGCTTCATCCGCCTGGCGACGCCGACCACCGACGACAGGCGCCTGCCGCGCGTGCTGCAGAACACCTCCGGCTTCGTCTACTACGTCTCGATGACCGGCGTGACCGGCGGCGCGATCGCCAATTATGACGCGGTCGGCGCGGCGGTTACCCGGATCAAGCAGCATACCAGGCTGCCGGTTGCGGTCGGCTTCGGCGTCAAGACGCCGGCGGATGCGATCGCGATCGCGAGGGATGCCGACGGCGTCGTCGTCGGCTCGGCCCTGGTCGAGCGCGTCCGGCTCTCGCTCGATGCCGACGGCAAGGCCACGGAAAAGACGGTTTCGGCTGTCACCTCGCTGGTTGCCGAGCTCGCGGCCGGTGTTCGTTCGGTCGCGAAAGCGGCTGCCTGAGCCCATCGCGCCAGCGTAATTCAAGGATGATCCGATGAACTGGATTTCCGAAGTCGTCCGTCCGCGCATCAAGACGCTGTTCAAGCGCGAGACCCCCGAGAATCTCTGGATCAAGTGCCCGGATTCCGGGCAGATGGTCTTCCACAAGGATGTCGAGGCCAACGGCTTCGTCATTCCCGGCTCCGACCACCACATGCGCGTCACCGCGCAGGATCGGCTGCGGCTGACCTTCGACGAGGGCAAATGGGTCGACGTGCCGCTGCCGGAGGCCGTGGCCGACCCGCTCAAGTTCCGCGACGAGAAGCGCTATGTCGACCGGCTCAAGGACGCCCGCACCAAGACCGGGGCCGCCGACGCCTTCAAGGTCGGCTATGGCCGGGTCCAGGGCCTGCCGATGACGATCGCGGTGCAGGATTTCCACTTCATGGGCGGCTCGCTCGGCATGGCCGCCGGCGAAGCCTTCATCAAGGGCGCCGAGACCGCGCTTGAGAAGAAGACCCCTTATGTCGTCTTCGCCGCTTCGGGCGGGGCGCGCATGCAGGAGGGCATCCTCTCGCTGATGCAATTGCCGCGCACCACCGTCGCGACCCGGATGCTGCGCAAGGCCGGCCTGCCCTATTTCGTCGTGCTGACCAACCCGACCACCGGCGGTGTCACCGCCTCCTACGCCATGCTGGGTGATGTCCACATCGCCGAGCCGGGCGCGCTGATCGGCTTCGCCGGGCCGCGCGTGATCGAGCAGACCATCCGCGAGAAGCTGCCCGAGGGCTTCCAGCGCTCGGAATATCTCAAGGATCACGGCATGGTCGACATGGTCGTGCATCGCCACCAGATTCCGGCGACGCTGGCGCGGCTCGGCCGACTGCTGACCAAGCAGAAGCTGCCAGCCGTCAATGCCCCGGAACCCGAGCCGCTGCCGGCCGCCACCGTCTGATAAACAGCCGGCCGGAGCCGGTCCCGCATGAGCACATCCGACCTCCTGCTGGCGCGCTTCCTCGCGCTGCACCCCAAACTGATCGACCTCTCGCTCGGGCGTATCCTGCGCCTGCTCGAACGGCTGGGCGATCCGCAGAAGAAGCTGCCGCCGGTGATCCATGTCGCCGGCACCAACGGCAAGGGCTCGACCATCGCCTTCATGCGGGCGATCCTCGAAGCGGCCGGCCTGTCTGTCCATGTCTACACCTCGCCGCATCTGGTGCGCTTCCATGAACGCATCCGGCTGGGGCGGCCCGGCGGCGGGCGCTTCGTCGACGAGGCCGTGCTGGTCGAGGCGCTGGAGCGCTGCGAGCGCGTGAACGCCGGCGATCCCATCACCTTCTTCGAAATCACCAACGCCGCCACCTTCCTGCTCTTCGCCGAGCACAAGGCCGATGTCGTGCTGCTCGAAGTCGGGCTCGGCGGACGCTTTGACGCAACGAACGTGATCGATCACCCCGCCTGCACGGTGGTAACGCCGGTCTCGCTCGATCATTCCGAATATCTCGGCGACACCGTCACCAAGATCGCCGGCGAGAAGGCTGGCATCTTCAAGCGTGGTGCGCCGGCGGTGATCGCGCCGCAGGAGCCGGAGCCGACCGCCGTGCTGGAAGCTGCGGCCGAGCGTGTCGGTGCCTCCAAGATCCTGGTCGGCCTGCAGGACTTCAACGTCCACGAAGATGGCGGCCGGCTGGTCTACGAGGACGGCGATGGGTTGCTCGATCTGCCGCTGCCGCGTCTCGCCGGGCGCCACCAGCACACAAACGCCGGCACCGCGATCGCAGCCCTGCGTGCCGCCGGCTATGGCGGCCTGCCGGCCCTGGCCTTCGAGCGCGGCATGACCGAGGCGGAGTGGCCGGCCCGCCTGCAAAGGCTGGCGCGCGGCCCGCTCGCCGAGCTCGCGCCTGCCGGCGCCGAGCTCTGGCTCGATGGCGGCCATAACCCCGATGGCGGCCGCGTGCTCGCCCAGGCAATGGCCGATCTCGAGGAGAAGAACCCGGCGCCGCTCGTGATGATCGCCGGCCTGCTCGCGACCAAGGATGCGCGCGCCACGCTCAGTCATTTCAAGGGGCTGGCGCAGGGCCTCTTCGCCGTCTCCATGCAGAACCAGCTCGCGGCGCGCTCCGCCGAAGAGGTCGCGACGCTGGCGCGCGAGGCGGGCCTGAAGGCCGAGATCGCAGGCTCGGTGGAACAGGCACTGCGCGAGATCGCGGCGCGGACCTGGCCGGCGCCGCCGCGCATCCTGATCTGCGGCTCGCTCTACCTCGCCGGCGAGGTGCTGGCGGCCAACGGTACGCCACCGGTGTGATCGGCCGGGCGCAGCGAGGGAGAGCCATGCCCGCTCCCGGGATGATGACACTGGGCCTGATCCTGCTCTGCAGCGCGCTCGGCGGCTGCGTGACCTCGGGCGATGTCGGGACTAATGGCATCGACCGCGCCGCCGCCGGCGAGCCGACCTTGATGCAGCAGACCTACATGACCATGGACAGGCGTTGCCGACAGGTCAGGCGGCCGACCGCCGTGCTGACGCAGAAGCCGCAATACGGCACGGTCCGCATGCTGACGCGCAAGGCCAGGCGGTCTATGGCCCTGGCCCCCATCAGCATTGCGACGGCAAGGTCGGCAAAGCGCTCGCCTTCGAATACACCTCAAACGCCGACTATCGCGGCCGCGACGGCTTCGAGGTGCGCGTGCGCTACTCGGACGGCGAAATCCGCCATGGCCGCTATGAGGTCGAGGTCCGCTGAAAGATAGGATGAGCGAATGACACAGGCTTTCGGCGCGGGCGGTCCAGTGGTCTCGCGGATCGGCCAGGGCACCTGGAACATCGAACGCGCAGCGCGCAGCGAAGCGATCGCGGCGCTGCGGCGCGGACTCGACCTCGGGCTCTCGCATATCGACAGCGCCGAGATGTATGGCGATGGCCGCGCCGAGGAGATCACCGGCGAAGCGATCGACGGGCGGCGCGACGAGGTCTTCCTGGTTTCCAAGGTGTTGCCGCACAACGCCTCGAAGGCCGGAACCCGCAAGGCCTGCGAGCAATCGCTGCGCCGGCTCAGGACAGACCGGCTCGACTGCTATTTGCTGCACTGGCGCGGCTCATATCCGCTGGCCGAGACCTTCGCGGCGTTCGAAGACCTCCGGGCCGAGGGCAAGATCCTGTCCTGGGGCGTCAGCAATTTCGACGTCGCCGATCTCGACGAGGCGCTGCGCGTCGTCGGGCCCGGCAGGATCGCCTGCAACCAGGTACTCTACCATCTGCGCGAACGGGCGATCGAACATGCGGTGATCCCCTGGTGCGAGAGGCACGGCGTCGCCGTCACCGCCTACAGCCCGTTCGGGCAGGATGATTTCCCGGAGGAGCGCTCGGCACAAGGCAAGGTGCTGGCCGAGATCGCCAGCGCGCATGGCGCGAGCCCGCGTCAGATCGCGCTCGCTTTCCTGACGCGCAAGCCAAGCGTCTTCGCGATCCCGAAAGCGGCGAAGGCTGGCCATGCGCAGGACAATGCCAGCGCGCTCGGGCTGCAGCTGGGCGACGAGGACATAGCCCGGCTCGACGCCGCCTTCCCGCGCGGGCCAAAGCCGCGCGGGCTGCCGATGCTGTAGGACAAGGCGTCATTCTCGGACGAAGCGAAGCTGAAATCCGAGAATCTCGTGACGAAAGGACGCCAGTTGGAGCCTGCTCCGGCCTGAGATGCTCGGGTCAAGCCCGAGCATGACGGGGATACGTTACGCCACCAGGCTCTTCGGCAGCATGCAGTGGATGCCCTTGGAGCCGTTGACCGTCTGGGTCACGCGCAGATCGGCGGCGAGGCTGCAGAGCATATAGGCCTCGTCCCGCGTCAGCTTCGTCTGCGAGGTGATCAGGCCGATCATCTCCCTCAACGCATTCTGGGCGCAGATATCGAGATCGGGGTCGATCCCCATGGTGATGTGGTGGGTCTTGGTCTCGCCGCGCGGCATTGCGAAGGAGAGATCCTCGCGCAGGTAGAATTCGAAGGTGCCTTCCAGCGCCGTCTCGATCGCAGTGATGCAGACCTCGCCATCGCCTTGGGCGCCATGGCCGTCGCCGCAGGAGAACAGGGCGCCCTCGACGAAAACAGGCAGATAGAGGGTCGCGCCGGCACCCAATTCCTTGTTGTCGAGATTGCCGCCGAAGGCGCGCGGGATCAGCGAGGTCAGCCGGCCCCAATGCGCCGGCGGCGCCGTGCCCATCACGCCGAAGAAGGGCGAAAGCGGCAATTCCATGCCCCAGGGCAGGTTCGCGACTTTCCGCTCGCGGTCGAGATGGATGTAGCGGAAGGCGTGATAATCGAACTCGTCCGGCAGCGTGCCGCCGAGCGGGCGGAACATGGTGTAGCCAAAATCGGTGCGCGGCTTCACGCTCCTGATCTGCACCTCCAGCACCTGGCCAGGCTTGGCGCCCTTCACCGCGATCGGACCGGTGAGGATATGGCCGGGCACCATGCGCTCGGCCTTTTCATGGATCTCGTGGATCTCCGGCGGGATCGTCGCATTGCCCTCGGGCAGGTGGGCGGGGCCGCCGGTGACGGTGCGGATGGTGACGCTGTCGCCGCTCTCGATCTCCAGCACCGGCTTCAGCCCGGCGTCGAAATAGCCCCAATGGCAGGTGGCGAGGGAGGCATCGAGCTGATGATGCGTCATGGGCGTCTCGTGGCTTGAGCGTCAGGGCGGGGTGGACAGGTCGGCGCCGACCCGGCCGCGGGCATTGCGGCGCATGGTGTAGAGCGTCGCGCCGATGACGATGGCCGCGCCGATGAGTGTCGTCAGCGTCGGTATCTCGGCGAAGAAGACGAAGCCGGTGAAAACAGCCAGGATCAAGCGGCTGAAATCGAGCGGCGCCAGCGCCGACGCCTCGCCGACCTGATAGGCCTTGGTGATCAGCCATTGCCCGGCGGTACCGAACAGGCTGAGCAGCACCAGCCAGAACCGTTGCTCGGCTGTCGGCCAGACCCAGAGGGCCCAGGCCGGCCAGGCGAGCACGACCATCAGCACCAGGCCCTGATAGATCAGGATCGTCTCGGTCCGCTCGCTGGTGCCGAGGATGCGCACGCTGATGGTGATGCCGGCGCCGAACAGCGCACCGCAAAGCGACATCAGCGCCCAGAAGTTCAGCCCATCGGCCGACGGGTTGAGCATGATCAGCACGCCGGCAAAGCCGAGTACGGTCGCGACCCAACGCGCCCGATCGACGCGCTCCTTCAGGATCAGCACGGCGGCGACGGTGACGAACAGCACCTGGCTGAAGCTGATCGAGGTCGCCTGGGCCAGCGGTATGTGGATGAGGGCGCTGAAGCCGCAGAGCATCGAAGCCAGGGTGATCAGGCCGCGGAAGATCTGCAGGCCGGGCCGGTCCGTCTTCAATGCCTGTTTCAGGCTGCGGCCGGCAATGGCGACGATCACGGCGCTCATGATGATCTGGCGGATCATCAGCGTCTCGACCAGCGGGATCGCCGTGCCGAGATGTTTGAAGGCGCCGACCATTACCGCGTAAACCAGCAGCGCGGTGATCATGTAGACGGTGCCGCGTAAGTTTGGGCTCGCCCTGCGCCACCACAGGCCGGCGCGATTGCGGCGGGTCGCGAGCCAGCTCTCGCGAGAGGGGGTGGAGAGAACCGGCGGTAGCGGCCGTTCAGGGCCGCTGGATTCGGGAGGCTCTGCCGGACTGCCGTCCTCGTCGGCCGAAACAGGCAGTGCCTCGGCCAAGCCGACGCCTTCGCTGCCGCGACCGGTCGCTTCCGAAAGGCGGTCTTCGCTCATGGCTGCCTCGAGCCGGGCGATGACGCCGACGGCCTATCAGATATCTGCAGGACTCGACTGTCGCTGATTTTCCGCCCGTTCGTCAGTGGCTTGCGAGCATGGCGGGGTTGCCGCCACATCCGCCCGCTCCGCCAAGAGGGCAAAGGCGCCATGCCGACAACGCCCTGTCATCGCCATGCGGATGGCGTATAGCAGCGCCGTGACGCCGCTACGCGCATGCGTCTCAGGGAGGTGATCGGGGCGATGCGGGATCTGCTGAGGGATGCGGTCAACGGCATCAGCGAATTGTCGCCGCGCCGCTTTCCCTGGCGCCGTTTCCTCTTCGCCCTCGCCCTCGGCACGCTCGGCGGCTGGCTCTTCGCCTATTACCGCCTGCCGCTGCCCTGGATGCTGGGCTCGATGGTGTTCTGCACCGCCGCCGCCATCGCCCGCACACCGGTGGCGGCACCGTCAGTGATCCGCCCGCCGATGTCAGCGGTGATCGGCGTGCTGCTCGGCTCCGGCTTCAAGCCGGAAATCGTCGCGCAGATGCCGAACTGGCTGCCGACGCTCGGCGGCCTCGTGCTGTTCATGGTCGCCTGCGGCCTGTGCTGCGTCACTTACTTTCGCCGCGTCGCCGGCTACGATCCCGTGACGGCCTTCTTCTCCGGCATGCCGGGCGGCCTCGTCGAGATGGTGATCACCGGCGAGGAGAAGGGCGGCGATGCCCGCACCATCGCGTTGATCCATTCCGCCCGCATCCTCCTGGTGGTGATGACGCTGCCCTTCATCGTGCAATGGCTCGAAGGCGTCTCGCTCGGCATCAACCGCAACCAGGGCCCATCGGTGTTTCAGACGTCGGCGCTGGGCTGGTTCTGGCTGATAGCCAGCGCGATCGCCGGGGTGATGCTCGCCCATGCTTTGCGACTGCCGGCGAAGCAGTTGCTCGGGCCGATGCTGGTCTCGGCCGTCGTGCATCTCGTCGGCCTCAGCGATTCCGTGCCGCCCTACGAGATCGTCAACGTCGCCCAGCTGATCCTCGGCGTCACCATCGGCTGCCGCTTCGTCGGCACGCCGCCGCAGGCGATCCTGCGCATCCTCGTGCTCTCGCTCGGCTCGACCGTGATCCTGGTGGTGCTGACGCTGGTCTTCGCCTTCGCGGTGGCGCATGTCTCGAGCTACAAGCCGGTACCCCTGATCCTGGCCTACTCGCCCGGGGGCCTCGCCGAGATGAGCCTGATCGCGCTGGCGCTGCACACCGAAGTCGCCTTCGTCGCGGCCCATCACATCATCAGGGTCTTTCTGGTGATGATCGGCGCCGGCCCGCTCTTCGGCGTCATCGTCGGGAAGAAACCCTAGAAGCCCTCAGGCGCTGCGCCCTGCCAGCTTCTGGCGCAGCACGCGCATCAGGAAGGCGGGATTTCCGACGACATAGCGCCGCCAGAGCCGGCGCGGCTCGAGCCAGAGCCGATAGATCCATTCGAGCCGCAGCGCGCGCACCGCCTCAGGCGCTCGCGCGACCTCGCCGGCGAGGAAGTCGAACAGCGCGCCGATCCCGGCCGCGACCGCGCAGTGGCGGGCGTCGATCCGGTCGGCGATCCACTGCTCCTGCCGCGGATTGCCGAAGGCGACCAGCAGCAGGTCGGGCCGCTCGTGCGCGAGCCGCGCCAGCAGGGCCGCCTCCACTTCTGGTTCGAAATAGCCATGGCTCAGCACTGCGAAGCGATGCTGCGGGTAGTCGGCACGCAGCCTCGCCGCCGCACGCTCGGCAACGCCCGGCTTGCCGCCGAGCAGCATCACCGAGAGCGGCCGCCTGCGGGCGGCGAGGATGGCGGGCGTAAAATCGGTGCCGTTGAGATTGGCCGGGAATGTCGTGCCGTAGAGCAGGCGCGAGGCGATATCGACGCCGATCCCGTCGGGCAGGACCAGGAAGCCGGCGAGATGCTCGCGCAATCCGGCATCGCGCGCGGCGATATTGACGAGATTGGCGTTGCAGTAGGCCAGATGCAGATGGCCGCCGCCGTCGAAAGCATGATCGACCAGTGCGAGCGCCTCGTCGTGCGTCAGCGCTGCCACCGGAACGCCGGCGATGTCGCGGCGCGGCGGTTCGGGCGGGGCGGAATGGGCGGCCCGTCGCTGCGAAGACTGGAAGAGAACGACGTTCATCTCGATCGCTGCTGGCGCACACGTCGCCATGCTGACGGCGTAGGCTGTTGTCTTCGTTTCGTTTCTTGCCAGGGTCAAGCGAAACCCCGCCATAGGATGAACGCTGTCTTTCCCTGATCCGAGAGTGGTCTTGTCGCTCCGCTTGCCCTCTGTCCCACGGGCTGTTCCGTAATGGGACGTGCTCCGCTCGTGCTGCGCCTGACTCCGGTTTATCCGGGCCGATTCCGGCGCATTTTCCGCGAAACCGGCTTCATGCCTCTACGGCATCGCCCTTGCCACCTCGACGGGTGAGGCGGCCTTTCGGCGCATCCCCTGTGCCGAATCCGGACTGCCCATGACCGAGCGAGCGCGGCATGATGAGCGTCAACGACCTGAACTATGAAGTCACCACGGCAGCCGACCAGCGCGCCAATGTGCTGCGACACTGGATCGGCCTGATCACCGCGCTGGTCGATGCGGTGACGGTTCTGACCGTGGTCGGCGGCACCTCGATCGTCTACCACTTCGTCGCCTATCGCCATCTCGGCAACGACAAGGTCACCGTCGAGCTCGCCTCGATGATCGCTGCGATCTTCGTCTTCACCAATCTGATGCGCGGCCGCTACCGGCTGGAAAACTACCTCTCGACCAAGGGGCAGATCACCTCGGCCTTCACGGTCTGGAACCTGACGATGATCGCCTTCGTCGCCCTCGTCTTCATAGCCAAGGTGAACGACCAGTATTCGCGCGCCGTCGTCCTCGTCACCTATGTCGCCGGCGTGCCGCTGATCGCGCTCGCCCGCTCGGCGATCGTGCGCACCATCTCGATGGCCTCGAAGACCGGCAGGATCACCTCCGAGCGGGTATTCCTGATCGGCCGCGAGAGCGAGGTGATGTCCTTCGTCTCGCGCCACCAGCCCTGGAATATCGGGTTCTCGATCGTCGACGTCGCCTTCCTGCGCAGCAACGATTCGCGCCGCATCAACGATCCCGCCGCGGCCCTCGCTGCCGACCTCGCCACCGCCTCGGCCAGAGCCCGTGATCTCAAGCCGGACGCCGTCTTCATCGCCCTGCCCTGGTCGGACCATGAGACGATCGACGCCTGCATCGACGCCTTCATGAATCTGCCGGTCGCGATCCACCTGACGCCGGAGCGCGTCATGGACCGCTTCGACAATCCCCATATCGTGCGGATCGGCTCGCTCGCCTCGCTCAGGCTGACGCGCCCGGCCCTGTCCTTCGTCCAGATCCTGTTCAAGCGCGTCTTCGACGTCCTCGCCGCGAGCGCGATCCTGACGCTGAGCCTGCCGCTCCTCCTCCTGGTCGCGATCGCGATCAAGCTCGACTCGAAGGGCCCGGTGCTGTTCCTGCAGCGCCGCTTCGGCTTCAACCAGGAGCCGTTCCGGATCTTCAAGTTCCGCACGATGACGACGACCGATGACGGCGAGGTGGTCAGGCAGGCAACGCGCAACGATCCGCGCATCACGCGGATCGGCGGTTTCCTGCGGCGCTACAATCTCGACGAGCTGCCGCAGCTCCTGAACGTCATCGCCGGACAAATGTCGCTGGTCGGCCCGCGCCCGCACGCGCTCGCCCATGACCGCGAGTTCCAGCGCAAGATCGCGCTCTATGCGCGGCGCCACAACGTCAAGCCGGGCATCACCGGCTGGGCCCAGGTCAACGGCCTGCGTGGCGAGACCGACACTGACGAGAAAATGGCCCGGCGCATCGCCTATGATCACTGGTACATCGACAACTGGTCGTTCTGGCTCGATTTTGGCATCCTGCTGCGCACCGTGTTCAGCCCAAGCGCCTTTCGAAACGCGCGCTGAGGAGCCAGCCTGACGCAACCCTCCCTTGAGCTGCCGCGACTTTGCGGTGGATGGCTTTGCGCTAAAGTCCGCACGCAGTTCCAGGGAGGGGCATCATTTCAATGAATCAAATCGATTTGAACGGCAGGGTCGCCATCATCACCGGCGGCGCGCAGGGTATCGGCCGTGCCGTTGCCGAACGTCTTGCCAGCAGCGGCGCCAAGGTCGCGATCTGGGACCTCGACGGCAAGCTCGCCGATGACGCGGCCGCCGCGATCGGGCCGGCGGCAAGCGGGCTTGCAATCGACGTGACCGATGCCAAAGCGGTGAACGCAGCCGCCGCCGAGCTGGAGCAGCGTCATGGCAGCGTCGACATCCTCGTCACCAGCGCCGGCATCGCCGGGCCGAACCTGAAGACCTGGGAATACCCGCTCGACGAGTGGGCGAAGATCATGCGCCTCAATGTCGATGGCACCTTGCATTGCTGTCAGGCGGTGATCCCCGGCATGCTCAAGCGCAATTACGGGCGGCTCGTGCTTGTCGCCTCGATCGCCGGCAAGGAAGGCAACCCCAACGCCTCGGCCTATTCGGCCTCGAAGGCAGCGGTGATCGCGCTGACCAAATCGCTCGGCAAGGAGCTGGCCCAGCAGGACATCGCGGTGAACTGCATCACCCCGGCCGCCGCACGCACCCGCATCTTCGACCAGATGAGCGAGGAGCATATCGGCTACATGCTGGCCAAGATCCCGCGCGGACGCTTCCTGCAGCCTGACGAAGTCGCTTCGATGGTCGCCTTCCTCGCCTCAGCCGAAAACAGCTTCACCACCGGCGCCGTCTTCGACCTGTCGGGCGGGCGCGCGACCTACTGACAGCCAAATCGCTCCTGCCGCGCTAAAGCGGGCTGGCCACGTCCATGACCAGCCCGCTAGATTGACCTCATGACCACGCCCCTGCCTTCGCCCGCCGTGCTCGGCGCCCGCGCCTTCGCCGCCCTCGCCGGCCTCAACCGGTTCACCGACGAGCCGCGCAAGCTGACGCGGCTCTATCTCTCGCCGTCGCACCGGCAGGGCGCGGAATACGTCAAGGGCGCGATGGAGGTCTCTGGCCTGACCGCCTTCATCGATGCCGCCGGCTCGGTGCAGGGCCGGCGCGAGGGCGCAATCCCCGGCCTGCCGGCAGTGCTGATCGGCTCGCATATCGACACCGTCCGCGATGGCGGGCGCTTCGATGGCAATCTCGGCGTCGTCGCCGGCATCCTGGCGGTGCAGGCGATCAGGGATGCCGGCATCCCCCTGCCTTTCGCGCTCGAAGTCGTCGCCTTCGGCGACGAGGAGACCGTGCGTTTCCCGACCTCGCTCTCGACCTCGGCGGCGCTGACCGGCCGCTATGACCAGGGCTGGCTCGCGGCGCGCGACGCTGAAGGCGTCGTGCTGCGAGACGCACTTATCGCCTTCGGCGGCGATCCGGCGGGAATCGCGGCGCTCGCCCGCAAGCCGGGCTGCGTGAAGGCCTATCTCGAGGTCCATATCGAGCAGGGTCCGGTGCTCGAAGCCGAGAATGAAGCGGTCGGCATCGTCACCGCCATCGCCGCGCAGGGCCGCGCCGGCGTGCGCGTCACCGGCGAGGCCGGCCATGCCGGGACGGTGCCGATGGAGTTGCGCAAGGATGCGCTCACGGCGGCGGCCGAGATGGCGCTGGCGCTGGAGGCTATCGCGCGGGAACATGAGCGCGCGGTTGGCACGGTCGGCGTGTTCCGGGCCGATCCCGGCGCCACCAATGTCGTACCGGGCGCGGTCGACTTCACCATCGACTTCCGGGCACCGGACGGGACGATCGTCGCCAGCATGGACGTGGAGATCCAGCGTCGCTTCGCCGAGATCGCGACGCGCCGCGGGGTCGACCTGACGATCACGCCCTATTCGCGCGGCGACGCCGTGCCGATGGACGAGGGCCTGCAGGAGGCGCTCGCTGTCGGAATCGCCCGCACCGGCTCGAATTTGACGGCGCGGCGCCTGCCCTCGGGCGCTGGTCACGACGCCATGGAAATGGCGAAGCTCTGCCCCTCGGCCATGCTGTTCGTGCGCTGCGAGAAGGGCATCAGCCATTCGCCGCTGGAGGCCATGACCGAGCTCGACGCCGGTATCGCCATCCGCGTGCTGATCGAGACCATATTGGAGCTAGCGCGGCGCGAGGGCTGAGGCTCAGCCGCCAGCCGCCTCGGAGGCCATTGCCGGCGGGCGCTCACGCCTTGCCGGCTTCGGTGCAGGCTTGCGGAAAAGATGCAGCACCGCGAGCCCGAGCCCGACCAGCGCAACCCAATGGCCCGGCCGCACAGCCGTCCAATCCTGATAGACGACGATGTCGGCATTGGCCTGGAAGATCAGCCAGGCCGAGGCGCCGGTGGCGAAGGCGTACCACGCGGTTTCGGCCAATGCGGTGGCGAGGCCAGTGGCTAGGGCGGTCAGCGCGAGCGAGCCAAAGCTCAGCGGAATGCCAAGGCGACCCAGCCCGCGATAGGCCAGCAACAGCGCGAACAGGCCGGTCAGCAGCACAGGCTGGGTCACGTCGATCTTCGACTGCAGCGCGAAATGAAACAGGCCGAGGCAGGCGATCAGGTAGACGAGGTTGTGCAGGCGCTGCCAGCGCCCCGAACCGAGACGGCGGATCATGCCGTCGGTCGAGGTGATGCCGAGCACGACGAGGCCGATGAGCCCGGTGATGCCGACGACGAGATAGAAGCGCTTGACGATCTCGGAGACGATCAGGCCCCAGTCGAAGGCGAGATCGATGCAGTACAAGGTGAGATGGCCCAGCGCATAGGCCATGGCCGACAGGCCAAGCATGCGGCGAATGCCGATCAGCTTGTTCCAGTCGAGGATGCGGCGCAGCGGCGTCACCGAGAGGGTGATGACGAGGATGCGCAGGGCCCAGGTGCCGGTATCGTGCACGGCCTGCGTCCAGGGTTTGGAACCGAGCTGATGGCTCCAGGCCTGCCAGGCGAGGATCAAGGCGGGGATGAGCACGAGCGCAAAGCAGCAGGCCCGCAGCGCCGAGAAGCGCCCCTGCCGGTCGTTCCAGGGCCAGTAACTACCTCTTGCTGCCGAAGCCATCCGTCGCGCCTTTGCTGATCCTTTACGCGAATACGCCAAAAGCCTTGTGAAGGTTACGTGCGTCCGTGCACAAGGGCGTGAGTTGCATCAGCTACGTCGATGCACGCCTGACTGGAGAAGCCTACCGATGCCTGCAAATCGCAAGGTCGTGTTCGATGTCGGCAACGTCCTGTTGCGCTGGGACCCGTTCCATCTCTATCGCGACCTCATTCCCGATGATGCCAAGCGCGACTGGTTCCTGAAGAACGTCTGCACCTCCGCCTGGAATATCGAGCAGGATCGCGGCCGGCCCTGGACCGAAGCCGTGGCGACATTGGTCGCCAGCCATCCGGAATGGGAAGTCGAGATCAAAGCCTTCGACGAGCGTTGGCACGAGACCGTGCCCGGCACGATCGAGGACAGCGTCGCGGTGCTGGCCGATCTCCAGGCCAAGGGCGAGCAGGTCTACGCCATCACCAATTTCTCACGCGAGAAATGGGCAGAGTGCCTGATCCGCTTCCCGTTCCTGCAGAGCTTCGACGGTGTGATCGTCTCGGCGCATGAGCAACTGCTGAAGCCCGATCCGGCGATCTACAACGTGCTGCTGGAGCGTTACGGGCTCGATGCCGGCGAGTGCATCTTCGTCGATGACAGCGCCAAAAACGTCGAAGCCGCCCGCTCGGTCGGCATGCAGGCGGTGCACTTCGTCGAGCCGATCGACCTCAAGGCAGAGCTGCGCGGGCTCGGCGCCAATCTCTGACCGCTGCTACGCCCTGCGCGGCCCGAGCTGCGCAGGGCGGTCAGATGGCTACCAGTAGCGGCGGCGATAATAGTAGCGCGGCCGGTAATAGCGACGGCGGTAATAATAGCGCGGCCGATAATAGCGGCGGCGCCAGTAGCGCCTGCGCCAGCGCCGACGACGGCGATAATAATACTGGGCGTAATCGGCATCGGTCTTGTCGAGCGCTTCCGCATCGACCTGCGGCGCAGCTTCAGGCGGGTGAGGCTCTGCTGCTACCACCGGTTTCGGCTGCGGCTTGGCAAGCGCTGCCGTGCCGAAGCTCGCCGCGGCCAGGCCACCGACCAGACTCGCCAGGAAAGAGCGTCTATCCACGATGCTGTCCTCCCTTCGGTTGAGGGTTCCGGATCAACACCGTGTCTGCCGGAATGGTTCCCTGACCTGCGGGCGCTTCGGCTGAGCCTCCCGGCTCAGCTGTCCATCTTCAACGCGGCGATGAAGGCTTCCTGCGGGATCTCGACGCGGCCGAACTGCCGCATCTTCTTCTTGCCTTCCTTCTGCTTGTCCAGGAGCTTGCGCTTGCGCGAGGCGTCGCCGCCATAGCATTTCGCGGTCACGTCCTTGCGCAGCGCCCGGATCGTCTCGCGGGCGATGATCTTGCCGCCGATCGCCGCCTGCACCGGAATCTGGAACATGTGCGGCGGGATCAGCTCCTTGAGCTTCTCGCACATCGCCCGGCCGCGGGCGTCAGCGCGTGAGCGGTGGACGAGCATGGAAAGCGCATCGACCGGCTCGGCATTGACCAGGATCGACATGCGCACGAGGTCACCCTCGCGATAGTCGGTGATGGCGTAGTCGAAGGAGGCATAGCCCTTCGAGATCGACTTCAGCCGGTCGTAGAAATCGAACACCACCTCGTTCAGCGGCAAGTCGTAAACGACCTTGGCGCGCGAGCCGACATAATTGAGGTCGATCTGCAGGCCGCGCCGATCCTGGCACAGCTTCAGCACCGAGCCGAGATACTCGTCCGGGGTGAAGATCGTGGCGCGGATCCAGGGCTCCTCGATGGTCTCGATCTTCATCACGTCCGGCATGTCGGCCGGGTTGTGCAGTTCGAGCGTCGAGCCGTCCCGCAGCTTGAGATGGTAGACGACCGAGGGCGCGGTCGAGATCAGGTTGAGGTTGAACTCGCGCTCGAGCCGCTCCTGGATGATCTCGAGATGCAGCAGCCCGAGGAAGCCGCAGCGGAAGCCGAAGCCGAGCGCCGCCGAGGTCTCCATCTCATAGGAGAAGCTGGCGTCGTTCAGGCGCAGCCGCGACATGGCGCTGCGCAGCACCTCGAAATCGGCGGCATCGACCGGGAAGATGCCGCAGAACACCACCGGCTGCACCGGCTTGAAGCCCGGCAGCGGCTCGGCGATCGGCTTCTTGTCGTCGGTGATGGTGTCGCCGACAGCGGTGTCGGCGACCTCCTTGATCGAGGCGGTGAAGAAGCCGACCTCGCCGGGGCCGAGTTCCTTGACCTCCAGCATCTTCGGCTTGAACACGCCGACGCGGTCGACGCCATAGACGGCGTTGGCGCGCATCATCCGGATCGTCATGTTCTTCTTCAGCACGCCGTCGATGATGCGCACGAGCACGACAACGCCGAGATAGGCATCGTACCAGCTATCGACCAGCAGCGCCTTGAGCGGGGCTTCGAGGTCGCCCTTCGGCGCCGGCAGCCGCTTGACGATGGCTTCGAGCACACCCTCGATGTTGAGGCCGGTCTTGGCCGAGATCGGCACGGCCTCGGAGGCGTCGAGGCCGATCACGTCCTCGATCTGCTGCTTGATCCGCTCCGGCTCGGCCGCCGGCAGGTCGATCTTGTTGAGGACCGTGACGATCTCGTGGCCGGCGTCGAGCGCCTGGTAGACATTGGCGAGCGTCTGCGCCTCGACGCCCTGCGAGGCGTCGACGACCAGCAGCGAGCCCTCGCAGGCCGCGAGCGAGCGCGAGACCTCATAGGCGAAGTCGACGTGCCCGGGCGTGTCCATCAGGTTCAGGATGTAATCCTTGCCATCCTCGGCTCGGTAATCGAGCCGGACGGTCTGCGCCTTGATGGTGATGCCGCGTTCCTTCTCGATATCCATCGAGTCGAGGATCTGCTCGCTCATGTCGCGCGCGGCGACCGTGCCGGTCTGCTGGATCAGCCGGTCGGCGAGGGTCGACTTGCCGTGGTCGATATGGGCCACGATCGAGAAATTGCGGATGTTGTCGAAACTGCGGGTGCTCATGCGCGCGCCATAGCAGTGCGCGCCCCTTGCGCCAAGGGTGTGGGGCAGATCGGCCGCCGTTTCACTCCGCCGCGAGCAGGCGCTCCTGCGCCCAATTCAGCCTCTTATAGTCGAAACCGGCCTCCAGGGTCGGCTTCACCACCGAGAAATAGGGCGAGATGTCGAAATCGCGCGGCATATAGAGCGAATGGTGCCGGATGTGCAGGATCTCCTCGAAATCCTGCTCGTCCATCGCGCTGGCATATTCGACCGTCGGCAGCACCGGATAGCGCGCCGCCTCGAAGGCCTGGGCGATGAGGGTCGAGCAGATCGCCCGTGTCGGATCGCCGGAGCCGAGCGCGATCATGCGACGGCGGAAGCCGGCTGGCGCCCAGGGAATCGGGATCAGCCAGCGCGCCAGGTCGAGGATGTTCTTGAGGTCGTACTGCGTGCCGAGCCGCTCGAGCACGTAGTCGACGGCGATCTGGCGGCCTTCGCGGTCGAGGGCCTGGGGCCGGCAGATCCGGGTGCCGAAGGCGCCGTATTTCGACAGGGGCGAGAGCACGCAGCCGACATCCATCTCGACTTCGGCCAGTACCAGCGGCTCGCCCTCGGGACTGAACTTGCCGGTGTCGCCGACATAAAGCGCCGCATGCGACCAGGTCGACTGGGTCAGGTATTTGATCGCCGCCGAGACTTTCATGTGGCCTTCGACCAGCAGCACATCGCCCGGTCTGAGCGCGGCCTCAAGCCGCGCCAGGGCCTTGCGATCGACCGGGCCGCTTTGCGGCTTGCCGCGCGTGATGAAGCGGACCACCGACCGGCCGACGTATTCCAAGCCCCTGTTCATCGACGCCTCCCCTTGCGCCGGCGCCGTTTCCGGCGTCTTCCGGCCCTGAGCAAAACGCGAGCCCGTGACTTTTTCGGAAATCACCTGCCCGATTTGGGCTGGAGAGACCGGAATTCGCCAAACGTCGTAAAATCCGGGTTGACGGTCGGGCGGAGTGGCCGGGCTTACCGTGATCTATTATAGTAGAATCAATCTTGCATAGTAGACACTGCCGCCAGCCGGCGGCCCGCGGAGACGAAGCATGACGGAGTTGGACAGCGTGACGATCGAACAGCTCGACGGGGACGCCGCGCTAGCCGCCATCCCAGCGCTAGCCGAGATTTTGCGCGACGCCGTCGCCAATGGCGCCTCGGTCGGCTTCATGAATTGGAACACGCAGGATGATTTCGCCGGCTTCTGGCGCGGCATCGCCGCTGAGGTCGCTGCCGATCGCATTGTGCTCTTCGTCGCGCGCGACGAGAGCGGCATCGTCGGCACGGCCCAACTCCATCCGACGGCCAAGCCGAACCAGCCGCATCGAGCCGAGATCGCCAAGGTGCTGGTGCATTCGCGGGCGCGCCGCCGTGGCATCGGCGAAGCGCTGATGCGGGCGGCGGAGGCTGCTGCGCTGGCGCTCGGGCGCGACCTGCTGGTGCTCGACACCGACGAGGCTGGCGCGGCGCGCCGGCTCTACAACCGCCTGGGCTGGACCGAGGTCGGCACCATCCCGCGCTATGCGCTGATGCCGGATGGAAGCGATTGCGCTTCGACCTTCTTCTACAAGGCACTTTCGCGGGAAGCATGCTAGCTCTGGTTGTACGCTCTGCGAGAGGGAGACCCGGTTGCCATTCGGGGATGGATACGAGGCGCTGATCGACGGTCTCTATGAGGCCGCCGTGATTCCCGAACGATGGCAGGGCTGGCTCGAGGGGCTGGCGCGCGATTGTGACGCAACGGCTGCGCTGTTCTCCCGGATCGGCGAGGCGCGCTTGTCGGTCGTCAGCACGAGCGACACGTTCAAGGAGATGTGGGACGACATATGGCTCGCCCAGGGCGGAGCGCAGAACGAACGCACCAAGCGGGCCATCGCCTTTCAGCACGCCGGCTTCATCACCGACGGCGACGTCTTTGCCCCCGGCGAGGCCGAACAATTGCCCCTCTATAGCGACTTTCTGATTCCGCGCGGCTACGGCTCCGGTGTCGCGACCGCGATCAGCATCCCCTCCGGCGACTTCGCGATGATCAATCTCGAAAAGCCGTTCGCGGACGGACCGTTCCCCCGGACGATCGTCGCGGCGCTCGACCGGGTCCGGCCCCATCTGGCGCGGTCGGCCTTGATCGCCAACCATCTGGAGGTCGAGCGTGCGCGCAGCGCAGCCGCAGCGCTGGAGCTGATGCGCCTGGCAGCAGCGGTGCTCGGCAAGGGTGGCCGGATTCTCGCCGCCAACAGCCTTCTCACACGGCTGATGCCATCGGCCATCGAGGACCTTCCCTCACGCCTGAAGCTGACCGATGCCGGCGCCGATGCGCTTTTCGCGACCGCGCTCGAGGCGCTGGGCCGGGGCGGGCCGATGGCTGCGGTCCGTTCGATCCCGATGCGGGCGCGCAATGACCTGCCGCCGATCATCTTTCACCTGGTCCCGATCAAGGGCGCAGCCCACGACCTGTTCAGCCAGGCGACCGCGATCCTCGTCGCAACTCCGCTGGTCCAGGCCAAGGCGCCGTCAGCCGACCTCGTCGCCGGCCTCTTCGACCTCAGCCCGTCGGAAGCGCGGCTCGCCGCGCTGATCGCGGGTGGCCACGCCCCGCGCGAGGCCGCCGTCATGCTCGGCTGGACTGAAG
This sequence comes from Bosea vestrisii, assembly GCF_030144325.1. Lineage (NCBI taxonomy): Bacteria > Pseudomonadati > Pseudomonadota > Alphaproteobacteria > Hyphomicrobiales > Alloboseaceae > Allobosea > Allobosea vestrisii. The sequence goes on along the minus strand of NZ_CP126307.1, from coordinate 3,527,917 downwards.
GGACAGCCCGCACCACGCTGAGGCAGGTCTTCGCCAAGACCGGCATGACCCGCCAGGCCGACCTCGTGGGACTGCTGCGCGGCGCCGTGCCGGGCTGACGTAGAACGGCATCGACTTTCGGTGTGGGCGTTGGTCTAGCTCGACTCCCCTGTGCGCGAGAGCGTGCCGACGATGCGGCGCAGCCCCACCAAGAAAGCTTCGCGCTCGTCATCGGAAAACCCGGCCAATGCCCGCGCATTGACACCCTTGGCGGCGGCGAGCGCCGGTTCCTGCAGAGCCCGCGCCCGTCCTGTGAGCTGGACGCGGCGGGCGCGGGCATCGGCCTGATCGCGCCGACGCTCGATCAGCCCGTCGCGCTCCATCCGGGCAAGCGTCGCCGCCATCGTCGCCTGCTCGACATCGAGCCGGCCAACCAGGTCCTTCTGCGTCAACCCTTCCTCGCGCCAGAGCTCGAGCAGCACCATGAACTGCGCCGGCGCGAGGCCGAGCGGGCGGACCGCCTCGGCCAGCTCACGTGCGAACAGGCGGGCGACATGGTTGGCGAGGTAGCCGGCGGAGCTGGTCTTGAAGCTGGTCATGCAGGACTCGTTTCGACGAGATTGCAATTGAACAGCATGCTATGCAATAATGAATAGCATGCTGTTCATTTCAAGGAGGCGGCCATGCCTGACTCCAGTCTTGATACGACCACGCAACGCCGCGGCGTTTCCGCCATCGGCCTCGCCGCGCTGATCCTGGCGACACTGTTCGCCGGTGCTGCGATCTACATCCTCGTCGCCGAGCAGCCAGCCCGACTCGCATTGGAGGATCGCTCGCTTGTGCTGCACTGGCAGGAGAGCTATCCGCGCGCGGCGCGGATGCAGGCCGGGCTCGCAGTGCTGGCGAGCCTTGCCGGGGCGTTCGCTTTCTGGCGGAGGCGAAATCCACTCTGGCTCGCCGGCGCGGCGCTGATGCTCGCCAATCTGCCCTTCACGCTGATGGTGATCGCACCGGTGAACGACACGCTGCTAGCGCTCGGCGCCGAGCAGGCGAGAGCGGCAAGCCGGGCGCTGATCGAGCGCTGGGGAGCGCTGCATGCTGTACGCGCCGGTCTTTCCGTACTGGCGATCGCCGCCTTCGCGCTGGCGATCGCTCGCGGCGGCGAGTCTCAATCGGCCTTGCGGAAATAGGGCTCGACCGTGCCCTTGAGCTTGATCGTCATCGGGTTGCCATGGCGATCCTTGGCATTGCCGGCGGTCAGCCGGACCCAGCCCTCGCTGACGCAGTATTCCTCGACATTGGTCTTCTCGGCGCCCTTGAAGCGGACGCCGATGTCCTTCGCGAGCAGCTCCTCGTTGTAGAAGGGGCTGTTGGGATTGGAGGACAGCCGGTCGGGCAAGGTCTCGGTCATGGCGCTACTCGTCGGTCGAGGTGATTTGCCGGACAGGTAGCAGGCTCAAGCTGTCGGGGCAAAGTCGCTGGGCAAGCCATGAATACAAAATGGCCGACCTGTGGGTACGGGCCGGCCATTCAAAGCGGTTTTCGCTAGAATTCAGCGCTCGGCAAAAGCCTTCTCGATGACGTAGTCGCCGGCTTCGCCGTGATTGCCTTCCTCGAGGCCGCGCTCGTCGAAGATCTGCCTGAGGTCGACCAGCATCTGCGGGCTGCCGCAAAGCATGAAGCGATCGCCGGCCGGGTCGAACGGTCCCATGCCGGTATCGCTGAAGAGCTGGCCGGAGGTGATGAGATCGGTGATGCGGCCGCGATTGCGGAAGGGCTCGCGCGTCACGGTCGGATAGTAGACGAGCTGCTCGCGGATCATCTCGCCCAAAAACTCGTCGTTCGGCAGCTCCTGCTGGATGCGCTCGCCATAAGCGAGCTCGGAGACCTGGCGGCAGCCATGGACGAGAACGACCTTCTCGTAGCGCTCATAGGTCTCGGGATCGCGGATCAGCGACAGGAACGGGGCGAGACCCGTGCCGGTGCCGAGCAGGAACAGGCGCTTGCCGTCCTTGAGGTTGTCGAGCACGAGCGTGCCCGTCGCCTTCTTGCCGATGATGATGGGGTCGCCGACCTGCAGGTTCTGCAGGCGCGAGGTGAGCGGGCCATCCGGCACCTTGATCGAGAAGAACTCGAGGTTCTCGTCGTAATTGGTGCTGGCGACGCTGTAGGCGCGCAGCAGCGGCTTCTCGCCGACCTTGATCCCGATCATCGTGAACTGGCCGTTCTTGAAGCGGAAGGTCGTGTCGCGGGTCGTCGTGAAGCTGAAGAGCGTATCGGTCCAATGATGGACTGAGAGCACGCGCTCCTCGTAGAAATTGCTCATCTCATCGATCCTCAGATAGTCTAGCGATTTAGCAGATTATCGGATGCAGGCCACCCAATATCACATTCCCGGGCGTTCGGAAAGCAGGTCGATCTTGTCCGGTATTCCCTTCCAGTCGTCGGCATCAGCCGGCGGCTCGCTCTTCTGGGTGATGTTGGGCCAGAGCGGCGCCAGTCTTGCGTTCAAAACCAGCCATTGCTCGGCCCCGTCGACGCTGTCGGCGACGATTGCCTCCGCCGGGCACTCCGGCTCGCAGACGCCGCAGTCGATGCATTCGTCCGGGTGGATGACGAGCATGTTCTCACCCTCATAGAAGCAGTCGACAGGGCAGACCTCGACGCAATCCATGTACTTGCAGCGGATGCAGGCGCTGGTGACGGCGTAAGGCATGCGCGATCCTTGCTGCTTGACAGCCGGGTTCGGACGGGGCAGAAATTCATTCGTATACAAACAATATCTCGCATCCCGCCGCGCTTGTCAATCAGGCTTGCGGCGATGAGGATGGCGGCAGATTTCGAACAATGACGACAGGGCGGATACGATGGCTGAACAGCAGGCGACCACGGTCAGCAGCACCCACAAGCTGGTGGTGAAGAATATCGGCCTGATGCTCTCCGGCGATATCGAGCGCCCGATCCTCGAAGCCGACACGCTCATTGCCATCGGCGGCCGGATCGCCGCGGTCGGCCGTTTCAAGGATCTCGACACCGACCAGGCCGATACCGTGATCGATGCCAACGGCACCGTGCTCTCGCCCGGGCTGATCGACAGCCATGTCCATCCGGTCGCGGGCGACTGGACGCCGCGCCAGAACCAGTTCGGCTGGATCGACTCGACCATGCATGGCGGCGTCACCACCATGATCTCGGCGGGCGAGGTGCATACGCCCGGCCGGCCAAAGGACATCGTCGGCCTGAAAGCCATGGCGATCTACGCGCAGCGCGCCTTCACCGCCTTCCGCCCCGGCGGCGTCAAGGTTCATGCCGGCGCGCCGGTGATCGAGCCCGGCATGGTCGAGCAGGACTTCAAGGATCTGGCCGATGCCGGCGTGAGGCTGCTCGGCGAGGTCGGGCTCGGCGGCGTCAAGGACGGGGCGCGGGCCAGGGAGATGGTGGCCTGGGCCCGCAAATACGGGATCCAGTCGACCATCCATACCGGCGGTCCGTCGATTCCCGGCTCGGGGTTGATCGGCGCCGATGTCGTGCTGGAGGCGGACACCGACGTGGTCGGGCACATCAATGGTGGCCACACCGCTTTGCCGGACAAGGAAATCCGCTGCATCTGCGAGGGCTGCAAGCGTGGCCTCGAACTGGTGCATAACGGCAATGAGCGCGCCGCGCTCTACACCCTGCGTGTCGCCCGCGAGATGGACGAATTGCAGCGCGTCATCCTCGGCACCGACGGGCCGGCGGGCTCGGGCGTGCAGCCGCTCGGCATCGTCAGGATGGTCTCGATGCTGTCCTCGCTCGGCGACGTTCCGGCCGAAATCGCCTTCTGCTTCGCCACCGGCAACACCGCCCGCATGCGCAGCCTCGATTGCGGGCTGATCGAGGTCGGCCGCAGCGCCGATTTCGTCTTCATGGACAAGGCCCAGCACTCGGCGGGAAAGAACTTCCTCGACTCGATCCAGCTCGGCGACCTGCCCGGCATCGGCATGATCGTGATCGACGGCATCGTCCGCAGCGGCATCAGCCGCAACACCCCGCCGGCGGAGAAGATCCCGTCGGTGGCGCACTGAGCGCGACTGGCTTCAGCGTCATTCTCGGGCAAAGCCAAGCGCAGACCCGGGAATCCCAGGACAAGAAGGCGCCGATCGGAGCCTCCTCCGGCCTGAGATGCTCGGGTCAAGCCCGAGCATGACGGAGTGGGCCTCCCCACCAAGATCCCGCTTGCGGGGCAGTTCGATTTGTCATTATTCTCATTCGTATACGAATGATCTTGGTGGCCGTGACGATCAGGATGAACAGGCGCGCCTCGCCCCGCTCGGGCGAGCCATGAGGGCGACGCGGCGCTTCACGCTTCGCGTCAACGGCGCGAGCCATGAGGTCGAGGGCGAAGCCCAGACGCCGCTGCTGTTCTTCCTGCGCAATGACCTCGCGCTCAACAGTCCGAAATTCGGCTGCGGCCTTGGCGAATGCGGCGCCTGCACGGTGCTGATCGACGGCCAGGCGGCGCGCGCCTGCGCCCTGCCGGTCAGGCTGGCGGTGGAGCGCCAGATCGTCACGCTCGAAGGGCTAGGCAGCGTGGAAGCGCCGCACCTAATCCAGCAGGCCTTCATCGATGCGCAGGCGGCGCAGTGCGGCTACTGCATCGCCGGCATGGTGATGACGGCGAAGGCTTTCCTCGATGCCCAGCCGAACCCGAGCGAAGCGGAGGTGCGCGAGGCGCTGCGCCACAATCTCTGCCGCTGCGGCACCCATGTCGAGATCGTCAGGGCGGTGATGCTCGCCGCCGAACGCGGTCGGCAGGACGCAGCGGCGCCATGAGCGAGCCCCTCTCCCGCAAGGCGCTGTTGAAGCGCGCCGGCGTGATCGGCGTTGTGGCGCCGCGCAAGGGCGCAGCCGCGGACGCCGCGCCGGAGGATGGGCTCGACCTGCATGTCTGCCTGACGGCGGAGGGGCGCGTCCTCGCATTCAACGGCCATGTCGACCTCGGTACCGGCATCCGCACGGCGCTGGCCCAGATGGTGGCGGAGGAGCTCGATTTCCCGCTTGCGGCAGTCGAGATGGTGCTCGGCGACACCACCGAGACGCCCGATCAGGGCCCGACCATCGCCAGCGAGACGATCCAGGTTACCTCGCTGGCGATCCGGATCGCGGCGACCCAGATCCGGGCCAGATTGATCACGCTCGCAGCTGCCGCGCTGAGCTGCGGCGAGGACGAGATCGCGCTGAGCGAGGGCGTGATCTCGCGCAAGGGCGAGACGGTCCTCGCCATCACCCTCGACACGCTGCTCGCCAATGAGCGCATCCTGCTGCCGCTGGCCGAGAGTGCTGACTTCAAGCAGGTCGACCAGCACAAGCTCGTCGGCCGCTCGGTCGCGCGCGTCGACATCCCGGCCAAGGTCACCGGCAGCTTCGCCTACGTCCACGATGTCCGCGTCGCCGGCATGCTGCATGGCCGGGTGGTGCGCCCACCCTATGCTGGCATGGATGCCGGCGATTTCGTTGGCCGGAGCCTGATTTCGGTCGATCGCGACTCTATCGCCGACGTGCCCGGCATCCGTGCCGTGGTGGTCGAGGGCGACTTCATCGGCATCGTCGCCGAGCGCGAGGAGCAGGCGGCGGAAGCGGCGCTGAAGCTCACCACGCAATGGCGCGCGTTCACGCCGCCCGACCTCTCCGATCTCGGCCAGGCGCTGCGCACCCATCCTTCGACGCCGCGCCTTTTGGCCGAGGAGGGCGATGTCGAGGCGGCGCTGGAGGGCCTCGAGACCCGGCTCGACCGATCTTACGTCTGGCCCTACCACATGCACGGCTCGATCGGCCCGTCCTGCGCCGTCGCCGATGTGCGCGCGGACGGGATCACCGTCTGGACCGGCAGCCAGAACCCCTATCCGCTGCAGGACGACCTTGCCGTGCTCACCGGCCTGCCGAAGGAGCGGATCGAGGTCATCCGCTTCGAGGCCGCCGGCTGCTATGGCCGCAACTGCGCCGACGACGTCGTCGCCGACGCGGTGCTGTTGTCACGCGCGGTCGGTGCGCCGGTGCGGGTCCAGCTCACCCGCGAGCAGGAGCATCTCTGGGAGCCGAAGGGCGCGGCCCAGCTGATCGACATCAAGGGCGGGCTCGGGCCGGGCGGCTCGCTCAAGGCCTACGACTTCCACACCTGGTACCCGTCCAATGCCGCCCCGACCCTGGCGCTGCTGCTGACCGGGCGCATCCCGAACCAGCCGGCAACGCTACGGATGGGTGATCGCACTGCGATGCCCTCGTATAATTACGAGAACATGCGGCTGACGGCCTATGACATGCCGCCGATCGTGCGGGCGTCCTGGCTGCGCGGCGTCTCGGCGATGCCGAACGTCTTCGCCCATGAAAGCTATATCGACGAGCTCGCGCATGAGGCCGGCGTCGACCCTGTCGAGTTCCGCCTGCGCCACATCAATGACGAACGCGCCGCCGAACTGACGCGGGCGACCGCCGAGCGCGCCAACTGGCAGCCGCATGTCGGCCCGCGCATGCAGGCCGATGGTGAGGTGCTGCGCGGGCGCGGCTTCGCCCAAGCCCGCTATGTCCATGGCAGCTGGCCGGGCGTCGGCGCCGCCTGGGCCGCCTGGGTCGCCGATGTCGCGGTCAACCGCATGACGGGCGAAGTCACCGTCAATCGCGTCACCGTCGGCCAGGATACCGGCATGATGGTCAATCCCGCCGGGGTGACGCACCAGATCCACGGCAATGTCCTGCAATCGACCAGCCGCGTGCTGCGCGAGGAGGTGAGCTTCTCGCAAACGACCGCCGTCGCCAGCCGCGACTGGGGCTCCTATCCGGTGCTGACCTTTCCGGAATTGCCGACGATCGACGTCATGTTGATGGACAGGCAGCATCTGCCGCCGATGGGCGCGGGCGAGTCGGCCTCCGTCCCGAGCGCAGCGGCGATCGTCAATGCCGTCTTCGACGCGACCGGGGTACGCTTCCGCGAATTGCCGCTGACGCCGGAGCGGGTGCTCGCCGGCCTCAACGGCACGAAGCTGCTTAAAGCCCCGCCGCGCGAGCCGGCAAAACGCCTGCCCTGGTGGAGCAAGCTCGGCGCCGCCGTGGCGGGCGCCGCGACCTTCGCCGCGGTGTCGCTGGCCTTCGCACCTTCGATCGCGCCGATCGCCCGGCCGGACCCGTCGACCTGGTCGGCGGCGACGATCGAGCGCGGCCGCCAGCTCGCGGCGCTCGGCGCCTGCGCGGTCTGCCATACGACGAAGGATGGCGTGCCCTATGCTGGCGGGCTTGCCCTGCCGACCCCCTTCGGCACGGTGCTGACCACCAACATCACGCCCGATCCGGAGACCGGCATCGGCAACTGGTCCTATGCCGCCTTCGAGCGGGCGATGCGCGCCGGCCTGCATCGCGACGGCCGTCAGCTCTACCCGGCCTTCCCCTATCCGAGTTTCGCCAAGACGAGCGAGGCCGATCTGCAGGCGCTCTACGCCTTCCTGATGTCGCAGCCGGCGGTGCGGCAGGAGAATGAGACGAGCCGGCTCACCTTCCCCTTCAATCTGCGCCCGCTGATGGCCGGCTGGAACCTGCTGTTCAACCGGCAAGGCGAGCTGACGCCCGATCCGGCCCGCTCTGTCGCATGGAATCGCGGGCGCTATCTCGTCGACGGGCTCGGCCATTGCGGCGCCTGCCACACGCCGCGCAATGCGCTCGGCGCGGAGAAGGGCGGCAGCGCCTATCTCGCTGGCGGCCAAGCCGAGGGCTGGGAAGCGCCGGCGCTGACGAAGCTCTCGGCCGGGCCGATCCCCTGGAGCGGGGCCGAGCTCTACGCCTATCTGAAGACCGGCACCTCGCAGCATCATGGCGCGGCGGCGGGGCCGATGGCGCCTGTCATCGCCGAGCTCAGGGAATTGCCCGATGCCGATATCCGGGCGATGGCGAGCTATCTCGCCTCCTTGAACGAACCTCTACCCGCAGCTGAAGCCGAGGCGCTGGCGGCGCGGGTCGGGCAGCAGACGGCGCGGGCTGCCAATCCCGCAACCTCGCCTGCCGCGCGTCTCTATGAAGGGGCTTGCGCCGCCTGCCACGAGACAGGCCGCGCCGCGCCATTGCTCAATGCCGGACCGGCGCTCGGCCTGTCGTCGAAGCTGCATGCGGCGACGCCGGCCAATCTCGTCAACATGCTGCTCGAAGGCGGCCAGCACGGCATCGGCTCGATGCCGTCCTTCGCCGGCGCGCTCGACGACCGGCAGCTGGTGGAGCTGGCGGCCTATCTGCGCGGGCGCTTCGCGCCCGGGAAGCGGGGCTGGGAGGGGATCGAAGCGGCGGTGGCGCGAGCCCGGAAGTAGAACGCGGGAGCCGCAACAGAAAACCCCTCTCCTGGAAGGAGAGGGGCAGGGGTGAGGTGCTGAATCGTTGGGCTGAAGCCAACCGCGCGGTGAGCGCTCGCGGAACTGGTCACCGGGCCTACCCCTCACCCTGCCCTCTCCCTCCGGGAGAGGGTTCCCCGCGCTTCCGTCTTACTATCACGCGGATCGGGCTTTTACCGCAGCCCGTCCTCACCCTCGGCCTCGGCATGGGTCAGCCCACCGACGCGCGGCAGCGGCCGCCCGCCGCTGGTCAACGCCACCGCGACGACGATTTCGCCGGCGCGCGGCGCGTCCGAAATCCGGACCTCCATGCCGTCGAAATGGCTGCGGACATAGGCCGCCGCCTTGTGGCCGAGCGGCACGTCGAGCACGACACCGAGCGGGCCGCGCTTCTTCGAGGACGGGATCAGCGCCGGCGCCTTGCCCAGGAGCTTTCGCAGGGGGGCACCGAGCTTGGGATGCAGGATCGCGGCGGCGTGCTCCAGCTCGCCGTCCTCGCCGACGGCGGCGGCCTTGCCATAGCCCTGGACCGCCTCGCCTTCGATACCGAGCGCGGCGAGCGCATGGCGGCCGAGCAGGTCACCGAGCTCTTCGCCGATATCGATCAACTCGGAGAGGTCTTCCTGATAGGTGCCGGCGAAGGGATTGGCTATCACGGCGACGGCGGCAGCGCGGCGGATCGGCGGCGAGACCGGCCGGCCGAGCTCGCTATGGGTCTCGTCGAGAACCGTGACGATCTTGCGAATCCGGGCTTTCATCGCAGGCCGTCCTCACCCTTGATCTCGCTCGCCTTGAGCCCGCCGACGCGGGCGTGGATGCGCGAGCCGGTCGTCATCACCAGCGCGAACAGCAATTCATCGGCCCGGGGCGCGTCGGTGATGCCGATCTCGAAGGAGTCGAAATGACTGCGGACATAGGATGCGTTGACATGGGTGACCGGAATGTCGAGCCGCGTGCCAGGGCCACCAACCTTCTTGGTCGAGGGCACGATCGCCTTGGCGTCGCCCAGCAGTTCGCGCATGGCGTAGCCGCCCGGCACATGCCAGAGCGCACCATGCTCGATCTCGCCGGCGGCGCCGACGATGGCGCCCTTGCCGTAGCCCTGGATCGCCTTGGCGTCGCCGCCCATCGCCGCGAGCAGGCGCTGGGCCATGGCCAAACCGAAGGGCTTCAGATCGTCCATGAAGCCCTGGATGTCCTCGACATAGCGGCCGGCATAGGGGTTGGCGATCACGGCCAGCGCCGCGCCGCGCTTCAGCGGCACCGCAGCGGCCGGGCCGCCCTCGTGAAAGATCTCTTCCACGGTCACGGCGTATTTTCGCACGACGATCTCAGGCACGGGCAAGTCTCCTCTCGGCTTGTTCTTGAACGATCATAGGGGTGGCGAGCGTGCGGCTCACGCCCTGCAGATGCATGGCGGCCGAGACGATCAGGCCTGCGGCGCGCAGGCGCTCCGCTTCGGCGAGGCCGGCAGCGAGCGCGGTTTCGATCTCGTCCGCGGCCAGCGGGCCGACATGACGGGTGACGAGCCGCTCTCCGAGATCGCTGTCGGCCTGGATCGAGCTGGCCGACCGGCGTTCGATCGCGGGATGGCCGGGCAGGTCGATCGCATTGGCGATCACAGTCGCAGCGGCGTCGGCCATGGCAGCCGACGGCGCGAGCACCGTCACGGCCTCGGCGATCCCCAGCGAGAAGCTGCGGCCGGGATAGCCCGAGGTCGCGATGCCAGCGACGCCGTCCTCGAGCCGGATCGTCGCGGTGGCGAAAAAGTCCGGCTGGTCGGGGCGCTTCACCAAGCCGATGCGGAATTGCTCGCCGGAGGCGAGATGCAAGGCGATGTCACCGCCATTGTTGACATAGGCGCGGGTGAGCGGCGCGGCCGCGCACATCACACCGAGGATCTCCTGCGCGACCGAGCCGGCGACGGCGGCCATCGGGGTGATGAAGCTGTGCTCGGCAAAAGGCGCCACGGCAGCGTGCATGCGTCGAGCGGCCGGCCCAAGCGGCAGCGGGCTTTTCGGGCTTACCGCCGTCCGCAACAGCTTCAACTCATCGCAAAGCTCGGCGAGCAGGCCGTCGAAGCGGCGGATCGCCGCCTCATGCGCGGCCCTGACCGCGTCCCGCTCTCCGACGGCTTCGATGACGAGATCGATCGGCCCCTGCTGCAGGAGCAGACGCCGGCCATCCGGCAGGAAGCGCGCGGAGGGAGCTTCGAAGCGCATCGCTAAGCCCTGCCGCTCTGGTGCGGAACCACAACAGGCTCTCTCTCCCGCTCGCGGGGAGAGATGGAGAGGGGGCTTGCCACCCGCGACGATCGACCTGCTCACGATGGGAAAGGGCGAGGCCTCGAAAGGCCCCCTCCCAACCCTCCCCGCAAAGCGGGAGAGGGCTCCAGCGCCCTATTGGCAACGTCGAACGGATGGGACAGGCCAACATCGCCCTAGCCGAGCGAGCGGCGCGGCTGCTCGGGCGCCAGCGGCCAGGGATTGTCCGGGCGCTGGGGCAGGCGCAGCTGGCTGCCGCCCTTGAGCGAGGCTAGCGGCTGGATCGCATCCATATGGCCGCCGAGCGCCTCGTAATCGGTCCGGCTCATGGTGAACTCGAGCGGTGCGACCAGCGCCGGCGTCGGCACATAGCCGAAGGCGTTCTCGGGCAGGCGGGTGACGTCGACCATGAAGGTGATGCCGCCGCCCGGCCAGATATAGACCGGCGCGCCGCCGCAGGTGACATAGGTCAGCGCGTCCTTGACCGAGCGGGTCAGCCGGACCGGATTCTCGGTAACGCCGGCGCGCAGCGAGCCGCCGGCGCCGCCAATGAACAGCACGGTCGAGAGCGCCGGCTCGCAATTCTCGGCGATGCGCTCGACCGGCTCGACCAGCGGCTGCGGCATCTCAGTCTCGACCGGCACGAGATTCTCGTCGAGCTCGTAATAGGCGGCGTGCTCGCCGGTGGTCGAGACCATCAGCAGGCGCAGGCCGGGATAGGCGACCTTGGGGTCGAACGGCCCGAGAATGGTGAGCGGATCGCTGATATTGGTACCACCCCAGCCGGTGCCGGGCTGCGCCACTTGGAAATAGCGACCGGGCGTCGAGCGGCGGCCCTTCAGCTTGATGCCGGTGCCCGCCATGCCGAGCAGCTTGCCGGCCTGGTGCTCGGAGAGCACGCCGGTGATGTGGTCGTCGACGACGACGACCTCGTCGACCTTGCCGTGCCATTGCTTGGCGAAGATACCGATCGTCGCCGAACCGCAGCCGACGCGCATCCGGCTCTCCTGGATGCCGTTGACGATCGGCGGCTTGCCGGCTTGGACGATCACGCTCTCGCCGCCGTCGATGGTGAGCTCGACCGCCTTGCCGTTGCTGAGCTGGAGCAGCGCGTCGCAGGTGACGCGGCCCTCCTTCTTCGAACCGCCGGTGAGATGGTGGACACCGCCGAGCGAGAGCATCTGCGAGCCGTATTCGCCGGTGGTGACGTGGCCGATCGCCTCGCCCTCGACCCGAACCGTCGCCTGCTCGGGGCCGAGGAAGCGGTCGGTGTCGATCTTCACCTTGACGCCGCAATAGCTGAAGATGCCCTCGGTCACGACGGTGACCATGTCGACGCCGTCGACCTCGGACGAGACGATGAACGGGGCCGGCTTGTAGTCGGGATAGGTCGTGCCGGCGCCGATCGCGGTGATGAAGGTGCCCTGCTGGTGTACGATTTCGCCTTCCCATTCGCGCGATCCGGCGAAGGGAACGATCTCGCCGCCGTGTTCCAGCGTGCGCTCGAGCACGACATGCGGCTCCATCCGCACCAGCTCGCCCTCGATGTTGCCATAGCGGTCGCAGGCGCCGACAGCGCCGGGCTTGATGAAGCACATCACCGGGCAGGCGTCACAACGGATCTTGTCGTCCGCGACCGGGCTCGCTTCGTCCAGCGCCATGCTTGATCCTCGCCGCAAAGCGGGTGTTCTGATTTTGTTTGTGTACAAACGATACTGGCGCGCCTCTTAGACCAAGTCAAGACAGCGGCGAGGCGCGGGACGGCTGCCACTCTACGCCCGATCTCAGGATTGGCCCACGTTCTCAGCCGGCGCGGCCAAGCCAGCGCTGGTCCGTCGGCGGGAAGAAAGCTACGGCCGGCAATTCTTGCATACAAGATTACTTGCAGCGGCACCGAAGCATGATTCTACCCGGCGGAGATGACCTCGCCATGACGCGATTGCCGGTTGCAAGCACGGCTTTGATGGCGCATTGACAGCCAAATTTCCCCGCTGCTATTGTTTGCATACAAACATGTTTCGAGCGGCGTCGCCGCGGGAGAGAGGGCCTGCCATGTATGACAGCTTCGCCACGGATCGCCTGATCGACCATTGGCTGATCGAGGACATCGGCGCCTGCGACCTCACCGTCCAGGTGATGATCGAGCCCGGCGAGACCGGCAAGTTCCAGATGAACGCCCGCGAGCCGATGATCGTGGCCGGCGTCGAGATCGCAGCCCGGGTGTTCAAGCGCTACGATCCCGAACTCAAGGTGACGCTGCTGGTCAAGGACGGCGACAAGGTCGAGAAGGGCGCGATCCTCGTCGAGATCGAGGGCGCCGCCCGCAGCGTGCTCACCGCCGAGCGCACCGCGCTCAACATCGCCCAGCGCCTCTCCGGCATCGCCAACGAGACCGCCCGCTATGCCGCCGCCATGGCCGGCAGCAAGGCGCGCCTGATCGACACCCGCAAGACCACGCCGGGCCTGCGCATGATGGAAAAGCACGCCGTGACCTGCGGCGGCGGCCTCAATCACCGCCTCGGCCTCGATAACGGTGTGATGATCAAGGACAACCACATCGCCGTCTGCGGCAGCATCACCGCCGCCGTCGAGCGCGCCCGCAAGAAGCTGCCGGTGCTGACCAAGCTCGAGGTCGAATGCGACCGGCTCGAGCAGGTCGAGGAGGCCGCCAAGGCCGGCGCCGACGTGATCATGCTCGACAACATGTCGGTCGCAGACATGACAAAGGCAGTTGAGCTGATCGCCGGCCGCGCCAAGGTCGAAGCCTCCGGCGGCATCAACATCGACACGATCGGCCCGATCTCCAGGACCGGCGTCGACTACATCTCGACCAGCAAGATCACCCAATCGGCGCCGGCGGTGGATATCGGCCTCGACGAAGCCTGAGCGACGATGCGGCCCGGTACCTTCTTCCTCGTCGTCGGCCCGAGCGGGGCCGGCAAGGACTCGCTGATCGACGGCGCCCGCGCCCTGCTGGAGCCGACCGGCCGCTATGTCTTCGCGCGTCGCGTCGTCACCCGCCCGGCCGGCTCGCCGGGCGAGGATCACGACGCGGCGACGGACGAGGCCTTCGATGCGCGCGAGGCCAAGGGCGACTTCCTGATCACCTGGGGCGCCCATGGCCTGCGCTACGGCCTGCCGGCCGAACTCAAGCGCCTGGTCGAGGCCGGCCGCAATGTCATCGCCAACGGCTCGCGCGCCACAATCGCGGCGCTCGCCAACAGCCTGCCGCGCTTCGTCGTCGTCGAGGTGACCGCGCCGCCCGAAGTGCTCGCCGCCCGCATCGCCGGGCGCGGGCGCGAGAGTGGCGAAGCGATCGAAAAGCGCCTGTCGCGCACGGTCGAGCCCCGCCCGGAAGGGATCAGGGCGGCGACGATCTGCAACGACCAGAGCGTCGAGATCGGCGTCGAGCGCTTCATCGCCGCGGTCGAGGCGGCCGCCAACACGATGCGGCTGCGCCGGCTGCCGCTCTTCGCAGGCAGAGCGCATTGCGCCTATCTCCCGGCCAAGGGCGAGATCGTCAACGGCTTCGACTATCTCGGGCCGGGCCGGATCGAGATTTCGGGAGCCACGGCCAGCACCCGCTCGGACGTGCAGGTGATCGACCTGCCCTCGCTGCTCGCCGGCGACGAGATCGGCCTCTCGGCCGAGGCTTTCGACGAGCTCGGCTTGCCCGAGGGTAGCGAGGTCACGCTCCGGCGCACGCCTTCGCCCGAGAGCCGCGCCGCGCTGACCCGCAAGATCCAGGGCGGCGAGCTCTCGGAAGAGCAGTACCACACGCTGATCCGCGACATCGTCGAGGCGCGCTATCCCGATGGCGAAGTCGCGGCCTTCCTGGTCGCGGCGACGCAAAAGCTCTCCGACAAGGAGGTCGTCGCGCTGGCGCGGGTACGCACGCGCTTCGCGCAGAAGATCACCTGGCCAGACAAGATCGTCGTCGACAAGCATTCGATGGGCGGCATCCCCGGCAGCCGGATCACGCTGATCGTGGTGCCGATCGTAGCGGCGCACGGCGCCTTCCTGATGCCGAAGACCTCATCGCGCGCCATCACCTCGGCGGCCGGCACGGCCGATGCGATGGAAGCGCTCGCGCGCGTCGAGCTCAATCCGGCCGAGTTGCGCGCCTGTGTCGAGACGGCGCGTGGCTGCATCGCCTGGAACGGGCGATTGAACCATTCCGTCGTCGACGATGTGATGAACGCGATCACGCGGCCGCTTGGGATCGATTCGAACCGCTGGTCGGTCGCCTCGATCCTGTCGAAGAAGCTCACCGCAGGCTCGACCCATGTCATCGTCGACCTCCCCTATGGCCCGCGCACCAAGCTGAAAAGCGGGGCGGAGGCCGCCGAACTCGCGAAACTGTTCGAGACGGTCGGAGCCGGGCTCGGCCTCGTGGTCAAAGCCTTCCCGACCGACGGCAGCCGCCCGATCGGGCGCGGCATCGGCCCGGCGCTGGAATGCCGCGACGTCGGCTGGGTGCTCGACAACGACCCGCAGGCGCCGACCGACCTGGTCGAGAAAGCGCTGTTCTTCGCCAGCCGCATCCTCGGCTGGGACCCGGCGGTCGGCTCGGTCGCGGCCGGGCGTGCACGGGCAGAGGAGCTGCTGCGCTCCGGCGCGGCACGCACCGCCTTCGAGCGGATCATCGATGCGCAGGGTCGGCGCGAGCCGCCGGTCGCGCCCGGTCTGCTTGTCCATACGGTGCGCTCGCCCAAGGCCGGCACGGTCAGCGAGATCGATGGCTGGGCGGTCGCCGGCATCGCCCGGCGCGCCGGTGCGCCCTTCGACAAGGCGGCGGGCATCGACCTGCGCCGTCATGTCGGCGATCGGGTCGCGGTGGGCGATCCGCTTTTTGTCATCCACGCCAGCGCATCGAGCGATCTCGATGAAGCGACGGCGATGGCTGAGAGCTGCGACTGCTACGTGATCGGCTAAAGCTCTCATCGTCATCTGGGCGAACGAAGCTCGGCCCGGGATCCATCGTAGAGCTCCGGAACCTTATGATGGATCCCGGAGCTGCGCGGCTTCGCCGCTTGTCCAGGATGACGGCGGGGTTCCGAGGAACATCAGCTTGCTTTAGCGGCCTCGCCTCAGCGCAACTGCTTCAGCAAGGCGATCAGCGTGGCGCGCTGGTTGGTGGCGAGCGGGGCCAGCGTCACCTTGGTGACCGTCTCAGCCTTCGGCAGGAGCTCGCGGGTGTAGTCGACGCCGGCCGGGCTGAGCTCGACGATGAGCCGGCGGCCATCCTCGGGATCGGGCTTGGTCTGCACCAGCTTGCGCTTGAGCAAACGGTCGACCACGCCCTTGATCGTGGCGGCGTCCATTGCGGTCTGGCGGCCGAGCAGGTTCTGCGAGGAGCCGCCATCCTGATAGAGCCGCGCCAACACCGCCCATTGCGTCGGCGTCAGGTCGCTGCCCATGATCTCGTTGAAGATCGAGACATGGCGCTGCGCCACCTGGCGCATGATGAAGCCGACCTGTTCGGCGAGATCATAGCTCTCATCGGCAGGTTCGGGCGTCTCGGCCGCAGTGCTCGGTCGCGCCATCGCTGATCCTCGTTCGTATACGAACGATACCCCTAGAGCATGTCCAGCGAAAGTGGGAACCACTTTTGCGATCAGTCAAACCGTCGTCCAGCGCCCCTCGCGGAAACTCCTGGCCGCAGCCTCGACCGTGCGCTCGATGCGCAGGCCGGCCTCGAAATCGAGGAGATGTGCCGGTTCCCCCGTGATCGCGCGCAGCAGTTCGCGGCATTCGATGATCTTGAGCTCGTTGAAGCCGAGCCCGTGGCCGGGAGCCGGGATGAAGTTGCCATAGGGCTCATGCGTCGGGGCTGTCAGGATGCGGCGGAAGCCCTGGACATCGCTCGCGCTCTCGGCGGTGTAGAGCTCGATCTCGTTCATCCGCTCCTGATCATAGGCGATCGTGCCCTTCGCACCGAAGACCTGCAAGGCGATGCGGCCCTTGCGGCCCCAGGCCGAGCGGTTGAGGGCGACGAGCGCGGAGGCGCCGGAGGAGAGGCGCAGCAGCAGGGTGGCGATGTCGTGCGTCTCGACCTCACGGCTGCCACCGGCCGCGAGCGGACGCTCGGCATAGGGCCTGGCCATGTCGGCCATCACCGAATCGACCTCGCCGATGAGGACCTTGATCAGCGAGAAGGCGTGCACGCCGAAATCGTCGAGCGCGCCATGGCCGGACGCAGCCTCGCTCTTCCAGGAGAAGAGTGCTCCGGCATCAGCCATGAAGTCCTCGTCCATCTCGACGCGGACATGGTTGACTGCGCCGATCGCGCCATCCGCGATCAGGCGCTGCGCCAGCCGGATCGCCGGGTTCTGGATGTAGTTGTAGCCGAGCGCCGCAACCGTGCCTGCCTCCTTCGCCGCCGCCAGCATGGCTTCAGCATCGCCGAGGCTGGTCGCCATCGGCTTCTCGCACCAAACATGCTTGCCGGCGGCAAGCGCGGCGATTGCCATCTGCGCATGGAAAGCGTTCGGCGTGGTGATCGAGACGACATCGACATCGGGATGGGCAATCAGCGCCTTCCAGTCGGCGGTCGCCCCGATGAAGCCGAACTCACCGGCGCGCTGCGCCGCCAGCGCTTCATCGACCTCGCAGAGCATGGCGAGCTTGGGACGCGGCACATCGCCGAAGACCGGCGCGACCGCGTTCCAGGCCAGGGCATGGCACTTGCCCATATAGCCGGTGCCGATCAGGCCGACGCCGAGCGCGCGCATGAGCAATCTCCGTAGTGAAGAGGAGGGAAGGATCGGATGTTCGCCAGAAGTCAGACCGTACCGCCGAGCTCCTCGGAGACCGCCTGCAATTCCTTGCCGCCGGCCATCAGGTTCTGCAGCTCGTCCATGGCGATACCGGACTTGGCGTAGGTCCCGAGCGTCTTGCCACGGTTGAGCACGGTGAAACGGTCGCCGACGGCATAGGCGTGGCGGACATTGTGGGTGATGAAGATCACGCCCAGCCCCTTGGCGCGCACGAGGTTGATGTACTTCAGCACCATCGAGGTCTGGGCGACGCCGAGCGCCGAGGTCGGCTCGTCCAGGATCAGCACCTTGGCTCCGAAATAGACGGCGCGGGCGATGGCGACGCATTGCCTTTCGCCGCCGGACAGCGTGCCGACCGCCTGATGCGGGTCGCGGATATCGATGCCGATCCTGTGCATCTCGTCGCGGGTCACCGCATGGGCGAGATCGAAATCGATCCATTTCAGCGGGCCGAAGCCGCGGATCGGCTCGCGGCCCATGAAGAAGTTCCGCGTGATCGACATCAGCGGGATCATCGCCAGATCCTGGTAAACGGTGGCGATGCCGGCATCGAGCGCGTCGCGCGGGCTGGAAAAGGCGACCGGCCGGCCCTCGACCAGGAACTCGCCCGAGCTCGGCTTATGACAGCCCGACAGCGTCTTGATCAGCGTCGACTTGCCGGCGCCGTTGTCGCCGAGCAGGCAGAGCACCTCGCCTGAGGAGACCTTGAGCGAGACGCCCGAGAGCGCGATCACCGAGCCGAAATGCTTGACGATGTCACGGACTTCGATGAGCGGCGCCTGTTCCGGAGCTGCGTTTGTCATGTTCAGCGCTCCCCTGTCGCCTTGCGGCGGATGAAGTTGTTGAACAGCACGGCGAGCAGCAGCATGCCGCCGAGGAAGACCTGGAACCAGTCGCTGTCGAAGCTGGTGTAGGTCAGGCCGATCGAGACCATGCCGAAGATGATCGCGCCAAAGAAGGCACCAACCGCCGAGCCATAGCCCCCGGTCAAAAGGCAGCCGCCGATCACCGCAGCGATGATCGCCTCGAACTCCTTCTGGAAGCCGCGGCGGGCATCGGTCGAGCCTGCGTCGAGTACGGTCAGGATGGCGACGAGCGTGGCGGCGCAGGCGGTCAGCACGAACAGCGTCGTCTTGACCAGGTTGACCGGGACGCCGGAATTGCGGGCCGCGTTGGGGTCGCCGCCGGCGGCGAAGATCCAGTTGCCGAAGCGGGTGCGCAGCAGGACATAGGTCGCAAGCGCTGCGATAGCGAGGAACCAGAGGACCCCGACGGGAACGCCGGTCACGGTCGGCGTGCCGTTGGGAAACTTGGCGATCCAGTTGGCCTGCGCCAGCCAGGCGAACAGCCCCTCCAGCGCCTGGCCGGAGAAGAGCTCGCGCACCACGCCCTGCCCCGCCTTCTCGCCGATGCCGCGCAACTGCGTCGAGCCGCCCGTCGCCCATTTCAGCCCGACCAGCGAAAGGCCGCGCAGGATGAACAGGAAGGCGAGGGTGACGATGAAGGAGGGCAAGCGCGTCCGGATGACGATCTGCCCGTTCACCGCGCCCATCAGCCCGGCGAAGACGAAAGTCGCGACGATCGCCGCCAGCAGCGGCAGGTCGCCGACGACGATCAGCGCGCCGAAGACGAGGCCGGAAAAGGCGATCATCGAGCCGATCGAAAGGTCGAACTCGCCGCCGATCATCAGCAGCGCCGCCGCGATGGCGAGGATGCCGAGCTGCGCCGCCGGCGAGAGCACGGTCATCACCCCGGCGAGGGTGAACATCGCCGGGTTGGCGGTGAGCCCGAAGAAGACGGTCACCAGGACGAGACCGGCGACCGCCCCGAGTTCGGGCCGGCGCATCAATCGGGCGATCAGCGAGACGCGGCGCAGACGCTCGTCGCGGGCCTCTTCGGCCGGGTCGGCGGGACGGGACGCACCCGTGGCGAGATCGGCGGTCGACGTCGTCATGGCGCGCACCCTCAGCTTCTGAACCGTCCGGGAGGGGAGCGGCGGCGCTGGACGCGCCGCCGCAGAACGCTCAGCGGATGCCCTTGGCCGAGAGGTCGACGACCTGGGCCGCCTTCTCCTTGGTGACGAGGTTCGGGCCGGAGGGGACATTGCCGCCGGGAACGAGCCCATATTCGGCGTTGAGCGCCAGGAAGGCGACTGGCAGATAGCCCTGCAGGAACTGCTGCTGGTCGATGCCGAAGGCGGCTTCGCCCGCGACGATCGCCTTGAGGAAGTTGGCCGAGAGATCGAAGGTGGCGACGCGGACGCTGGCGATCTTGCCGGCCTCCTTGACGCCCGCCAGGGTCGGCTCGCCGCCGAGCGAGGCGCTCAGCGCCATCACCGTATCGACGCTGGCGTCGGAGAGTGCCGCCTTGACCTTGGAGCGGATTTCGGACGGATCATTCGAGACCGGCAAGGTCGTGACCTTGCCCTTGAAGCCTTCGGCGAAACCCTTGCAGCGCAAATCGAGCGCGACATTGCCGACCTCGTGATTGACGCAGACGCCGACCTTGCCGCCCATACTGGCGAGCTTCTCGCCGGCAGCCTTGCCGGCGTCGAACTCGTCCTGGCCGACATGCAAGAGGGCGCCGAGCTTCTTCGAGACATCGGAGCCGGAATTCATCGAGATCACCGGGATGCCGGCAGCGACCGCCTTCTGGATGGAGGGGCCGAGCGCCGAGGCGTCGGGGATCGAGACGACCAGACCGGCCGGCTTCTGGTTCACCGCGGCGTCGATGAGCTGGCTCATCGCGACCATGTCGAAGGTCTCGGGAGCGCGGTAGTCGACGGCGACCTTGAGGTCGGCGGCAGCCTTGGCGACGCCGTTCTTCACCACCGACCAGAACGGGTCCGCGGCCTGGCCATGGCTGACGACGATGATCCTGGTGCTCTGGGCGACGCTCGGCGTCGCACCGGCGATGGCAGCGGCAGCAATCATCCCTGCGAGAAAACGCTTCATCTCATCCTCCCTTGCGGGGATGTTCCCCGCTTTCGTTGTCGGTCCGATCGGGCGCGATCGGCCGGTTGTCGGGCGATTTGGCGGGCCGCGAAGCGTCGCGACCGACCTGGATGGCGAAGAAGGGAGGACGCACTTCGAGCGCGGCCGCCGACTCTGCGCTTCATTCAAAACGAAACAAAAAAACCGTTTTTGATATTCAATAGAATAATCATTCCACTGGGCATGCATACCTGTCAAGCGCCTTCTGCGCCGATCACACACCGGAGCGTGTGCCTGTTCATTCCACCCGGACCGGAGAAACCCATCACCAATATCGATTTGCCAGAAGCGGGCTGCGGCCCCGATTGTCCTTCGATCGAAGCGGCACCAATTGGCCGCCAGATCGGGGGAATCCATGGGTCTGCCAGCGACTGCGCGCATCGATATCGGGCGCTTCTGGACGACGATCGAACGCTCCGGCGAGATCGGCACCGGCCGGCCGGGCGGGCTGTCGCGGCTGGCGCTCGGCAATGCCGACAGAGAGGTGCGCGACGTCTTCATCGAGTGGTGCCGGCAGGCGGGCCTGAGCGTGCGCATCGACGGCATCGGCAACATCTTCGCGCGCCGGGCCGGGCAGGACGACAGCCTGCCGCCGGTGGTGATCGGCAGCCATCTCGACACGCAGGTGAATGGCGGGCGCTTCGACGGCATCGCCGGCGTGCTCGGCGGGCTCGAGGTCTGCCGCACGCTCGACCAGCTCGGCCATCGCACCAGGCGGCCGCTCGAGGTCGTCAACTGGACCAATGAGGAGGGCGGGCGCTTCTCGCCGCCCATGGTCGGTTCGGGCTGCTTCACCGGCGCCTATGCGCTCGACTGGGCGCTGGGCCGGCACGACGACGACGGCAGGACGATCGGCGAGGAGCTCGACCGCATCGGCTATCGCGGCGCGATGGAGGCGGCGCCGCATCCCCTCGACGCCTATGTCGAGTTCCATATCGAGCAGGGGCCGATCCTCGATCGCGAGGGCATGCAGGTCGGCGTCGTCACCGGCGGCTTTGCCAGCACCGGCATGCTGGTCGAGTTCAAGGGCGAAACGGCCCATACCGGCCCCTGGCCGATGGAGCGGCGCCGGAACGCGCTGATCGCCGGGGCGCGCCTGCTGGTGGCGGTCGACGATCTCGGCTGGGAACATGCCGGCAGCGGCGGCAAGGCGACGGCATCGCGGCTGGTGGCCTGGCCGAACAAGCCGGGCATCCTCTCCGACTGGGCGCAGGCGACCTGCGATGTCCGCCATGCCGACCCGGAAACCGCAGCAGTCATGGCCGAGCGGGTGCGCCGCGCCGTGCACGAGGCGGCGGCGCGGGCCGACTGCACCGCCGAGATCCTCGATGTCTGGAACTGGGGCGGCAAGGTCTTCGCCGACGAGCTGATCGAGCAGGTCCGATCGACCTCGCTCGGGCTCGGCTACCGCACACGCGATATCCTGAGCCAGGCCGGGCACGACGCCTACTTCGTCGCCCGCCATGCGCCGACGACGATGATCTTTTCGCCCTGCAAGGGCGGCATCACCCACAACAATCAGGAGCTCTGCACCCCGGACGACCTGGAACCAGGCCTCAACGTGCTGCTGCACACGGTGGTGGCGCGGGCGGACCGCTGAGTCGCAGGCTCAGCCGATCGCCGCGACGCATTCGATCTCGATGTCGAAGGGCAGCGGCCAGGGCCGGATCGCGGCGCTGGTCCGGGCCGGAAAGCCATTGGTGAAATAGGTCCGGTAGACCGCGTTGACGCCAGCCATCAGGGCGGGGTCGGTGACGAAGATCGTCGCCTTGACGACCGCGTCGAGCGAGGAGCCGCCATGGCGCAGGGTCACGGCGAGCGCATCGAGCGTGGCGCGGGTCTGCACCTCGATATCGCCGCTGACGATCTCGCCGGTCACTGTGTCGATCGGCGGCATGCCGCAGGTGAAAAGCAGGTCGCCGGCGCGCGCCAGAGCCGAGGTCGGCGCACCGAGCCGGCGGATCGCCTCGGAGATGACGGGAACTTCGATGATCTCGCGGCGCATGATGTGACCCACTCTCCCTTGTCTGCGACCTAGTAGACCAGCTCAGCGGCCCCGCAGCAGCCCGTCGATGCCGGCGGCGCAGAAGCCGGTCAGGCGCTGCAGCAGGAGATCGGCGTTCTCGGCCACCGGAACGGAATCGCGCGCCTGATCGAGCCGGGTCGCGCGGTCGCCGGCAGCCATGGTCATGACCAGTGCGCCGACCATGAAGAGATAAGCGTCGACCAGAGCGCCCTCCGGCGCCTGCGGATAGAGCTTGCCGAGCGCGGCGAGGAACTGCCGCGCCGTCGGATCGAAATGCTCGGCGAGGACACCGCGTGCCGCCTCGCGCGGGTCGACGGCCTCGCGGGCGGTCATCAGCGCAAAAGCCGCGCCCTGCACGCCTTCGGTAAAGCGCTGGCGGACGGAGGGGCCGATGAAGGCGGCGACGATCTCGTCGATGTCGAGCGCCGACCGGGCCAGCGCTTCGCCGAGCGCCTGGGCACGCGCCAATGCCAAAGCATGCGCCCGGCGGGCGAAGACGGCGCGGTAAAGCGCCTCCTTCGAGCCGAAATGATAGCTGAGCTGCGAGAGCCGCACACCCGCCGCAGCCGCAAGATCGCGCATGGATGCGCCGTCGGCACCGCCGCGCTCGGCGAAGAGCCGTTCAGCAGCGTCGAGAATGCGGTCGCGCGTCGGCATCGCGGACATCGGGTCCTCCGGAAATCCCAGCGAACCCGCTCTTACCAGAAAGCCGCGGGCTTGCTATAGGTCGGACGTTCGTCCAAATTCGAACCTCAGAGAACACGCGTCAAGGGAGGACACACCGGCATGCTGCCTGGCCGCCTCGTCGACCTGTCGATTCCGCTCGAGAACGACGTCCCCGCCGATCCGCCCTTCCAGAAGGTCAGGATCGACTATCGCACGCATGAAGCGACGGCGACGGACATCGCGGCGGCATTTCCAGGCCTGAAGCCCGAGCAGCTTCCGGACGGCATGGGCTGGGCGGTCGAGCTCGCGACGATCTCGACCCATAACGGCACCCATGTCGACGCGCCCTGGCACTACCACCCGACGCAGGATGGTGGCGCGCCGGCGCTCCGGATCGACGAATGTCCGCTCGACTGGTTCCTGCAGCCGGGCGTGAAGCTCGACTTCCGCCATCTGCCGGACGGGCATGTCGTCAGCCCCGCCGAGATCGACGCCGAGCTGGCACGGATCGGCCACAGACTCAGCCCGCTGGAGATCGTCATCGCCAACACAAGGGCGGGCGCCCGCTATGGTGAGGCCGACTATGTCGATTCCGGCTGCGGCTTTGGCCGCGAGGCGACGCTGCATCTGGTGCGGCAGGGCATCAAGGTGGTCGGCACCGATGGCTGGAGCTGGGATGCGCCGTTCAGCCACACCGCCCGCCGCTTCGCCGAGACCGGCGACGCCTCGTTGATCTGGGAAGGCCATAAGGCGGGGCGCGAGGCCGGCTACTGCCAGATCGAGAAGCTGCACAATCTCGAAGCGCTGCCGGCGACAGGCTTCACCATCAGCTGCCTGCCGGTGAAGGTCCGCAACGGCTCGGCCGGCTGGACGCGCGCCGTGGCAATCCTGCCAGCCTGACCGTAGCGAGGAAAGAGAGCTCGATGAGCAAGGTCATCATCACCTGCGCGATCACCGGCGGCATCCATACGCCGACCATGTCGGACCACCTCCCGATCACCCCCGACGAGATCGCGAGCCAGGCGATCGCGGCGGCGGAAGCCGGAGCGGCGATCCTGCACCTGCACGCGCGCGATCCGAAAGACGGCCGCCCGACGCCGGACCCGGCGGTGTTCATGGAGTTCCTGCCGCGGATCAAGCAGGCGACCGATGCCGTGGTGAACATCACCACCGGCGGCGGCCTGACCATGACCGTCGAGGAGCGCCTCGCGGCGCCGCTCAAGGCCGCGCCCGAAATGTGCTCGCTCAACATGGGCTCGATGAACTTCGCGCTGCATCCGCTGGCGGAGAAATACAGCGACTGGAAGCATCCCTGGGAGCAGCCCTATCTCGCGGGAACCAAGGATTTCATCTTCCGCAACACCTTTGGCGACATCGAGCGCATCTACAAGCTGCTCGGCGAGGGGCACGGCACCAAGTTCGAGCACGAATGCTACGATGTCGGCCACCTCTACAATCTCGCCCATTGCCTCGATCGCGGCTGGTTCCGGCCGCCGGTCTTCCTGCAGTTGATCTTCGGCATTCTCGGCGGCATCGGCGCCGATCTCGAGAATCTGATGTTCATGAAGCGCACCGCCGACAAGCTCTTCGGCAAGGATTACCACTGGTCCGTGCTCGCGGCAGGTCGCCATCAGATGGCGTTCTGCACTCAAGCCGCGATGCTGGGCGGCAATGTCCGCGTCGGGCTCGAGGACAGCCTGTTCATCGGCAAGGGCAAGCTCGCGACCTCCAATGCCGAGCAGGTCGCCAAGATTCGCCGCATCGTCGAGGAGCTCGGCTACGAGATCGCGACCCCCGAGGAGGCCCGCGCGACGCTCGGCCTCAAGGGTGGCGACCGCGTGAACTTCTAGGGCTCGGCATGTCGCGTCGCCCCAACCCGCTCGACGGCTTTGCCATCGATCCGGCTGCTATCGGCTATGTCGGCGAAGGCCTGCAGCGGCCGGAATGCATCCTTGCTGAGCGCGACGGCTCGCTCTGGAGCGCCGATGCACGCGGCGGCGTCGTCCATATCAAGCCGGACGGCAGCCAAAGCCTGATCGTGCAGACGGCGAGCCGCGGTTTCGCCGAGGCGGCGGACGAGGAGGCACGCTTCGTCTCCGGCACCTTGCCGAACGGCCTCGCCTTCGCCCGCAATGGCGACGTGCTGATCTCGAATTTCGGCACCGACCGGCTGGAAGTGATGACGCGCTCCGGCGAGAGCCGCGTGCTGGTCGATACGATCGACGGGCAGGCGATCGGCAAGGTCAATTTCGTGCTGCGCGACAGCAAGGACCGGATCTGGCTGACGATCTCGACAAGGACGAAGAACTGGATGCGGGCCATGAGCCCCAATGTCCGCGACGGCTATGTCGCGCTCTATGATGGCGGGCGCTTACGCATCGTCGCCGACGGCTTCGCCTTCACCAACGAGATCAGGCTCGATGCCAGCGAAGAATGGCTCTATGTCGCCGAGACCTGCGCCTGCCGGGTGACGCGGCTGCGCGTTGGGGCCGATGGCAGCCTCACCGATCGCGAGACCTTCGGCCCGAGCGACCATGGCGCCTTCATCGACGGCATCGCCTTCGACGCTCATGGCAATCTCTGGGGCACGCATGTGATGCTCGACCGGGTCTTCGCGATCACGCCGGAAGGGGATCTTCGCATCCTGCTCGACGACGATCGTGGCAGCGCCGCCGGCAAGGCGCTGATGGCCGCCTTCGCCCGGGACGAGGCGACGCCCGAACTGATGCTCGCCTGCGGTGGGACGATCGCACCCTGGTTCGCCAGCATCACCTTCGGCGGGCCTGATCTCCACACCGCCTATATCGGCAGCCTGCGCGGCAGCCGCGTTCCCTTCTTCAGATCGCCAGTGGCTGGCCTGCCGATGGCGCACTGGCACGACCGCTAGCAACAACGAACGACATTCCGGGAGGATTTCACATGAAGGGACTGGCCTCGGCACTCGCCATCGCCACCGCATTGCTCGGCGCCCTGCCTGCCGCGGCCGAGATATCGGACGGCGCCGTCAAGATCGGCGTGCTGACCGACATGTCCGGCGTCTATTCCGACATCACCGGCAAGGGCTCGATCGCTGCGACCCGCATGGCGGTCGAGGACTGCCTGAAGGCCGAATGCGCCGGCATGAAGATCGAGGTGATCTCGGCCGACCATCAGAACAAGGCCGATGTCGGCTCGGCGATCGCGCGCGAATGGATCGACCGGCAGGGCGTCGACGTGCTCGCCGACATGTCGAACGCCTCGCTGCAGCTCGCCATCCCGCCATTGCTGAAGGACAAGAACCGGGTCGGCCTGTTCCCCGGCGGCACGGCTCGACTGACCGGCGATGCCTGCCAGCCCGACCATGTCGTCCAGTGGATGTGGGACACCTATGTCCAGGTCGCCGGGATCGCCAACCACCTGACCAAGCCCGGCACCAAATGGTATCTGGTCACCGCCGACTATGCGCTCGGCCACCAGCTCGAAGCCGACGCCAAGACGCTCGTCACCGCCAAGGGCGGCAGCTATGTCGGCTCGGTCCGGCACGCTTTCCCGGCGGTCGATCTCTCTTCGCAGCTCCTGACCGCGCAGGGCTCGGGCGCCGACCTGATCGCGCTCGCCAATGCCGGCGGTGACACCGTTGCCGGGATCAAGACCGCCCGCGATTTCGGCATCGGCCAGGACAAGCAGAAGCTGGTCGCCTTCTTCCTGACCGCGATGGACGTGAAGAGCGTCGGCCTCGCCTCGGCGCAAGGCACGATCCTGACCGAGGGCTTCTACTGGAACATCGACGAGCGCACCCGCGCCTTCTCCGAGCGCTTCAAGACGGCGCATGGCGCGGTGCCCTCGGCAATCCAGGCCGGCGTCTATTCCTCGGTCCGGCATTACCTCAAGGCGGTCGTCGCGGCGAAGTCGGACGAGGCCAAGACGGTGATCGCCAAGATGCGCGAGCTGCCGATCGAAGACGAGGTCGTGCGCAATGCCAAGCTCCGCGAGGACGGGCGCATGGTGCACGACTTCTACGTCTTCCAGGTCAAGAAGCCGGCGGAGTCGAAGGGCGAATGGGACCTCTACGACCTCGTCGCCACCATCCCCGGCGACCAGGCCTTCCGCCCGCTCGCCCAGAGCGCCTGCCCGGCGATCAAGAAGTAGCCGGACCGCTCAGGCGACGCGGCGCAGCTCCTCCCCGGTGACGCCGAGGCTGCTCAGCAACTGGCTGCGCACTTCGGCGAAGCGCCTCTGCCGCGCTCCGGCCTCGGCCGGCAGATCGACATTAAGATCGACGACGAAGCGCCCTTCGTCGAGCACCAGCACGCGCTGGGCGAGGTGGATCGCCTCGTCCACATCATGGGTGACGAGCAGCACCGCCGGGCGATGGCGGGCGCAGAGATCGAGCAGCAGCGCCTGCATGCGCAGCCGGGTCAGTGCATCGAGCGCGCCGAAGGGCTCGTCGAGCAGCAGCAGCTCGGGCTCGCGCACCAGTGAGCGTGCGAGGGCGGCGCGCTGCTGCTCACCGCCGGAGAGCTGCGTCGGCCAGGCCTGCGCCCGCGCCGTCAGCTCGACCTCGGCGAGGGCGTGCAGAGCGCGTTCGCGCGGCGTTTCACCCCTCAGCCCGAGCGTTACATTGTCGACGACCTTCTTCCAGGGCAGCAGGCGCGCATCCTGGAAGACGACCGAGACGGCATCTGGCGTTCCCAGCCGGCCGGAGCCGGGCACGCCATGGTCGAGCCCGGCGAGGGCGCGCAGGAAGGTGCTCTTGCCCGAGCCCGAGCGACCGAGCAACGCGACGAACTCGCCGCGGCCGATGTCGAGATCGACCCCGTCGATGATGGTGCGCTCGCCATAGCGGCGGGTGAGGCTGCGGACTTCGACGACAGGCGGCTGGGTCAGTCGGCCAGAATCTTGCGCCATGGCAGAGCCTTTCGGGTGATGAAGCGGACGAGCCAGTCCGAGCTCAGGCCGAGCGCGGCATAGACGGCGAGGCACAGGATGATGACCTCGGTCTGGCCGTAGGTACGGGCGAGGTTGATCATGTAGCCGAGGCCGCTGGTGGCATTGACCTGCTCGACCACGACCAGCGCCAGCCAGGAATAGGTGACGCCGAAGCGCAGGCCGAGCAGGAAGCCGGGCAGCGCCGCCGGCAGCACGACATGGCGCAGGAACTGCGCATTGCTGAGGTCGAGCGTCTCGGCGAGCTCGATGAAGCGGGCATCGGTCGAGCGCAGCCCGTCATGGGTCTGGATGTAGATCGGCGCGAAGGTGATCAGCGCGATCGTCAGGACCTTCATGCCCTCGCCGATGCCGAACCAGAGCATCAGCAGCGGGATCAGCGCCAGCGCCGGAATGGCGCGCTTGATCTGGATCGGCCCGTCGACGAGGTATTCGCCGATGCGGCTGAGGCCGGCGATGACACCGAGCGAGGCACCGGCGACGATGCCCCAGAACAGGCCCCAGAAGGAGCGCTGGAACGAGGTCCAGAGGTTCTCCTGCAGGCGCCCGTCCTGGATCAGCTCCCAGCCGGTCGTCGCTACCGTCCAAGGCGCGGAGAGGATGCGGTCGTCGATGATGCCGGTCGCTGAGCCGACGCTCCAGAGGATCAGCAGCAGGGCCGGCCCGAGCGCGGCGCCATAGGGGATCGGCCGGCCAGGGCCGAGCTTGCGCCGGCGGCGGGGCTTGTCGATTGCGCCGGTCGTTTGGCTGCGGCGCAGCTTGAGCCAGGCGGGGTCGATGGCGCCCTGTCCGCCGGTGAGCGAGAGATCGGCCATGCTCATTCTCCCTGATAGGCTGCGCCGGCGACCTGCTCGAAGCGCCGGTCGAACAGCGCCGCCGCCCTGAGCACCGGCTTCTTCAGCTCGGCGGCGAGGAGATCGATGGTTTCCTGCTGGCGTTCGATCGCCCCGCTCCAGTCGAGTGGCACATCGGGATCGCCGTTCGATTCGACCAGGAAGCGACCGGAATCGGCCTTCAGGCCCTGATCCTTGACGTAGTAGCCCTTGATCCACTCTTCGGGATGGGTCTCGACCCATTTCGTGGCGCGGCCCCAAGCCTGGACATAGGCACGGATCGCCGCCGCCTTGCCGGGGTCCTCCAGAGAGGCCTTCACCACGTAGAGATAGGCGGGATCGTCGCGTAGGCCGTGCGGCAGCGCCCTGGCGCCGTCGCGCTCGTAATTCTGGACGAAGCGCTGCTTGTTCGCCTCTGCGATCGGCGCTGCGTCGACGAGCTTGCTCGCCAGCGCGTTGACATAGGCGTCGCCGACACTCGGCAGTTCGACGAGCTGGACCTCGTCATGCCTGAGGTTCAGCTTCTTCAGCACGCGCAGGACGAGCGCGCCCTGCGCCTGGCCGGGGCTGAAGGCGATCTTGCGGCCCTTGACGTCCTCGAGCTTGGTGATGCCGGAGCCCGGAGCGGTGGCGATCACGTAGATCGGATGGCCGACCGGGTCGCGCCGGAACTTGGCAGCGACGATCCTGACCTCGAGCCCGGTCCATTGCGCATGGATCGGCGGAATGTCGGCGACGGAGCCGATATCCAGCGCCTTGGCCCGGAAGGCCTCGATCGTCTGCGGGCCGCCGGAGATGTTGGCCCATTCGACCTTGAACGGCAGCTTGGCGAGCTCTCCCGACAAGGTGAGTGCAACCCTGGTCTGCGGATCGCCGATCACCAGTGTCGTCCCCGACGGAACCCGCTCGGGGATCGCTGCGGTCTCCGGCAGCTTCTGGGCTGCGGCAGGGCCGGCGAGCAGCGCGGCGGCGAGCGGCAGGGCGTAGATCAATTTCATCGAATATCCTCTGCGGGGCCGGCAAGGCCCGTCGCGTCTTGGCTGAATCGAAAAGGCCCGGCGGGTAGGCTCAGGCGCTCTTGCGCTGCTCTGCGGCGAAGAAGCTATCCGGCCGCGGCAGCCCGTAATGGTCGCGCAGCGTCGCGCCGGAATACTCCTGCCGGAACAGGCCGCGCTGGCGCAGGATCGGCACCACCTCGGCGACGAAGTGGTCAAAGCCGCCGGTCAGGTAAGGCGGCATGACGTTGAAGCCGTCGGCCGCGCCCCGCTCGAACCAGCTCTGGATCTCGTTCGCGACATGCTCCGGCGTGCCGACGACGACGCGATGCCCACGCGCTCCGGCGAGGCGCCGGATCAGCTGGCGGATCGTCGGGTTCTCGCGGTCGACGATGTCGACGACGAGCTGAAAGCGGCTCGCCAGCCCCTTCGGCCCGTCGGTGTCGATGATGTGGCGCGGCACGGGGCCGTCGAGATCGTAACCGCTGAGGTCGACACCGATCATGCGCTTGAGCTGGTCGAGCGACGCGGCAGGCTGGATCAGCTCGTTGATTTCCTCCTCGAGCCGGCCGGCTTCCGCCTGCGTCGAACCAAGGAAGGGGCTGATCCCCGGCAGGATGCGCAAATGATCCGGCCGACGGCCGAGAGCGGCGGCGCGGGCCTTGATGTCGGAATAGAACTCCTGCGCGCTTCCCAGCGTCTGGTGCGCCGTGAAGATCGCCTCGGCGAACTGGGCGGCGAAGGAGCGACCGTCCTCGGAGGAGCCGGCCTGGACGTAGACCGGCCGCCCCTGAGGCGAGCGCGAGACGTTGAGCGGCCCGCGCACCCGGTAATGCTTGCCGACATGGTCGATGCGGTGGACCTTGTCGGCATCGGCGAAGACGCCGCTCTGCGGATCGGCGACGAGGGCGTCGTCCTCCCAGCTGTCCCAGAGCTTGGTGACGACGTCGAGGAACTCACGCGCCTTCTCATAGCGCTCACCATGCGGCGGATGCTCCGGCAGGCCGAAATTATGGGCGGCCCCGGCATCGCT
Source organism: Bosea vestrisii (assembly GCF_030144325.1). Lineage (NCBI taxonomy): Bacteria > Pseudomonadati > Pseudomonadota > Alphaproteobacteria > Hyphomicrobiales > Alloboseaceae > Allobosea > Allobosea vestrisii. The sequence goes on along the minus strand of NZ_CP126307.1, from coordinate 3,497,078 downwards.
GGTGGTGACGATGTTCCAGCCGGCCCGGCCGCCGCTGATATGGTCGAGCGAGGCAAACAGCCGGGCGAGGTTGTAAGGCTCGTTATAGGTCGTCGATGCCGTGCCGATCAGGCCGATCTTCTCGGTTGCGGCGGCGATTGCGGTCAGCCAGGTGATCGGCTCGAACCGAACGCGCGAAGAGTAGCGGACGTTCTCCGGCAGCGACGGCCCATCGGCGAAGAAGATCGCGTCGAACTTCGCCGCCTCGGCCTTCTGCGCCAGCTCCTGATAGTAGCGGATGTCGAGCACCCGCGCCGGCTCGGAGTCCTTGTAGCGCCAGGCAGCCTCGTGATGGCCGCCAGGATAAATGAACAGATTGAGCGTGAGCTGGCGGCCAGCACTGGACATCGCGGACCTCGCATCGAGCGAATGTTTCGGCGGGATGCGAGCCTCGCGATCCCTTACATTCACGATGACGGACGGCTCCGCGCATGGTCAAGAGAAGTGTTTTTTAAAAAGAACGCTCGCGAGAGCACATTTTATTAGAAAACGGGAGAATCAATAAATTCATTCCAAGAATAAAATTTCGATTAAACGTATATTATTGATAAATATTCGCTGATTCGGGCTCGAAAATTAGAACAATAATCTTAGCAAGACCTCACAACCTCGGTACAGTTCTTCGATAACGTACAGGTTCGGAGTGAATCAGATCCGCGGCGTCGAACGTCATCCGGCGTTTTGAAGGATGGCATGTCTGGAAAGTCGCACTTGCGCCGAATGGCAAGCGTCTGACGGGTCGTGCCGGAGCCGAGCTGTGTCGATGGCAAAATTGTCCGTTGATCGGCCTGAGGCCGGCCCCCAACGTCTTTGCGGGTTCCGAAGCGCTCTCTCACCAGGCGTGCGGCCGGGAAAACCAGATATCGATCTATCAGGGAGATTTGGTGGAGCCAGGCGGAATCGAACCGCCGACCTCTTGAATGCCATTCAAGCGCTCTCCCAACTGAGCTATGGCCCCACACTGCCGACCTTCTTGGGGAAAGGCCGGAAAATCGTCGCGGTCCTGAAGGCTCTCAGAGCCGGTCCGCGCCCGCCGCCGCAGCGACGAAGCGCTCTATAGGCAAGCTTGCGCCGAGACACAAGCACTGATGTCACGTTCCCCTCGCGCTTTTTCCAAAGCCGCGACTCTGGCGCAACTCAGACGTCCTCGTCGCCCTCGATGTCGCTATCGATCAGGTCCGCGACGTCGTCGTCGCCTTCCTCGTCCTCTTCCAGGAAAGTGTCGTCGCTATCGGCGGCGCCGTCATCCTCAATCTCGATATCGTCGTCGCTGGTGACCACCGGCTCCTTCTCGGCGGCTTCCGCGTCGGCATCGTCGAGCGAGACGAGCTCGACCGCGCCGTCAGCGGCATCCACCTCTTCCTCGTCATCGGCCGGCTTGGGCGCGACCACCGCCGCCGCTTTGCCTTGCGGCTCGAACAGCGAGCGCGGATAGGATTGGCCGGTATAGGGCGAGACGATCGGATCCTTGTCGAGATCGTAGAATTTGCGCCCCGTGACCGGGCAGACGCGCTTGGTGCCAAGTTCCGGTTTCGCCACTGCGTCGGACCTTTGAGTTCGTGCTGAGTTCCAAAAAAGCAGGGGCGTCCGTTAGTCGGGCCAAGCGCCCCTGTCAAATCTTGATTTGGTCGAGGAGCAAGTCCACGACGCCAGCTGCAAAACCGCTTCGCATCATTGCCCCCAGTGATTTAGAAATCTGCCCGCCTTCTTGCCAGATGAAAGACGACGCCGTGCCCGACGCCCAGCCGCCCGCTTCCGCGACCAACGGGGTTCGCCTGGTCATCGCCGTCGACGGGCCGGCCGCCTCCGGCAAGGGTACATTGGCGCGCCGGCTCGCAGCCCACTACGCCCTGCCCTATCTCGATACCGGCCTGCTCTACCGCATGGTCGCCCGCGCCATGCTCGATGCCGGAGAGTCGCTCAACGACATCGATGCCGCCGCCGCCACCGCAGCAGGCTTCGACGACAGCGCGATCGACGAAGCCCGGCTGCGCGGCCGTGAGATCGGCGAGGCGGCCTCGGTCGTGGCGGCGATTCCGGCGGTCCGGCGTGCCCTGATCGACCGGCAGCGCCGCTTTGCTGCGGCGGGCGCGGGGGCCGTACTCGACGGGCGCGACATCGGCACGGTGATCTGCCCGGACGCGACGGTGAAGCTCTTCGTCACCGCGACCCCGGAGGTCCGCGCCGCGCGTCGGCACAAGGAATTGGCCGGGCGCGGGGAGGCCGCGACACTCGACGGCATCCTGGTGGACATCCGCCGCCGCGACGCCAGGGATTCAGGCCGCGGCGATGCGCCGCTAAAAGCGGCGGACGATGCCGTCCTGCTCGACACCTCCGCGCTCGGCGTGGAGGAGGCCTTCCAGGCGGCGATCGCGATCGTGGAAAGCCGCAGCCGGGGCTAGCCCTCCAGAATACCGGCTCACCCGAAGCAGTGCCCAGTTTTCAGGCTGGCGCTCTCGCTTTCGTGCTTGGCGCGAATCGAAACTGGGCGCAGACTTCAATGACATTCGTTTGAAGCCTGCCTTCGTCCGAAACTTAGCCTCCTTTCGGCGTCACGCTTCGACGACAGATGACGGAGGTTTCGATGCGGCGCTGGCTGTTCGGTCTCTTTTGTCTTGCGGCAGCCGGGCTCTGGCCGGCGTTGGCGCTCAATGCCCAACAAGCGGCCGCGCCATCCGAGGAAGTCGACGTCGCGCTGGTGCTGGCGGTCGACGTCTCCTACTCGATGGATCTCGACGAGCTCGCCTTGCAGCGCAACGGCTACATCGAGGCCTTCCGCTCGAAGCTGCTGCATGAGGCGATCGCCAAGGGCGCGATCGGCAAGATCGCCGTCACCTATTTCGAGTGGGCGGGCGGCGACTTCCAGCACATCGTCAAGCCCTGGACCGTGATCGAGAGCCCGCAATCGGCGATCGCGTTCGCCGAGGAGCTCGGTGAGGCGCCGACGCGGCGCGGCCGGCGCACCTCGATCTCCGGCGCGATCGATCTCGCCGTCTCGCTGCTCGAGACGAGCAATGTCGCGGCGATGCGCCGCGTCATCGACATCTCTGGCGACGGCGCCAACAATGACGGACGGCCGGTGACGCAGGCGCGCGACGCCGCCCGCGACAAGGGCATCGCCATCAACGGCCTGCCGGTGATGCTGAAGCAGGCGAGCTATTTCGACATCGACAACCTCGACGTCTACTACGAGGAGTGCGTCATCACCGGCATCGGCGCCTTCGTCATCCCGATCCGCGAACGCAAGCAGTTCGCCGATGCGACCCGGACCAAGCTGGTGCGCGAGATCGCGGAGAGACCGGCCTCGGGCTCTGAAGCCCTTGTCCAGAAGGCGCAGCAAGCGCCGGCAGCGCGCCTCTCCTGCCTGCAGGGCGAACGGCAATGGCGCGACCGGATGGGGAACTGAGCCTCAGGTCTTGCCGGCTCGGATCCCGGCGCTGGCGTGGAAGAGGATGAGCGTCGCCACACCGATCACCGACATCACGACGGGCAAGGGCAGCGCGCTGCCTTTCAGCAGATGGCCGACGAGCAGGCCGACGCAGGCTGCGAACAGCATCTGGCAAAGACCGGTCAGGGACGAGGCCGCACCGGCCCGCTCGGGGAAGGGCATCATCGCCGCAGCCTGGGCCTGCGGCATGGTCAGGCCGATGCCGCAGGCATAGAGCGCCATCGGGCCGATGACGCCGAACGGCCCGCCGAAACCGGTCGCAACGCAAACCAGCATGGCGAGCCCGCCCGCGGCGAGGCAGGCAACGCCGAGGGCGATCACGCCATCGAGACCGCGCCGCCCGACCAGGCGCTGCGCGATGATCGTGCCGAGGATGAAGCCGAGTACGGCACAACCGAAGGAGAGGCCGTAGGCCGGCGCCGAGAGACCGTAGACGCCCATCAGCACGAAGGAGGACCCGGAGATGAAGGCGAAGAGCCCGGCATAGGCGAGCGCGGTCAGGCCGACATAGACCCGGTAGGCCCGGTTCCGCAGCAGGAGCCTGTAACCGCGGATGATCGCGAGCGGGGAGAGGCCGTCCGGAGAGCGCTGGCGCAGCGTCTCCGGCATGATCGTCACGATGATGGCGAGCATGGCCAGCGCGAAGACGAGCGAGGCGAGGAAGGTCGAGCGCCAGCCGAAGGCGTTCTGCAGCACGCCGCCGATCACAGGGGCGATCGCCGGGACGAGGCCCATGATCATGCCCATGCTGGCGAGCTCGCGGCCGGCGCGCGGCCCTTCATAGAGATCGCGGACCATGGCCCGGCCGAGCACGATCGGGCCGGACGCACCGAGCGCCTGGGCGAAGCGGGCGCCGATGAGCGCCTCGATCGATGGCGCGAAGGCGCAGGCGAGCGTCGTCGCGATGAACAGGCCAAGGCCGATCATCAGTACCGGCCGGCGGCCGAGCCGGTCGGAGAGCGGCCCCCAGATGATCTGGCCCGCGGCATAGCCGAACAGGAAGGCCGAGAGCGTCGCCTGTGCGCCTGCGAAATCGGTCCCCATCACCCGCGCGATCTCGGGCAGCGAGGGCAGGTAGAAATCGGTCGAGAGCGGGCCGAGCGCCGTCAGCATGGCGAGGACGGCGGTCATCGCCAGCGTGTCGGGGCGCAAGGGCATGGTTCGGCGGCTCTCGGTCGGTGGCCGCGGTCTAGACCATGTCGGCTCGCGACGGAACCACAGCGTCATCCCGGTGCGGCCGAAGGCCGAGCCCGGAAACCATGACCACGACGGCGATCGGGAGGGCGACAATCCTCCTGCCTCGTCGGCAGCGTCGGCGGATATGGGTTCCGGGCCCATGGCTTCGCCATGTCCCGGAATGACGGCCGGGGTCAGCGGAAGAAGATCAGCGTCTCCAGCAGGAAGAGCGGGATCAGGATCGCGCCCGACCACAGCATGTAGCCGAAGAAGCTCGGCATCGCGACCTTCCGGTCCTTGGCGATGGCATAGACCATGAAGTTCGGCGCGTTGCCGATATAGGAGTTGGCGCCCATGAAGACGGCGCCGGCCGAGATCGCGGTCAGCGTCAGCGCCCCGGTCGTCATCAGCGCCTGGGCGTCGCCGCCGGCGAGCTCGAAGAAGACGAGATAGGTCGGGGCGTTGTCGAGGAAGGAGGAGAGCGCGCCGGTCAGCCAGAAATAGGCGGTGTTGTTCGGGCTGCCATCGGCATTGCTGACGAGGGCGACCAGCGGCGCGAAGGCGCCGTCACGCCCGGCCTGCAGCATGGCGAGCACCGGGATGATGCAGGCGAAGATGCCGGCGAACAGCTTGGCGACTTCCTTGATCGGGCCCCAGCTGAACTCATTGCCGGCGCGCACCGGCTTCGGCGTCAGGACGAGCGACAGGCCGGCGAGCGCGAGCAAGGCGAGGTCGCGCACAAGGTTCTGCCATTCAACGGCGATGCCATGGATGGTGAAGGCGACACCCGGCTTCCAACTCGCCGACATCAGGATGGCGAGGATGACGCCGCCGAGCAGGAGGATGTTGATCTTGCCGAACAGCTTGATCGCGCGGTCCGGCGTCGGATCGCGCAGCGGGGGATAGTTCTCCTCCTTGCGGAAGAACCAGCTGTCGAGCGCGAAGAATACAGCGAGCAGAACCGCGACCGCGAACAGCGTCTCCGGCAGCAGGTGTGTCGTCGTCCAGAAGAAGGAGACGCCGCGCAGGAAGCCGAGGAAGAGCGGGGGTCGCCGAGCGGTGTCAGCGAGCCGCCGATGTTCGAGACCAGGAAGATGAAGAAGACGACGACATGGACGTTATGGCGCCGGTTGTCGTTCGCCCGCAGCACCGGGCGGATCATGATGATCGAGGCGCCGGTAGTGCCGACGAAGCTTGCCATCAGCGTGCCGATCGCAAGCAGCACGGTGTTGGTCGCCGGCGTGCCGTGCAGGTTGCCGGTGATCAGGATGCCGCCGGCGATGGTGAACAGCGCAAAGAGCAGGATGATGAAGGGGACGTATTCGAGCAACCCGGTATGCAGCAATGCGCCCAGCGCCGGATCGAAGCCGCGAAACAAGGCGAGCGGCACGACGACCAGCACGGCCCAGAAGGCGGCGAACTTGCCGTAGTTCAGCTCCCAGAAATGCGGGAACAGCACCGGGCCGAGCGCGATCGAGAGCAGCATGCCGGCGAAAGGCAGGGCCCAGGCGACGCCCATGCTGGCGCCGCCGATGTCGCCAGCGGCGAAGGCGGCCTGAGGAGCGAGGGTAAACAGGAGCGCCGCGCCGGCGAGCTTCGTCAGCATGAAAAATCGGCCCCTTCCCTGCCCGCTTGCCGCGGGACGTCGTCGTCACCCTATCGCCGCGACGGTTATAGCAAGGCTATGCGGCTCGCAATCACGCCACCTTATTCCCCTCCCCCTTGTGGGGACGGGTTAGGGGTGGGGGGCGTAAAGTCGGAGCGAACTCCTCGGGAAATGGATCGGCCCGCTCCTACAATACGGCCTTACACCCAGTCGTTCGCCCCCCATCCCCATACCCTTCCCCACAAGGGGGAAGGGTGGAGGGGTGCTTGCCGGCACGGAGTCCGGCAAATGTAATCGTCGAATCCGCCCGAGGGGCCACGTCGTGGGAGATGAATCGTTATGCCGGCATTCATTCTCGTGGAATAATCTTCTCCTGCGGCGTCCCGCCCGCACCTGATTCGGGACCACCATGTGCCGTTTCCTCGCCTATGCCGGCGCCCCCGTCTTCCTCGAGGACTTCATCGCCTCGCCCTGCCATTCGCTGATCCACCAATCGCTGCACGCCGAGGAGGCCAAGACCGGCACCAATGGCGATGGTTTCGGCGTCGGCTGGTATGGTGAGCGGGCCGAGCCCGGCCAGTATCGTGAGATCAGGCCGGCCTGGTCGGACGAGAACCTGCTCTCGATCGCGCGCCTTGTGCGCTCCCATTTGTTCTTCGCGCATGTGCGCGCCGCCACCGGCACAGCCTCGACACGGGCGAACTGCCACCCCCTTCGTCCATGGCCGGCATCTGTTCATGCATAACGGCCAGATCGGCGGCTATGCCTTGATCAAGCGCAGGCTGGAAAGCCTGATCCCCGATGCGTTCTATGACGCCCGCGTCGGCACCACCGATTCCGAAGCGCTGTTCCTGCTGGCGCTGGCACGCATCGCCGAAGGCGCTGCGCCCGGCGAGGCCTTGGCCGGCGCGCTCGGGGATGCGCTCGCGCTGATGCAGGAGGCCGGCGTGCGCGAGCCCTTGCGCTGCGCCGCCGCGCTCGCCGATGGCGAGACGATCCATGCGGTGCGCTGGTCGTCCGACACTAAGCCGCCGACGCTCTATCTCTGCGATCGCGCCGATGCAGTGGTGATCGCCTCCGAACCGGTCGATGCCGCCCGCGACTGCTGGCAGGCCCTGCCCTGCAACACGCTGGTTTCGGTGAAGGCTGGCGCGGTCAGCATGACGCCGTTCGAGGTGGGGTTGAGTCAGGCGGCCTGAGCGGCGACCGCGAGCCCATCCGTCATATGAAGGATGCGTTGCGAGACGGACCGGACTTTGATGGATCACCATCGGCACGGCGTAATGGTGCGCAGCATCGCACGGATATGAGCAGGGCATGTCTCAGGCTAAACTGAAAGCCAATGTCCTCAAGATCCTGGCCAGCCCGGCCGTCAAGCACATCAACTTTCGGATCGCAGGCAATCACTTCTACAACGAGCGCTTCACCAAGGTCGCGGTGGCGATCAAGGTCGGGCTGATCAATGTCGTTCCGTTCAAGGACTTCGCGAACCCGAAGGTTCGCGGCGCTTATAGCAACACCAGCAACATGCTGCTGCTCCATCCGGATATCGGCAGCGCGTCGGTATCGCGGAAGAACCAGAACAACGTGATCCACGAATGCTTCCATGCCATCAACGACATGGACATGGTCCAGGGCATATCGCCGACGGAGGAGGAGACCTGCGGCTTCATCGCGGCCGCGATCTACGAGAAATACCACTATGGGAAGAGCTATTACGATAAGAAGCACCCCATGGTTGCGATGCTTGCGATCCTCAAGGGTAGTCCGGGTTACGAGTTGCGCAACGACCCCGTCTTCGGCGAGCTCTACAATCTGACCTACGAGAAATACGCTAGGAACAACCCCGACTGGGGCCGTTCCAACGTCCCGAACGACGGGCTTTGACCCCCGGCGCGTCGATAGTGGAAGCTACGCTTGCACCAAGCCCGGGGCTGGGCCACATGCCGAGGCATGCGCGCCTTCGGTACCCCTCTTCCAATCGACGCGGTCCTCGACGCCCTCGCCGGCTCCCTGCGCGAGCGGCCGAACGCCGTGCTCGTCGCCCCGCCCGGCGCCGGCAAGACCACGCGCGTGCCACTTGCTCTCCTCGACGAGCCCTGGGCCAAAGGTAACGGCAAACTGATCGTGCTGGAGCCGCGGCGATTGGCGGCACGCGGCGCGGCCAATCGCATGGCGCAGACACTGGGCGAGCGCGTCGGCGAGACGGTAGGCCTGCGCGTCCGGCTCGGTTCAAAGATCGGGCCGAAGACTCGGATCGAGGTTGTCACCGAAGGCGTCTTCGCCCGAATGATTCTCGACGATCCCACTCTCGATGGCGTCGCCGCCGTGCTGTTCGACGAATTTCACGAGCGCTCGCTCGACGCCGATTTCGGGCTGGCGCTGGCGCTTGATGCGCAGGCAGGCCTGCGCGAGGACCTGCGCATCCTGGTGATGTCGGCGACGCTGGACGGAGCGCGTGTCGCCCGGCTTCTCGGCGATGCCGAGGTGATCGAGAGTGAAGGCCGCGCCTACCCGGTCGAGACGCGCTATCTCGGCCGCGACCCGCTGAAACGGATCGAGGACCAGGTCACCGAGGCCGTCCTGCAGGCGCTGAACGAGCAGGTAGGCTCCCTGCTCGTCTTCCTGCCGGGGCAAGGCGAAATCCGCAGGGTCGAGGAACGCCTGCGCGAGAAGATCCGTGATCCCGCGACCGAGATCGCGCCACTCTATGGCGCGCTCGACCAGGCCGAGCAGGATCGCGCCGTGCTGCCGGCGCCAAAGAACAAGCGCAAGGTCGTGCTCGCCACGTCGATCGCCGAGACCTCGCTGACGATCGAGGGCGTGCGCGTCGTGATCGATGCCGGTCTCGCCCGCGTGCCGCTCTACGAACCCGATATCGGCGTCACCCGCCTCGTCACCCAGCGCGCCAGCCGCGCGGCGTCCGACCAGCGCCGTGGCCGCGCCGGCCGCACCGAACCAGGCATCTGCTACCGGCTCTGGGAGGAGGCGGGCAACGGCGCGCTCGAAGCCTTCGCCCGGCCGGAGATCCTCTCGGCTGATCTTGCTCCCCTCCTGCTCGACTGCGCCGCCTGGGGCGTCATCGATCCGACCACGCTCGCCTTCCTCGATCCGCCGCCGGCGCCGGCGCTGAAGGAGGCGCGGGCGCTGCTCAATGATCTCGATGCGCTTAGCCCGGACGGGCGCATAACCGAAGACGGCAAGGCGCTACAGGTGCTGCCACTGCCGCCGCGGCTCGCACATATGGTCGTCGGTGCCGCACATTATCGCCAAGCCGAGCCGGCTACCTTACTGGCGGCCTTGCTGGTCGAGCGTGGGCTCGGCGGCGACGCCATCGACCTCGCCGAGCGGCTGGAGCGTTTCGGGCGCGAGCGCAGCGGCCGTGCCGGCGACATGCGCCGCCTCGCCGAGGGCTGGGCCCGGCAGGCGGCGAGCAAGGTACAGGCGGGCGCAGAGCAACCGCTCTCTCCCGGTTTCCTGCTGGCGCTCGCCTTCCCCGACCGCGTCGCCAAGGCACGCCAGCCCGCCTCGGGGCAATACCTGCTCGCCAATGGTCGGGGCGCGGCGCTCGAACCCGGCCAGAGGTTGGCGCGCGAACCCTATCTCGTCGTCGGCGAGATGACCGGCTCGGCGCAGCAGGCCCGCATCCTCAGCGCCGCCGCGATCAGCGAAGCCGACATCGCCGCGCTCGCCGCCTCCGACCTGATCCGGATCGCCCTGTCGGAACGCAACGAGACCGTGTTCGACAGGCAGGCGCGCGCGCTGCGGGCGCGGGCCGCACGGAAATACGGGGCACTGGTACTGGCCGAGCGGCCTTTGCCGGTCGGGGCATCACAGGAGAACGCCGAGGTGCTGGCGAGGGGCATCGCCGCGCTCGGCATCGACTCGCTGCCCTGGAGCAAGGGGCAGCAGCAATTGCGCGAGCGCGTCGCCTTCCTGCGTTCGGCCGAAGGCGAGGATGCCGGCTGGCCAGACCTGTCCGATAGTGGACTCGCCGAGACCGCCGCGGACTGGCTCGCGCCGCACATTGTCGGGCGAAGCTCGCTCTCGGCAATTACGCCCGGGGATCTCGACGCGGCTCTTTCGACACTGCTGCCCTGGGAGCTGAAGCGGCGGCTCGATGCGGAGGCACCGACGCATTTTACGGCGCCGACCGGCTCGCAGCTCGCGGTCGACTATGGCGCCGAAGCCGGGCCGGCGATCTCGGTCCGGGTGCAGGAGCTTTACGGGCTGGCGCAACACCCCTCGCTCGCCGGCGGGCGCGTGCCGCTCGTGCTGGAGCTGCTGTCGCCGGCGCATCGGCCGATCCAGGTGACGCGCGATCTGCCGGGCTTCTGGCGCGGCTCCTGGGCGAGCGTGAAGGCCGAGATGAAGGGTCGCTACCCGCGCCATCCCTGGCCGGACGATCCCGCAGCGGCGGCGCCGACGACGCGGGCCAAGCCGTGCGGGACGTAAGGGTCAGCCGCCGAACAGGCGCTCGAAGAAGTTCTTCTCCTGCGGTGCCGGCGGCGTCCAGGCGCGGTCGCCAGTGGCGGCCTGCTGGGTCCGCGGCGACGGCGCGACGCCGGCGACCGGCTCGCCCGTGTCGAAGATCGACTTCGGCGCCGACTGCCAGAGCCCGCCCGGCAGTTGCACCGGCTGCTGGCCGGCATGGGCCGCCTTCATGTACTTGCCCCAGATCTCGGCCGGCAGGCCGGCGCCGGTGACGCGCTTCATCGTCGAGTTGTCGTCATTGCCGACCCAGACCGCCGTGACGAGGCGCCCGGTGAAGCCGACGAACCAGGCGTCGCGATAATCCTGCGTCGTGCCCGACTTGCCGCCGACCTCCCAGCCAGGGAGGTTGACCTTGCTGCCAGTGCCGCCGGTCATCACTGCATGGAACATGGAATTCATCATCGAGAGCGTCTGCGGCTGGATCACCGGGCCGAAATTGTTCGCCTTGCGGGCATAGACGACCTTGCCGCTCGTCGACCTGACCTCGCGGATCACATAGGGGAGCACCGACTGGCCGCCATTGGCGAAGCTGGCATAGGCGGCGGTCATCTCGAGCGGTGTCACTTCCGACGTGCCGAGCGACAGCGACGGATTGGGCTGCAATGACGAGTTGATGCCGAGCCGCTGGGCCGTGCGCACGACCTCGCGCGGCGTCACCTCCTGGATCAGGCGCGCCACGACTGTGTTGAGCGAATGCGCGAAGGCGGTTTGCAGCGTGACCGGGCCGCGGAAGTTGCGGGAGTAGTTCTCCGGCTCCCAGCCCTTGATCGAGACCGGGGAATCGTCGCGGATCGTGTCCGGCGTCATGCCCTTCTCGAGTGCGGTGAGATAGACGAAGGGCTTGAAGGACGAGCCCGGCTGGCGGTGCGCGGCCGTGGCGCGATTGAACTGGCTCTTGGTGTAGTCGCGCCCGCCTATCAGCGCGCGGATCGCCCCGTCCGGCGCCAGCGAGACCACCGCGCCCTGCGAGGCGTTGAGCTTGGCCCCCCTGCGCCGAGAGCGCATCGACCAGGATCGTCTCGGCGCTAGCTTGCAGCTTGGTGTCGACCGTGGTCAGCACGGTGACGTCGCCCTCGATCGCGCCGATGAAGTCGTCGAGCACGTCCATGACATAGTCGGCGGCGTAGTTGACCGAGCCGGCCCCGACGCGCTCGGGCACCTCGGCCGGCGCGACGAGCGCCGTCTTGGCCGAAGCCTGCGAGATCAGGCCCTGGTCAGCCATGGCGGCGATGACGAGTTGGGCGCGCTTCTCGGCCGCCTCGGGGTTGCGATTGGGCGCGAGCCGCGACGGCGCCTGGACGAGGCCGGCGAGCATGGCGGCTTCGGCAATCGAGACCGAACGGGCCGATTTGTTGAAATAACGCTGCGCCGCCGCCTCGACGCCGTAGGCGCCCGAGCCGAAATAAACGCGGTTGAGATAGAGCTCGAGGATCTGGTCCTTGGTGTAGGTCCGTTCCAGCCAGAGCGAGAGGATCGCCTCCTGGATCTTGCGCGCGGCAGTGCGCTCCTGGGTCAGGAACAGGTTCTTGGCGAGCTGCTGGGTCAGGGTCGAGCCGCCCTGCACGCCGCCACGCTTCGTCAGATTGTTGACGACGGCGCGGCTGAGGCCGATCGGGTCGATGCCGAAATGCTCGTAGAAGCGCTTGTCCTCGATCGCGACGAAGGCCTTGGGCAGATAGGGCGGCACCTCGCCGATCGTGATCGTGCGCCCACCCGTCTCGCCGCGATTGGCAAGCAACGTGCCGTCTGCGGCGAGGATGGCGATGTTCGGCGGCCGCTTCGGCACGGTGAGCTGGTCGATCGGCGGCAATTGCGCAGCGTGATAGGCGACCACGCCGCCAAGCCCGAGCACGACCCAGAGGCCGAGTACGAAGCCCCAATAGAAGATGCGACCGAAGAACGAGCCGCGCTTGCGGCGCTGCTTGCGGCCGCCACGCGGCGAGGTCTTCTGGCGGCTCGGTTGCTGGCGCGGTGCCACCGGATTCTTTCCTCCGCGGTAGGGGCGATCCTCGGCCGACAGGCGCAGATCGCCGTCGTCGCGCTCGTAATCGTCGCGCGCACGCTCGAAAGACGGCTCGCGCCGCTCTCCGCCTCGTTTCGACCGGTCGTTCATCCCGCCCCGTTCAGGCCCATCGCCGCGCCGCAGTACACAGCCCGATGATTTCCAGACAGGATTCAAACATGGCGCTTTTAAGAGGTGGTTAAGCCCGATTCCGGCGATTTTTCTGCAATGGTGAACGGAGCTTACCGCTGTTGCCGATTTGCCGCTCACCGATTTTGCTGCGCTGCAAACGAAAATGTGACTTGATCGGCCCAGTCGAGCCACTGACAAGCGCCAAGTGGCAGAAGGATTTCTTCGCCAGCAAACACAATTACTTAGATCAATTCAAACCGGACGGACCCAGCCCATGCAGGCTCTCAACTCATTGAACCGCTATGCGCCACAGGCGCTCGCGCTGCTTCGCATCGCGGCGGCGCTGATCTTCATCGCCCATGGCACGCAGAAGCTGTTCGGCTTCCCAGCTCCGCCGGCCAGCGGACTGCCGGCGATGTTCACGCTGTTCTGGTTCGGCGCGATCCTCGAAACCTTCGGCGGCCTGCTCATCCTGATCGGTCTGTGGACCCGCCCCGTCGCCTTCATCCTCGCGGGCGAGATGGCCTATGCCTACTGGATGTTCCATGCACCGCGAAGCGTCTACCCGCTCCTGAATGGCGGCGACGCCGCGATCCTCTACTGCTTCGTCTTCTTCTATCTCGTGTTCGCCGGCGCCGGAGCCTGGGCACTCGACAACCGCTCGAAGTAATCCGGAACAGCTGAAACAAAGAAGGCCCGCCCTCGATGAGGGCGGGCCTTTCTCATTCTGCTACCGACTGGATCAGACCGCGGCCGAAATCCAGCGCGACAGATCGCTCTTGGGGGCAGCACCGACCTTCTGCGAGGCCAGCTTGCCGTCCTTGAACAGCATCAGCGTCGGGATCGAGCGGATGCCGAACTGAGCCGGAATCTGCTGGTTCTCATCGACGTTCATCTTGACGATCTTGACCTTGCCGTTGAGTTCGCCAGCGATCTCCTCGAGCGCCGGGCCGATCATCCGGCAGGGGCCGCACCACTCGGCCCAGAAATCCACAACCACCGGCTCGCTCGACTTCAACACGTCGGCCTCGAAGCTCGCATCGGTCACTTTGATCGTCGCCATGGCTCATCGCCTTTCGATTCGCATGCGGCCACAACGCCGCCATTCACCAGTGAAGCTATGAACGGGCGGGCACAGGGTCAAGGCTGGCTCACCTTCCGGTGAAGCGGGGCTGATCCGTCATAGTTGCCAGGGTCGCGTCGAGCAGCTCGGCGCCGGGCTCCAGCGGCTTCAGGCTCGCCGTGTAGATCGCGATCGCCCTGACGCGCCGCCCTGGATAGATCTCACCGACGAGCCGCCGATAGACCGCGAGCTGCGCCAGCGTCGAAGCCGGCAACGCAGTGGCATTTTCGGGTGGGCGGGCGGCGGTCTTGAAGTCGGCGATCAGCACCTCGTCATCGCCGACGGCGAGCCGGTCGATCCGGCCCTGCACCGGTCGCCTGCTGCCATCAGCCATGATGATCTCGCCAGCGAGCGGCACTTCGGCCAGGCTGCCCGGTCCGAACAGGCCGCCGAATTCCGGCGCGGCGATGAGCGCGAGCGCATCCTCGACGATTCCGGCGCGCCGCTCCTGCGGCAGCGAGCCGCCGCGCGCCTCCGCTAGCGCATGGGCGGTGCTGGCGCGCCGCTCGGGCGGCACCTCCGGGAGGACCTGCAGCAGTAGATGCGCGAGCCGGCCGGCCGCTGCCGCTCCGGCGAGGAACGGCCCGTCATTGGGGCGATCTTGTCCATCGGCAGCGGCAAGCGCGCTCGAAGGGCGCAGCGGCGGCGCGGGCTCAGCTTCATCAGGAGCGGCACGCGTCAGCCAGTCGGGCGACGTGGTCGCGACCACCGCCGCAGCGCTTTCCTCGGCCGCCACGTCTCCCGGCTGCGAAACCATGAAGCGCCGCACCTCGCCGTCGCCATCGGGCGCCGGCACGTCCCGCAGCCAGGGCTCGGAGCCGGCAAGGCCGGTCCCGGCCATGGCGTACCAGGACCCTTCCGGCGCCTCGCCCTTGGCTTGCGTGCCGCAGAGGATCAGCCGATCTTCGGCGCGGGTCAGCGCGACATAGAGCAGGCGGTGATGCTCCTCGATCATCTGCGCGACCACCGCGTCCTTGGCGCGCCGCATCGCCGTGGGATCATCGGCCCGCTTCGTCGGCCAGACCGGCACATGCTGCCCACGCGGCGGCACGACCGCCATCAGCTTCGGCAGACGTCGCTCGCCCGGCGCGACGCCAAGATCGGCGAGGATGACGACCGGCGCCTCCAGACCTTTCGAGCCGTGCACGGTCATCACGCGGACCTCGCCGGCGCTGGCCGAAAGATCACGCTTCACCTGCGTCGCCACTGCGCCGATATGATGCAGGAAGCCGGCGAGCGAGGGGCCGTAGCGGCGCTCGTGGTCGAGCGCGGCACTGAGGAAAGCGTCTAGCGCATCGGCGGCTTCCGGGCCGAGGCGAGCGAGTGCGAGATTGCGACCGCCGCCTGGCCCGAGCAGCCCGGCGAAGAAGCGGAATGGACCGCAGCGTCCGGCTTCCTCGGCGAGCTCGGTCAACCGTGCCTCGATCGCGGCGTAGCGCGGCTCAGACTGCGCTGCCTTGCGGAAAGCCTCGCGCAAGGAGCCCTTTCGCTCCGGTGCGAGCCGCATGAGGTCCTCGTCGTCGAGGCCGAAGAGCGGCGTCTTCAGCGTAATCGCCAGCGAGAGATCGTCCTGCGGCAGCAGGATGGTGCGCCCGAGCGCGGCCAGGTCTTCGACCGCTGGATGGTCGGCGAGGGTCAGCCGGTCGCGGCCGGCAACCGGCACGCCGCGATCCTTCAGCGCCTTGACGATCGCCTCGAACAGCGCGCCGCGCTGGCGTAGCAGGATCATGACGTCGCCGGGCTTGAACGGGCGGCCGATATCGTCGCGACCGGCATCGCTCCAGCGCTTCAGCACATCGGCGATCCGGGCGGCGAGCTTGACCAGGCCCGAGCGCCGCTCGGGCGCGTCGACCGGCGCGGTCCAGGCATCGGGCTTGTCGCCGGCATCGTCGCCGGAGACCGGCCAAAGATCGACCGCCCCGATCGCCAACCGCTTGACGGTGTCGTGCCGCTCCGGTCCGGCGCCGCCGTCGAAGACGAGACCGCGCCAGTGTTCCCTGGGCGCGAACACCGCGTCGACGGCACGCATGATGTCGGGTGCCGAGCGGAAGGAGGTGGTCAGGCTGATCGGTTCGAAGCGCTGGCCGGCTTCCTGGAGGCGCCGGCCAAGCAACCGCCTTTCCTCGCTGAAATGCGCGGGGGCGGCGCCCTGGAAGCCATAGATCGACTGTTTCTCGTCGCCGACGACGAAGACGGTTCGGGGCCGCACCTGCTCGCGCGCGCCCTCTCCGGCCGAGAACTCCTCGGAGAGGCGGCGCAGGATCGCCCATTGCGCCTCGCTGGTGTCCTGCGCCTCGTCAAGCAGGATATGATCGATGCCGGCGTCGAGCTTGTAGAGCGCCCAGGCCGGATCGACCCGGTCGAGCAGCGAACGCGTCTTGGCGATCAGATCGTCATAGTCGAGCAGCGAACGCTGCGCCTTCAACTTGCGATAGGCGGCAAGGATATGCGTCACCAGCACCGCCAGCGCCGCGCTGCGCTCGCGCACGGCGATGGCGTTGAGCTGGTCGATCGCTTCGGTCAGGCAGGCGGCGAGCGCATCGAGAGCCGCGTCGAGATCGGCCGGCAGCGCGCTGTTGCCCTTGCCGCGAACATGCTGGGCGACATTGCCTTCGGCTGTGAGCAGGCCGGCACGGCAGGCTGCGACCGGATCGATGCCGGGCGCGTCCGCAACTGCGACCCTGATCGCGACCGCGGCCTTGATGCGCGTCGCGCTGCCGGTCTCGAAGGTGGCGAGCAAGCGCTCGAGATCGGGTACGGTGACGAGTTCGCGCTGAAAGCGCTGGCGTGCTGCCTCGGCCGTCAGCTCCGGCGAGATGCCGAGGAAAGCACTGAGCCCCTCGACGATCTCCTCCGATTTCCGCGCCCGCCCTTCCGCATCGCTGAACACGGCGCGCTGGTGCAAGGCCTCGCGCATGATCTGGTCGAAGGTGTCCTGCGCCGCATGCTCGGCCATGAAACGCAGCGCCCTGGCCTGCGGGCCATCAGAATCGGCCTCGGCCGCTGCCAGCAGATCCCGCCTGGCGTCGCGCATCAATTCGCTCTGGGCGAGATCGTCGGCGACCTCGAAGCGCGGCGGGACGTTGGCCTCGAAGGGCGCGCTCTGCAGCACGCGGGTGCAGAAGGCATGGATCGTCTCGATCTTCAGCCCGCCCGGCGTCTCCAGCGCCTGCGCGAACAGCCGCCGCGCCCGGCCGATATCGCTCGGCGCAGGCAATTGTCCAGTCAGCTCCGTCAGCACCTTCCAGAGGATCGTATCTGTGGCCACGGCCCAGGCCGAGAGCGCCCTGAACACCCGGTTCGACATGTTGGCGGCGGCGGCCTTGGTATAGGTGATGCAGAGCATGCGGCCGGGCGCGACGCCGTCGAGCAGCAGCCTGAGCACGCGGTTGACCAGCACATGGGTCTTGCCAGAGCCGGCATTGGCCGAGACCCAGGCACTGAGGTCCGGCTCGGTCGCCAATGACTGCGCCCGGCTGGTCTGCGCGGGGATGGTCCAGCCGACCGGCGTCATGCCTCGTCTCCAGCTTCGCTGCCGAGATCGGGCGCGGCCGACCATTCCTTGACCCGGGCGAGCTGGTCATAGGGGCTGGCGTATTTGATGTAGGCCGGCGCGCGGCGCGACAGCCAGGGCTCGCGGCCGACGCGCAGCGCGGCAAGATGATCGAGCAACTGGGCGAGATGGCGGGCGGTGACGTCTGCCTGCTGCTCATCCTTGAACGACAGCTTCTTGTCCTTCTCCCAGCTCTTCGGATCGTGGTTGAGCCGCAGATACATCAGCGCCGCGACCGGGCCGGGCAGGATGTCGGGCGAGAAACCGTGGCGCTGGGCGAGTTCGGCTTCAAGCGTCAATTGCGGGGCGAAGCCGAGTCGGACCTGGTCATCGCTCGGCGGCGCGCCGGTCTTGAAATCGATGATGCGTAAGGACCCCTCGCGCGTGACCTCGACGCGGTCGGCGCGGCCGGTCAGCAGGATCGAAGAACCGTCCGCCAGTGGGAATTCGCCTTGTGTGTCGCGCTCGACCGCGATGCGGGCGAGGTCCGGCCGCCGCCTTTCCTCCCAGCCGAGGAAGTTCTGCGCAATCAACAGAAAACGCGGCCACCAGAAGGCGCGCACCTCGGGGGTGTCCTCATAGGCACGGAAGAAGCGCTCGCCGATCTCGATCAGGCTGCCGAGCGCGCCGGCAGGCACCTGCTCGGGATAGGTCTCGGCGAAGGTTCCGACGATATCGTGCAGCAGCGAGCCGCGATCGGTCGCGCCGGGATCCTCTACCAGCTCCGGCAGGGCATCGAGCCTGAGAATCTTGCGGGCATAGACCGCATAGGGGTCGCGATAGAGCGTCTCGACCTCGGTGACGCTGAACCGGCGCGGCTGCAGATGCGGCGCTGGATAGGGTTTTGGCCGCGGCACAGGCAAAAGATCGGCCGGCGCGGTCAGCAATCCCGCCCAGGTCACCAGCTCCTGGCCACGCGCTTCGGCTACCGCCCAGGCGTCCGCCGGCGCCACCGCCTTGAGCCGCTGCCAGAAGCGCGAGGGGATCGTCTCGGCCTCGCCCGCCTTGCGGGCGCGGGTCAGCGTCACCTTGCCGGCGAGCGCCGCCGCAACGAAGTCATGCGCGGTCTGGCCGATGCGCCGTTCCGGTGGCGAGAGGCCGAGCTCGGCCCGCATCGGCCGGTTGATGAAGGAATCCGTCTCCGCCGCCGGCGGCCAGACGCTTTCGATCAGCCCGCCGAGCACGACATGCTCGGCCTCGAGCAGACGGGCTTCGAGCAGTCCCCAGATCTTGACCCGGGGATGGCCGGGATCGCTGCGGTGCACGACGCGCTCGCCGATCAGCCCTTCGAGGATCGCGATCCAGTCGCGGGCGCGGCCCTCGCCCGGCGCCTCCGGCAGTGCGGCGTCGAGATCATCGAACAGGGCGGTCAATGCCTCGCCATCCGGGCCGCGCCAGGCGAGGATTGCGCCGGTCTCGTCGCAACTCAGTGTCTCGATCGCATGGCGAGCTTGCGCCGCGATCTCGCGCAATCCCGGCGAGGAACCCGCCAGTGCCGCAGCGAGCGGGGCGAGCGCGTCCTCCAGCGCAGCGAGCACCTCTTCAGCGGCGCCGATATCCTCGTCGGTCAGCCTGCGGCGCGGCCGCGGAGCGTAGGTCGCCTCGCGCAAATCCGGCATCGCCTCGAAGGCGCGGCGCAGGCCTGCAAAGCCGGGACCGACCGCCTCGCCGCGCCAGCAGCCGATCTCCAGCGCCGCAGCGCCCTGTCGCAAGCGCGGCTCGGGCAGGCCCAGCCGGCAGTGCGGATGCGCCAGCAGCGCGACCAAGCTCGCAGGCGAGAGCTCCGCCTCGACCGCATCGAGCGCGAGGCGCAGCAGAGCGCCGGCCGGCCAGCGCCCAAGCGGCATTCCGGCGGAATCATCGGCCTGGATGCCCCAGCGCCGGAGCTCGACGGCGACGCGTTCGGCGAGGCCACGATCCGGCGTGATCAGGGCGGCGCGGGCGCCCGGTTCCTCCAGCGCCTCGCGCAAGGCAAGCGCTGCGGCGAGCGCCTCCTCGCGCTCATCCGCCGCCTCGACGATGCGCAGACCGTCCAGCGCCCCGGGTGCAATGGGGGCAGCCCCGGCCCAATCATCAGTGATCGAAGCCGGCAGCAGGGCCCGGCGCAGCAGGTCGCGGCGCGATTCCAGCCCAGGCGAAGGCTCGGCAAGGGTGACGATCTCGTCTCGGCTCGCGCCGATCTCATCGAGCAGCCGATGCAGCGCTGCCTGCGGATGCGAGGGCGCCGGCTCCTGGATGATGGCGCGCCAGCCCTGCTCGGAAAGCGCCTCGTCGAGATCGGGCAGCACGACGGCGCCGTTCGGGGCGCGGGCGAGCGCGGCGAGCAGACGGGCCGTCGCCGGAACCGTGCCGGTCGAGCCGGCCGCGATCACCGGCCCATGGAAATCGCCGGCAAGCAGGCGGTCGCGCTCGGCGGCGAGCATGCGATTGCGGAATTCGGCCGGATCGCATTCGGCCCGCTGTTCAAGGATCGCCGGCCAGGCTTCGGCGATGATGTCGAGGAAACGCGCGTTGAACTGCCAGATCTCGTCGAAGCGGGCAGCGTCGAGCCCCTTCAGCCGGGCCGGCAAGACGCCTTCGGTCTGCAACTGGTCGAGCAGATGGGCGAGATCGCCGGCGAGCCCCCAGGCCTCGGCCAGCGTCGCCGGCATGAGCGAGGGCTCGGCCGGATCGAGCTTGAGGTGCTGGCGGTTGGCGGTGCGGCCCCAGGCCGAGATCAGCGTCGTCAAGATGAAGCGGCGGCGCAGCGGGTCGATCGGAGCGAGCCGCTCCAGCGCCAAAGCATCACTCGCCCCAGCGATCAGCGCCGTCTCGGCCTCGTCGACATCGCCGAGCGGGACGATCCGCGGCAGCAGCAGCGGCCTGCCGCCGAGCTTTTCCGCGAGGACCGCCGAGAAGGCGCGCGCGGCGCGGCGTGTCGGCAGATAGAGCGTGGTGCGCGAAAGTGCGGCGGGGTCGCCGGGGTCGAACGCCCGGCCGAAGCGGCCGGCGATCAGCGCCTGCGCGAGCACGGAGAGGAAGGGCGCGCCGGCCGGGATGCTGAACAGGTTGAGCCCGGCCATCCTGTCAGCTGCCCTGATGGGCGGCGTAGGCCTGCTCCGCCAGCGGGATCGCCTCGGGCGTGCCGACATGCAGCCAGCGGCCGTCGAGCAGATGCCCGAAAAGAGTCCCCGCGGCGATGCAGCGGTCGAACAGCAGGTTGAGCGAGAACGGCCCATCAGGCGTATCGGCGAACAGCTCCGGCTTGATGATCGCGACACCGGCATAGATGTGAGGCGCGCTCGCGACCCCACCGCGCCTCCTCAGCCGGCCGGCCTCGTCGCGGAAGAAGTCGCCGGCGCCGTCGAAGCCGACGCTGCTCTCACGCTCGGCGAGCAGGAGCAGCATGTCCATGCGCGCGGCATCCCAGGCGGCAGCCATGGCGGCGAGATTCGATGCCCCTCGCTCACTCCAGAGCGAATCCGAATTGACGTGGAAGAACGGCTCGGCGCCGAGCAGCGGCAGCGCCTTCTTCACCCCGCCGCCGGTTTCGAGCAGGACGTCGCGCTCGTCGGAGATGGTGATCTGCGGGCGTGTGCGCCCGGCGACGCGCGCCTCGATCTGCTCGGCGAGATAATGGACATTGACCACAGCGTCCGCGACCCCGGCCTCGGCCAGACGGTCGAGCGCATGGTCGAGCATGGTCTTGCCGGCGATCGCGACCAGCGGCTTCGGCATGGTGTCGGTGACCGGGCGCATGCGCTTGCCGAGCCCGGCGGCGAGCACCATGGCCCGGCGGATCGGCGGCGAACTGGTCTGCATGACGTGAACGAATCTCCCGCCGGCCAAGATTGCTACATCAGCCATGGCCAGCGCGATTGCTCAAGTGGGGCGGGAGGGATGTGTAGTCCGCCCTCTTCGACGAAACGCTGATCGCCTGAGCTCCTCCCTTCCCCCTTGTGGGGAAGGGTTTGGGGATGGGGGGCGGGCGACTGGGCGAGCGGAAGGATAGTAGGACTGAAGCAGTGCGGCTGTCGGCAGAACCGCTCCGACTTTGCGCCCCCACCCCCTGCCCCTCCCCACAAGGGGGAGGGGTTCCCCGTCGCGCCTTTCACAAAAGGCTCAGAGGAAGCTCGCGATCTCCTCCAGCGGTTTCTTGCCGATCGCCGGGACGACGCAGCCCTCGACGGGATAGCCGACGACCAGCAGGATCAGCGCCTTCTCGTTGTCCGGCCGGCCGCAGAGCTCGTTGAGGAAATTCATCGGCGCCGGCGTATGCGTCAGCGTCGCAAGACCTGCCTGGTGCAGCGAGGCGATCAGGAAGCCGGCGGCGATGCCGACCGATTCCGGCACGTAATAGTGCTTCACCTTGCGGCCTTCGGTGTCATAGCCCCAGCGCTGGGCGAAGATCGCGATCAGCCAGGGCGCGGTATCGAGAAAGGGCTTGTGCTCGTCGGTGCCGAGATGGGCGAGCGCATCCAGCCATTCCTCGCCCGCCCGGCCGGCATAGAAGACGCGCTCCTCTTCTTCGGCGCCCTCGCGGATCTTCTTTTTGATCTCCGGGTCGGAGATGCAGACGAAGGTCCAGGGCTGTTGGTTGGCGCCCGACGGCGCGGTGCCGGCGGTCGCGACCGCGGCCTCGATCACCTCGCGCGGCACCGGCTTATCGGAATAATCGCGCACGGTGCGGCGCTTGCGCATCGTCTCGAGGAACTGGGCGGCACGCGCCTTCATCTCCGCCTCGGGCAGCCCCTCGAAGGCAAGCGGCATGGTGACATAGGCATTCATCACATTTCCTCCTGACAGCTTCTTGCGAGCCGGCCTGCTTGCACAATAGACCATCCCGGTCCGCCGCCCTATGGTCCCGCCCATGACGAACCCGGCCTCCCAGCTCAAGCCCGGCGACCACCTCTTCCTGGTCGATGGCTCGAATTTCATCTTCCGCGCCTATTTCCAGTCGATCAATCAGGATCGGAAGTACAATGCCCGCTCGGACGGACTGCCTTCGGGCGCAGTCCGATTGTTCGCGACCAAGCTCTTCCAGTTCGTGCGCGAAGGCGTGCTCGGCGTGAAGCCGACCCATCTCGCCATCGTCTTCGACAAGAGCGAGAACTCCTTCCGCAAGGAGATCTACCCGGCCTACAAGGGCAACCGCTCCGACCCGCCGCCGGATCTGATCCCGCAATTCCCGCTGATGCGCGATGCGGTGCGCGCCTTTGGGCTGATCCCGGTCGAGCAGGACATCTACGAGGCCGACGACCTGATCGCGACCTATGCGCGCCAGGCGCGCGAGGCCGGCGCCGACGTGCTGATCGTCTCGGCCGACAAGGATTTGATGCAGCTCGTGCGTCCGGGCGTCGCGATGTACGATCCGGCCTCGGGCGACGCCAAGAAGGGCGTCGGCTTCCGGCCGGAGCGGCGCATCGGCGAGCCCGAAGTGGTCGAGTATTTCGGCGTCACGCCGGACAAGGTCACCGATGTCCAGGCGCTCGCCGGCGACGCAACAGACAATGTCCCGGGTGCGCCCGGGATCGGCATCAAGACGGCGGCGCAGCTGATCGGCGAATATGGCGACCTCGAAACGCTCTTGAAGCGCGCCGGCGAGATCAAGCAGCCCAAGCGCCGGGAGACGCTGACCAATCCCGAGGTGATCGAGAAGATCCGCATCTCACACAAGCTGGTGACGCTCGTCGAGGATGTGCCGGTCGAGACGCCGGTCGGCGAGCTGACCCTGAACCAGCCCGATCCGGCAAAACTCATCGCCTTCCTCAAGGCGATGGAGTTCACCACCATCACCAAGCGCGCGGCCGAGGCCTATGAAGCCGATGTCGCGGCGATCGACGCCGATCCCGACCTCGCCCCGGGTGGTGCTCGCGCCGCTGCGCTGAAAGCGCTCTATGTCGGGGCAGACGGAGCTGAAATCGTCGCCGGAACCGCCCCGACCGCCTTGGCTGCGAGCCCCGCGGCAGTCAATGGCGCCGCCGCGCCTGCCGGCGATGGCTGGCTGAGGCCGGCCGATCTGGCGCTGGCGCGCAAGGACGAGGCGATCCAGCTCAAGGTCGACCGCGAGGCCTACGAATGCGTGCGGACGCTGGCCGATCTGACGCGCTGGATCGGCTGGGCCTATGAGGCGGGTTTCGTCGCGCTCGACACCGAGACCAGCTCGCTCGACGCGATGCAGGCCGACCTTGTCGGTATTTCGCTCTGCGTCGCGCCGGGCAAGGCCTGCTATATCCCGCTGCAGCATCGCGGCGCCACCGACCTGTTCGGCGGCGGCATGCTGGAAGGCCAGATTCCGCTGAGCGATGCGGTCGAGGCGTTGAAGCCCCTGCTCGCCGACCCCGGCGTGCTGAAGATCGGCCAGAACCTGAAATACGACCTGACGCTGCTGGAGCGGCACGGGATGCGCGTGGCCCCGGTCGAGGACACGATGCTGATCTCCTATGCGCTCGATGCCGGCAAGAACAACCACGGCATGGACCGGCTCTCCGAGCTGCATCTCGGCCACAAGACGATAACCTTCGCCGAGGTCGCCGGCACCGGCAAGGCGCAGGTCAGCTTCGACAAGGTCGATATCGAGAAGGCCACCGCCTATGCCGCCGAGGACGCCGACGTCACGCTGCGGCTCTGGCGGGCGCTGAAGCCGCGGCTGGCGGCGGAGGGCAAGACCGCCGTCTACGAGGTGCTGGAGCGGCCGCTCATCGCCGTCCTGGCCCAGATGGAACAACGCGGCATCGCCATCGACCGCCAGATCCTGTCGCGTCTCTCGGGCGAGTTCGCGCAGTCGCTGGCAAGGCTCGAGGACGAGATCCACACGCTCGCCGGCGAGAAGTTCACGATCGGCAGCCCCAAGCAGCTCGGCGACATCCTGTTCGGCAAGATGGGCCTTTCGGGCGCCCAGAAAACCGCGACCGGGCAATGGGCGACCGGCGCGGGCGTGCTCGAGGACCTGGCCGAGCAGGGCCATGAGCTGCCGGCCCGCATCCTGGACTGGCGCCAGCTCGCAAAGCTGAAATCGACCTATACCGACTCGCTGCCGAGCTACGTGAATCCGCAGACCCACCGGGTCCATACGTCTTACGCCTTGGCTGCGACCACCACCGGCCGGCTCTCCTCTTCCGAGCCCAACCTGCAGAACATCCCGATCCGCACCGAGGCCGGCCGCAAGATCCGCACCGCCTTCGTCGCTGAAAAGGGCCACAAGCTGATCTCGGCCGACTACAGCCAGATCGAGCTGCGCATCCTCGCCCATATCGCGGATATCCCGCAGCTCCGGCAGGCCTTCGCCGATAGCGTCGACATCCATGCGATGACGGCGTCCGAGATGTTCGGCGTCCCCGTCGAGGGCATGCCGAGCGAGGTGCGCCGGCGCGCCAAGGCGATCAATTTCGGCATCATCTACGGCATCTCGGCCTTCGGCCTCGCCAACCAGCTCGGCATATCCCGCGAGGAGGCCAGCGCCTATATCCGCAAGTACTTCGAACGCTTCCCGGGCATCCGCGACTATATGGACCAGGCCCGCACCACGGTGCGCGCCAAGGGCGCGGTCAAGACGATCTTCGGCCGCGTCTGCCATTTCCCGGCGGTCGCCTCGAAGAACCCGTCCGAGCGCGCCTTCGTCGAGCGCCAGGCGATCAACGCGCCAATCCAGGGCTCGGCCTCCGACATCATCCGCCGCGCCATGATCCGGATGGAGGATGCGCTGGCGGAAGCCAAGCTCGATGCGCGCATGCTGCTGCAGGTGCATGACGAACTCGTCTTCGAGGTGCCGGAGGCTGAGGTCGAGGCGGCACTGCCAGTGATCCGCAAGGTCATGGTCGAGGCGCCGCAGCCGGCGGTCGCGCTCAAGGTGCCGCTCGTCGTCGATGCGCGCGCCGCCGACAACTGGGACGAGGCGCACTGAGAGCAGCTCGAACCCCGGAACCTTCGCCGCGGCAGCTGCGTTGAGCAGGCGAAGTGCGCCGGGGGCGCCATTTGCGCGCTGGATTCGCCGACATGCTCAACGCATCCGCCTGGAAGCCGTTTCCACGCTACATGGCCGAGCCGGAGGTCGAGGAGACCTCGTCCAGCGAGATCACGCCCCAGGACCATGACCTCATCGTCCGTTACGCGATCGTCGGCATCTTCGTCATCCTCGCCACCGCCTCGCTCTACCTGACGCGGGTCATCGCGCTGCCGATAACCGCGGGCGTGATCTTCGGCCTGGTGCTCGGGCCCCCGGTCGACGCGATGGTGCGGCGCGGTATGCCGCAACACCTCGCCGCGGCGCTGGTGGTTCTCTTCGGGACGTTCCTGATGCTGCTGCTGATCGGCACGCTGACCGTCCCGATCGCCGCCTGGAGCGATCAGTTCCCGAAGATGGTGATCGCGCTGAAGCTCAAGCTCGTCGGCGTTCTCGCCTTCATGGAGGACTTCAAGAAGTTCGCCGAGAATTTCTCCACCAGCGACGGCGCCAAGGTCAGCGTCTCCGACGGCAATCCGCTTGTATCCATCGCGGTCTCATCGACCACCGCGGCCGGCGGCCTCCTGATCTTCGTCGCGACCGTCTATTTCTGGCTGGCGACGCGGCGCCATCTCAAGGCCCGTGTGCTCAGGCTCTGCTTCGGACGCGGCGCACGTCGATCGGCAGGATCCTTCTTTGAGGAAATCGAGATCCGCACCGCCCGCTATTTCGGCCTGGTAACGCTGATCAATCTCGGCATGGGCCTGATCTCGATGGCGATCGCCTGGGCCGCCGGCCTGCCCTATCCGGTGTTCTGGGGCGCGCTCGCCTTCTTCCTCAACTACCTCGCCTTCATCGGGCCGATCATGGTCACGGTCGCGTTCTTCGCCGCCGGTCTGCTGTCGCCGTCCTCGCTGCTCGTCGCGGCGTGGCCGGCGGTGGCCTATTTCATCGTCCACCTGATCGAGGGCAATGCGGTTACGCCGATCTTCGTCGGCCGCCGCCTGACGATTTCGCCCTTCCTGGTCTTCATCTCCTTCATCTTCTGGCTCTGGCTGTGGGGGCCGATCGGCGCGGTGCTCTCAACGCCGATCCTGCTGGTCGGCCTCCTCGCCCGTGAGGAGATCGCTAACTACCGAAAAGCGCAGCAGGACGCCGAGCAAGCCGAAAGCGGGACAGCGCCCGACACTTCGGCCGCTGCCGGAACTGCTCCGGCACTGGCGCGTTGAGCTTTGCGCCATGCCATTGCGCATGGCATCGTCACCATTCCAACTACGAAGGAGCCGTTTGATGGCCGCCACCAGCACCACTGCGAAGCGACAGGCCGCGGCCTCGGTCAAACGCGCCAAGGACGAAGTGGCCGACGCCGCCTCCGACACGACCGAGCGTGCCCGCCGCGCCGGCCGTCGCGTGCAGAACGAGGCCGAGGAAATCGAGGCCAGCCTGACGCGCGGCGCCGAAGACCTCGCCGCGACCGTCAGCAGCAAGCTTAAGGCTGTCGGCGTCGACACTGACCGCATGGTCGAGATCGCCCGCGAGCAGGCCGGAGACCTGGAAGAGCTGATCATCCGCGAGATCCGCGAGCGGCCCTTGCGGGCGCTCGGCCTGGCGGCCGCGGTCGGGCTGTTCGTCGGCTTCCTCTCGGCGCGCTAAGGCCATGCTGGGGGGCTGACCGGTCTGGTCACGCGCGAGATCGGCGGCGTCGTGCGCCGCAACGTCACGGTCGTTGTGCTCTATCTGCTCGCTGGCGTGCTGGCCACTGCTGCGGTCGGGTACGCCCTCAATGCGCTGCACACGGTGCTGACGCTGCATTACGGGGCGATCACCGCCAGCCTGTCGATCGCCGGCGGTCTCCTCGTCGCGTCGTTGCTCGCCGTCGGGGTCGCGCTTTATGTGAAGAACCGGCGGCGCCCGGATCGGCGCCTGGCCGCCGCCGTCGCGGCCGCCCCGCTCGCCGCATCGCTCGTCGGCAGCCGCAAGCTCGGCTGGCGCACGGGGCTGGTCGGCGGCGTCGTCCTGCTCGGGCTCATTCTGGGCCGGCAATTTGCACAGGGCGATGACTCTGAAAAATAAGGCGTATCTGGCTTGAAGCGGCGGCCTTTATCGCGGCCGCTTCACTGCGACCTGTCTTTTTTACCTTTGGCGATCGGTCTTCAGCGTCTATTCAAGGCATTAATGAATGCCCAGCTGAAGCTCCGTCAACGCTGGCTGTTACCGGGACTCCCCTTGCTCGGTGCGCGCCTCTACACCGCATCCTCGGCGGCGATCGCGATCGCCGTGGTCACAGCCGCAGTTCTCATCGCCACCTGGATCAACATGCAGGCTGACGAGGCCTCGCGGCTGGTCGCGCGTTCGATCGACGTGCGCGAGCGCAGCGAGCGGTTTCTGAGCAACCTGCTCGACGCGGAAACCGGGCAGCGTGGCTTCCTGCTCAGCGGCGACGAGCATTATCTCGAGCCTTACAACGAGCGGCGGGTGGAACTGCTGCCGAGCCTGGACGCGATAGAGCGCCTCGTTGCTTACAGCCCGACTCAGACCGAGCGCATCCAGCACGCGCGCACCATCACCATCCGCAAGCTTGCCGAGATGGCCGAGACCATCGCGCTGATGCGCGCCGGCAAGCGCAGCGACGCCGTCACCTTGGTGACGCAAGGTACGGGCAACCGACTCACCCAGGATCTGCGCGACATCGTCGGCATGATCCAGCTGGAGGAGAACCATCGCCTGAATGCCAGCAGTCGCCAGGAGGCGCGCCGCCGTCTCCTCGCCAGCGTCGGCATCCTCGTCGCTCTCGCCGGCCTGTGCTTTGCAGCCTGGCTGCAGTTGCGGGTTCGGCATCGGCGAGCCGTCTCGCTCTCCAGCTCGAACGCCGAGCTGGAACGGAAGGTCGCCGAGCGAACGCTCGAGCTCGAGAACGAACGGCTGCGCATCGAGGCGCTGCTGCGCGACGTGAACCATCGCGTCGGCAACAATCTCGCGATGGTCTCGGCGCTGCTCAACGTCCAGAGCCGGCAGACGCGCGAGCCGGCCGTCAAGCAGGCGCTCGCCCAGGCGCAGTCTCGCATCCAGGCGATCGCGGCGGGCCAACGCCGCCTGCGGCTCGACATCGAGGCCGACGAGATCGAGGCTCAGCCCTATCTGGAGGACCTGTTGGCCGAGATCGGCAAGGCAGCGGAAGGCCGGCCGATCGAGATCGACCTGGCGATGGACGCGATCCGCCTGCCGGGTCGCGACGCCGTCTCCTTCGTCGTTGTGATCAACGAACTGGTGACGAATGCGATCAAACACGCCTTTCCCGACGGCGCCGCGGGCAAGATCACGATCCGCCTCGGTCGCACTCCGGAGGACGACCTCGTCCTGTCCGTTGAGGATGACGGCATCGGAATGTCGGACAATCAGGAGAAGGCTGGGCTGGGCAAATCGGTCATCAGCAGTCTGCTGCGTAGCATGCGAGGCAATATGGAGGTTACTCCACTTGCCCTTGGCGCCGCTCGCCCCGGCACGCGCGTCGCCGTCACCTTCCCGAAACGGGAGCAGCCGGTCGAGGAAGAGGCTGCGGAGTAGCCGGCCGGCCTCAGGCCTTGTTCACGACCTTGGAGACGAAGCGACCAAGCTCGTCGGCGGAGAAGGGCTTGCGCACGAAGCGGACATCACGCAGCTCGGGCGGCACCTCGCTCGGGGCCGAGCCTGACACGAAAACCAGCGGCGTTCCCTTGGCGCGCAGACTGGCGGCGATGGCGAAGGTCTTGCCGCCGACGACGTCGATGTCGAGCAAAGCGCATGACAGCGGCAGATCGGCCGCGCGGCGCGCCTGCGATATCGATTCGACCACGATCAACTCGGCATCGTCACCGAGCTCTTCGCTCACGGCGCTTTCGATATCCATTGCGATGAAGGGGTCGTCCTCGACAATGAGGACCCGAATACCGGCCATAAGCCCGAGATAACCTTCTAACTTCACGATACGCCCCCAAGCTGATTTACTTGCTTGTGAGCCTCATGAACGCCTGCTCGATCAGCCTTGTTCCACTCTGGGCCGGATTCTCCCCTTTAAACTCCTCAAATTCAATTCAAATTGCTGGGATATGGTTAGGAAAGCGTAAGCATCGACCATCAGCGCTTGCGCGGCGACCGGACGAGATTGAGCTCGAAGGCGGTGACGCCGAGGGCGACATTGGCGCCGCGCTGCAGGGGCAGGCTCCGAGGCACCAGCCGGACATCGTTGTCGACGCTGCCGGTCAGGGCGACCTCGCCCTGCTTGCGCGCATAGGGTCCGTTGAGGACACCGAGCGGCGCACGCGCATAGGGACCGTAGACCCGCCAAGCGAGCAGGCTGCGCCCAACCGTCCTGGCATCCAGCGCGAAGCCGCGAATCACACCTGAATAGGTTTGCAGGGGCCCGCGCCGCGGCCGAAAGCGGCAATCGAGCGGCTTCTGAGTCGCGACGGCCTGGGCAAGGCCTGCACCGATCGTACAGGTCAGGCGCCCGGCCGGCGCGCCACTCTGAGCCAGGGCCGAAGGCGCAGACAGGCTCGATCCGGCTACCAGGAGGATCATCCCGATTAAATCTCTCATTCAACCTCTCCTGCGCCCTGTCTTGGAAGCATTCTCGCTGCCCGCTGGCCCGGAACCGATTCGACCACCCGTACCGCGTCTCGAAACCGCACCAAAGCGCCCCAATCGCTCCATAGTTCCCAAATAATCCGGAACCTCAATCCGGTGCTTGCGTTGACGGGAACAGAACAGTGGACGCGCACATGCCAAGGCAAGGACGGGCCGACCCAGTGTGGATATTTCCAACGCCCACCCTGGCGCGCGATCTTCCGCCATTCTGGGAGCTCGAACAACTTCTGCGCGAGGGCTTCGACCACGATTCGGCCCTCGCCGAGCTCGCGTGCCGGCGCGACAGCTGGTCGAGCGGCAGATGCCCGCCGCCAACAGCCGCGCAGTCGGATGCCTCGGACAGCATCTTCACGATCGTGTCATAGGGCTGGGCCGAACTCATTGGCAGAAGCGGCTGGATGCCGCACGGCGCGGCTGAATATCGACATGTATGTGATTGGCATGCGCTGCGTCCGAGCCGGGACCGAGTACGGTCATGAAGGCGCCGCAGGCCGATTGGCGCACCGCATCCAGGAAGCGTACCTGCTCCAGACCGTTCGGCTCCTCGACTGACACCGCCGTTCCACCCTGCTTCTCGTCGCCGATCTGGAAGGCGAAGATGTCGAGCGCCCGCCCCGTGGCATGCTCGCTCAGCTGACCTTGCGCCTGGCGATTGCGCCGGCGGCATTCATGACCACCGCCAACGCGAAGCGCCGTCAGCTCGCGACCGAATACCCCGCGCGTCAATGGCTGCAAGCTCGTGTCGAGCCAGAGCGAAACCGCGCGCGCCAGCTCGCAGCTCACCGTCGGTGGCGGGAGCAGCCTGACCTGTCCCGGCCCTGAGGACGTGCGGACCGCAAGCGCTTCGACCACGACCGGATCGACCACCCGGCAATCCTCCGCCTCCGGCTTTGCGGCCGGGATGGAGGAACGAATCTGGTTACCGGTCACGCCCGCCAGCATCCGGACGCAGGCGCTGCCCTCCACAACAGCGGCAGGTTCGGTATTGACCGGGGCCGCCGGCGCCGGGGCCGCTGGGGCGGGTATGGGCGCTACGGCCGGCAACGAAGCAGGTCGCGGCGGGGGCAAAAGCGTGGTGGCCGGGCGGGATTCACGGCCGGAGGCGGGGCCGATGGCGGCGAGCGCGGCTACCGCGATCACCGCTGCGTAGCCTTGCCGGGCGAGCGAGCGTTTGCGCATGCCGTCAGTCGACGGCCGCGAACAGAACCGTCAGAGAGGCTGCGACGATCAACGCCGCCAGCAGAGCCATGGACATGACCGATCTCCTTCGCATTGCCCGGGCCGGGGCAACGCGAGGGACGGCCGGTTTGTTCCCGGTCACCTGGGTTAGTGTCAGGCGGCTTTGCGACCGGCGCGGCGGTCGAAGAACAGCGCCTGGCTGATCGCGGCTTTCACGGCTTCGGGCTGGAACGGCTTGGTGATCAGGAAGGCCGGCTCTGGTCTATCCCCTGTCAGCAAGCGCTCCGGATAGGCAGTGATGAAGATCACCGGCACCTCGATCGCTTCGAGAATCTCGTTGACCGCCTCGAGGCCGGAACTGCCATCCGCCAGTTGGATGTCTGCGAGCACCAGGCCGGGCCGCTTCTTGGCAACCAGCGCGATCGCTTCGCGATGAGTCCTGGCGACACCGATGACCTTGTGGCCGAGCTCCTCGACCATGGTCTCGATGTCGAGGGCGATGATCGGCTCGTCCTCGATGATCAGCACATCTGTTGCAACCTGCTCGGCAATCTCCTGGCCGGCGGACTGCACGAGGCCGGCAGCGTCCCCTGTCGTGACATTCATGATCTGGGCGACCTCCTCGATCGGGAACCCTTCGACCGTCCGCAGCAGGAAGGCCTGGCGCGACCGCGGCGTCAGCCCATCGAGATTGCGCTCTGCGGCCGAGCGTTCGGATTCCGGCACCCCGGCCTGCGTGTTGAGCCCAACGGACGTCCACATCTGCAGGAACAGACGGTAAAGGCCGATTCGAGGAGCAAACTCCCGTGGAAAGGTGCCGGGATCGGCGATCAGCGCTTCCAGCGTGGCGACGACATAGGCGTCGCCACTCGCCTGGGTGCCGCTCAGCGCCCGGGCGAAACGGCGCAAATAAGGCAAGTGCGGCGCGATTTCAGTGGCGATCGACATCATGCTATCCCCCGAAGCCCGTCCCGAGCAGCTTGCACCCAAGCTGATCGGAACGGGCTTCAACCAAAAGTGAGAGACGGATTCACCGATCGGGCTGTTCCAGCTTGATCGGATCCGGCTCCAGACAAAGTTGCTGGAGAAAAGCACCCAAGTCACTGTTATGACAAGAAAAATATTTTTTGTTCCCGACGGAACCTTTTGCATCCAGCCTCGTTATTGGCCGAATGAACGTGCGTTTCGGGACAGTCGCGCGCAGCGCGTCAGCGAGCGTGCGATGCGTGGAAGGGCGTGATCGACGGAATGTCGTCGCGCCGATAGAGCGAGGGATCATGAATCTGATGAATGTCGACCCGCCCGAAGCGGCCCGTGCCGAAGCAGATGAGGACGTGGTGCTCGACCCAAGGGTGCAAGACTCGATCGGCCGATCCCTCAAGGCTCATTACGATGACCTCGTCAACGCGCCGATCCCGGATCGCTTCCTCGCGCTGCTGGCCCAGCTCGAGGCGACCGAACAGCGACTGAGCAGCGAGGGCGCCAATGAGCGCGGCTGACTTCAAGGACGGGCTGATTGCCGAAATCCCGAACCTGCGCGCCTTCGCGGCGTCGTTGTCAGGGTCGATGCAGCTCGCCGATGATCTGGTTCAGGACACGCTTCTCAAGGCCTGGGGCAACGCCGAAAAATTCCAGCCCGGTACGAGCCTGCGAGCCTGGCTCTTCACCATCCTGCGTAACACCTATTACTCGCTTTATCGCAAGCGCGGACGCGAGGTGCAGGACAGCGACGGCACCTATGCCGACCGGCTCGCCACGCATGGCAACCAGGAGAGCTATCTCGATCTCGCCGATTTCCGCAAGGCGTTGGCCAAGCTGCCCGAGGAGCAGCGCGAGGTGCTGATCATGGTGGGTGCCACCGGGCTTTCCTACGAGGAGACGGCGGAGATCTGCGGCGTCGCCATCGGCACGATCAAGAGTCGGGTCAACCGGGCGCGCGCCAAACTGGCGGAGCTTTTGTCCATCGGCGGCGTCGACGATCTTGGCCCCGATCACCGGATCACCGCAGCCGTCCAGCGCGCCGGGCCCGAAACCGTCAGCAGCTGATGGCTCTCTCGGCGTTCAGGACGGTCCGCGGCCGCCTGCTGGCACTGATGGTCGCAATCGTCCTGCCGATAGCCTGCCTCACGGCAGCGGCGGCGGTCGCGACCTACCGGACCGTCTTCGAGGCGATCCAAACGGCGCAAACGCGGGCGGCGGACGATTTCGCCGTGCGCACCCGCGTCTGGTATCGTGGCGCGCTGCGTTCGCTGGTCGCCAGTGCTACGGCGATTCGGGCCTTGCCGCCGCCCTCGGATATTTGCGACCGGATTGCCGAGAAAACGATTGCCGCAGTCTCGGGCTATGAGGCGCTGCTGCTGCGCGCGTCCGGCCGGCCGGATTGCCTCGGCGGGCTCGGCAGCAGCATTGCCCACGGCGAGATTATCGCGATCGCCAACCAGCTCGCGACCCACCCGCCGATCAAGCTCTGGGGCGGCACCGAATTCGCAAAGGCCCGCTACGACCAGGTCGCGATCGCCGGCCGCTCCTATCTCGCCATCTACACGCAGTTCGACGAGGGAGACGCCCTCCTGCTGACCAAGCCGGACCCGCTCGACGACGTCTTCGACCTGGGCGGCGGCGACACGGGCATGATGGCGGCGCTCGTCCGAAGGGGGGCGAGGTCGTGGTTGCGCGCGGTGGTGCGCAGGCCGACGCCTCCTGGCTTCCGAAGGCTGAGACGGTGCCGGCCCAGACGGCGCAATGGACGGCCCCGAGCCTGGCCGGGCCGGGCCGGGCCTATGCCGCCCGGATGGTCGCAGAGCCGGACCTTTACGTCGTCGTCAGCTTCGACGGCAAGGCCGAGCAAGCTGCCACGACCCAGTTCTATACCCTGTTGCTGGCACCATTGCTCACCCTCGCTTTGCTCGGGCTGGTCTACATGAAGGCGATCGACCAGCATTGCGTACGCTGGCTGCGCAGCATCGAAGCGACTGCCCGGGCGAGATCCAGCTCGGCCGGTGCTCGAGTCGCGCTCTCCGACGAGATGCCGCGCGACATCCGCAGCGTCGCCGAAGCGTTCAACGCGATGGTGAACGAGCAGGAGGTCCGTCAGAGCAGGCTTCGGCTGGCGCTCGACGATAATCGCTTCCTGGTCCGCGAGCTGCACCACCGGGTCAAGAACAGCCTGCAGGTGGTGCAGAGCTATATCGGCCTCACCAAACGCGATCATCAGGGCGAGGCGCGCATGGCGCTCTCGGACGCCGAATGCCGTGTCCACGTGCTGTCGGCGGCTTATCGTTTTACTCTCGCCGACGGCGAGATGCAGCCTGTTCGCATCGACCTCTTCCTCGACGATGTCGTCGCGATGATCTCAAGCCTGATCCTCGCCCGGACGCAGCGGCTGGAGAGCCGGATCGAGACGGAAGCGGCCCTGCCGATCGACCGGATCATCCCGCTCGGCTTCCTGATCGTCGATGTCGTCACCCGCGCGCTGCGGGCCGCTCCCGGCATCTCCGTAGACCTTGCGGTGACGAAGGTCGGGGAGGATCTCATCGACATTGCGATCACGACCGATCGCGATGCTCCGCGAAGCACGCCGCCGCGCCTGTTCGCCGGGCTGCTGATGCAAATCGAGGCAACCGAGATCAGCCCCCGCAAGGTCGGAGTCTCGGCGTCTGGCGCCTCGGCCACGGCGTTCCGCGCAAGGGCGACGAGGCCTAGAGCATACCTTGTTTTATCGCATTTTCTTCACGCGAGCTGGTGCCCGCTTCGCTCGAAAAATGCTCTAGCCCAATCCTTCCGCCGGCGTGATCGCCACCCCGACGCTGAGACCGAGGAAAGCCCCGGCCGGGCCGACATAGCTGCCGGCGATCGGCGAGGCATCCTCCGGCACCCGTGCCACCGCGACGCGTAGCAATTGCCGGTCCGCGACGAGGTCGTTGGTCGGATCGAACTCGACCCAGCCGTCATTGGGAATGAAGACGTCGGCCCAGGCATGAGTCAGCCCGGCTACGGAGGCCATAGCCCCGGCCTCCGGAGACCGATCATGGATGTAGCCGGTGACGAAACGCGCGGCGAAGCCGAGCCGGCGCGCCAGCTCGATGAACAACCAGGCGTAGTCGCGGCAGGAGCCAGTCTTCATCTGCAATGTGTCTAGCGGATGCTGGGTGCCCTCATCATAGCGGACCGAATAGGTCAGACCGGTGCTGATCTCGTGCGCCAGCGCCCGCAGCAGGTGGCCCCCGTTCAGCCGCGCCCTGAACTCCTGCAGCCAGGCTTCGAGAGCACCGTTGGGATCGGCCGCGGCCAGATCGAGATAAGGCTGAAGCACCGCGCGCTCGGCCGTCGTGTAGCTTATCTCCGAACTTTCGATGTCGGGCTCCACCCTGCTACGCGGCAGGGCCGAGCCGAAGCGCTGGACGACGAGCTCGCTGACGACATCGAGCGTGTCGGAGCTGCCGGCGAACGTCGCCATGGCCACCGGATTGCCATAGGCGTCGTGCATCCAGCGCAGGCTGGCCTGTGGCGAGATCGTGATCGCCGTGTCGATCACGCGCAGATCGAAGGAATCGCGCGGGCGCAACATCAGCCGGTGCGGGCCGAAGCTGACCGGGTTGGCATAGCGATAGGTCGTCGCGTGGCGAATGCGCAGATGCATGTTCGTCCCCAGCCGGGCTGATCTCGCGGTCACGGCAAAAAGCCGCCTCGCGGCGGCTTTGCTGATCGGTCACACCTGACTACGCGCGAGCGGCGGATCGGTTCCGCCAGAAGCTCGGATCAGCGCAGGATAGTATTGCCCTTGAGGCTGGCCTCGCGCTGCGAGGTCGGCACCACGCGGTGCGCGAAGTCACGGCGCATTTCGGCCGGATTGACCGCCGCAAACTGGACGTCGGTCGGAGCGCCACGCTGGATTTTGGCCTGGGCGACCGCTTCCGAGCTCTCGCCGAAGCCGTTCTGGATCGAGGCGCCCATGGTGAGCGCGGTTACGACCAACGCCATGCCGCCGAAGAAAGTGGCAGCGCGCTTGAGGGGGGCAAGGCTGGCGGTGGTCATCTTCGCTCTCCCGGTTCGTGTGATCGCTTTGAAAGTCGGTACGGCTTCTCAACCCGTTCGGCGGGGACTTGTTCCGATCTGCCTGGAATTCGCAGCAAGCCCGATTCTTTTTCAGGCTGCCCGCTCGTCGTTGGCGGCCTCGCGGCGGCGGAACAGCCGCCAGAGCGACCTGGTCAGGCGCTTCGAGGTCAGGTGCGCGCCAGCCTCGCGCTTCTCGAAAGTGATCTTGCGTTCGTGGAAATCCTCGAGGCCGGGCCGATGCCCGACACTGATGATCGTCGCATAGGAGAGTTCGGTCTCGATCAGCCCGAGCAGCGAGTCCTGGCTGGCTTCGTCGAGCGCCGAGGTCGCTTCGTCCATGATGATGATGTCGGGTTTCTGGATCAGCAACCGCGCGAAGGCGACGCGCTGGCGCTCGCCGCCCGACAGGGTCTGGTCCCAACGCTCCTCCTCGTCGAGGCGTCGGCCGAGCGAGGCGAGACCGCAGCGTCTCAGCGCATCCCTGACCGCCTCGTCGTCGACGCGGCTCTCAGCTTCCGGATAAAGCATCACGTCGCGCAGCATACCCATCGGCAGATAGGGCTTCTGCGGCACGAAGGCGATGCGCTTGCCCGGTGGCAGCTTGATCGAGCCCGAGCCCCAGGGCCAGAGGCCCGCGATCGCCCGGATCAAGGTGCTTTTACCCGTTCCGCTCTCGCCGGCGATCAGCACCTTCTCGCCGGCGGCAATCACCACCGATGCGTCGGCGATGACGATCCGCCCATTGCTGTGGGCGATCGAAAGATCGGCGATATGGATGCCTCCATCCTCGCTCTCGCCCAGCTCGATCTGCGTCTCGCCTTCCATGATCGTACCGATATCGAGCGCCTCCAGCGCTTCCACCAGCTCATCGACGCGGGTCACCGAGGCGAACCACTCTGCCAATCGCACGAAATTATCGACGAACCAGATCAAGGCCGCCTGCACGGCGCTGAAGGCGGCGACGACCTGCATGACCGCGCCGAGCGAGATCTCGCCCGAGAGGTATTTCGGTGCGATGAGCAGCAGCGGCACGATCGGAAACAGCGCGCCGTTGGTATTCAGCACGATCGCGATGACGCCTTGCTGCCGGATCACCTTCAGCCAGGCGGCGACGACCCGGCCATAGTTTTCGCCGACGGAATCGCGCTCGTCGGCGTCGCCCTTGATCAGGGCGATGCTCTCGGCGTTCTCGCGCAGCCGCGTCATCTCGGCGCGGAACTGCGCCTCGGCCTCGTTCTTGGCGGCGATGCGTGGCACCAGCGGCCGCCCGGCAAAGTAGGCCGCGAGCGAGGCGATCGTCGCATAGCCGATGGCGGCGATCGCCATATAGCTGGGTATCACGATCTCGGACCCGCCAAGCGTGAAGTGCGCCGAGCCGGCGACCTGCCAGAGAATCGCGGCAAAGGTCACCCCCGTGACGAAAGCACTGAGCAGCCCGATCGCAAACTCGACCAGGGGCTCGATGGCGAGGCGCACATCCTCGGCGATGCGGTACTCGGGCGCGCTCTGCTCCCGCGCGACGAACTGCATTCGGTAATAGCGCTGGTCGGCGATCCACCAGCCGGCGAGGCGATGCGTCAGCCATTCGCGCCAGCGCACCTGCAACAGCATCCGGCTGATGACCAGGCAGGACAACGATGCTGCCGAGGCCGCGACGATCAACGGCAGCCAGCCGACTGCCGTCCAGACCTTGTCGAGGTCGCGCTTCTCCAGCGCGTCGAAAAACAGGCGATTCCAGCTATTGACGCCGACAGCGGCGCCGAGCTGGGCAGCGACGAATAGCAGCACCGCGAGGGTGAGGCCCCAGGCGTGCGCCCGGCTCCGCCCGGTCCAGAAGCGCCGGGCCACGCGAAAGAACTGACGCAGACGCGAGCGCCGCAACCCGGAGGCGGGTGGTTTCATGCGATGGCCTCCAGAGCCGATCAGGTGTGTTGAGACGGGCGCGATTGCTATGCAGCGGGTTTCACGCCAAACAGAAAACGCAAGCGTTCGCCGAGAGTTCCCGGCGAGCGAGGGAGCCCGGCGTGATCGTCGCAACGAGCAATCATCGCAATCAGCGTGGCCTGTCCTGTCTCGCCTGCCCCTTGCGGCTGAAGCCAGCCTTCAAGGACAAGTCGGACGAGGAAATCCGCTTCATCGAGGCGATGAAGCTCGACCATCGCCAAGTACCGGCTGGCAGCGACATCATCCATCCCGGCCAGGAGGATGCCGAGCTCTACACGCTCTTCTCCGGCTGGGCCTTCCGCTACAAATCGCTGCCGGACGGGCGCAGACAAATCCTCAACTTCCTCCTGCCCGGCGATCTCGTCGGCCTGCAGGCCTCGCTGCTGAGTGCCGCCCAGCACGGCATCGAGGCTTTGACCGAGGTCGAGCTCTGCGTCTTCCCGCGCCGGCGCACCTATGAACTCTTCGGACGGATGCCCGCACTGGCTTACGAACTCGCCTGGCTCGGATCGCGCGAGGAGAGCCTGATCGACGAGAACCTGACCTCGGTCGGCCAGCGCAGCGCCCAGGAACGGATCGCAGCGCTAGTGATCTCGCTCTACCGCCGGGCCGAGGTGCTCGGGCTCGTCGCCGAGAACAGCTTCGTCTTCCCACTGACGCAGCAGCAGCTCGCCGACGCCCTCGGCCTTTCGCTCGTCCATACCAGCAAGACCTGGGCCCGGCTGCGCAAGGCCGGGATGTTCTCGCTCGAACGTGGCCGCCTCACTGTCCATAACCCGCGGCTGACGGAACGCATGGCGCTACTCTTCGACAGCGAATTGCAGCCGCGCCCGCTGATCTGAGCGCCCGCTTGAGAAATCGCTGGCTTCGACCTGCTCTTGACCCCATATGACAGCGGCGTAACGTCACATCGTTGTCATGTCGCTTCGGTGCGGGCCAATTCCCTCGCCAAACTGAGGTTCTGGATGGCCCAACCCGCTTCCGGTCAGCGCTTGCGCACCACTCGCCTCGGGCGCTCGTCCGTCGCCGCGCGGCTGGAGCACGAGGTGCGGTTGACCGCCGCCGATCTCGTCGACAGCGTCGCCGAAGCGAGATTGCGGGTCGCTGCGGCGCGTTACAAGGTCGAGGATGAAGTCCGCAACACCGCCGACAAGTTCAAGTCGCGCGTCCGCAAGGCTGCCGACGAGGCCAAGGCCCGTTTCGGCGACGATGCCCGCTTCCTCAAATCCTGGATCGATTCGCCTGGCCGCACCGGCGCCGTCGCGCCATCGAGCCCGTTCCTGGCCAAGCGCATGGCATCCTATGTCGACCCGTTGGCCGAGGGGCCGGTGGTCGAGATCGGGCCCGGCACCGGCCCGGTCACCGAGGCACTGATCGCGCGCGGGATCGACGAGTCCAGGCTGATCCTGGTCGAGTACAGTCCGGAATTCTGCGAGCTGCTGCGCCGGCGCTTCCCGCAGGCCACGGTCATCGAGGGCGATGCCTATGCGCTCTCGACCACGCTCGCCGGACACCTGACCGAAAAGGCGAGCGCAGTAGTGTCCTCGCTGCCTCTGTTCAACAAGCCGCCGGCGGAGCGTGTCGAGCTGGTACAGGACGCCTTCACCAATGTGCTGCGCCCCGGCGCGCCCTTCATCCAGTTCACCTATGCGGTGATCTCGCCGGTGCCGCGCAAGGGCTCCCATCTCAAGGCGCAGGTCTCCGACTGGGTGCTGCGCAACATCCCGCCGGCGCGCGTCTGGGTCTATCGCCGCGCCAAGCCATGATGGCGCGGGCTTGACGGGACGCCTGCATCGCTTCGACATCGCGCGATGAGAACGCCGGAGCGATCACTCCGGCTCGAGCATTCCCGCGTTTCTCCGAATCGCGTGAATACTCCAAGTTTTTGGTTTGACGCATTTTCTTCACGCGAACCGGTGCCCACTTCGCTCGAAAATGCTCTAGTTTGTCGGAGTGACCATGCCCAAAATCCTCGTCTTCGCCGGCTCCTGGCGGCCGGGCTCGATGAATGCCCGGCTCGCGACCTTGATCGCCGGGAATCTCAAGGATGCCGGCGCTGAGGTGACGCAGATCTCGCTCGGCGACTATCCGCTGCCGCTGATCGACGCCCGCGCCTATGACAACGACCCGCCTGGCGAGGCGAAGGCGCTGGCGGCGCTGGTCGATGCACATGACGGGCTCTTCATCGCCAGCCCGGAATACAATGCCGGCTATCCGCCGGCGCTGAAGAACGCGCTCGACTGGATCAGCATCGTGCGCTCCGGAGGACCCGGCCTCAGGGGCAAGGTCGTCGCCATCGGGGGCGCCTCGGCGGGCAATCTCGGCACCTATCGCTGCCTGACGCAGCTGCGCACCGTGCTCGAGCTCGGCTTCGGCGCGCTGCTGGTCCCGGAGATGCTTGCCGTCAACGGCGCCGACAAGGCCTATGGCGAAGACGGCGACCTCTCCGACAAGCGCCTGAAGGGCATGCGCGACAAGCTGGTGGCGCGGCTGGTGAAGGTCGCCGGGCTGGCGCCCTGAACGATCAGGGCAGCCTTACTCGATCTGGCATTTGTCCCTGGCAGGAGAGAGCCGCCAGGTGCCGTCGTCGGGTTTGGCGGGGATCCGCGCGGCGTTGTCGGCGATCTCTTCGGCATCGTACGGGTTGGGATTGACCCAGATGCCAGCATTGCGGATGTCGAGCGTGCCGTTTGGCCCGCGCTCGATCTGCCAGCTGCCCGCCTCCCATTCCGGCACGCAGCGCAGCCCCTGCCCCGCCGCCTTGCAGAAGCCGCTCAGCTGATAATCATAGCCGGTGATGGCGTTGCGCTCGCGCAGGTTGAAGTAAAGCATCACGAAGAAGCTGCCGCCCTGTCCGGGCTGCCAGCCTCCCGGCAGGTGCACCAGCCGAATACGCGTCACCAGCTGCTTCGGATGGGCGCGAAGATGCGCCTCGTCATATTTGCGTTCCCAGCAGGCTGCAGCCCGAAGCGGCAGCTCGCGCTCGAGCGGCCGGGCTTGCGCCGCCGCAAGCAAGACAACAGACGGCGCCCGTCAGAAGCAGTCGCATGGAGGCCTCCTCGGCAATTGCCGTAGCGTGAGGCAGCCAGGGTGGCCGATCAAGCGGACTTGCAGGAATCGGGGATGGTTTCGCCGCGGCACTGGCCTTCATGGAGCGAATCCGGCACATCCGGCCGATGTCGTCGCCTCGCGAATCAGAAGCCCGCGCGATCCTGAAGTCGGTTTTCGGCTATGATGATTTCCGCCCTGGGCAATGGGAGGTGATCGAGGCTGCGCTCGCGGGCCGCGATGTCTTCGCGGTGATGCCGACCGGCTCGGGCAAATCGATGTGCTACCAGCTGCCGGCGCTGGTCGCCGGAGGGCTAACGCTGGTGGTCTCACCGCTGATCGCGCTGATGCGCGACCAGGTCGGGCAGTTGACGCGGGCCGGCGTCGCGGCGGCGTCGCTCAACTCGATGAACAGCGAAGCTGAGGCGAGCGACGCCTGGGCGAAGCTCAACGCCGGCGAACTCAGACTGCTCTTCGTCTCGCCCGAGCGGCTGGCGGGAGAGGGGCTGGTTGCCCGCCTGCGCCGCCTCGGCGTCACCAGGCTCGCCATCGACGAAGCGCATTGCGTCTCGCAATGGGGCCACGA
This sequence comes from Bosea vestrisii, assembly GCF_030144325.1. Classification (NCBI taxonomy): domain Bacteria; kingdom Pseudomonadati; phylum Pseudomonadota; class Alphaproteobacteria; order Hyphomicrobiales; family Alloboseaceae; genus Allobosea; species Allobosea vestrisii. Next base: position 3,455,149 of record NZ_CP126307.1, on the reverse strand, counting down.
CTTCCGCCCGGAATACCGGCTGCTCTCGAAGGTGCGCGAGGCGCTCGGCGATGTCCCTGTGACGGCGCTGACGGCGACGGCCGACCGCCAGACGCGCGACGACATCGCCCAGCAGCTCTTCCCGGCGCCGCCGCACCTCGTCGTCCACTCCTTCGACCGGCCAAATCTGAAGCTCGCCTTCGCGCCGAAGGAGCAACCGCGCCGGCAGATCGACGATTTCCTGAAAGTGCACCGCGGCGGCTCGGGCATCGTCTACTGCTCCTCGCGCGGGCGCACCGAGCGTCTCGCAGCGGGCCTGAGCGAGAAGGGCTGGAAGGCCTATGCCTATCATGCCGGGCTGGAACAGGCCGAGCGCAACCGCAACCAGGACATCTTCCTGCAAGAGGATGGCGTCGTCGTCTGCGCCACGATCGCCTTCGGCATGGGCATCAACAAGCCCGATGTGCGCTTCGTCGTCCATGCCGACATGCCGGGCTCAATCGAGAGCTACTACCAGGAGATCGGCCGCGCCGGCCGCGACGGCCTGCCGGCGGATACGCTGACTCTCTACGGCGTCGACGACATGGCGCTGCGCCGCCGCCAGATCGACGAGAAGCAGATCGACGAGGAGCGCCGCCGGATCGAGCACAAGCGCCTCAACGCGATGATCGACCTGTGCGAGTCGGCGCTGTGCCGACGCTCGGCCCTGCTGTCCTATTTCGGCGAGGCGGTAGAGCCCTGCCGGCATGGCCAAGTGAACTCTGGCAACGCTCCGTTCCGCTGCGACCTCTGCGGACCCGCGACTCCCGAGCTCACCGATGCCACGCTCGACGCGCGCAAGCTGCTCTCGGCCGTCATCCGGTCCGGCCAGCGCTTCGGCGCCTGCCACCTCGCCGACATCCTGACCGGCACGACAACCGACACGATCCGCCGCCAGAACCATGACGGCCTGAAGACCTTCGGCGTCGGCAACGACAAGCCCAAGGTCGCCTGGATGGCGCTGACGCGAAAGCTCTTCGCCGCCGGCGCGCTTGCAGAGGCCAGCAGCGAGCATGGCGGCTTCTGCCTGACGGCGAAGGGCGAGGACATCCTGTTCGGCCGCGAGCCGATCGCGCTGCGCGTCGACCCCCTGGGCGAACGACGCTCGCGCCGCGGCCAGCGCGAGGCGGCGCGTGCCGACGGGCTCGACGGCGATACCGCCGCGCTGTTCGAGCATCTGCGCCAGCTGCGCCTGACCCTCGCCCGCGAGGAGGGGGGTGGCGGCCTATATCATCTTCACCGACCGGACGCTGATCGCGATGGCGCGTGAGCGCCCGCTCGGGCTGGAGGAGATGCGCGCCATCGAAGGCGTCGGCGAACGCAAGCTCGCACAGTACGGCGAGGTTTTCCTCGATGCGATCGCGACATTCTCTGGCTAAATCCGCCACTCTCGCGTACGCGGGCGTGCGCACGTGAAAAAGCCATCCTGAAGCCCTATATTCTCCTGACGAATCAAGATCATCGCGGGCGCCTGCTCGCCCGCCGAAGGACCCCACCATGAGCGATGCTGCCCGCGACCTCGAGGATGCCGCCTATGGCGCCGATTCCATCAAGGTTCTCAAGGGCCTGGACGCGGTGCGCAAGCGCCCAGGGATGTATATCGGCGACACCGATGACGGCTCGGGCCTGCACCACATGGTCTATGAGGTGGTCGACAACGCCATCGACGAGGCGCTCGGCGGCCATGCCGACCTCGTCACGGTGACGCTGAATGCCGAAGGCTCGGTCACCGTAACCGACAATGGTCGCGGCATCCCGACCGCCATCCACAGCGAGGAAGGCATCTCGGCGGCCGAGGTCATCATGACCCAGCTTCATGCCGGCGGTAAGTTCGACCAAAACTCCTACAAGGTCTCCGGCGGTCTGCATGGCGTCGGCGTCTCGGTCGTCAACGCACTCTCGGTCTCGCTGAAGCTGCGGATCTGGCGCGGCGGCAGCGAGCATTTCATGGAGTTCCGCCATGGCGACGCGGTTGCCCCGCTCGCAATCGTCGGGCCGGCCGGCGACAAGCGCGGCACGGAGGTGACGTTCACGCCCTCCCAAGAAACCTTCACGATGATCGAGTTCGACTACAAGACGCTCGAGCACCGACTGCGCGAACTCGCCTTCCTGAATTCGGGCGTGCGCATCGTGCTGACCGATGCCCGCCATGCCGAGGTCGTCCGCGAGGAGCTGATGTACGAGGGTGGTGTCGAAGCCTTCGTGCGCTATCTCGACCGCGCCAAGACGCCGATCATCAGCCAGCCCGTGATGCTCACGAACGAGAAGGACGGCATCACCGTCGACGTCGCGCTGTGGTGGAACGACAGCTACCACGAGAATGTGCTCTGCTTCACCAACAACATCCCGCAACGCGATGGCGGCACCCACCTCGCCGGTTTCCGCGCCGCGCTGACGAGGCAGGTCACGGGCTATGCCGAGACCTCCGGCATCTCGAAGAAGGAGAAGGTCTCGCTCACCGGCGACGATTGCCGCGAGGGCCTGACCGCGATCGTCTCGGTCAAGGTGCCGGATCCGAAGTTCTCCTCGCAGACCAAGGACAAGCTGGTCTCCTCCGAGGTCCGCCCCGTTGTCGAGAACGTCGTCAACCAGGCGCTCTCGACCTGGCTCGAGGAGCATCCGAATGAGGCCAAGACCATCGTCGGCAAGGTCGCCGAGGCAGCCGCCGCCCGCGAGGCCGCCCGCAAGGCGCGCGACCTCACCCGCCGCAAGGGCGCGCTCGACATCGCCTCTCTCCCAGGCAAATTGGCTGACTGCCAAGAGAGAGATCCGGCCAAATCCGAGCTCTTCATCGTCGAGGGCGACTCGGCCGGCGGCTCGGCCAAGCAGGGCCGGGCTCGCGAGTACCAGGCCGTGCTGCCGCTGCGCGGCAAGATCCTCAATGTCGAGCGGGCGCGCTTCGACAAGATGCTGTCCTCCGACCAGGTCGGCACGCTGATCACCGCGCTCGGCACCGGTATCGGCCGCGACGAGAAGGACTCCGGCGCCTTCAACATCGAGAAGCTGCGCTACCACAAGATCATCATCATGACCGACGCGGACGTGGACGGCGCCCACATTCGCACGCTGCTGCTCACCTTCTTCTACCGGCAGATGCCGGAGCTGATCGAGCGCGGCCACCTCTTCATCGCCCAGCCGCCGCTCTACAAGGCGGCGCGCGGCAAGTCGCAGACCTATCTCAAGGACGAGCGCGCGCTGGAGGACTATCTCGTCGACAGCGCGCTCGACGGTGCCGTCTTCCGCACCGGCGAGGGCAGCGAGCGCGGCGGCGCTGATCTCCGCGCCCTGATCGAGGAAGCGCGCAGCATCCGCAACACGCTCTCGCAGCTGCATTCGCGCTATGATCGGCGCGTTGTCGAGCAGACCGCCATCGCCGGCGCGCTGCGTCCGCAGGGCGAACGCGGCGAGGCCGAGCTCAACGAGGCCGCGACCTATGTCGCGCGCCGGCTCGATGCGATCTCGGACGAGATCGAGCGCGGCTGGGAGGGCAAGGCGGCCGATGGCGGCTTTGTGTTCTCGCGGCTGGTGCGCGGCGTAAAGCAGGTCGTCTCGCTCGATTCCGGGCTTCTCGCCAGCGCCGAAGCACGCCGGCTCGACGCCGCCGCCGTTTCGCTGCGGGAGGCCTATGGCCGGCCCGGCGTGCTCAGCCGCAAGGGCGACGACCATGCCGTCAATGGGCCGAGCGATCTGTTCGACGCGGTCAATGCCATCGGCAAGAAGGGCGTTTCGCTGCAGCGCTACAAAGGCCTCGGCGAGATGAACCCCGGCCAGCTCTGGGAGACGACGCTCGACCGTGACGTCCGCTCGCTGCTGCGCGTCAAGAACGACCAGAACGACGAGGCCGACGACCTCTTCGTCAAGCTGATGGGCGACGTCGTCGAGCCGCGGCGCGAGTTCATCCAGGCCAATGCGCTGAACGCGACTGTCGATACCTGAGCGGCACAGTTCTAGGAGATCCGCGCAGTGAAGACAGTCGAGGGCAGGCCGATCAGCCTGATGGTCAAGCCGGCCGGCTCGCTCTGCTCCAGGGCCCGGCCAAATGGGCCGGCGCCGACGCCAGGGCGTTGATCACGGCCGCGATCGGCCGGCGCTGAGCTTCAGTAGGCAACGACCGTCCATTCGATAGCGCCCTATGGGCTGACATTGTAGGTCAAAATGCCCTTTCCGCTACCGGCGCCCTGACTGCCGCTGCCCCCGAACTTGCCCTCCGCATTCCGCCGAATGCCGGTCAGCGTGATCAAGACCTGGAAGTATTCCTCTTCGCCGGCTTTGTGCGATGCGCGCGGCGTTTTCGACCCGATCAGCATCGTGGCAGGCGATTCGGACTTCCACTCCCAGTACAGGTATTCCTTGCTGTCGCTGGTGAAGCTGATCTTGCCTTTGTCCGTGCTGTCCTTTTCGTGCAACCAACGTCCGAAAGCCGATGTTCCGGAATTCTCCCGCTTGTCGGTGAGCCCCAGTATCGCCCAGGCGCTGCCTTGTTCGATCATGATCCTATGCGCCCTCAGCATGACGGACTCTCCTGAGTGAGTTCGGAAAAGGCGACGACAACATCGGCATGGCGAGCGTGGCCCGCACTGGCACACACCCACAAACATCATCGGATCGCTCCGGGAATGGCACGAGCGATGAGAAAGCTGGGGAAGCGGCGCCCATCGCACCGGCTCAGGTCGCTTCGAGCACCATGTTGAGCGGCGTCTCTGCAGCGCGGCGCACCTGATTGAACCCGCCGGAGCGGATCACCGCGGCGATCCGCTTCTCGCCCGCCTGGGCGCCAAGCGCGAGGCCGGTCTCCTGCGCCAGCGATGTCGGAACGCAGATCATCGTCGACGCGGAGTAGTAGATGCGCCCGACCGGATTGATGTTGTCGTCGAGTGCGTCGCCCGCCATTGGCTCGACCACCATCCATGTGCCGCCGGCTTTCAGCGCTTTGCGGATATGCGACGCGGCGCCTTGCGGATCGCCCATGTCGTGAAGGCAGTCGAAGCAGGTGATCAGGTCGAGGTCGCGGCCGCCGAAGTCCTGCGCGCGGCCGACCTCGAATGTCAGATTGGTCAGCCCGTGCGATCGCGCATGCGCGGTGGCGGCTGCGATCGACGCGGGGTGGAAATCGTATCCAGTGAAGTGTGATTTCGGGAACGCCTGCGCCATCAGGATGGTCGAGAGCCCGTGGCCGCAGCCGACATCGGCGACCGTCGCGCCGGCCTTCAGCCTGTCGACGACGCCGTCGAGCGCCGGCAGCCAATCCTGCACGAGGGCGTTGACGTAACCCGGACGGAACAGCCGCGCCACCGCGCAGAACATGCAGCCCGCCTGCTCGCCCCAGGCGACGCCGCGTCCGGTCTTGAACGCCGCCTGCACCTTCGGCTGGTTCTCGACCATCGCCGCCGCCGTATCGAACGCACCGATCAGGTGGACCGGGCTGTCGGGCTCCGCGAAGATGAAGGACTGCTCCGGCGTCAGCGAGAATGTCCCGCCTTCGTGGCGCACATAGCCGGAGGCCGCCTGGGCCGACAGCCACTCGCGCACATAGCGGCTGGCGCATCCGGCTGCGCTCGCAAGCTCGTCGGCGGTGGCCGGGCCGATCTCCTTCAGCGTCCTGTAGAGACCGAGCGCGTCACCGATCCGGACCAGGGGCACGCTGACCGCTCCGCCGATGTCGCCGAGCACGCGGCCGACGAGTTCGTTAAGGGTGGCTTCGTTGAACTGGGTCATGGCGGGTCCTCCTCCCCTTTGGCCGGCAGGCTTGAAGGATGAGGCCAATCTTGGTCGCCGCGCATGAGGCGGCAGTCCCGCGCGGGCGGGGAAATGGGACCAACCGGAAGGACAAATGTCCCAAGCTCGGCGTCAATCGGTCGGTGGCTGCTCGCTGCCGAGTGCCAGGACGATCGCCTGGGACCGACTATGCACGCCGAGCTTGCTGAAGATCACCGACAACTGGTTGCGCACCGTCTTGGCACTCTTGCCGAGCCTCTGCGCGATCGCCCGGTTGTCGAGCCCCTCTGCGATGAGCTTCAGGATCGCCGTTTCGGCGGCCGTCAGGCCGGCCTGAACGATGGCGCGTGGCTGTGCGGGCTTGTCCCAGCCGAGGAAGGCGGCAAGCTCGGCATGAAACACCGCCCAGGCCGGCTCGTCCGGCAGCAGCACATGGTTCTTGCTCTCGAGCGGCACGAAGCGCGCGCCAGGGATCGCGGCCGCGAGCTTGCAGCCCTCGCTGAACGGCACGCGCATGTCGCCGCGGCTGTGGAGTATCAAGGTCGGGACGCTGATTTTCCTGGACAGTTCGGCCACATCGATCCCCTGCATATTGCTAAGCAGTTGAGCGGCGACGTCCGCGCTCGCGGTAACGCGTTCGAGATCGCCCCACCAGCGATGCTGTTCGGGCGTTCCGTCGGGGATGAAGAGATTGGTGAAGAACTGGCAGAATGCCGGATTGTCGCGCCCCCACCCGATGCGGATGAAATTCACCAGCGTCTCGGCCTCCAGTCGTTCGGCCTCCGTCTGCGCGCGAACCCTTCCGCCTTGGCCATACGCGTTGAGCAGAACCAGATGCGAGACGCGTTCGGGATGACGAAGTGCATAGGCAACCGCGAGCGCGCCGCCTTGCGAGAGACCGAGAAGCACGAAGCGCGGTTCGTCGATCGACGCCGCCACGGCATCCAGGTCCGCGTTCCACGCCTCGATCGAAAGATCGGCGACGTATCGCTCGGACAGGCCGCTGCCGCGCGGATCGTATCTCACGAAACGGTTTTGAGCTGAAAGCGTCTGAAGCCAGGGGCGCCAGACCGGGCTTTCGAGGTCGTAGTCGACGTGGCTCAGCCAGTGCGCCGCGCGCAGGATCACCGGTCCTTCCCCGCACGATGCGACTGCGATGCGAGTGCCGTCGGCAGATGTGCAGAACCGTATGCTCTGGCTAAGCTTCATAGCCGGAGGATATCGCAGTCGGATGGGAGGCGACAGGATGGTCCGGTGGCTGTTCAGCCGGTTTACGCTGCAATACGGGAAACCGGATCGTGGCTTTTCGGTCCGCGGACAAGGTCCGCTTCCTGGCATCGTCTCCCCGAGACCTCATTCGAAGCGGCTGGTCGCGTTCGCCCCAAATTGTTTCGCACACCGGCAGGTCGCGGATTGAGCTTGAATCCCCGCAGCCTCCCCCCTGAACCGTTGCGAGTGTCCGGTTTCTGGCAGGACGCCAATGTCAGGTTATGGCGGATAGCGTTGAAAAAGTCGGTCCTGAGATCGGCGCTGGTGCGGATTGGATTTGGCGGCGGGGGCCTTCGCTGGGTCAGGCAGGCCTGAACTGCGGGCCATTCGGCAGAAGCTTGGCGAGCTTCCTGAGGTTCTGGGCTGCTGCGGCGAGGTGGAACTCGTCTCTGGCGCCATTGGGTCCGCGTAGTCGCAGCCGGTCGAGGCGCAGGATGCGTTTGAGGTGGGCGAAGAGCATCTCGACCTTTTTCCGCTCGCGCCGCGACGTGACATAGGCATCGGTCTCAGCGATGTCCCTGGCCATATCGCGGGCACCCTCATGGATCGAGCGCAGGATTTTGCGAGCGGGCATGTTGGGTGAGCACTGCGGCTTCAGCGAGCAGGCGTCGCAATCGAGCTTGCTGGCGCGGTAACGCATCATGCCCTCGTCGTCGACGAGCGGTCGCTCGGTTCGATAGACCTTCTGGCGTGGTCGCAACTCTTTCCCGCCCGGGCAGGTGTAGAGATCGCGGTCATGGTCATAGGCAAAGTCGGAGCGGCTGAAGGTGCCGTCGCTGCGCTGGGATTTGTCGAAGACCGGGATATGCGGCTCGATCCCGCGCTCGTGCACCAGCCAGGCGAGGTTCTCGGCCGAGTCATAGGCGCTGTCGGCGGCAAGCCTCGCCGGCCAAAAGCCGAAACGCTCCTGCGTCCGGTCAAGCATGGTCCGGGCCGCGCCGACTTCCGCCTGCCGGATGGCGCGACTGGCCTCGACATCGACGATGACCGCGTGGTCGAGATCGATCAGGTAGTTGGTCGCATAGGCGAAGAAGGCATGGCCCTTCAAAGCGCCGGTCCATTGCGCCGCCGGATCGGAGCGCGAGACGAACTTCGGCTTCGGCTCGCTGGCCGCGCCCCAGGCGGCCTCGTCGAGGGTATCGAGATACTCGCGCACCGACCGGCGGGTCCGGGCGCCGCTACAGGCGTGGTCTTCAGCGCGCCGTTATAGGTGCTGATCGGCGTACGGACCGGATGAGCGAGGATGATCTGGGTCTTCGTCATTTGCATCTTCCCTCCTGGATCACGCGATCGCGTCACCCGTTTCGTGGATTTCGTGATCAGTCGTGCCTTGACCGTGCGGACGACCAGAGGCGACGCTTAAAGAGTGAGGGCGTCACGTCCCCGTTTCGGGAATGCTGTCAGGCGTCGCGAAGCGCTCGATCAGTACCAACCGAGTCCGTGCGGTGATTGCCGGCAAAGCCCTACTCGGCAGCGATTGGGATGCGCAGCGCCAGTTCCTTCGTCGAAGTCTTGTGGAGCCCATCTGCAGTCGGCTTGATCCGAAACCAGACCGCGTAGAGGGCGGGGAGGAAGAGCAAGATTAGCACCGTGCCCACGGCGGTCCCGCCGATCAGCGTGTAGGCCATTGAGCCCCAGAAGACCGAGTGTGTCAGCGGGATGAAGGCTAAAACTGCGGCCAGCGCCGTCAGGATGACGGGTCGGGTTCGCTGCACGGTAGCCTCGATAACCGCGTGATAGTCGTTCAGGCCGGCGATTTTGTTCTCGTTGATCTGGTCCGTCAGGATCAACGTGTTCCGCATCAGGATGCCGGCCAGGCCGATCAGCCCCAGTATGGCGTTGAACCCGAACGGCTGGTTGAACGCGAGCAAAGTCGGAACCACTCCGATCAACCCGAGTGGCGCGGTGAGCAGCACCATCGTCATCATCGAGAACGATCGCACCTGCAGCATCACGACGATCAAGGTGACGGCGATCATGAGCGGGAAGATCTTCGCGAGCGCATCGTTCGCCTTTGTCGCTTCCTCGATCGATCCACCCATGTCGATGCGGTAGCCAGCCGGAAGCGAAGCGATCAGCGGCTGGAGTGCGGTCATGACCTGCTTGGACACCTCCGGAGGCTGCGTCGCTTCGTTGATCTCCGAGCGAACTGTGATCGTAGGCATGCGATCGCGGCGCTTTAGGATCGGCTCCTCGAGGCGGATCTCGGAGTGCCCGATCTGGTCGAGCGGAACCTGGCGGCCGTCCCGGCTCATCAGGGAGAAGTCGGCAAGACGGGATGGGTCCAGCCGGACTTCCCCCGCGCTGCGAGCAACGACGGGCACGTTACGGATGTCCTCTCGAACCTGCGTAACTGCGATGCCGGTCAGCAGGAACTGAAGCTGCTGTCCCACTTGCGCCGGCGACAGACCGATGAGGTTGAGCCGATCCTGGTCGGGCACGAAGCGAAGGACGGGCGTGCGATTGCCCCAGTCGCGGTTGGCTTCCCTGACGTCTGCCACGCCGCGCATGATCTCAAGTGCCCGGTCGGATATTTTGTAGAGCTCCGCGGGGTCAGGGCCGACGACGCGGAACTCGACCGGGAACACCGACGGAGGACCGAAGACGAACTGCGTCGCGCGCACGTAAGCCTCGGGTGCGAGCCCCTGAGCGACTGCTTCCCGAAGGCGATGCTTCAGCGTCTCGCGTGCTTTGGCATCCGGCGTCAGCACGACGATTTTCGCGAAGGCTGTGTCGGGCAATTCGGGCGACAGGGCGAGAAAGAACCTCGGAGCGCCCTGGCCGACATAGCTTGTGACGATCTTTGCCTCGGCCTGCGTCTGCAGCCACCGCTCGACCTTTTCGACCGCAGCCGTCGTCGTCTCGATGCTGCTTCCTTCCGGCAGTCGGATTTCGATGAGCACCTCGGGACGATCGGAGGTCGGGAAGAACTGCTGCTTCAAGCCGCCCATGCCGATGCCCGCGAGCGCAAAGGCGACGCCTACGATAGCGGAGGTCAGGAACTTTTGGTCGACCGCGAAGGTGATGAGCCGCCGCAGACGCCGATAGTTCGGCGTATCGTAGATCGCGTGGGTGCCGCCTTCGACCGGCTTGATCTCCGGCAGCATCTTGACCCCGAGATAGGGCGTGAAGACCACCGCGACGATCCAGGAGACGATCAGGGCAAAGCCCACGACCCAGAAGATGTTGCCGGCATACTCGCCGGCCGTCGAAGGCGCGAAACCGACCGGCAGGAAGCCGGCGATCGTCACGAGCGTGCCCGAGAGCATGGGGGCTGCGGTGTGGCTCCAGGCATAGGCTGCCGCCTTGATGCGGTCCATGCCCTCTTCCATCTTCACGACCATCACCTCGATGGCGATGATGGCGTCGTCGACGAGCAGTCCCAACGCAAGAATGAGTGCCCCGAGGGTGATGCGGTCGAAGAACCGGCCGGTCTCCAGCATGATGAAGAACACGACGGCAAGAGTGAGCGGAATGGCGGCCGCCACGACGATGCCGACACGCCCGCCGAGGCTGAGCAGGCTGACGAGGAGCACCACGCCGAGTGCCATCGCAAACTTCATCATGAACTCGTCGACCGCCGAGGAGATGTTGACGGCCTGGTCCGTCACCTTGTCGAGCGTCATCCCGAGCGGCAGCGTCTGGGCAATCGACGCGGTCTTGTTCTCCAGCGCCTTGCCCAAGGCGAGACCGTCCCAGCCCTCCTGCATGACGGCGGCGAGCATGATGGCCGGCTCGCCCTGGTGCCGGATGACGAAGCTCGGCGGGTCTTCATAACCTCGGCGGATCTGCGCGATATCGGCCAGCTTCAGCGTCCGCCCTCCGGCAGCGATCGGCGTGTCGGCAATGGCCTGGACGCTGTCATACGCGCCATCGACTCGGATGAAGACCCGCGGCCCTTTTGTGTCGATCGTGCCTGCCGGCGTGACAGTGTTCTGCCTCTGCAACGCGGCGACGATGTCCTGTGCCGAGACGCCAAGGGTCGCCAACTTGGCGTAGGAAAATTCGACGAAGATCTGCTCGGGGCGCTCGCCCAGGATATTGACCTTCTTGACGCCGGGCACGTGCAGGAGATCCTGGCGGATGGTCTCGGCCTGCCGAGCCAGTTCCCGCAGAGGCATGCCCTTGGCCTTGAGCGTGTAGAGGGCGAAGCTGACGTCCGAGTACTCGTCGTTGACGAATGGGCCAAGCACGCCCTGCGGCAGGTTGCGCGCCTCGTCCGCAAGCTTCTTTCGGGCCTGGTAGAACTCTTCCTGCACCCGTGACGGCGGCGTGGCGTCCTTCAGGTTGACCGTCATATAGGCGTAGCCCGGTCGTGTCGTGGTTTCGACGCGGTCGTACCAAGTGAGCTCCTGGATCCGTTTCTCCAACGGCTCGGCGACCAGGTCCTGCATCTCGCGGGCCGTCGCGCCCGGCCATACGGATGTGACCGTCAGTGTTTTGATGGTGAAGTTCGGATCCTCGGCCCGCCCGAGCTTGACGAATGCGTAGGCCCCAGCGGCGACGAGCAGGATGATGGTGAACAGGGTGACGGCGCGTTCGCGGACGGCGATCGCTGAAAGATTGAGGCCCATCAGTTGCCCCCGGCTTTGGACGAGGTCCGAACGCGAGCCCCCTCCCGCAGGAGATGAGCACCGAGCGAGACCACCGGGTCGCCAGCCTTCAGTCCGGAGATCACAGCGGTTTCGTTGGTCACACGCAAAAGCTTGACGGGCCGAAAGAGCACGGTCGAATTGGCGTTGTCCAAAACCCAAACGCCGGTCTTCTCGCCGTTATCGAGCACTGCTCCCAACGGAACTTGGACTTGTTGTTGGCCCCTCTGGTTCACCAACCGAATGGTGACCGTCGCGCCAAGCGGGGCCTGCGCGGCCTCGCCGTCGAGCACATAGCGCGCCTCGTAGGTGCGGGTCTGAGGATCGGCGGAATCCGATAGCTGACGCAGATGTGCGGCATAGTGACGACCATCGCCTCCATACACGCTCGCCTCGGCCGTTGAACCGATCTCCGGCCGGATCGTCTCAGGCAGAGCGACCACCGCTTCGCGAGGTCCCGCCTGGGCGAGACGGACCACTGGCTGCCCGGCAGAGACGACCTGGCCCGGTTCGCCAAGAGTTTCGATAACCGTGCCGTCGGCGTCCGCCACCAGAACCGAATAGGTCGCCTCGTTCTCGGCGACGCGCGCGTCAGCTTCGGCCGCCGCAAGTTGCGCCGTGGCTGTATCCAGCGCGGCTTTCGCCTGTTCGTAACGCTGCCGGGAAGACCAGCCATTGCTGACCAGGTTCGCGTACCGTCGCTCATCCGCCTCCGCCTGGACGAAAGCTGCACGTGCCGCCACGGCCGCATTGCGCTTCGCCGTCAGCGCAAGGCGAAGGTCAGTTTCATCGATCCGCATGAGCAGCTGACCGGCTTTGACCTGCTCGCCGACGTTCACCCGACGCTCCACGACCTTGCCGGGAACGCGAAAGCCGAGATTGCTTTGCACCCGCGCCCCGATAATGCCGGTGAAGCCGCGGTCGGAGCCGTTCACCCGCGCAGCCGTCGCCAACCTGACGATCGGAGCTTCCTGTCTCGGATCGCCTACGGCCACGGCCTCTCGCGTCCGCAGGGAAAGCGTGACAAATGCGGCCGCTCCCACCGCTGCCGTCAGGATGCCTGCCAACACAATAGCGGGTCTCTTTTTCATGCCCGTGGCCTTGCCAAATTAGATTGCATTCGCACTCTATATCGAATATAGATGCTGAACGCAATCTAATTATGGAGGTTCCGATGAGGGTCAGTCGCGTCCAGGCTGAGGAAAACCGGCAGACGGTTATTGATGTGGCGAGCCGCCTTTTCCGGGAGCACGGCTTCGACGGCATTGGCCTCAAGGATTTGATGGCGGGTGCCGGGCTGACGCAGGGCGCCTTCTACAAGCAGTTTGAATCCAAGGACGACCTTGCGGCGCAGGCGTCCCGGCGCGCTTTGGAGAGCGCCTCGGGCAGGTGGTCGGCCGCCGCCCAGACCAATCCGCAGAACCCGCTATCGGCCGTGGTCGACTTCTATCTCAGCATGGGGCATCGCGCGGAGAGGATGGATGGCTGCCCCGTCGTCGCGCTCGGCTCGGATGCTGCCAGGCAAGGCCCGGACGTGAAGGCGTCCTTCGAAGCCGGGATCAAGGAATATCTGGAAATGCTGGGCGGCTGGGTCGGCAAGGAGGGCGGCGAGGAGCCGAGCAGCAAGGCCATGGTCGTTCTCTCGACCATGGTCGGCGCGGTGCTCCTCTCGCGCGCTGTCAACGACGAGCAGATGTCGAAGCGGTTTCTGAAGGCGGCCGCCGAGAGCGTGCTGGCGGAGTCGTCTGCGGATGATGCCGGGCAAGGAGCGCGCCAATGACGACGTCTCCGGCCGAAATGCGCAGCGCCACTGTTTCAATCGCCGACCTGGCGGGCTGGTCCGGGCTCGAGCTCGTTGCACGGCTGGCGGACGGGAGCGTCCGCCGCCCGCTGAGGGCGGAGACGCTGCCTTTCACCTTGCTTCCTCCGGAGGAAGGCAAGGTCGCGCTCCTGGCCACGCCCGAGCCGCGCTTTTGCAACCTGACCAATACGGTTCACGGCGGCTGGATCATGACGATGCTCGACTCCGTCATGGCGCCCAGACGACGCTTTCACCCGGCGAAACCTGTCCGTCGCATGAAACCACCGCCAAGTTTGTCCGCCCGCTCTTGGCCGATTCCGGCGAAGTGCGTGTGAGCGGCCATGTGGTCTCGCGCGGCCGGAGCGTGATCACGCTGGAGGGCAGTATCGAGGACGCGCAAGGGCGGCTCTGCGCGCATGGCAGCTCGACCTGCCTGGTCGTGGGCAGGAAGCTGTGATGTCCGCGCGTTCGATCGCAACCCCGGCCCCTTCCGAGCGCCTGACCGGCGGAATCCTGTTCTTGCTCGCCGGTCTGGCGGCGCTCGGCGCGCTTGCCACCAACATCATCCTTCCGGCCTTTCCGCGGATGGGCGCCGAGCTTGCGATTTCCTCACGGGAACTCGGTCTCCTGCTCAGCAGCTTCTTCGTCGCGTTCGCGCTCGGGCAGCTTGTGGTCGGGCCGCTCTCCGACCAGTTCGGCCGCAAATGGCTGGTGCTGGGAGGGCTTGCGGTCTTCACCGCGGGCAGCATCGTTTGCGCACTGGCCGGTACTTTGCCCCTGCTGGTTTTAGGGCGGATCATTCAGGCGCTGGGAGCCTGCGCGGCTTCGGTCCTGTCGCGCGCCATTGCACGCGATCTGTTTGACGGTGAGGCGCTCGGCCGGGCCCTGGCGCTCACCATGATCGCCGGGGCGGTTGCGCCGGGCTTTTCGCCGCTGCTAGGCAGTATCCTGTCCGGCCTGTTCGGGTGGCGGATCACCTTCCTGGTCGTTGCAGTCTTCGGCGTAGCGCTCGCGTTGCACTATGTCGCTCGCATCGGGGAATCCCATCCTCTCGACCGCAGAACGCCGCTGAGGCTTCCGGCCGTGGCATCCGCTTATGGCCGCCTTGCCGCCGATCCTCGCTTTTTATTGCCCGCGCTTGCGGTGAGCCTCGTCATCGGCGGGCTTTACAGTTTCTTCGCGGCCGCCCCTGGCGTGCTGATGAACGAGCTGGGCCTCAGCGCATTGCAGCTCGGATTGTCGTTCGCGGCGACGGTTCTGGTCGTCTTTCTGGCAGGCTTTTTCGCGCCGCGCCTGGCGCATCGCCGGGGCCAGCGCACCGTCGGCATGATTGGCCTGTTCATCGCGCTCGCGGGCAGTGTCGGCATGTTCGCGTTCGCGGCAGCACCGACCTTCACGACCTTCACCATAGCGATCGCGCTGTATCTGTTTGGGATGGGTTTGATCAATCCGCTCGGCACAGCAATCGCGCTTCATCCTTTCGGGCGCCAGGCCGGGCTTGCATCGGCGCTGCTCGGCTTTCTGCAGATGGGCTGCGCCGCCATCGGCGCGTCGTTTGCCAGTGCCTTGCCATTTCCGCCGTCTGTTTCCCTTGCTGCCGTCCTGACCACGGGTTCGGCGCTGGCCCTTCTGGTCTTTCTTCCGGTCGCGCTGCGCCAGCCCCTGGCGGCGCCGAGCGGTCCTGGCAGCGTGCCGGAATCGACAGGAGGATAGATGCGACGGATTGTTATCACAGGTCTTGGAGCGGTCACGCCACTCGCCGCAGGTGTCGAAGCATCCTGGTCGCGTCTTCTCGCCGCTCGACCACGAACTGCGCACGTTTGGGATTCGGGTTGTGCTGGTCGAGCCGGCCTATACCCGAACGTCGTTTGAACAAAACCTCGCAAAGCCAGACCGGGCGTTGGACATCTATGATGCCGCACGCGCCGGCATGAACGGGGTCTTGCGCAAAGCGATCGAAACCGGCGATGCGCCTGAAGCCGTGGCGAGGACGATCCTTGAAGCGGCGAGCGCGCCCTCCCCGAAGAGACGCTACGCAGCGGGGAAAATGGCGCGCCAGGTCAGTCTGCTGCGCCGTTTCGTCCCTGCATCTGCGTTCGACAAAAGCCTACGAAAGCAGAACGGGTTGCCGGTCTGAGGGCGACATCAGCGACATCGGCAGCGATCATTCGGACAGTGCCGCGAAAGGACATCCAACAATAACGGGATGATCGGCTCTGGAAACATCGGCGCGAGGCTAGCGCAGCAGCTCGCCAGCAGCGGTCACTATATCCGACGGTCAATTCGGCCGTCAAAGCGAGATGACCAGGTCTGAAAGCGGCACTGCCTGGCAGGTTAGGCATTGGTGGGGTTCGCCGTCGAAATCGACGAGATGGGCGAAGCGGCCGTCCAGGACCTTCACGATGCAGCTCTCGCATTGGCCGACCCGACAGCCGCTCGGGAGTGGCAATCCCGCGGCAAGTGCTGCTTCGAGGATGGACCGCGAAGGCGCTCTCCATGTGAAGCTCTCGCTCGTCCCGGCGATGGCGATCTTGCGAGACGGCAGCGCCTGGGGGACTTCGTTAGAGGCAGAGAAGGCTTCTGCAAAAATGTCGTAGCGCGGCATCCCGCGCCTGACGAGTTCGGCTATCATCGTGTCGTTGAATTCCGGCGAGCCGCAGAGATAGGCGAGTGGACTCTGCGCCAGCACTTCCGCGATCGCGCCGAGATCCAGCCGACCGTCCTGCTGGAAACGTCCGGTATCGCGATCTGCGTCCCTTGGCCTGGGTAGGCGGTGACGCGCTTAAGCGTCGGGATTGCGCGAGCGAGTTCGTCGAGACGATCGGCAAGCGGATGTTCCGACCCACTGCGGCAGCCATGCAGCAAATGGATCGGATGCTCCGGTTGCGGGTGGAGTTGCGCGATCGTTTCCAGATAGCCGGCGAAGGGCGTGATGCCGATGCCGTTGGCGAGCAGGATCAGCGGGCGCGCGCTGCGGACAGGGATGGTGAAGACACCGCCGGGCGCCTCGATCAGCACTTCGTCACCCGGGCGAAGGGATTGAACCTGGCGCGACAGCGAAACTGATTGCTCCGGGCGGGCGCTGTCCCACCGCACGGAGAGGGACAGTTCCTCTGGGGAGCGGGCGTTGCCCGTCAGCGAGTATGCTCTTGCCGGCGACTGGCCAGGGAGCCGCAGAACCACATGCTGTCCCGGTAGAAAATCCGGCAGGCCTTCGTCGTCGCAGGGAGCGAGCGACAATGTGACGGCGGACGAGCCTTCCGGCTGCGCGTCTGCGACGCGAAACCGGCGGGTGCCGGACCAACGTCCCCGGTTCACGCCGGGGGTGGCCTCGATGTCGCAAGTGACCGCGCGCAGCGGCACGGAACCACTGATCGGGTCGCGCTGCAGGTCGCTGAGGACGGCGTTGACGTTGACGGTGTCCTCGCCCTCGACGGCTCCCCCGTCCCGCCCCAGCGGCTCGCAATCTTCCCACCAGCCGAACTCGGCGACGACCGTGCGCGCGTCGAGCGCCCCATTCAGGCGAACGCGCAGCCGGGCCGCGCCATGTCGCGTGCGCAACCGGATCCAGTCGCCGGTGATGACGCCCCGTGCGGTCGCGAGGTCCGGACTGATCTCGACCGAAGGATCGGGAGCCTTGCGGCGCAGTGAGGCGATAGCGCGGTGGGAGGTGTGGACGAAGAAACCGCTCTTGGCGGTCGTCAGCACCAGAGGCAGGGCATCGCCGGAGGCCGGCCCGTCCCGTGGCTCGACGAAATCCGGCAAGGCGTCGTGACCGTGCTCGTGCAGGCGCTGGGAGTAGAGCTCGACGCGCCGGGTCGGAGTATTGAAGCCGCGCACGCGTCCGCTCTCGTCTGCATTGGCGAATTTCCGATGCGAGAAAGGCTGCGGAACCCGCATACCATCCGGCCTGTCGCGCAGATCCTTGACGGTGATGCCGAGCGGGGCGAGCTGATGATTCCAGCCGGCGGCGATATCCCCGCCGAAGAAACGGTCGCCGAAACCCATGCGCGTCGCCAGAGACATGACGATCTCGTAGTCGGCGCGGCTCTCGGCGAAGCGCGGCAGCATGCTCCTGCGGAACTGGATGGTTTCCGCCGCAGTTTGCGTTATCTCGAAGCCGATGCGCAGTGCGTCGCGCTCCCAGGGCATGCTGACGGGTAGGACCAGATCGGCGCATTCGGCAGTCGGGTTCATGAACATGTCGGCATGGACATGGAATTCGAGCGCATGCAGTGCCGCGAGGTTGCGGCTGGTATCGATCTGCGAGACGGCGAAGTTGGTGCCGAAGCTCATCAGCGCCCGGACGGGGTAGGGGCGCTTCTCGATCGCCGCCGCGGCGAAGTCGCGTGCGGTGATCCAGCCATGGGCAGGAGGGCCGAGCGGCAGATCGGCCAGTCCCAACGCCTTTTGAGTTGCCCGGGCGGCAGCAGCGAGAGGTCATTGATGGCGTTTGCCGGTGGCGGCACCGTCCAGATATTGCCGCCTTCGCGATCGCAGGAGCCGACCAGGGCAGCAAGCGTAGCGATTGCCCGCTCGGTCATGGTGGCGTTTGTGTGCTGTCCGACGCCCGTCCAAGTATAGTAGGCGAGGCGAGGGGCGCCCTCTAGCAAGGCGTAGAAGGCGGCGATGTCCGACGGCTCTAGCCAGGTGACCTCGGCGACGCGCTCGGGCGAATAGCTCCTGGCCCGCTCGGACAGAAGCGTGAAGGCGGTGGCGGCGGTCACATGCCGGCCGTCCAGCGTCGTCAGCGGGATGCGTCCTTGAAGCGTCACGGATAGCCCATCGGCCAGGCACGCGCGCGTATCGTAGGGCTCGACGCGGCCATCAGCGCGGAGCACGAGAAAGGCGTCGCCGCCGGCGCCTTCGACGACCTCGGCGGCCTTGACGAAGGCACCGGTTCGCTCGTCGACGAGCAGGGGGCCGTTGGTCCAGTTTCGCACGAAGGCGTCGTCATAGCGGCGGGTCTCGATCAGATGCCTGATGGCCCCCATCGCAAGCGCGCCATCCGCCCCCGGACGGATCCGCATCCAGAGATCGGCCTGCTGGCCCGACCCGTCGGGCTTGGGATCGACGACGACGACCTTGGCGCCGCGCCGGCGCGCCTCGGCGACGCGGCTGGCCTGGGCGAGCCAGGTCCGCGCCGGATTATGTCCCCAGAGCAGAATGAGCTCGGCCTTGTCGTAATCAGGCACGCCGAGGCCCCGGCCGAAGGTCAGCGCGTGGGCATAATCCTTGTGCCAACCGCAGACCTCGATCGCGTAAATCAGGTTGGGGCTCCCGAAGCAGCGGATGAAGCGCTCGACCCAGTCATAGCTGTCGACGATCGGCGTACCGCTGAAGGTGGTGAGCGCAAAGGCCACGGCCTCCGCCCCGGATTCTGAGCGGATCGCCAGCAGGCGCTGCGCGATCTCGTCGAGGGCCTCGTCCCAGCCGATCTCCGCCCAGCGAACCGGGATCTCGCCCTTCGCGCTCAGCCGGCGCAGGGGACGGCGCAAACGCTTCGGACTATGGACCATCTCCGGGGCGGCGCGCCCCTTGGCGCAGAGCGCGCCGCCGGTCGGGTGATCGGCGCGCGGTTCGACGCCGACCATCCGATCGCCGTCGACGAGCGTGATCGAGCCGCAGCGCGACCGGCACAGCGTGCAGTATCCCGGATGCCTCTCGATCATGATGCGCACCTCCGCCGACTGCGCAGCCCAGCCGCTTGCCGGCGGCTCTTCGTGTAGTTTGGAACTCGGTCGTCTGCCGCTGGTCGCTGCGGTCAGAACAGCATCGCTGCTCCCGTCGGCCAGGACGCGACGACCGTCTGCCCCGGCCGCAGATCGTCCCCGCTCGGAAGATCGGCGTTCTGGCGATGCACGACGATCGGCATGCCCGAGCCCATCCGCACGACGATTTCCGTCAACGAACCGCGATAGACCACGTCCTCGACCGTCGCGGGCACGGTGCAGACGTCGGAGCCCATGCCGGCATCGGCCTGCAGCGAGATCTGTTCCGGCCGTACGGCGAAAGCGGTGACCCCAGCCGCGCCCCGATCGGGCGATACCGCGAAGTGCTCGCCTCCCTTCGTCAGGAAGCTGCCTGCGGACTCGATGCTGCCGGCGAAGATGTTGGTGAGCCCGATGAATTCGGCGACGAAGCGGCTGGCGGGGCGCTGATAGATCTCGCGCGGCGTGCCGACCTGTTCGACCTTTCCGGCCGACATCACGACGATCCGGTCCGCGACCGCCAGCGCCTCATCCTGATCATGCGTGACGAAGATCGTGGTCAGGCCCAGGCGGGATTGGAGGCGCCTGAGATCGGTGCGCACCTCGTGCCGCAGCTTGGCGTCGAGCGCCGAGAGCGGTTCGTCGAGGAGCAGGACCTCCGGTTCGTAGACGATGGCGCGGGCGAGCGCGACGCGCTGCTGCTGGCCCCCAGAAAGCTGCTTCGGCAGGCGGTCGGCGAGATGGTCGAGCTTGACGAGCGCCAGCGCCTCCTGCACGCGGCGCTCGGCCTGCGTGCGGTCGATCCCGCGCATTTCCAGCCCGAACACGACGTTCTGCGCGACGCTCATGTGCGGGAAGAGCGCGTAGCCCTGGAAGACGAGCCCGGCATTGCGCAGATAGGGCGGCAGGTCGGTCACGTCGCGCGTGCCGAAGCGGATGCTGCCTTCGCTCGCCAGCGTCAGCCCCGCGATCATGCGCAAGGTTGTGGTCTTGCCGCAGCCCGACGGGCCGAGGAAGGCGACGAACTCGCCCTGGCCGATCTCGAGCGAGACACGGTCGACCGTGGTCAGGGCGCCGTAGCGCTTGGTGACGTCCTGAAGGGATATTTGCGACATGGGGGGCCTCTCAGAAGGCTCGCGCCAGTTTGAAGTAGCGATCGGTGATGATGAGGCCGGCCGCGATCAGGGCGATCTGGACGGTGGCGACCGCGGCGATGGTCGGATCGACGCTCCATTCCAGATAGTTGACGATGACGATCGGCAGCGTGGTCGTGCCCGGTCCGACCAGGAAGATCGATTTCTCGAGGTCGACGAAGGAGACGACGAAGGAGAAGAGCGCGCCCGCGACGACGCCGGGCCGGATCACTGGCCATGTCACGCGTCGAAAGGCCGTGAACGGACGCGCGCCCATCGTCAGCGCAGCTTCGCGCAGCTGCGGATCGACACCGAGCAGCGAAGCGGTCACGAGCCGCACCGTCCAGGGCAGGGCGATCAGGCTGTGGGCGATCACCAGCCCCGTGAAGGTGGTCGCGACCTGGACGCCGGTCACGATCTCGGCCTCGATCAGGAACATATAGAAGGCCGCGCCCGCCACGATGCCCGGCACGATCAGCGGCGCCAGCAGCAGCGACTGGATCGCCTCGCGCCCAGGAAAGCGCCCGCGCGCCAGCACCACGGAGGCCGGGATGCCGACCGCGAGGCTGATCGCGGTGGCGAGCACGCCGAGCTTCAGGCTGGTCGCGAAGCCGTCGCGGAAGCGCGGCATCTCCCAAGCCGTCGCGTACCAGCTCAGCGTATAGCCGGTCGGCGGGAAGCTGATGATCTTGTTCTCGAAGAAGCTCACCCAGATGATCGCGACCAGCGGGGCGAGCACCATGACGAATGCCAGGATGCAGCCGCCGATCATCGCCGGCCTGAAGGAACGCGTCACGGAGATGCCGGTGTGTTGCATGGTCAAAGCGCCCCGTAGCGCTTCTGCAGGGTGATGCTGGACAGCACGGTCAAGGCGAACGTCACCCCCATGAGGATGAAGGCCAGAGTCGCGGCGAAGGGCCAGTTGTAGACCTTGATCGCCTGCTCGTAGACCTTGGGTGCCATCATCTGGAAGGACGGCCCGCCGATCAGCACGGGTGTTGCATAGGCGTTCACCGCCAGCACGAAGCAGAGCAGGCAGCCGGAGAAGACGCCGGGCATGGCGAGCGGCAGCGTCACGCGGAAGAACGTCGTCCAGGGGCGTGCCCCCATGGTCGCGGCCGCCTCCTCATAGGTTTCGCCGATGCCCTCGAACACGCTCTGCAGCGAGATGATCATGAAGGGCAGCAGCACGGCGATCAGGCCGATGACGACGGCCGAACCCGTATAGAGGATGCGCACCGGCTCGGAGATGACGCCGGTGACCAGCAGCGCCGAGTTGATCAGACCCTTGTCGGCGAGCAGGACCATCCAGCCGGCGGCGCGAACGGCATTGCCCATTAGCAGAGGAATGACGGTCGCCAGGATCAGCGCGGTCTTGAGCCTGCGGCTCGGCACCCGGCTGATGACATAGGCCGCCGGCACGCCAAGCAGCAGGCAGATCGCCGTGCAGGCCAGGGCGACCGTCAGCGTCCGCGCCAGGATCCAGAGATAGAAGGGATCGCCGAAGAAGCGGGTGTAGTTCTCTACCCCGAAGCCCGACACCTCCGTAGCCGCCGGGTCGAAATGCGCGAGGCTGTAGCGCGCCATCAGCACCAGCGGCAGCATCAGCCCTGCCAGAACCAGCGCCAGGCTCGGAGCCAACAGCCAGCCGGCATCCGATCGGGGCCCGCGTCGGACGGGGCGGCCCGGCGCAGCGGCCGCGCCGCCCTCGTCGACCATGGTGGCGGCGGTCAAGCCTTGAATTCCTTGTTCCACCACTCGACCCATTTCGGGTCGCTCTTGGCCGCATAGGGGTAGTCGACGAAGTTCAGCTTCGCGATCTGGTCCTGCGTGAACTCGAGGCGCTTGCGTTCCTCCGGCGGAAGTTCGGCGTTGTCGGTGACGACCGAATAGGAAGTCGCCTGCGAGATGGCGCCCATCGGCTTGGGCTGCAGCATCGCTTCGAGATAGCTGTAGGTCGCCTCGACATTGCGCGCCTTCTTGGGGATGCCGGCGCCGAAGGAGATGAAGATCGCGCCTTCCTTCGGATAGGCCCAGCGGATCGGCAACCCTTCCTTCTCCCACTGCACGGCACGCGCGCTGTAGTTCGCCGAGATCCAGATCTCCTCGGACTGGAAAGCCCCCGCGAGAGCCTGATGCGAGGGGTAGAGCCGCGGCTGCACTGCTTTCTTCATGTCCAGCAGCGCCGGGAACGCCTTCGAGACGTCGCCCATCGTGCCGCCATGGCTCAGCGAGGCGGCATAGATGTAGTTGAAGTGCAACTGGTCCATGACGCCGACGCGGCCGGCATATTTCGGGTTCCAGAGGTCGGCGAAGCTCGTCGGCGGCTCGGGGATCTTGGCCGGGTTGTAGAGCACGACGACGCCGCCATAGATGGCCGGCACGAGATAGGGCAGGCGCAGTTTCTCGATGATGTTCTTGCCGCTGGCGAGGCGGGACATGTCGAGCGTTTCGAGCACGCCCTGCGCGCTCATCTCATATGCGTCGGCGTCGCTGAGCCAGGTCACGTCGATGCTGCCGCGGGGCAGGCGCCGCTCGGCCAGAAGCTTCGTCTTGCGCTCCGGAACGGGTGCCAGATCGTGGACGATGCGAAGCGGCGAGCCGCCGAAGGCCGGCGCCTCGAATCCCCTCACGATACGATCGTTCCAGTCGCCGCCCCAGTTGGAGACGACGAGTTCGCCGGTCGCCTGGGCCTGCGCGCCGCGCGGCAACATCGCCGCCGCGCCCAGCGCCGTGCCGGCTGCGAGGAACCGGCGCCGGTCGAGCCGGCCGGGAAAAGCTGTCAGGTCTGTCACGGTTGCTCCCCTGCTTGCTGGCCGGCGTTTGCGCCGGCAGCGCGGGCTGCTTCGGCCCGACAAGCAGATTAGGTGACGCGCATTTCGGCGATGTGTTGAAAATGTTTCATCAAGGTTTCATGATCGAGGGCGCCTGCCCGGCGCGAAGGCAGGGCGTTCCGGCAGGAGAGGCGAGCCATCAAGAGGATTCTGCTCATCGAGGACGACGACACGTTCGGGCTGCTGCTCGCCGCCTATTTCAGGACGGCCGGCTACGCGACGGACCGTGCCACCTCGGCGAAGGAAGGTCTGCGCAAGCTCGACTCGGGTACCTGGGACGCCGCGATCGTAGACCTGACGCTACCCGACGAGGACGGCATCGTGCTGACGCGGATGCTGCGCGCCCGCTCGTCGATCCCGATCATCGTCTCGACGGGCCGGAGCGGCCGCGAAGACCGGCTCGCCGCGCTGGAACTCGGTGCGGATGATTTCGTCACGAAGCCGTTCGAGCCGCGCGAGCTGGTGCTGCGGCTCAACAACATCCTGCGCCGCAGCGAGCGGCGCGCGCGCCCGTCTGGCTCCCGCCTGTCCTGTGCGGGCGGCGAGCTCGATCTGGCGGGGCACGCGCTCGTCGCCCCCTCGGGAGAATGCCTTGATCTCGGCGCGACCGAGTTCGCGCTGTTGAGGTTTCTGGCGCGCAATCCTGACCGTGTGCTGACCCGCGCCCAGATCATCGACGCCATCGCCGAAGGCGAGCCGCCTGAATCGGAGCGCGCGGTCGATATCAGGATGTCACGGCTGCGCCACCGCCTGAAGTCGATCGGCCTCGACGCCGCTCTGCTGAAGACGGTTCACGGCGCCGGTTACAAGCTGACCCTGCCGCGCAGGCCGCTTAGTCCGGCGGGGCTGTGACCTCGAGGTCCAGCGCGTAGAGTTCCATCTGCGCGATCGCCTTGGCGAGCATGTCCTTCAAAGCGCCGCGTTGCTCCGGCGTCAGCGCCGAGGCGTTGCGTTCGTCGCGTTGCGCGTTACTCGCCAGTTCGTCCAACCCGAGAAGGCCCGCGACCGCGTGGACCTTGTGCAGCAGCCGGCGGAGCGCCTCGCCGTCCTCCGAAGCGAGCTTCTCGATGGTCTCGCCGAAGGTCGCGATGCCGGTCGCGACAATCGAGGCGACGCTGTCGTGGCCGATATCCGCCACCATGCGGTCGAGCGGCGTCCTGTCGAAGACACGGGCGCTTTCGGCACGCGGAAAGCGGACACGCTCGCCGGGCCCGAGCGCGCCATGCCCCGCCAGATCCCGCCGGACCGAGACGAGCAGCTCGCCAAGATCGTCGAACTCGACCGGCTTCTCGATGAAGCCGGTGAAGCCCGCGGCGAGATAGGCCTTGATGTCCTCGGGCATCACATTGCCGGTCATGGCGATGATCGCAAAGCCGGGGCCGCCCAGCTTTTCCGCCGCGATCCGCCGCGCTATCTCGATGCCTGATATCTCCGGCATCGAGATGTCGAGGAGCACGGCGTCGTAGCCCCCTGCGCGCAACGCCCTCATGCCCTCCTGTCCGTCATGCGCGGTTGCGACATTGTGCCCGAGTCGCTGCAGCAGGGCGTCCGCCACGATGAGATTGGTCTGCTCGTCGTCGATGACGAGGATGTTGAGGGGCGGCCCCGGCTGGAGCTTTTCACTCGCGGCCGGCACCACGCGCGGATGATCCTGCTCGCCTGCCGGCCTGACCGGAATGGTGATCCAGGCGCGCGTTCCGCCGCGCGGGCCAGGTCCGATGCCGAGACGTGCACCGATCGCGACGGCCAGTTCCTCGCTAATCGATAGCCCGAGGCCCAGGCCCTCGACTCCGGCCGTGACATGTTCCCGCTGCCGGGCATAGGGTTGGAGCATCCGGCCCGTCAGCCGCGGCGCTATGCCGGGGCCTGAATCGGTGACGGAGATTTCGAGGACGTCCTGGCCTCCGGGCGGCGAACGCAGCGAGCACGCCAGCGTGATCGAGCCGGAAGGCGTGTATTTCACCGCGTTGCCGAGCAGGTTGAACAGGATTTGCCGCAGGCGCCGCGGGTCTGTCACGAAGTGGCCCGGGAGCGTCGTCTCGATGCGGGAGCGCATGGCGAGGCCCTTCTGCACCGTCATGGTCCGGGCGATGTTGACCATCTCCTGCATGAAGGGTCTGGTCTCGACGGTCTCAAGACGGATGTCGATTTGCCCCGACTGCACCTTGGCGATGTCCAGCACGTCGTTGAGCACGTCGCGCATCGCCCGCGAGGCGCCGACGAGGCTGTCTATCATCGCTCGCTGCCGCTTCGGCAAGGCCTCGCCGGCGAGGATCTGGGCAATCCCGAGGATGACGTTGAGCGGGTTGCGCAGCTCATGCCCGACCTTGGCGATGAAGGCCGTCCGTGCCGCGGCCTCGGACTCCGCCTTGGCGCGCGCCGCTCGCAAATCCCGCTCGCGCTCCTTCAGCACGGTGATGTCCGCGCGGATGCTGGTCGTGCCGCCGAAGGCGGTCCGCCGCTCGCTGACCTGGATCCAGCGTCCGTCCGAGAGGTGCTGCTCGAAGAAGCCGATGCCGGCCTGGTGGAAGGAGATGCGCCGCTCCGCCCAGGTCTTGCTGTTCTCGTCGATCTGGAAGACGCCGCGCGCGACGCTCTCGTGGACGACGTCGCTGAAGCGCATGCCAGGCTTCATCATGTCCGCGACCAGTGGATAGAGACGCCGGTACTGCTCGTTGCAGATGATCATCCGGTCCTGGTCGTCATACAGGACGAATGCTTCGGGCAGGGCTTCGATGCCCTCGATCAGCGCGGCGGTAAGCTCGTTGGGGCGCGCTGCAGGGAGGCTGTCTCCCCAGTCCGCGACGCCGCTCGCGACGGCGTCGCTCCGGAACCCCGAAAGACGAGCGCCCTCGAACTCGGGACGCTCCGGCCACACCACGATCGTCGCCGCCAGGACGCCGCTGTCCGCCTTCAGCGATGCCAGCACCTCGCTAAGCCGTATCTGCTCGGCCCCAGTCGTCACGAGGGGATCGCCAGCATGGACGGCTCGAGCGTCCGGCGCAGCTGCCTCATCGCAGCTATCCTGCGCCGGCCTCCACGATATCCGCCCGGTGGCGGCTTTCCAGTGCCAAAAGATGATCATGCACCAGCAGGGGCCCCGCAGCGCCTCGATGTGGTCGATGCCACCTGACCATCACGCTCGGATTCCAGATACGCGTCAACCAGAGCGGCACGATCGCCGGGCGCTACTCGTTGCGGGGCCGATCGCGGTCCTGGCGTTGAGCAGCCGCCGCTCGCCGATACGCGCGGAGTTGGCACCGCGGACAGTCCGCGGTCACGCGTCACCTCGCGCAAGTGAAGCTCGTAGCTTGGTCTGGGTCGCCACCTTGATATCTGGGGTAGCTCGGGTATTCGCAGAGCGGGCGGGCACGGCCCGGCTTGAAGTGCGTATCAGTAATGACTGGAGCCGTCGGCGCGGCGCCGCCGGCGACCCACGCATCCAGTGCGCCGAGAACGTCCCAGCTCGGATTGAAGGAGACTCCGAAGCCGCTATGGGCAGTGCCGGGCACCTCGTAGAACCTTAAGAACTGGGAGACAGCCTCATTGCCCATGGTGGCGACGAGGCGCTCGTAATAATCGGCCGACGCTTGAGGCGGCACGATCTGATCGGCGAGACCATGCATCAAGATGATCTTGCCGCCGCGCTTTTGGAAGCTGGAGAGATTTGTGCCGCTCATGTCGAGCAATCCGGCGAGCATGCTCAGGCGATCCTGCCACTCGCCTGGTCTCTCCGGGTCGATATTCTGCCAGCTTCCCCCGGGTTTCTCGTGACGAAAAAGCGCGCGTACTGGTCGGCGAAAGCATGAAGAAACGGCATGCCGGGAGCAGCGGGATAGGCCGGGGCAACCTTGCCGAGCCCCTGCGTCAACACGCCCTTGGCAAGGTCGTCGGTTTCCCGCCAGCCAAGGTCCACGCCCCAGACGTAAAACCCCGGATAGCCCTTTTCCCCACTCGCGAGCGGTGCGTCGAGCTTCAAGGGGGAGCCCATGACTTTGAGGGCACCAATCTGGACGTCCGAGAGGCAACTGTCGCGGTCGACGGCACCGTCCAGACAGCGCAACGGTCTGCCGTCGACGGTGGCTTTATCGGGATCGAAGGTCTGCTGGCAGGCGCGGGCATTCGAGATCACCTCGTCACGGATGCCATCGAGTCCGTCGCAAGCCTCCAATGCAGCGTCTAGGACGACCTTGCGCTGGGACATCGACAGATAGGCGCCGGGCGCAGCGAAGGCGCGCGCGATGCGACCGAACTGGAGATGGGCCGTGCCAATGTGCGTCGCCGGCCAGAACACCATGGCGCCGTCGAGGTCGTCAGGATACCGCTGGATGAGGCCCAGCGCCTCCTTGCCTCCGTTGGAACTGCCATGAAAGTAGAGCTTCTCGTGAGGCCGCCCGTAACGGAGCTTGATCAGGTGCGTGGCGACATCGCGCGTCTTCTTGACGGAGTCGAAAGCGTAATTCCTCAGGGCCTCCTCATTGAGGGCAAAATCGCCGCGGTTCGCGCCCTCGTGGCCGGAATCGCCGCCAAAGGTGACGAAGCCACGCGCGAGCGGGATCGGCACGTCGGGCGGCTGCAAGCGTAGGGTCCCGCCGGTACTGAGAATCACGCCGTTATAGCCGCCTCCGCCATACATCAGCGCCTTGCCGTTCCAATGCTCCGGGAAATTGACCTCGGCCTTGATAGGTGGTGCCTTCGGATCGACTGGGGCGATCTCGACCAGTACGCGGCAGAATGCGCCGACCGCTTTGGCGCCCGTGCCGGAAGCCGGCTGCGCCGCCACAGACGTGACCTTGGCCCCGCTCGTTGCCAACGACGTCACGCTTGCCGGGATGGAGAGTCCGGCAAGTTCGTCGCAGGCGATCGGCTTCGTCTCGGCTGCCGGCGCCTGGGCGACCTGCTCGGCCCGAGTCGTCGAGGGCAATCCTGCCATCGACGCCACGAAGACGGCAGCGTGGGGCATAAGCCTATGATATCGCAACATGGTATACCTCCCTGCTAGCGAGTGTGTGGCCGGGTGCGAAGCCGATCGATGGTGTTAAACACGCTGGCACGCCGGGGGAGTTCAAGGCTCCGCCGAGCGCTTATCTGAGTGGACGGCCCGGCACGACGTTCGGACACTTGTGTAGGGCCGGCGCCGGCGTCCACGTCACTCCATTCCCACTCTGATCTCGTACCTCACGACCCGGGCTGCTGGCTCACTCGATCGAGATCCCATTCTCTTGCACTACCGCGGCCCATTTGGTGATCTCCCGCCCAATGAACTGCGCGTAATCGTCCGGACTCCCGCCGCCGGCCACATAGCCGCCTGCCGCAAAGCGCTGCTTGATTTTCTCCTCCTTGAGAACCTCGTTGGCGAGCTTGTTCATTTTCTCAACGATAGTGCGCGGTGTCTTGGCGGGCGCCGACAAGCCGAACCAGCCTTGCGCTTCGAATCCTGGGAAACCACTCTCGGCGACAGTCGGGACATCGGGGTAGAGGGGGCTCCGACTGGAGCTCGTCACAGCAAGCGCCCGGATTTTTCCGCCCTGGATATGTGAAAGCGGGATATCGGCGTTGACGATGCCTGCCGAAACATGCCCGCCTAGGATATCGGTGACCAGCGGAGCTGCTCCGCGATAGGGGACATGCCGCACTTTGATCTTTGCGGCGCTCTCAAGCATCGCCAAAGAGAGGTGACCGGATGATCCGGCCCCCGGGCTTGCGAAGGAGAGATCGCCACCAGATCGGCGAGCGCCGGCGATGAGTTCTTCGAGTGTTCGGATCGGCGAAGCCGCTGGCACGATGATCACGTTAGGTGTCATGGCCAACAGGCAGATGTGTTCGAAATCCTTGATTGAATCGTACGACATCCGGGCATAGAGCGAGTGATTCATGGCATTCTGGCCGTTGCCCGACACAAGGATGGTGTACCCGTCGGGCTGCGCCTTCGCGACCGCCGCGGCCGCGATGTTGCCGTTCGCGCCGGGCCGGTTCTCGACCACGAAGCTCTGGCGCAGGCGTTCGGCAAAGCGTTCAGCGAATAGTCGTGCCACAATGTCGGTGCTTCCGCCCGCCGGGAACGGCACGACAAAAGTTGATCCGCGTTCGGGCCAATCCGCAGCGTTTGCCCCTCCTGTCGCGCCGACGGCGACAAGGGAGAGCATGAAGGTCCGCCTCCTCATGAGCATTCTGTCCTCCCATTACTCTTCTTCTTGATGCAGTGGCTGCCGCACTCAGTCAGCGGCAGACCCATGTTTCCCGTCGCCAGGGCTCCAATCGTGCCGCATCCAGGTCGAGCCCTGTTCCCGGAAGATCGGGAATTTCGAGCGTGCCGGTCGCCGTGAGCTTGATCGCGCCCTGGAGCGCGAGAAGCGGATTGCTGGAGATATCGACTTCGACATAGGGATAAGGCGCAGGGCCTCCACCGCGCCGCGCCGGAAGCAGGCTGGCGACCTGCAGTGCCGCCTGATGATTGACGATCGTGCCGAAGACATGGGGCATGACCGGTAGATCGAAGGCCGCCGCCAATGCGGCGATCCGCAGGAAGCCGGTATAACCGCCACAGACCGTGAGATCCGGCTGGAGAATGGACATCGTGCCCGCCACCAGGAAATCGCGGAATGCCCCGGCGCTGGGGAGTGCTTCCCCCCGGCCACGGCCGTCGAAACCGCCCCAGCGACCGCGGCGTATCCCGTGATGTCTTCTGGCTCCACCGGCTCCTCGATCCAGAGCAAATCAGAAGGTTCCATCCGGCGAGCTGACGCGATGGCGGCACGGGCGGTGTAGGCCTGGTTGATGTCGACCATCAGCCCGATCTCGGGGCCCACCAGCTTGCGCGCGTGCGCCAGCATCTCGCCATCGGCTCGCGGAGAGACACCCGCGCGCGGCTTCAATGCGCGATAGCCTTCCCCAAGAGCGTGCTCGATCACGCCGGCGTAGTGTCCGTAGGGTTCGTCGGCGTCCGAGATGAACGGGCCGCTGCCATAGGCGAAGACGTCGCTGCGAAGCGCGCCGCCCAACATGGCGGCGACGCCGACGCCGCGTTCTTGCGCGGCGAGATCGCACAGCGCCATATCGAGCGCAGAGATCGCCATCATGGCAGGCCCTCGGCGATCATAGCCCAGGTTGGCGACCATGTGCTCCCAAAGCGCGCGGTAGCGCGCCGGCGCTGCTCCGATGACGACCTGCGCATAACGTGAGCGAATGATAGCGGCCGCCGCGTCCGGCGACGAAAATACCTCGCCCCAACCGCTTTTGCCGGTATCCGTGACGACTTCCAGCAGAAGGAAATCGCGGCGACGGATCATGGTCCGGGCGTTGCCGATCGCCGGCGCTGGAACGAAGCCGACATGATGGCCGCGGATCTCGGTGACTCGCATCGGGTTCCCACTCACGCGAACGATCGGTAGCGATCTTGACGCTGAAGGGTTCATGCGGGCCAATACAAAGATCGCCTGACTTAATGCCCGTGGATTATGACATTCGACTCCCGTGAACTCTCAGTGCTTCGTGCCGTGATCGAGAAGGGCAGCGTCACTGCAGCGGCCGCGGCGCTGAACGTGTCGCAGCCGGCCGTCAGCCGTACGCTGCAACAGATGGAGGAGCGCATCGGCATCGTCCTGTTCAGGCGCGAAAAGCAGCGACTACATCCGACGCGGGAAACGGAGCTGCTATACCCAGATGTCGTGCAGGCGGTCTCTTCCATCGAGACCGTTGCGCGGCGCGCTCGCGATCTCAGGGAAGGCCGAACAGGCGCACTTCGGATTGCGACGATTGCTGCGTTCGCGAACTCTATCCTGCCTTATGCCATTTCGCGGCTCCGAAGCAGGAAGCCCGGCGTCGAGTTCGTCGTTGAAATCCTGACGGCACGTGATGTCGCCCAACGTGTGGCAAGCTTCAAGAGCGAACTCGGACTGCTGATCGACGCGGCTGCGGTCTCGGGGATCGTCCTGGAGGATCTGTGCACTTCGCACTTTGGCTGCGTACTGCCGAGCGACCACGCCTTGGCGCAGAAGCCGCACCTCACGATCGACGATCTGTCTCGGCAACCCATGATCTGCCTCGACCGGATGTTGCCGCTCGGGGCACTTGCGCATCGAATATTCGAGCGAGCCGACCTCCAACTCCGGCCCGCCGTCGAGGTATCGCAATCGAACATCGCATGCGTGCTCGTTGAGGCCGGCGCAGGCATCGCGTTGATCGACAAGCTTGGCGTCCTCGGGCGGTCCGGATCGGATAAGCTGACTTTCGTCCCGCTTTTCCCAACGGAGACGATTGTCGGACGGCTCGCGCTTCCCGTCGGAACGGCGCAGACCGCGTCATCGCGAGAGTTCTGCGCAGCGCTTCGGGAAGTGGTAGCGGAGCTGGCCGCCACAGATAGCGGCTTCTCGACGCGAGCGCTGCTGACCTGAGTTCGTGCCCGCCGCACCTGTCGTCCAGGCGTTCAACTACTCCGGTGCTCAGATCGATATGCTCGATACGACCACCGCGGTAATCGACGCTTTGCCCATAGTGTAAATCGGCGCACCGATTGACCCCGGTTAGGCATCCAAGTCAGCCCCCGAAAATTAGTCGCAAGACGCTGAGAAGATTAGAGTAATATTGTTGGCAATGGGGTCAGACCGCGTGCCGACGATGGGGCCAAAGCGCCTGCCGCTTCTCATTCTGAAGGGAGAGCTTCCCAAGCCGACCAACCCTCCGTCCGGTTCGCCTCTGTTCGCCCTACCGTGAAAGCGTCGCCTGTAATCCGGCACCCTACTTGCAATTAGCTACGAGCCTGCGAGTGAACCGCTGCCCTTTCTCCGCACTCGCGAGGTCGAACATGTATGGTAACGAGTGAGGCGCAACTGAAACGCTGGTGGACTAACCTCAAGATTGCACGGCCTGTTGATTGTCCGGGAAAGTCAGCTTCCGGCAGTCCGTTTGGGGGCTCGCCAACCAGCAGCAGTGACGCGAGCTCCAGGCTCGGGCTACATGACGAAGGTCTGCCTTCGCGCAATGTCGCAACGTCCGCAGGTGGCGCTGCGCGACCGTGCCCCCTTTGCAGCGCGAGTTTTCGGGCCGGCCGTCCGGCGCTCCATTGAAAGGATGGGCTCGTCACCCGCTCGGACTTCGCGATTGGCGGCAGACCCAGGCTTCAGAAGATCCAGCCCAGCGCGCTTGAGAACTGTCGGCAAGTCCGTCATCTGCCGGGGCGTTTCGCTATCGGTCCGCTTGGCCGTGGCGCCCCTCTGCTGATTGGAGCGGAGGCAGAACAGGCCTCTCTATGACCTGACGGAGCGCAAAGCTTGATTGGATCCGTGCAACGTGCGGCAATCGGGATAACTGCGTCTTGTGAACATGCTCAAAGTCCTCGACGTCTCGGGCGACGACAGTGAGCAGATAATCGTCCTCCCCCGACATCAAGAAGCACCTCAGAACCGAGGGGCATTTGGCGACGGCCTTTTCGAATGCAGAAAGGGCGTCTTCGCTCTGGCTGTTCAGAGCCAATCTGATGATGACGGTGACCCCTAGACCAAGCACCTTCTGGCTCAATCGTGCGTGATAGCCGACGATCACGCCCTCCTCCTCCAGGGCGCGTTGTCGTCGGGCTACTGCTGTAGCGGACAAGCCGACGCGCTCGGCGAGCTTGATATGGCTTGCACGGCCATCTTCCACCAGTTCGGACAAAAGGATGCGCGACAGATTATCTAGAGCCATGTTGTGTTCCTGCGACCACGGCCAAGCTTACGCACGATACTAGCGTCATATCCGCAATCATCGCTTGAATCCGATGACACTGGCGATAATTCCACCGCAATTCGTCGAAATTCGCTCAGGCTCCTGCGCTATTATCGCCGCTCCAAACGCGGGAGGATCAAATGCGCGTAGGCGTTCCCAAGGAAATCAAGGTTCATGAGTACCGGGTCGGCCTGACGCCGGAAGCCGCGCGAGAATATGTGTCTGCCGGGCACGAGGTGCTTGTCGAGACGAATGCCGGTGCTGGCATCTCCGCCTCAGATCAGGCTTACGAAACTGCCGGCGCACGCATCATGGCAACCGCAGCCGAGATTTTTGCCAAAGCTGAGATGATCGTAAAGGTCAAAGAGCCTCAGCCGTCGGAGTGGACCCAGCTTCGCGAAGGACAAATCCTCTTCACGTACCTGCACTTGGCTCCGGATCCGGAGCAGACGGCCGGTCTGCTGAATTCCGGCGTAACCGCGGTCGCCTATGAAACGGTGACGGATCGTTTTGGCGGCCTCCCTCTGCTCGCTCCCATGAGCGAAGTTGCCGGCCGACTTTCGATCGAAGCAGCGGGGTCTTGCCTGCAGCGGCACTCGGGTGGCCGAGGCATCCTGATCGGAGGGGTGCCGGGCGTAGCACCCGCGCGCGTTGCCATCATTGGCGGTGGGGTGGTTGGGACACACGCCGCCCGGATGGCCGCTGGGCTTGGAGCTGACGTTGTCATTCTCGATCGGTCCCTCCCCCGCCTTAGGCAACTGGACGAGCACTTTGGTGGCCGCGCAAGGACGCGCTTTTCCACCCAACAGGCCATCGAAGAAGAGGTGCTCGCGGCCGACGTGGTAATCGGGGCCGTCCTCATTCCGGGCGCAGCAGCCCCCGTCTCGTTTCCCGCGAACAGCTTTCGCGGATGAAACGCGGAGCGGTGCTCGTCGATGTTGCGATCGATCAAGGCGGCTGTTTCGAAACATCCCGACCGACGACGCACGCTTCGCCGACCTTCGAGATCGAAGGGGTCATTCATTATTGCGTCGCCAACATGCCCGGAGCTGTGCCGCTCACATCGAGTTATGCCTTGAACAACGCCACGCTGCCGTTCGGCCTGGCATTGGCGGCACGTGGCCTGAAGGCGATCGAAGAAGACCCGCACCTCGCCGCCGGCCTGAATGTGCATCGAGGCCGAATCACAAATCTCCAGGTCGCCGAGAGCCTCAATAAGCCTCACGTGCCGGTTCAAAAGGCGATTGCCGCCTGATGATCGAGCTCTAGCTTCAAGGGACGACAGGGGGCGGAAGCGCACTGTGATCCTGCCCCCTTTCCGTGCTCTTACAAGTCCTGAAACGCCTCCTTCCGGACCGCACTGGGGGCAGCCGACCACAAGCGAATGTCCCCACCAGCCCTTTTTTGGAGAGAATAAGGATGTTCACTCACGTCATGATAGGCAGCAACGACTTGGAGCGGGCTAGAGTTTTTTACGACGCCACATTCGCCGCGTTAGGAGGCGAGCCGGGCGAGATGGATGCCAGGGGCAGGTTGATCTATGCCCACAACGACGGTCGGCTGATGATCACGAAGCCGATCGACGGCAATCCAGCGACCGCGGCCAACGGTGGGACTATCGGGATCGCCGCGGCGAGCCGTGATCATGTTCTCGCGTGGCATAAGGCGGGCACCACGCATGGTGGGACGGCGATCGAGAGCCCACCCAGCGAGCGCCCGAATGGAGCGTTTGTCGCCTACCTTCGCGATCCGGACGGAAACAAGCTCACCGCGCGCTCTCGGCCGACGAAGTAACACAATCGGCAACAGCCGCGCCGAAGATCATCCCGAATTTCTGGAAATCCGCCGGCAAGCGGGCGGTCCGATCTGGGCCTCTCCTTTCGAATCAATCGGCCCGCCAGGAAGCGAACCTCCGCGCAGTCCCAGCGGCTTTCCAAGCGCGAGCCCGGCGACGATCGCGAGCAGCAGCATCCCGCGGCCGTCGAGGACGACATGTCGACGGTCGCGATCGGGGCGGCCTGGTCGAGCTTGAAGCCGGATTTGAGGGCGACCTCCTCGGAGACGAGTTCGGGCACGCGCTGTCGTTAAAGCCTACCGGCGCAAGATGCGAGCCAACGTGCGGCGATTGTCGAAGTCGTAGCAAGCTTGAGGAGCGGTTCTCATTGCCGCTGCGGCGCGTTGTCCTGCTTCGCTTCCTCCCAGGCTCGGATATCGGCAACCAGTCTGCCGAGCTCGTCAGCCTGCGGCGTACCCTCGGCATAATTGGCGAGATCCGCCACTCTTTGTGTCGCCGCCTCATACTGCTCCAGCGAGCTGATTGGATTGGTCATGGCTGCCGTTGCGGGAGAATCCTGCTTCAGCCGATAGGCATTGACGGCATCGATCAGCCCAACCCTTTCCGCCTCCTCGTCAGAACCCTCAGGTGCGATAGCCAGCCTGGCGATCCGCGCCTCTGCGGTCAGGCAATCGTCGGAATTCAGGATGGGGCGTCCGCCGAAGCCGACCTCTGGAGTGCTGAGCATGATGGTTCTCACTAGTTGGCTGTTTGAGCGCAACCTTTCGCGCGCCGCTGTGTTCCGCCCATAACGCGACATACCTAACAGCGTTCGGAACCTTCGCGTGCGGCCGGCATTAAACCCGCGAGCTCAGCGAGACAGAACAATAAGGGAGGATGCCATGAGCAGTCGCAAGCCAAAGCACGACGATACGGTTGGCCAGCCACGTAGGGCCTCAGATAGCCGGCCACGTCCCGGATTCGGCACACAGACAGCCAATGAGCCGCGTGGAAATGAAGGGCCGCCGCCGCGCAGTTCCAAAGGCGAGCGGAAGCCTTCGGAGTCATCGAGCGCTCTCGACCCGGGCCGGCCGTCCAAGGATGATTAAGAACGACGTCCCATCCCAACGAACCCGCCGCCGGCCAAGTTCCATCCATCGACCGAGTTGCGAAGACGCTGGTCAGATTGAAGTCGAGCTGGGCGCGCCAGCGCCCTTGCTCAGCGTCACCGCGCCCCCTGCGGCGGAACCACCGACATTGTTGACGAGGATGTCGATCGTGCCGAACTGCTCGATGCAGGCTCGGACCGCGGCCGCGACCTGGCCGCTATCGCCGCGCCTGCGAGGCTATCGCGTCTTCATCATCAGGACACTGGCGTCGCTCTCCGCCCATCGCTTCAGGACGTTGATGGTCACGTCGTTTTTGTGCCGATGCACGCGCAAGTCGAACTGGGAGCGAGCCAGTTTCAGACCTCGAAGCGTAATGTCGTCGAGAAACGACGGGAGGACCGGGTCGATCAACTTGATCTCGTTGGTGGCCGCCGGCAGTTCCAGCCCCAGACAGGCAGCCAGCATCGCAAAGGGGGCTGCCGCTGCCCAGGCCTGGGGCGAGCAGGCGACCGGATATGCGGTCGGCCCGCGTCGGCGCCTTCTCAGGAAGCCGCAGAATAGCTCCGGCAAGCGTTGCTGGTCCTGATAGGTCGACGCATCGAAGGTCGCCTCAAACAGCCGTGCTGCTTCGGGCTTTAAGCCATACTTGGCGAAGCCCAGCGCGATGAGGGCATTGTCGTGCGGCCACACCGAACCATTGTGATAGGACATTGGGTTGTAGCGGATCTCGCCGGCATTCAGTGTCCGGATTCCCCAGCCGCCGAAGCTGCCTTCACTCATCAAGGTCGCAGCGACTTTGGCCGCGCGCTCAGGCAGAGCAATGCCGGCGAACAAGGCATGCCCAGCGTTCGATGCCCGCACGCGACAAGGCCGCTTGTCACCATCGAGCGCCAGCGCGTAGGAGCCGATCTCCTCGCACCAGAAGGCGCGATCAAACTTCTCCCGCAGAGTAGACGCTGCCTGCTCGAGCTCAATCGCGCGATCGATAAGCCCCATGGCTCCCGCCATCGTCGCTGCCGCCCGCTTGGCGGCGTAGACATAGGCCTGCACCTCGACCAGCGCGATCGGGCCTTGGGCGAGGGACCCGTCGGCATGGGAGATCGAGTCGTGACTGTCCTTCCAGCCCTGATTGGCCAGGCCTTTATCCGTCTCGCGGTAATATTCGACGAAGCCATCGCCGTCGCGATCGCCGAAAGTATCGCACCACTGAAGCGCCCCCTGGATATGTTCCCAAAGTCGCTCGATCGTGGCGAGATCGCCGGTGCGCTCGAAATACTGCCCCGCTAACATGATAAAGAGCGGAGTGGCGTCCACGGAGCCATAGTAGAATCCGAAGGGCACCTCGCCGAGATTGGCCATCTCACCGCTGCGCCGTTCGTGCAGGATCTTGCCGGGCTGCGCGTCGGCTTCGGGATCGGTCGTGAGGGCCTGGGCTTTGGCCAATTGCAGCAGGACACCCCGTGCCACCGCCGGATCGGCCCAGAGCAGCATCATGGCGGTGATGATTCCGTCGCGCCCGAACATCGTCGAAAACCACGGAATACCGGCATAGGGATAGATGCCCTCGGAGCTGCGCGTCATCAGCGTATAAAGGTCCGAAGTCGAGCGCGTGATCAGGTCTGTGAAGAGGGCATTCGTCGATTCGACCTTGGTAATGTTCGACGTCAGCGCGCGCAAATCCCGGCGAGCATCCTGATAGGCCTTGGCAAAGCCTTGAGCCGGCACCCCGGACGCGTTCTGGATAGGTGACGCGTCCCGGCTCTGGGCATCGACCAGATCGCAGGCGACGGCCACGAGAAGCGAGGCTCGCTCGCCAGGCTTGAGAACGAACCGGAACGAGGCGCAATCTTTCGTCACCTGCACCGGTTCGGGGCTAAAGCGAAGGACCGTTCTGCGGATTCTGTCGTCGAGCCCGCGATAGGCGAAGCGCATGATGTTCGAAGCGACGTTCGTTTCCATTTCGCCGCGACGCGCCCGCTTCATTCCCCTGACTTCAAAGAGGTCGCGAAAATCCGCCGCGAAGCGCAAGGTCAGCCTGAATTCATGCGGCAGACGGTCGAAATTGCGCAATCCGATCCGCTCGTAACAGACCGAATTCCAGAGAAATTTCGTCCGCTCAATAGCGATGGCATCGCGGGGAATCATCGTTGTTCCATCCGCTCGCGTAATCTCTGGATTGGCCAGGTCCACGGTCAAGGACACGTTATCGTCCTGGATCACCGAGCTGAGCAGAAGGGGGCGCTTGTCTTCGAAGAACAGCTGCAGCCGCGAAAGGTGCCTGGTGTCGTTGCAGAATAGCCCTTCCGAGGTGTCCGCGGTGGTCCCCATGTCACCATAGCTATCGAGCACCGCGAAGGCGTCGCCGGATTTCAAAGTACGCAGTGGGCGATCGACGAGCGACGGGTGCGCATCGAGGGCATGATCGGCCGATCGTTCGTGCGGAGGCGGAATTTCGCGCTCGCTTGGAGCGACGCTGAGCTCATCCATCCGACTGCTCCTCTGCGGGGATCAGGTTCGAACCGATTGGGCCATGGCTCTGCGTCTATTCTGCGGCCCTGCGCGGTTCTCGTGATGAAGCCAGCAGACGGTCAAATGCGTCGAGATAGTCGCTCGCCATCCTCGCCGCGGTAAAATGGCTTTCGAAATACTGCCGCACCTGGAGGCGGTCTATTATCGCGCTGCGATGGGCGGCGGCGACCGCTTCAGCCATGGTGTCGACGATGATTCCGGACACGCCGTCTTGGACCACTTCGGGCACAGACCCATTACGCCAGGCGATGACCGGTGTTCCCGCCGACATGGCTTCGATCATAACGAGCCCGAAGGGCTCGGGCCAATCGATCGGGAAAAGGAGGGCCCGCGCTCCACCAAGAAATGCTGCCTTTTCTGCTTCGTCGATCTCACCAATAAATTCGATCAGGGGATGATCGAGCAGCGGCTTGATTTCGGTTCTGAAATAGTCGGCATCGACCGGGTCGACCTTTGCGGCGAGCTTGAGAGGCATGCCGGCCTGCTTGGCGATCTCAATCGCGCGATCCGGCCGCTTTTCGGGCGTGATGCGCCCGAGGAATGCCAGATAGTCCCCGCCCTGATTATCGAACGGGCACAAGCCGGGGCCCAGTCCATGATGGACCGTCGCCAACCAGTTCGCCGTGTCCGGCATCGGTTGGCGCTGACAATCCGAAATCGAGATCAGGGGCATCTTCGGAAAAGTTCGGTAGACTGGGAGAAAATCCGGCAGGTCCAGGCGGCCATGCAGCGTTGTCACGCATTTATGGGCGAGATCGCGGAATAATGCATGCTGCAGCAGATCGAGATGGAAATGGATGATATCGAACGCCGACGCCTGGTCTAACACCTTGGCAAGCATGGCAAGATGGCTCGCGGTATGATCGCGAATGCCCGCAAGCCGCAGGCCTTGCGGGGCGCACGATACCAGTTCGGCGGAGGTGGTTGAATCGCCCGACGCGAAGAGCGTAACCTGATGTCCTTGCCGAACGAGTTCTTCGGTGAGCCACGACGCGACGCGCTCCGTGCCCCCGTACATCTTCGGTGGAACTGACTCCGCCAGCGGTGCAACCTGCGCGATCCGCATTCCATTTCTCCGGCCCCCAAACGCCACCAAACTCAAGCCTGCAAGCAACGCCGATTCTGCCGAAAAGTTCGAAATCAGGTGCCGGTGAAGCTTTTTTAAGCTTGGGCTTTGGGAACCGTTTCGGGCATGGCCACCATCATCAGAACAAGGGCGACCAACGCCACACCGGACAAGACGGCAAAAGCGACACTGTATCCGGCCCAGACGACGAGGCTGCCGGCAAACACGTAACTCGATGCTCCGCCGACGCCCTGAATCGTGCCGATGATGCCGCGGGCTAGGTTGTAACGACCGCTGCCCTGGACGGCGCCGAGAAGAACCAGCGGCAGCAAGACGTCGAATAGTCCGGCTCCCACCCCGTCGAGCAGCTGGAAGCCGATCATCCAGTAGGGATCGTCGACAAGGGCAAACAGGATGCCGCGCAGCGGCACGGCGGCGAAGGCCAAAATAAGCAGGGTCCTCCCGCCGATCAGATTGGCCCGCATGACCAGGAAGGCCATCGGGATCGTCGCGAGCTGGGCGACGATGATCGCTGCTGAGGTCACGGCTGACTCGAAGCCTTTTGCCTCGAGCGCCAGTTTCTGGCTCGCG
The DNA here is from genome assembly GCF_030144325.1 of Bosea vestrisii. Taxonomy (NCBI): domain Bacteria; kingdom Pseudomonadati; phylum Pseudomonadota; class Alphaproteobacteria; order Hyphomicrobiales; family Alloboseaceae; genus Allobosea; species Allobosea vestrisii. The sequence goes on along the minus strand of NZ_CP126307.1, from coordinate 3,415,305 downwards.
AGGGCCAGCATCGGGGCATTGGCGAAATGGAACAGGGCAGTCCCGAGTGCCAACACCACGAAAGGTCTCTCGGCAAATAACTGCCGCCAGCCGTAGGGGCGGCTCCGACTGTGATCGGTCTCCTCAAGACCGCGAGCCAGTTCATGATCGATGGCATGTGGCGGAATTGAAAGGACCGCAATCGTCGTCAGCGCGGCGAATAGCGGAAGCATATAAAAAACCCCGCGTTGCCCGAAGTAGGTGCCGACCACCCCTGCTAGCGCGGCGATAAACAAATTGCCGAAACGGTCGAATACGGCGTTGCGGCCGAGCTGGGCGGCGACGCCGCGAGACCCGAACAGACCAAGTGTGATGGCGGCGACTGTCGGCGCGAACACCGCGCCCAATAGCGCCATAGTGACATCCGCTACGAAGACAACGCTGAGCGTTGGGAAAGTCACAATCGCGACTCCCAACAGCGCCAGCGCCCAGGCACCGCCAATAATGAGAGCCCGCTTGGCGCGGGTACCATCGATCAGGGCGCCGATCGGTGCATGAAACGCAATACCGATCAGCCCGCTTGCGGTCATGAGAGCGCCGATCGTCGCCTGATCCCAGCCGGCCTCCGTTAGCAGAAACACGTTGACGTAGGGTCCAAGGCCACCCCTTAGGTCGGCCAGCAAGAAGTTCAACCAGTCGAGGCTCGGCCGATACGACACTGGATCCTCGCTTGGGCATGAGCAGGGGTCAGGCGCAAAATTAGTTCCGAGCGAGCTCCAAGCTTTTATCGCTGCGTTCTACGCCGCCTCGGCTTATGGCTTCGCACTCAAAGCAAAAGTGCGGATTCTCCACGAACATCGCGGCCCGCCCATTGTTCCCGATGGACCAGCTGAAGACCTGGCCGCGACTCACGGCCCGCCGGATTCTTCAACACGGTGGATTGCTGACGTCTTCAATGCTAATCCGCCGCCAGGCAACTCGTCTTCATTTACGGTCCGGTCGTCTCGGGAAAGCTAACGATTGCGCGGGAAATCGCCGAGCAAGCCGGCTTCGCGCTGTTTCATAACCACCTGGTCGTGGATAGCGTCGATGCCGAGCCGGGCGGCTTTCGGCAAACTCCGCTCCGTCGAGCTTCTACGGGAACTTCGGCCTGTCCACGTCTTGGGCACCGCACGCGACCAGCAAAGACGTGGATGGTCGGGACGAGCCCGACCATGACGGAGGAGACGGATTCACAGCCTCCGGAATGCATGCCGCACGCGGCCGCCCTCAGAAGCCCTGCGGTAGGACGCCGCTGCCATAAAAGTCGGTCTGCCGGGTCGTGCTGTTGATGCCGGAGCGGACATAGGCGGGCCCGCCCTCGCGAGCCGGAGGCAGGCCGAGATCGAGCGTGCCGCCATCCGGCGGTGGCGCGGACCGCACGACGCGAGTCCGCACCGGAGCGGGCTCCGAGACGCCGATGGGCTCCTCGCGCGAGACGCAGCCGCCGAGCAGGGCGACGAGAACGGCGGTGGCGCCGAAATGATAGAGGTTCATGGGTTTTCCAGTGCGGCGCGCAGGCTGCGGCGAGCGGGATGAGTCCGCCGCAGCCTGCATGACTGGCACGATCGGCGCAAGCGCCGGAAGGCGCTTTAGCGGTGTGTCAGACGCCGGTCGAAGCGCATCATCAAGGCGTTGCAGGTGACGGCGAAGACGGTCAGCAGCAGCGCGATCGCCATGATCGTGTCGATCTGGCCGATATTGATGGCGCTGGTCAGCATGAAGCCGAGGCCGCGCTGCGAAGCGAACATCTCGCCGATCAGCACGCCGAGCAGCGTCAGCGAAAAGCCGAGCCGGACGCCGGAAATGATCTCGGGCAGGATCGCCGGCATGATCACGGTGAAGGCGTTCTGCGAGGCCGAGAGCCGCATCACCTGCGACGTCCGGCGATAGACCGGCTTCATCTGGCGGATGGCGTTCATCGAGAACAGCGTGATCGGGATCAGCCCGTGCATCACGCCGAAAGCGATCTTGGCGGAGATGCCGAGGCCAAAGCAGAGCAGCACCAGCGGATAAAGCACGACCTTCGGAATCGAATAGAGCGTCGTCAGGATCGGCTCGGCGACATTGCCGGCGAGCTTGCGGACGCCGAGCACGATGCCGAGCGTGATGCCGCCGGCAAGCGAGATCGCGAAGGCGGCGACGAAGGCGCGCATCGTCTCGGAGACGTTGAGCCAGAACTCGCCGGTGGCGAGCAGGGCGGCGAGCTTGGTGACCGTGTGTACCGGCGAGGCCAACGAAGAGGCGCCGACCAGCAGATGCAGGCCCTGCCAGAGAACGATGAGGGCCAGGAGGACGAGGAGCGTACCAGCTGACCGTGGCATGAGAGCTGTCATGGCGTCACCGCTGCCGGCGCGCCTGGAGGCGCCGATCGACAATGTTGAGGAGGGTGTTGACGACGGTGACGACGATGAGCACGAGCAGCATCAGCGCGTACATGTGCCCGTTCTCGAACAGGTTGTAGGCATAGGCGATCGCGTAGCCGACGCCGGCACCCGACAGGATGAACTCCGAGGCGATGACGCCGATGAAGGAATAGGCGACCGAGAGCTTCACCCCGGTGAAGAGGTAGGGCATCGCTGCCGGCAGCTCGATCAGCAGCGCGGTCTTCATCCGTGACATCCGGTAGATCTGGCCGGTCTTGCGCAGCACGCGCGGGATGCGGTCGAGCCCGCTCAGCGTCGCTGTGACCATCGAGACGACCGCAAGCAGCACCGCGATCGCGATGATCGAGGCGGAGCCAACGCCGAAGAGGGTGATGAAGATCGGATAAAAGACGAAGGTCGGGACGGCGTAATAGCTCGCCAGCAGCGGCTCGATCGCATCGCGCAGGCTCGGCAGCGAGTAGATGATCACCCCGGCCGCGAAACCGAGCAGCACCGAGAGCACGGTCGAGATCGCGATATTGGTGAAGGTGATCTGGATATCGGCCGAGAACTGCCCGGAGGCGAGGATCTTGCCGAGCTCGACGACCATGTCGGACGGGGCGATCATCACCATGCGCGGGATGACGTCGACGCGGCAGAGCGCCTCGACCAGCAGGATCATCGCGGTGACGACCGCGACGCGCAGCCATTTCTCGGACATGGTTCAGGCCTTTCCGGCCGACATGATCTTCAGCGCCTCGATGCGCAGCTTTTCCCAGAGCCGGGCGGTGATGTCGCCGAAATGCGGCGTCGAGACGACGCGGCTGTCCCGATCTCGTTCCCAGCCGGTCTCGACGAAATCGATGAAGGTGCCGGGGCGGGTCGACATCACGCCGACGCGGTCTGACAGCATCGCGGCTTCGTCGAGCGCGTGGGTGATGAGCAGCACGGTGGCGGAGGTCTCGCGCCAGAGCCGCAGCAATTCGTCGCCCATCAGCAGCCGGGTCTGCTGGTCGAGCGCGCCGAAGGGCTCGTCGAGCAGGATCAATCTGGGCTGCAGCACAAGCGTCCGCGCAATGCAAACCCGCTGGCGCATGCCGCCGGAGAGCTGCGCCGGATAGGAGCCGGCGAAGTCCTTCAGCCCCATGAAGCCAACGGCATAATCGACCCGCCTGGCGATCTCAGCCGGATCCACGCCGGCACGCCTCAGCCCGAAGGCGACATTGTCGCGTACGCTGAGCCAGGGAAACGACGCGTCCTCCTGGAAAACGACGCCGACACCATCAGGCACACCCCTGATCGGCTTGCCCTCGAACTCGGCCGTGCCAGCTTGTGGCTCGCTCAGGCCGGCAAGAATATCGAGCAGGGTCGACTTGCCGCAGCCGGACGGACCGACCACCGAGAAGAACTCGCCCTTGGCGAGATCGAGATCGATCGGGCCAAGCGCATGCAGGGTCGATTTCGGCAGTTCGAAGACCCGGGTGACGCCGCGCAACCTGGCGTGTGCGTCGATGGCTGTGGCCTGGGGCGCGAGCGGCACGATCTTGGCCCCCGATGCCGCCGCGCTCATTGCTTGGCCTGGAGGTCGGCGGGCAGATAGGACTTGTCGAGGATGGCCGACCAGTCGACATCGGCCTTGACCTCGCCGATCAGCTTGAGACCCTCGACCATGCGGTTGAGCTCGGAGACGCTGAACTCGCCCTCGCTCCACATCTTCGGCCCTATCATGTTGTCGACGGCTTCCTTGGCGATCGGCGGATCGAGCTTGTAAATCTTCTCGATGATCTTGGCCGTCTCGGCCGGGTCCTTGTAGATCGCCTGTACCCCGGCGCGGCGGCCGGCGATGATCGCCTTGAGCTTCTCGGGGTTCTCCTGCGCAAATTTGCGCGTGGTGATGCCGACCGAGGTCGTCATCGGCTGCAGGATGTCGCCGGCCTTGTAGAGCGTGCGGTACTTGTCCTTGCGGATGATCGAGAGCGGCTCGATCAGCACCGAGCCGACGACGGCGTTCTGCTCGAGCATGGTCAGGGCCGGCACATAGCCGCCGGCCGCGACGCGCTGGACCTTGCTTTGGTCGACGCCCTTCTCGCGCAGCACCATCAGCAACAGCATTTCCGACACCGATTTCGGCGAGGTGATCGCGACCTTCTTGCCAACGAGGTCCTCGACACTCTTGAGCGGCGAGTCCGGCATGACGACCATCGATGCCTCGGCGACGCTGCGCGTGCCGGTGTTGACGATGATCAAGTCGAGCCCCTGCGCCTTGGCGGCGAGCGCAGCGGAGACGGCGACCTCGCCATAGGGCGTCGCGCTGGCGAGAATGTTGCGGACCGTGGTGCCGCCGCCGCCCGAGCCGATGATGCCGGTGATGTCGATGCCGGCCTGCTTGAACAGGCCCTTCTCCATCGCGACCGCGTAAGGCGCGCCATAGAGGCTCGCGCCCCATTGGGTGACGGAGATTTCCTCGGCGCGTGCCGGCGCCTGCAGAGTGAGCACGGCCGCAGCCGCCATGGCCGCGAGACGGTTGAACGAAGTCAGGCCAAGCCAAGCGGTCATGTCACTCTCCCATTGAGGCACGCCGCCGATCGTTATCGTTGCAGCAGGCCGGACATTCGCGTCCAAATTTCATTTGTATGCAAACAACGATCTCAATGGATTTGAAGCTTGTCAAGCGATTTGAGACCGACGAATTGCAAACTGCAGGCCGCAGCGCGGAAGCGAGACTATCGTGCCAGAATCCGTTCGCAACTGCGAAATCGAACGGGCTTCGAACAGAGCCGTGCCAGCAGAATTCGGCGTGAAATCACCGACTTGCGGCGCGCGCGAGTGGCTTGGGTGCCGAGGCGCAGAGCACAAGGCGATCGGCGACTCGCGCCAGCACTTACCGGCATCGAGACGGATCCCTTCAAACAGGGCCGCTCTTTTTATTTGTATACAAACGACCTGGTGAAGTCCTGGCTGCCGCAGGGAATCGAACTGCCCTATCGTCCCCGCCTAACCTCGGACTCGACTCTGACGTTACGATAAGCAACCATAAGTTGCCGCCGGTTGGAGGGCCATCAGCCGCGGTTGGGGGATGGGGATGGGGGCTCAAGCTTGGCCGCAGGCCGGCACAGGCCGGGCGTATGCGTCCGGCCTGCCCGCGGAGATCGCGTTTCTGGCTGAGCAAGGCGTTCCGCCTGCGCAATTGCGGGAGGCGGCCAGGCTCTCGGAACGGATCGGCGTCTCATCAAGCCGGCAGGTCATCGCGTCGGGCCTTGTCACGGAAGAGCAGTTTTATCGCGCGCTGGCAGCCGAACTCGAACTCCGTTTCCAGCCCGGCTCACCACCCTTGCAACCCGGGGGCGACGTTTCGGCGATCCTGCGCGAAGGCATGGCCGCGACAGTCGCTCGCCCTGAAAGCCCGGTCCGGTTTGCGGTCGCGCCTCCCCCGGGGCGGCGCTGCGCCGCTTTCTCGCAGCGAAACCCTATACCCGCCACGATATCGTGGTTCTGACGCCGGCAACGCTGGCGGCCGAGTTGTGGCGCGCCAATGCCGGAGCCCTCGCCTGCGAGGCAGCCTGGATGGATGAAGCCGGACTTCAGCGTTTCAGTGCGCGAACCGGCACGAGCTGGCCACAGAAGCTCCTGGCGTTTCTCGCCCTCGGTCTTCTCTGCGCAATCGGCGCACTCGAACCTGTCACGACATTGATCGGCGTGGCTCTGGCCCTGGGGGCCCTCTTCTTCGCCACCGTGGTCCTCCGGCTGGCCGCCCTGATCGAAAAGGCGCCAGTTGATCTCTGGCGCGAGCATCGCTGGCAAGTCGATGACAGCCGGCTGCCGGTCTATACCGTCGCCGTCCCGATCTTCGGCGAGGAAGCCGTGCTCGATCAGTTAATCGAGGGACTGTCTGCTCTCGACTATCCTGCCGCCAAGCTCGACATCCGTATCCTTGTCGAGGAAATCGACTGGGGCCTGCGCCGCGCCCTCGCCGCCCGCGAGCTTCCGCCTTTCATGCAGGTCATGATCATCCCGCGCGGCGTCCCACAGACCAAGGCGCGCGCGCTCAACCGGGCACTGGCCGAAGCGCGCGGCGAGCTGTTCACCATCTTCGACGCCGAGGATGTCCCCGATCCCCGGCAGTTGCGTCTTGCTGCAGCCCGCTTCCTTCGCTCGGATGCCGAGCTCGTCTGCCTGCAGGCCCGTCTCGTCATCGACAACCCCGATGACGGCTGGCTCTCCGGTTGCTTCGCGCTCGAATATGCCGGCTTGTTCGACGTGCTCAACCCCGGCCTGTTGCAATCGGGCCTGCCGATCATGCTCGGCGGCACCTCCAATCATTTCCGGACCGAAGCGCTGCGACGGGTCGGCGGCTGGGATCCCTGGAATGTCACGGAGGATGCCGATATCGGCTTTCGCCTCGTCCGCGCCGGCGGCTACATGGCCGACCTGCCCTGCCGCACGCTCGAAGAGGCCCCGCACCACCTGCCAGCCTGGCTGAGGCGTTGGCACAAGGGCTATCTGCAAACGCTGATCAGCCATCTGCTAAGGCCCGCCCGCTTCCTGCGCGAGGCGGGTTTCACTGCCACGCTGACCTTTCTGGCGCTGGTGCTGGGCACCTTGCTCGGAACGCTCTTCTACCCGCTGTTCATCGCGACGACGGTACTGGCAGTGCTCGACGGCTCGTTGTTCGTGCCACGCAATGCCCTGGAGCTGCTGTGCTCCTCACTTGCGCTGGCGCTGGCCGGAAGCGGCATTTGCGCCATCTTCCTCGTGCCCGCGCTCGGCGCCTGGCGGCGCGGCGCAATCGATTTATGGCGTTGGCTGCCGCTCCTGCCGATCTATTATCTGCTCGCCTCGCTGGCAGCGTGGCTCGCGCTCTACGATTACTTCCACGACCGGTTCGGCTGGCACAAGACCGCGCACGGCCTCGCCCGCTCCTCACGCTACCGCAGGCGAGCGCGCGGCCGACCGCGCCTAGACTCAAAGTGAGAGACCGATTCACCGACCAGATTGATTCAATCTGATCGAATTAGGTTCTAGAGATGGCGCAGCCATTCCTGCGCCGCCTCCGCCGGCGGGCGCTCGATATTGAAGGCCCCGACAAAGCCGCCGTTCTTGTCCATCAGATAGACCAGGGCGGTATGGTCCATGGTGTAGTCGCCATCCTTGAGCGGCACCTTGCGGGAATAGGCACGGTAGGCCTTGATCGTCGCATCTATCGCGGCGCGCTCGCCGGTTAGCCCGACGATGCGCGGGTCGAACGAGCCGAGATAGCTCTTCATCGTCTCGGCCGTGTCGCGCTCCGGATCGACCGAGATGAACAGCGCCTTGAGCTTTTCGCCCTTGGCTCCGGCCGCCCGCAGCACCTCCGAGATCTCGAACAGCTTGGTCGGGCAGATGTCGGGACAATGGGTGAAGCCGAAGAAGACGAGGAAGGGCGCGCCGCGCAGATCCTTGTCGGTCAGCGTCTTGCCCTCGCTGTTGGTGAGCGAGAACGGGCCGCCGACGCTCGAGGCAAGGCTCTGCCCGCTCTGACGGGAGCCGGGCGCAAAGGTGATGAAGGCGGCTGCGGCGAGCGCGGCGGCACCCAGCACGAAGACCAGCAGGGGCAGGAGCAGGCGGCGATTCACGGGGGACATCCTCGAATGCGGGCGAAGTGCCGCTCAGAAGCAGGCGAGGAGCGCGGCGATCAGCCCGTCGGTGAACAGGCGATCGCCCTCGCGCCACCAGAGCAGCAGGCCAGCCGCCAGTAGCAGGCCAAAGCCGCCGGCGAGCAGCCAGAGGCCAAAGCGTGGGCTCGGCGCTGCATCCTGCATCTCGGTCTGTAGAGGTGCGCTCATCGCAGCAATCTAGCGCTGCAAAGCCTCAGCCGAAAGCGGCGTTCATGCCGCAGGGGCACACCGCGGAAGCGGGACGCTCGACAATGTCGGAAATTTGGAGCGGGCGATCGGGATCGAACCGACGACATTCAGCTTGGGAAGCTGACGTTCTACCACTGAACTACGCCCGCACTCCTGTCCGTATAGCCGGGCCGGGCTGCCGGCCGCAAGCCGGCCGATCGGAGATTTCCGACCGTGGAACAGAAAACCGCGCCGGACCCCTGTCGTCCGGCGCGGCTTGGTTCAGACGTAGGACGTCTTAGTAGCAGCCGTAATAGCCGCAGCCATAGCCATAACCGTAGCCGTAATGGCGGCGGGACGAAGCGGCGATGACCGCACCGCCGACCGCGCCAGCGACGACACCGGCCGCGACCGCGTTGCTGGCCTGGGCATTGGAGCGGCGGAAGCTCTGGAAGACCTCGCTGCGGCAGCGCTCGAAAGCGCGGGTGCCGGGGCGATGGCCGGCATCGATGCAGACCTGGTCGGACTCGGCCGCCGATTGCTCGACGGACTGGCAACCGGCGAGGCCGGCGGCGAGAACGCCGGCGATGATGAGGGCGCGCATGAGAAATCCTTTCCCTGTAGACGTTTGGCTAGAAAAGCCATTGAGCGGGAGGCCGTCAACTGCGCCCCGCTGGTGACACAAGCATGAACACGCCGCAGGCCAGGGGCCGGCGGCGTCCTCCGCGCTTGCTGCCATCTGACACGGAATCGCCACCATGTCGCCCCGAAGGTTGCCGCCAAGGTAGCATTCGCTGGCAAAACAGGAATCTGCGGCTAACGAAGGCTTGAGCCGACCGCGCAGAGCGAGCGGTTCTTGTAACCAGGCTAGCTGCGGAAATGCTTGGAGAGCTTCAGCGCCTGGCCCTGATAGTTCGAGGTGCCGATCGCGCCATAGAGGGCATCGGGCTCGGCGGCCATGCGCTCGAAGGCGAGGCGACCGACCACCTGCCCGTCCTCGAGCAGGAAGGGCACCTCATGGCTCCTGACCTCGAGCACACCGCGACTGCCGGGCATGCCGCCGGCACCGGCGCCAAAGCCCGGATCGAAGAAGCCTGCGTAGTGGACGCGGAATTCGCCCATGGTCGGATCGATCGGAGCCATCTCGGCGGCATAACCCGGCGGAATATGCAGCTTCTCCTTGGAGGCGAGGATGTAGAACTGATGCGGATCGAGGATGAGCCTCTTGTTTGGCCTTGCCAGGATCGGCGTCCAGAAATCGCCGACTGAATAGTGACCGACGCGATCAACATCGATCACGTCGGTGAAGCGTTGCGCTTGATATCCTATGGTTTCCTGCTCATGGGAGCCGGCAAGGTGGATGCTAAAATTGAGGCCATTGCGAATTGTGGCGTGGCCATCAACGAGCGGCGTTTCTTCGTGGACTTTCTGGAGCTCTTTATCGTCAAGGCGGAAGCCAGATGCCTCGTCTTGCATCGAACCGCGGCGCCGAAAGCGAAGCTGATTGAGGCGGCTGCCCTTACGCACCCTGATCGAAAAACTGGAAGGCGAGATTTCAGCGTAGAGCTTGCCGGAGTAACCGCCAAGAATGGTGTCAAAGACTTCACTGCGGTCGGCGATCAGGCGGGTGAAGACGTCGAGCCGGCCGGTCGAGCTCTTCGGATTGGCGAAAGCGGAGATGCTCGTCGGCAATGCGTGCAGCGACTCCATCAGCTCGACGACATAAACGCAGTTCCTTTCCAAGATGGCACCGTCACCTTCAAGTGACATTTCGTCTTGGGTGAGTTCACTGAGCACCTGCGCGACGCTCTTGTTGGGCCCGGGCAGGAAGCTGGCGCGCACCCGATAGGCCTTGTGGCCGAGGCGCAGGTCGAGGCTGGCCGGCTGGTATTGGCTCTCGGCGAAGGCGCCCGAGGTCGAACGGAGCATGTTGCGTTGGACGAGCTTGCGGATGTCCTGGCGCGGCAGCACGCCGGAGGGGCCGGCGAGCGAAGCCGGGGCAGTCGCGATTTCAGCCAGCATGTCAGGCGCATTTGCCATGGCGCTATCAGACCACCTTGTGAAGTGCGGCGCAAAGCTAAGCCCGCCGCGAGATTGACCGTTCTTCTTGCCGCGGCGGAGCGCGGCTGGCGAGTCCGACGTCGCGTTGTCCACATGCCCGCTCGCCGCCGGGCTGGCCCGCAAGTACAACCGGCTGATGGCATTGACGCTGCGCCGCGCCAAGTCATAACAAGGCCTTCCCGCCCTGCCGGCACGGAACCGCGATCATGTACCAGGCCGAAACGCATGGCGTGCGCGTAACCGCCTCGCCCAAGTTCATGGACTCTGAGTCCACGCCCGACCAGAGCCGCTATTTCTGGGCCTATACGATCGAGATCGAGAATTTCTCGCCGCGCACCATGCAGCTGATGACACGCCACTGGTTCATCACCGACGGGCGCGGCGAGGTGCACGAGGTCCGCGGCGACGGCGTGATCGGCCAGCAGCCGGTGCTGCAACCGGGCGAGCGCTTCAGCTACACCTCCGGCTGCCCGCTGATGACGCCCGACGGCAGCATGCGCGGCTTCTACGCCATGCTCGGCGAGGACGGCGTGATCTTCGATGTCGAGGTGCCGCTTTTCCCGCTCGACTCGCCCTATGTGAAGAAGGTCCTGCATTGAACGCGACAACACCGACCGGGCAGCGCTACCAGCCGCTCGATATGCTTGCCCGCCTCGTCGCCTTCGACACGGTGAGCCATAAATCCAATCTCGACCTGATCGCCTTCGTCGAGGACTACCTCGCGGGCTGGGGCGTGCCATCCGTGCGTTTTCCGAATGCGACAGGGGACAAGGCCGCGCTGTTCGCCACGATCGGCCCGCAGGACAAGGGCGGTGTCGTCCTCTCCGGCCATACCGATGTCGTGCCGGTCGAAGGCCAGGCCTGGTCGCGCGATCCGTTCACGCTGCATGTCGAGGACGGCAAGGCCTATGGCCGCGGCTCTGTCGACATGAAGGGCTTCGTCGCACTGGCGCTTGCGCTCGTGCCGGATTTTCTCGCTGCGAACCTCAAGACGCCGATCCACCTGTTCTTCTCCTATGACGAGGAGGTGACCTGCCTCGGCGTCGTCGACGGCATCGCCGCGATGGGCAAGAGCCTGCCGCGGCCGCGCGCCGTGATCGTCGGTGAACCGACCTCGCTCGAACTCGCCGACGCGCATAAGGGCATCCGGACCTTCTTCACCACCATCACCGGCTTTGCGGCGCATTCCTCGAAGCCGCATCTTGGCGCCAGCGCGATCCATGCCGGGACGCGGCTCGCCGCTGGGCTCGTCGCCATGGCCGACGAGCACGAAGGCCGCCTCGACGAGAGCGGCCGCTTCGATCCGCCCTACGACACCGTCCATATCGGCAAGTTCCATGGCGGCATCGCCCGCAACATCCTGGCCGATCGCTGCGATCTCGCCTGGGAGGTGCGCACGCTGCCGGGCTCCAACCCGCAGGAAGTGCCGGCCCGCTTCGCCGCGCTGTCGCAGGAGGTGCTGGCGCGCATGCGCAGGACCGCGCCATCGGCGGCGATCGAGACGGTGATGAGCTCGGACGTGCCGGGCCTGGCGCCCGATCCCGGCTCGGAAGCCGAGACGCTCGTGATGCGCCTTGCCGGGCGCAACAGCACCATCGCCGTCGCCTATGCGACCGAGGCCGGGCATTTCCAGCGCGCGGGACTGCCGACGATCGTCTGCGGCCCGGGCTCGATCGACCAGGCGCATCAGCCGGACGAGTACATCACGCTGGAGCAGTTCGCCGCGGGCGAAGCCTTCATGCGCCGGCTGATGGCCGAGTGCCGGGCGTAAGCGATACCGTCATGGTCGGGCTTGTCCCGACCATCCACGTCTTCGCTTCAATGCGTGAGAGGGCTGTGTTCAAAACGTGGATGCTCGCCACAAGGGCGAGCATGACGCGTGTTATGGCCCCGCCGAGATCTCCACCTCGACCTCGGCCGGGTCGAAGCTGTAGCGGCGAGAGCAGAATTCGCAGGTGACGCCGAGCGTGCCGTCATCGGCGATCATCGCCTTGCGGTCGTCGGCCGAGAAGCCTCTGAGCATGCCGAGCACGCGCTCGCGCGAGCAGCGGCAGGCCTCGTGCACCGCGACTGGCTCGAAGACATGGGCGCCGCGCTCGTGGAACAGCCGGTAGAGCAGGCGCTCGCTCTCCAGCAGCGGATCGAGCAGTTCGTGATGCTCTACCGTCTCGACCAGCGAGCGCGCCTCGGCCCAGGCGTCGTCGCTGATGCCGTCATCATTGTCGGCGGCAAGGATCTCGTGCCCTTCCGGCGCATCACCGGGATGGAGGTCGGCGGCGCGCATTCGATCGGGCGAATTCGGCATGAACTGGACGATCAGACCACCGGCGCGCCAGGCCAGGCCGCTCCCGGTCAGGACCGTGCCGACGCCAAGGCGAATGCGGCTCGGGATCTGCTCTGACTGGCGGAAATACTGGTGGCCGGCCTCTTCCAGGCTTTGACCGTCCAGCGCGACGACACCCTGATAGCGCGTCGCTTCCGTGCCCTGGTCGACGGTCATGGCGAGATGACCCTTGCCGAGCAACTCGCCGGTCGAGACCGCATTCGTGACGATCGCAGCTGCCAGCTGGTCGGCGTCGTAGCGGGCCATGGCTCGATAGCAGTCGGGCGCGTTGAAATCGACGACCAGCATCGAGATCGGTCCGTCGCTCTTGGTCTGGAGCTGGAAACGGCCTTCACCCTTGAGCGTGGTTCCGAGCATGACGGTCAGCGCCGCAGCCTCGGCAAGGACGCGCGCGACGGGCTCGGGATAATGGTGCCGCTCGAGGATCTGGTCGAGCGAAGGGCCGAGCCTGACGACCCGGCCGCGCACGTCGAGCTCAGGCACCGCGAAAGGCAGCACCCGATCATCGGGTGCGCCCGCTGGCAAGCTGTCAGCCATCAGGCCGCCACCGCACCGAAGCACCAGGCCAGGATACCCTTCTGGGCATGCAGCCGGTTCTCGGCCTCGTCGAACACCGCCGATTGCGGACCATCCATGACCTGATCGGTCACTTCCTCGCCGCGCGAGGCCGGCAGGCAGTGCATGAAGATCGCGTCCTTCTCGGCGCGGCCGAGCAGCCGCTCGTCGACCTGATAGGGCCGCAGCAGGTTGTGGCGCGTGCCTTCCTGATCACCCATCGAGACCCAGCAATCGGTGATGACGCAGTCGGCGCCTTCGACCGCGGCTTCGGGCCGGCTGGTCAGTTGCAGCTTCGCGCCCTGCTCGCGGGCCCAATCGAGCAATGCAGGCGGGGGCGCGAGCTCTTCAGGCGTCGCAATGGCGAGCTCGAAATCGAGCCGGCCAGCGGCATGAACCCAGGAGGTCAGGACATTGTTGGTGTCGCCGGTCCAGGCAATGCGCTTGCCCTTGATCGAGCCCTTGCGTTCCTCGAAGGTCATGACATCGGCCATGACCTGGCAGGGATGCTGGCGCTTGGTCAGGCCGTTGATCACCGGCACGGTTGCGTATTTCGCCATTTCGACCACGGCATCATGGTCGAGCATACGGATCATGATCGCGTCGACATAGCGCGAGAGCACGCGTGCCGTATCGGCGATGGTCTCGCGTTCGCCGAGCTCGATCTCCTGGCCGGTGACCATCATCGGCGAGCCACCGAGCTCACGGATACCGACATCGAAGGAGACGCGGGTCCGGAGCGAGGGCTGCTCGAAGATCATGGCGATGACCTTGCCTTCGAGCAGACGATCGCCGGCAGCGTCGGGCGTGCGCCGACGGGTCTTGATCGCCTCGCCGGCCTTGAGGATGGCGCGGAGTTCACCCGCGGAGAAGTCCGAGAGATCGAGAAAATGACGCACTGGAGTCTCCATGCTCATTCAGCCGCCGGCCGGGTGAGCTCGGCCTCGACCGCGCCCGCCGCCTTGTCGAGCCGCGCCACTGCCTCGGCGACCTCGCTCTCGCCGATGATCAGCGGCGGCAGCAGACGCACGACATTGTCGCCGGCGGCGACGACGAGCAGGCCGGCGGCCCGCGCCTGGGCGACGAAATCGGTGTTTGGCGTCCTGAGCTTGAGACCAAGCATCAGACCTTCGCCGCGGATCTCCTCGATCACGTCCGGGTGGTGATCCTTGAGTTGGGCCAGCGATTGGCGCAGGCGCAGCGCCGTCTTCTGGACCTGCTCGAGGAAGCCCGGCGCCAGGATGACGTCGAGCACGGCATTGCCGACCGCCATGGCGAGCGGATTGCCACCGAAAGTGGTGCCGTGCGTGCCAAGCGTCATGCCGGAGGCCGCCTCTTCAGTCGCGAGGCAGGCACCCATCGGGAAGCCACCGCCGATGCCCTTGGCGATCGACATGATGTCGGGGGCGACACCGTAATGCTCATAGGCGAAGAACTTGCCGGTGCGGCCGACACCGGTCTGGATCTCGTCGAAGATCAGCATCAGACCGTGCTCGTCGCAGAGCTCGCGCAGCTGCTTGAGGACACGCATCGGCACCGAGCGCAGGCCGCCCTCGCCCTGGATCGGCTCGATCATAAGCGCAGCCGTCTCGGGCCCGATCGCCGCCTTCAGCGCGGTCTCGTCGTCGAAGGGCACCTGGTCGAAGCCGTCGACCTTCGGACCAAAGCCGTCGATGTATTTCTGCTGGCCGCCGGCGGCGATGGTCGCAAGCGTGCGACCATGGAAGGCGCCCTCGAAGGTGACGATCCGATAGCGCTCGGGATGGCCTTTCGCGGCGTGGTACTTGCGCGCCATCTTGATCGCGCACTCGTTCGCCTCGGCGCCCGAATTGGTGAAGAAGACGCGTTCGGCGAAGGTCGCCTCGCAGAGCCGGCGCGCCAACTTCTCGCCCTCGGGCATCGTGTAGAGGTTCGAGGTGTGCCAGATGCGCTGCGCCTGCTGGGTCAACGCCTCGACCAGATGCGGATGGGCGTGGCCGAGCGAATTGACGGCGATGCCGGCGCCGAAATCGAGATAACGCTGGCCATCGGCGGTGATCGCCCAAGCACCTTCACCACGCTCGAGAGCGATCGGGGCGCGGGCATAGGTCGGCAGGAGAACAGAGGAAGCGGCGGAAACGGGAGTGGTGCTCATGGAGCGAAATCCTTGCGGCGAAACAGGGAGGAAGCGCGGAACCTCAAGTCGGGAACGGAGATGCGGAGCGCTCGCGGCATGATGCCGGCATGATACGACCCGCCGGCGACATTATCGTCGCTGGCCGTTCCCGCCGTCTCGTCGCGCGTCAAGCCGCATTGATGGAAAGTCCCGATCGCTCAAAAACATAAGCGCCGCCCGATAGGGGCGGCTGCGTGATGCGACTATGCAAAACCGTCCCTGCCCTGTCAATCGCAGCTGACCTCGCGGCAGGCGACCGGGCCTGAACTCAGCCCTCATCCTGAGGAGCCGCATAGCGGCGTCTCGAAGGGTGCTTCAGGAGGCTCCCGAACCGGCTGGAACATCCTTCGAGACGCAAGCTGCGCTTGCTCCTCAGGATGAGGGCTCAAGCTTCATCTGCAATTGCCCCGACCTCACGGCAGCGTTGCCGATTAGACTCACCGTCTCGCCGTCTGCAGTGATTGGCTGGGGAAAAGCCGGATTACGATTCGGCGACTCTTGTGGCCGAGTCAGGCCATATTGTATGGTCCTCTTCGTCAGATACGACATCTCGTGCGGCGTCTCCAGTATCGTCAGTCCCGGGCGTAACGGCTTCCGTTCAGCAACGGAGGCTGCCGGTATCGGATTCCGCCATGATCTTTCCCTATGCCTCGCCGGCCAGCCGGCGGGACATGACGAAGACAGGTGCAACTCCATGACCGAAGCCGGAGCCTGGACCGAGGAACGCGTCGAGCTGCTCAAGAAGCTCTGGAACGACGGCCTGAGCGCAAGCCAGATCGCGGCGGAGCTCGGCAGCGTCACGCGCAACGCCGTCATCGGCAAGGTGCATCGCCTTGGGCTGTCGGGCCGCGCCAAGAGCCCGGGCTCGGCAACGCCGCGCCCGCGCAAACCGATAGCCCGCCCGCCAAGCCATCCCGCTGGCCACCACAGCAGCGGCGGCGCCGGCCTGACCCGCGGCAATACCGCACTTGCCCCGCAGTTCGCTCCGGAGATCGAAGCCGAAGCGCAGGTCGCGCGCGAGCCGGCTCCGTCCGAGGACGTGGTCGTGCCGTTCTCCGAGCGGGTCACGATCATGGAGCTGCGCGAATATATGTGCCGCTGGCCGATGGGCGACCCGACCACGCCGGAG
Source organism: Bosea vestrisii (assembly GCF_030144325.1). Classification (NCBI taxonomy): domain Bacteria; kingdom Pseudomonadati; phylum Pseudomonadota; class Alphaproteobacteria; order Hyphomicrobiales; family Alloboseaceae; genus Allobosea; species Allobosea vestrisii. The sequence continues at coordinate 3,398,855 of NZ_CP126307.1, read as the reverse complement.
TTCCGCTTCTGCGGCGGACGTTCGGCGACCGGAATGCCCTATTGCGCCTACCATGCCCGCATCGCCTACCAGCCGGCCGCTGACCGCCGCCGCGACCGCAAGATCATTCGCGCCTGACGACAGCGAAGCACTCGAACAGAAAAGCCGGCCGCGAGGCCGGCTTTTTTCATGAGCGCTCGCCTCGCAGAAGCAGCGTCAGCTGCGCGCGAATGTTTCGTCAAAGGCGTAACCGGCGCCGCGCACGGTGCGCAACGGGTCCTTGGCATTGGCCGGCGTGATCGCCTTGCGCAGGCGCCCGACATGGACGTCGACGGTGCGCTCATCGATGTAGACATCGCGGCCCCAGACAGCATCGAGCAGCTGAGCCCGGGAATAGACCCGGCCCGGCGCCTGCATCAGGAATTCGAGCAGGCGGAACTCGGTCGGCCCGAGATGCAATTCGGCGCCGGCCCGGCGGACGCGCCGTGTCGTGCGGTCGAGCTCGAGATCGCCGGCGGCAAGCAGCCCGGCGACATGGCCGGGTTTGGCGCGGCGCAGCAGCGCCTGGATGCGGGCGATCAGCTCCGGCAGCGAGAACGGCTTCACGACATAATCGTCGGCGCCGGTGGCGAGGCCGCGCACGCGCTCGGTCTCCTCGCCGCGGGCGGTCAGCATGATGATCGGCACGCGCTCGGTGTCGCGCCGCGTGCGCAGGCGCCGGCAGAGCTCGATGCCGGAGAGGCCGGGCAGCATCCAGTCGAGCAGCACCAGATCCGGCGTGTGATCGCGCAGATGCAATTCGGCGTCGTCGCCGCGCGCCACGCTGTCGACCTCGAAGCCTTCGGCCTCGAGATTGTAGCGCAGGAGCAGGGTCAGCGGCTCCTCGTCCTCGACGATCAGGATGCGTGCGGGCATGTCTAGCGTCCGTTCAGGCGCGCGCCCGCTCAGCCATTGGCCGAGGCGGGCAGGTCGACGAGGATGTTGGTGGTATCGAGCTTCGGCCGGGTCTCGTCGATCGACTGACCGGTGACGAGGTAATGGATGGTCTCGGCGATGTTGGTGGTGTGATCGCCGATGCGCTCGACGTTCTTGGCGCAGAACAGGAGATGCGTGCAGAAGGTGATGTTGCGCGGGTCCTCCATCATGTAGGTCAGGAGCTCGCGGAACAGCGAGGTGTAGAGCGCGTCGATCTCGTCGTCGCGGCGCCAGACATCCATCGCCTTCTGCTCGTTGCTCGCCGCATAGGCGTCGAGCACGTCCTTGAGCTGGGCCTGGACCAGGCGGCTCATATGCTCGAGGCCGACGACGGCGCGATGCGGCGGCGAGAACTGGCCGGAGATCGCGACGGCGCGCTTGGCGATGTTCTTGGCGAGGTCGCCGACGCGCTCGATATCGGCCGCGATGCGGATCGCCGAGATCAGCTCGCGCAGGTCGTTGGCGAGCGGCTGGCGCCGGGCGATGGTCAGCACCGCCTTCTCCTCGACATCGCGCTGGAGATTGTCGAGGCGCTGGTCGGCACTGATGATCTTCTGGGCGAGCGCAGTGTCGCGGCGCACCAGCGCCACGGTCGAGTCGCCGAGCATGCGCTCGGACATGCCGCCCATCTCGGCGAGGCTGCGGCGCAGGCCCTCGAGATCGGCGTCGTAGGAGCGGACGATATGGTCGGACATCGGGGCGTATCCTGTGACGGAGGCGAGCGGACTTGCGGGTGTCAACCGAAGCGGCCGGTGACGTAGTCCTGCGTCTGCTTCTTGTGCGGGTTCATGAAGATCGTGTTGGTGGCGGCGAACTCGATGACTTCACCGAGATACATGAAGGCGGTATACTGCGAGATGCGCGCCGCCTGCTGCATGTTGTGCGTGACGATGACGATGGTGAAGTCGGTCTTGAGCTGCTCGAGCAGGTCCTCGATCTTGCCGGTCGAGATCGGGTCCAGCGCCGAGGTGGGCTCGTCGAACAGGATGACCTCGGGCTTCTGCGCGATGGTACGGGCGATGCACAGGCGCTGCTGCTGGCCGCCGGACAGGCCCATGCCGGAGCTCTTCAGCTTGTCCTTGACCTCGTCCCAGAGCGCGGCGCGGCGCAGCGCGCCCTCGACGCGATCGTCGAGTTCTGACTTCGGCGGCTTCTCGTAGAGGCGGATGCCGAAGGCGACGTTGTCGTAGATCGACATCGGGAACGGCGTCGGCTTCTGGAAGACCATGCCGATGCGCGAGCGCAATTCGTTCACGTCGACGTTGTTGGAGATGATGTTGCGGCCGTCGAGCAGGATTTCGCCGGTCGCCTTCTGCTCGGGATAGAGCGAGTAGATGCGGTTGAAGATGCGCAGCAAGGTCGACTTACCGCAGCCGGACGGGCCGATCAGCGCGGTGACATGGCGGTCGCGGAAGTCGAGATTGACGTTCTTCAGCGCCTTGTGCTCGCCGTAATAGAAATCGAGGTTCTTCACGGCAATGCGGACGGGCGCTTCGGCATCCAGCGTCTGCGGGCTCAATTCCAGGGTCGAAAGCATCTGCATGGTCCTTCCGATCGGACGCTGATCAGGTGTTGGTTTATTTGCCGCCGCGCACGATGCGCCGGGCGATGATGGAAAGCACGAGGATTGAGACGGTGATGATCAGCGAACCCGCCCAGGCGAGCTGCTGCCAGTTCTCGTACGGAGCAGAGGCGAACTGGTAGATCGTCACCGGCAGGTTGGAGACACCGCCGATCAGGTTCGGCGAGAACCAGAAATTGTTGTTGAGCGCGGTGAAGATCAGCGGCGCGGTCTCGCCGGCGATGCGGGCGAGCGCCAAGAGGATGCCGGTGACCATGCCAGACTTCGCCGCCCGCCAGGTGATCGAGGTGATGACCACCGATGGCGGGGCGCCGAGCGCAGCGCCGGCCTCGCGCAGCGGGCCGGGCACGAGACGCAGCATGTCCTCGGTGGTGCGCACGATCACCGGGATCGCGATGATACCGAGCGCGACGCCGCCGGCCCAGCCGGAATAGCCGCGGAACGGCTCGACCATGATGACGTAGACGAACAGGCCGATCAGGATCGAGGGCGCCGAGAGCAGGATGTCGTTGATGAAGCGGATCAGGTCGGCGAGCTTCGAACCCTTGCCGTATTCGGCGAGATAGGTACCGGCGAGCACGCCGATCGGCGTCGCAACGGCGATGCCGAGGAAGGTCAGCACGATCGAGCCGACGATGGCGTTGGCGAGGCCGCCGCCTTCCGTGCCGGGACCGGGCGTGACCTGGGTGAAGGTCGTGGCGGAAAGCCCGCCGAGCCCTTTCACGATCAGCATGCCGAGGATCCAGAACAGCACGGAGATTGCGATCAGCGTGAAGCCGGTCGCGATGACCTTCATCAGCCGGTCGGCGGTGCGGCGCGACTGGCGGACGCGGCCCCAGGTGACCTCGGGCAGCTTGCGGACGGTGGAGGGGGTAGCAAGGCTCATGATCCGCTCCCGTTCAGTAGCGCTTGACGCGCGAGACGAGGATGCGCGCGATGACGAGGACGACGAAGGTGACGAAGAACAGGATGCAGCCGAGCGCGATCAGCGAGTTGAGCTGCAGGCCGAGCGCCTCGTTGAACTCGTTGGCGATGCGCGAGGCGATGGTCGAGCCCGGATCCATGACCGAGGCCGAGAGCCGGTTGGCGTTGCCGACGACGAAGGTCACCGCCATGGTCTCGCCGAGCGCACGGCCGAGGCCGAGCATGATCGCGCCAATGATCGAGACGCCGGCCTGGGGCACCAGCACATGGCGCACCACTTCCCACGTCGTCGCCCCAATTCCATAAGCGCTCTCACGCAGCACCGACGGGATCTGGTCGAGCATGTCGCGGGTGATCGAGGCGATGAAGGGGATGATCATGAAAGCCAGGATGATCCCGGCGGTCAGGATGCCCAGCCCCGAGGGCGAGCGCGAATACAGGACCGTACCGATGATCGGCATGCCCTCGACGATGTTCGAAAGCGGGATCTGCACATAGGCCGCGAACAGCGGCGCGAAGACGAACAGCCCCCACATCCCGTAGATGATCGAGGGCACGGCGGCGAGCAGCTCGATCGCGGTCGAGACCGGCTGCTTGAACCAGGGCGGCGCCAGCTGGGTCAGGAAGACGGCGATGCCGAGCGAGAGCGGGACGCCGACGACAAGCGCGATCAGCGCCGTCGAGAGGGTGCCGACGATGGCGGGCCAGGCACCGTATTGCTCGTTCTGGGTGTCCCAGACACTGGAGGTCAGGAAGCCGAAGCCGAACTCGCGGAAGGCTGGCCAGCCGCCGATGACCATCGAGGCCATGATGCCGGCGAGCAGCACCAGCACGAACAGCGCCGCCAGGAAGCTGGCGTTGCGGAAGACGAGATCGAAGGTCCCCTTCGGGGTCTTGCGCACCGGCGCACTGGGCGCGGCGAACTGATCGGTCACGGCAGACATCCGTGGTTACTCCGGTCTCGAAAGGCGACTATCGGGGCGAAACGAGGCTCTGGTGGTCATGAAGCGGGGGCCGCAGTCGGCCCCCGCTCTGTTTTCGTATGCGGGAGCGATCAGAAGATCGGCTTGCCCGCCGGGTCGGTCACGCCCTTCCAGGCGTTGCGGACCTGATCCTTGACGTTGGCCGGCAGCGGCACGTAGTCGAGGTCGAGGGCGAGCTGGTCGCCGCTCTTGTAGGCCCAGTCGACGAACTTCAACGCAGCCTGCACCTCTTCCGGTTTCTCGGGCTTGGCGTGCACCAGCAGGAAGGTGGCGGAGGTGATCGGCCAGGCCTGGGCACCCTTCTGGTTGTTCAGCGAGATGCCGAAGCCGGGAGCCTCGTTCCAGTTGGCATTGGCGGCAGCAGCCTGGAAGGCCTTGTCGTCCGGAGCCGGGAAGTTGCCATCGGCGTTCTTGACGAGGGCGTGGGCCAGCTTGTTCTGCTTGGCGTAGGCGTATTCGACATAGCCGATCGAGTTGGCGACCTGCTTGACCGAGGCGGAGACGCCCTCATTGCCCTTGCCGCCGATGCCGACGGGCCATTGCACCGCGGTGTTGGTGCCGATCTTCGACTTCCAATCGGGCGAGACCTTGGAGAGGTAGTCGGTGAACACGAAGGTCGTGCCCGAGCCGTCCGAACGGTAGACCGGGTTGATGTTGGCGTCGGGCAGCTTCAGGTCGCCGTTCAGCGCAACGATCTTCGGGTCGTTCCACTTCTTGATGTTGCCGAGATAGATCTCGGCGATCAGGTCGCCCGAGAGCTTCAGCTTGCCGGGCTCGACGCCGGCGATGTTGATCGCCGGAACGACGCCGCCCATCACGGTCGGGAACTGGATCAGGCCGTCCTTGGTGAGTTCCTCGCCCTTGAGCGGAGCGTCGGTGGCGCCGAAGGCGACGGTCTTCGCCTTGATCTGGCGGATGCCGCCACCCGAGCCGATCGACTGGTAGTTGAGCCCGATATTGGTCTCTTTCTTATAGGCCTCGGCCCATTTGGAGTAGATCGGGAACGGGAACGTCGCGCCGGCGCCGGTGATGTCGGCAGCCTGGGCAACGCCCGACAGGCCGACGGCAGCGGCCGCGAGAATGAGAAGTTTGCGCATGAGATGTCCTCTCTGGGTCGCAAGTGCAGCGGCCCTGCTAGAACACCGGCCATATGACAGCTGGATGACAGACAGTCATGAAAGCGGACCCGGCGTCGTCACAAATCGTTAACGGACCGCCGCGGGCAGGCGCGGCAGGATTGCCCGGAATGTTGCGCCCTGGCCGACCACGCTCTCGATGGTGAGGCGGCCACGATGGCGCAGGACGATGTGCTTGACGATCGCGAGCCCGAGCCCGGTGCCGCCGGCCTCGCGGCTGGCGGCGGTATCGACGCGATAGAAGCGCTCGGTCAGGCGCGGCAGATGTTCCGGCGCGATGCCGGCGCCGTCGTCGCGCACGGCGAGACTGGCCTCCTCGCCGGCCACGGCGACGGTGATGTCGACCTGGCCGCCACGCTGGCCGTATTTGATCGCGTTCTCGACCAGGTTCTCGATCAGCCGCAGCAATTCGTCGCGGTCGCCCGCGACGGTGACGGGGTTTGGCGGCACATCAAGCTTCAGCGTCACGTCGCGCTCGCGCGCCATCAGCACGAGCGAATCCAGAATCTCGCGGGCGATGCCGGCGAGATCGACCGGCGTCTCCGGCGCGAGATGGGCGCGCAGTTCGATGCGCGAGAGCGAGAGCAGGTCGTCGACGAGGCGTGCCATGCGCAGGCCCTGTTCACGCATGATCGCCAGGAAACGATCGCGCGCGGCAGCATCGTTGCGCGCCGGCCCCTGCAAGGTCTCGACGAAACCGAGCACGGAAGCGAGCGGCGTGCGCAGTTCGTGGCTGGCATTGGCGACGAAATCGACGCGCATGCGCTCGGTCATGCGCTGCTCGCTCAGATCCTCGAAGGTCAGCAGCACGGCCCGGCGCGGGCCGCCGCCGGCGAGCGCAGCGATATGGATGCGGAAGGTGCGCTCGACCGGGACGCGCTCGATCAACTCGACGGCGCGGCGGCCGCCATGGCGCGAGACCAGCTCGATCGCGTCGATCAGATCAGGATCACGCATCACCAAAGCGAGCGGCTTGCCGGTGGCGAGCGCCGTGACCAGTGCCGGCGCTGTCGGGCTGAGCGCCTGGATCACGCCCTGCGGGTCGAGCAGTACGGCGGGAACGCCGATCGCTTCGATCAGTGCGGCAGTGACCGGCGCCCGGGGATCGACCAAAGCGTTCATGCGGCTCCTGCCTTCCACGCAATCATTGCGAAGCGAGGTCTCATAGCCTGCTTTCCGCCCCGCTGAAATCGGTCACTGACGAGATGCGGCGACAGATAGGCGAGCGCGCGCGCCGCCAGGCGGGAGGCGGCTAGAGCTCGTGCCGCCTGATCCGCCGGATCATCTCGTTCAGCGCCAGCAGCGCCAGCGCCAGGATGAAAGGCAGGATGTAGTAGATGATCCGGAAGAGCACGAGCGCGCCGACCACCTGCTCATAAGGCAGCCGGTTGAGCGCCAGCAGCATGGTCGCCTCGAACACGCCCGCGCCGCCGGGAGCATGGCTGGCGATGCCGATCAGGCAGGCGAAGATGTAGGCCGCCAGGAAAGCCGGGTATTCGAGGTTGTGCCCGCCCGGGAGCAGGACGAAGAGCACGGCAGCCGCGGCGCAGACCTCGGCGGCGCCGAGCAGCATCTGCGCCAGTGTCACGCCAAGCCCGGGCAATGGCAGGTTCCAGCCGCGGACCCGCAAGGTGCGCTCGCCGGTCGCGACCCAGGCGAGATAGCCGATCGTCCCGAGCGCGACGGCGACACCGACCGCCTGGATCACCAGCGGCGAAGTGCGCGCCAGCTGCGCCACCGGTTCGGTGGCGTAGAACAGGCTGGCGCAAAGGATCATGCCGAGGCCGAGCCAGAAGGTCAGGCCGGCGATCACGGTAAGGCTCGCGACCTCGGAGGCGCGCACGCCCTTGGCCGAATAGACCCAGTAGCGCACCGTGCCGCCGGTCACGATCGGAAAGCCGAGGGTGAAGGCGACGGAATAGCTGGTGAAGGACGCAAGCGCCGTGGTCCGATAGGGGATGGAGAGACCGAGCCGCTTCAGCGCCAGCGCGTCGTAGCCGGTGAGCAGCAGGTAGCTCAGGGCGGTAAAGCCGAGCGCCAACCCGATCTGGCGCCAGCTCGTTCGCGAGAAGGTGCTGGCGATCTCGGCCGGCTCGATCTCGCGAACGATGTAGTAGAGCACCACCAGCGAGGCGATGAAGATCACCGAGCTGGCGAGCGGGCCGAGCCACCACCAGCGGCTGCGCTTGCGCAGCGGCATCCCTGGCTCGTGCGGGCCAAACGACATCAGCACTCTTGTCGGGTTGTGCTCGCACGCAGCGGGCAAGGCGGGTTTATGGCGGCTGGCCCTGACGGCCGGACCCGAGAGATAGCGCCTCCGCCGCGATGCACAAGCCGGTGCACCGCGGCGAATGCGCGCCATGAAGCTGGTGCAGGACACGCCGACGCCGGGCGAGCGGAAGCGTAAGTTGCTAGCCCGCGCCCGCCATGGCCTCCGTGAAGAACGCTTCGGGATCGTCGACCTCGAGCAGCCGCCTCCGGTCGATCTGCCAGAAGCGGTTGCCGATGGCCCGCACGAAGCTGCGATCGTGCGAGACCAGCAGGCAACTGGTCTCGCCGGCGGTGAGCTCGGCTTCCAGGGCTTCCTGCCCCTCGATATCGAGATGGTTGGTCGGCTCGTCCAGCAGGTAGAAATTCGGCCTGGCGAGGCGCAGCGCCAGCATGGCGAGCCGCGCGCGCTGCCCACCCGAGAGCGCGCCGATCGGACCGGTCTGGCGGTCGATGACGATACCGGCGCCGGCAAGCAGGCCGCGGGCCGGCTGGTCGCCGATATCGAAGCGCCGGCTGATCAGCCCGTGCGGCGTGTCGGCATCGGGCAGCTCGGCGAGACTCTGGCTGGCATGGCCGAGCACCAGCGACGGCGTCGGCCTGATGCCGGGCTGGTCGTCGCCTCCGATCGCCTTGTGGAGCATGGCGATGAAGCGCGACTTGCCGGCGCCGTTCAAGCCGAGCAGCACGATGCGGTCACCGGGGCTGATCCAGCGCTTGCCGGTCTTGAACAGCAGCCGTCCGTCCGGCGTCTCGACAGCAGCATCGTCGAGCGCGATCAACGCCCTGACATGCGTGCCGCGACCGGCGAGCCGGATCGCGCCAGCCGAACGCTCGCGATGGGCCGGGCGGGCCACGGCTTCGAGTTCGTCGGCCCGTCGCTTGAGCTGCTTGGTCTTGCTCAGCAGGAGATCGCTGCCGGAATTGATGCCGATATTGCCCAGCTTCGCCGCCTGCCGCCGCATTTGCTGGACCGCCTTGAGATCGCGCTCGTTGCGGCGCGCCATGGCAGCGTCGCTCTCGTCGAGCGCGATGCGGGCTCGCGAATAGGGCAGCGCGAAGAGCTGCGAGTGCTCCTGGCGCAGAAATAGCGTCTTGCCGGTCGCGCTGTCGAGGAAGGCCCGGTCATGGCTCGACAGGATCACCGCCACGTCGCGCGGCAGGCCGGCAAGCCAGCTTTCAAGCAGGCCGATGCGCGCGAGATCGAGATGGTTGGTCGGCTCGTCGAGCAGGAGCAGGTCCGGCTCGGCGACGCCGGCGCGCGCGAGCAGGACGAGCCTCTGCCAGCCGCCGCTCAATTGCCCGAGCGGGCGTCGGCGCAGCTCCTCGGGAACGGCGAGCGCATCGAGCGCGACCTCGACACGCCAATGCTCGCTCTCGCGCTGATCGGCGGGCAAGGCGTCGCGCATCAGCTGGTCGACGGGCCGATCCAGCAATTGCGGCGGAACATCCTGTTCGACATGGCCGATACGCAGGCCACGTGAACGGGTGATCTCGCCGCCGGACGGCTCGACCAGGCCGGCGAGGCAGCGCAGCAAGGTCGACTTGCCGCGGCCATTTGCGGCGACGAGGCCGAGGCGATCGCCGGCAACGAGGGAGAAGGAGAGATCAGAAAAGAGTGGTGCGCCCAGCGTGACGCCAAGATTGCGCAGGGTGATCAAGGTCATAGTCGGTCTCTGGACTGCCCGAGCCGCGCGCCGCCATTCGACCGGAGACCTATCGCCCCGACCATCGCGAATGCGGAACGCCGTGCTCGATGAGGAAACGAAGCGCAGCCGGCCGAGCTTCAAACTCGGAGATGCTGCGCCCTCACGAAGGGCAGACCTGGAAGAGAACCGTGGGGATCGCTTGTGCGGTCAGCCCTGCAAGACGGCTTGCAGGGCCTGAACGGGGCCGCGCTGACGATGGTGACGAAAGAACGTGATCACGCAGCCCTCCTTGTCTCGTGTGGTTCGACGGTGAGAGCTAACGCCATTCACCCGCCGGTGCAATCATCTCGGGCGGCTTTGCGCCTCAGGCGGTCTTGCGGAAGATGCGGAGCGTCTTGAACTCGCCGATCTCCTCGACCGGCCGGGACTTCGCCCAGTCCGCGATGATCGGCTTGGCCGTCTCGTAGGCGAAGGAACCGGTGTAGAACAGGATGTAGCCGCCGGCATCGGTCTGGTCGGTAAAGAGCTGCATCACTTCGAGGTCAGTGAGCGCGCCATAGGCGTCGTTCTTCTCGGTGCGGAACTCACAGGAATGGAAGAGCGTGACGACGTCAAAGCGCGGCAGCAGCTTGGCGTTGCTGGTGTAGATGTCGCCGAAATAAGCGCTGTAGGTCTTGGTGATTGTCGGATTGTCGATCGCGAGCTTGACGAAGGCGTCGTACTCCTTCGGCGAGGCGGTGATGCCGAGCACCGTGTTGTCGAACTCCGGCTCGGCGCAGCGAATGCCGACATAATGGTGGCCGCCGGTGCCGAAATGGTAGACGCGCTTTCCGGTCAGGCCCTGCTCTTCCAGCCATTCGACGAAATGCACGTCGCAGGGACACTGCTCGACGCGCAGGCCCCAATAGACGTCCCAGATGTTCAGCATGCGAAAGCTCCGTTTTTGAAGGGCCGGTCTACCCGGCACTGAATGAATGGATTCCGGATTGCGCCTCGACCTCAGCCGCCCCCGGCTTCGGCGAGCGTTGTCGAACGCGCGGCATCGACAGAGGCGATACGGGCGACGCCGCCGGCGCGGCGCATAGTGAGGTGGCGGTCGGCGGCCTCGGCAAACCCGGGGCTCTGGCCGATCAGCAACATCACCGCATTCGGCCGCGCCGACCTCAGTCGCGCCAGCAATTCCAGCGCAGCATCGGTCTCCAGCCCGCTCGTCGCTTCGTCGAGCACGAGGATGTCGGGCGCCGCCAGTTCGGTCCGCGCCAGAGCGAGGCGCTGGCGGTCGCCGGTGGTGAGCGCCTTGTCCCAGTCACGCGACAGATCGATCTGGGGCACGAGGCCCGAAAGCCCGTAATGCCGCAGCGCAGCCGCCGCCTCTTCGTCGCTATGGCCGCCGATCGGGTCGAGCGCTGCGCGCAAGCTGCCTTCCGAGAGATGCAGATGCTGCGGCAGCACCGCGATACGCGCCTCGTCCGGCAGCGCAACCGAGCCGCGGCCCCAGGGCCAGAGGCCCGCGACGGCCTGGATCAAGGCGGCCTTGCCGTGCCCCATCTCGCCGGCGACATGGATCGTTGCTCCGGCCGGCAGCGCCAGGCCGAAATCGGCGAGGAGCGTACGGCCGTCGCGGTCGGTCAAGGTCAGCTCGTCGAGCTGCAAGCCACCGTCCTTGCTCGGCAGGACGATGATGTCGCTTTCCGCCGAGCCGGCCTCGATCGCGCCCAGCGCAATGGCGAGCTCGTTGACGCGCCGCGCCGAGGCCAGCCACTCGGCAATCCGCATGAAGTTGTCGAGCACCCAGTTGAAGGCGTTCTGCACGGCAACGAAAGCGGCGGCGACCTGGACGACGTCGCCGAGCGACATCTCGCCGGATAGGTATTTCGGCGCTGCCAACAAGAGCGGCACGACCGGGACGAGAGCCCCGCTGCCATTGGTGATCCAGGTCAGCCGGCCGCGCTGGCGGATCATGGCGAGCCAGCGCGCGACCAGCGTGTCATAGGTCGCAGCGACGGCGCGGCGCTCGCCGACCTCGGCGCGAGAGAGCGCAATGGTCTCGCCATGATCGCGGATGCGCATCAGCGCGAAGCGCAGGCGTGCCTCGCCCTCGTTGCGAGCGGCGATGAGGCGCGGCAGCGGCCGGCCAACCAAGGTGATCAGCCCGGAGACCAGGACGGCATAGATGATCGCGGCCAGGACCATATAGGCCGGGATTTCGAAGGGAACGCCATGAGCCTCGACGCTGAGCGAGCCGCCGATCGACCAGAGGATGCCGATGAAGGTGATCGCGGTGATCACCGCCGAGAGCAGGCCGATGGCGAAGTCGACCACCGGCTCGGTCGCCCAGCGCACATCGTCGGCGATGCGGTATTCCGGATTGGCCGGCTCGTAGCCGGAGAGGCCGAGCCGGTAGAAGCGGCGCTCGCCGATCCAACCATCGGCGAGCTTGGCCGTGACATAGGCGCGCCAGTGGACCTGGACGGTCTCGCGCGAGAGCAGAATGACGACGCCCAGCCCCGCCGCGATCAGCACCAATACGGGGAAGACCGCCATGGCGATCAGCGCGCTTTCGCCGTCCTTCTTCTCGAGCGCGTCGAAGAACCAGCCGTTCCAGCGATTGACGGTGACGTTGGCGAAGACGGAGAGGATGATCGCGCTCGCCAGGCACAGCGACCAGAACCAGGCTCGGCCGGCGGTGCCGCCGCTCCAGAAGCCGCCGGTCAGGCGCGCAAAGCTCTTGGCGACCTGCCAATCGGATGGCGGGCCGGCGGCCTGGATACGCTGGTCGACGGCCTTGAGCACAGCCGAAAGATCCCCCGGATCGTGACATCGGAGGCGGGGCCCGCCGGGTGTTCCCGGTCAGGCTGCGCCAGCATGCCGCTTAGCCGGCGGGGGATGAACTGCCGGTGAATGGCGGATGAACGATACTCCGCCCCTTTACGCCACCGCGTTGGCCGGCTCGCCGAGCATCCGGGCCAGGCTTTCGAGCAACTCATGCGAGCCTTCCTCGCGCTGGATCGGGCCGTCCTTGCCGTCGAGATAGGCGCCCTGTTCGGTGAAGACGAACCTGGTGCCGGTCCCTTCGGGCATGAATTCCATCGTCAGCAGCGAGCCCGACAGCGGCGCGCCGTCGATCGCCATGGCGTAGGCGAGGATGATGCGCTCGTTCGGCTGGATCACCTGATAGACGGTGTCATTGGTGATCGGCGGACCGCCCTGGAAGCGGAAGCGGCTGCGCTCATGGCCGCCGACGCGGAAATCGACGTCAAACTGCTCGACCTCCCAGCCCTCGCCCTCGGCGAACCAGCGACGCTTCTGCGCAGGGTCGGCGAAGGCGGCGAAGATCCGGGCGGGCGAGGCGGCATAGCTGCGTTCGATGGTGAAGCTGGCATGGACGACGGGGGTGGCGGTCATCGTTGTTTCCTTTGGGCGATGGCGAGGGTTGAAGACAATCGGACTAGCGGGAGAGCCCGGCATCGCCGGGATTGCGCGGGAAGAACTCGAAATAGGGCTCGGCCTCAGCCAAAGCGCGGGCATAGGACGGACGGGTGCGCAGGCGCTCGAAATAGGCCCAGAGCCGCGGATGGCTGTCGTGGAAGGACAGCGCCCGCTCGGCATAGAACAGCGCCGGCGCGGCCGCGCAGTCGGCCATGGTGAAAGCGTCGCCGGTCAGCCAGTGCCGGTCGCCGAGCTCGGCCTCCAGCACGTCATAAGCTGACGCAAGCGTCGCCTTGGCCTCGGCGACGCCAACCGGGTCATGACTGCCCTCCGGGCGAAGCCGGTCGAGCACCACCTTCTGCATGGGGATGGCGACATAGAGATCGAAAATCCGGTCGAGCCGCCGGACTTCGAGCGCCGCGACCGGGTTCTCCGGCAGCAGCGTCATCGGACCGGGGTAGTGCAAAGCGAGGTACTCGATGATCAGGCTGGTCTCCGGCACCAGCCTGCCATTGCTGTCGTCGCGCAGCAGCGGGAACTTGCCGATCGGCCAGAGCTTCAGGAAGTCCGCCCGCTCCGTGGAATCGCCGAAATCGACGAGTTGCGGCGTGAACGGCGTCTCGTTCTCGTAAAGCGCGACCAGCGCCTTCTGGCAGAAGCCCGAAAGCGGATGGAAATAGAGCGTCAGGGACATGGCTGTGCATTCCTGCTTCTGAAAAAGGAGCGGGCTGAAAGGGTTTTCAGTCGAAGATGGAGCGGTTCAGGCTGGCGCCTGCTCCTGCTCCTGCTCCTGCGCGAGATAGTCCGCCAGCCTGTCGAAGCCGATGCGCGAGCCCTGCTCGCGCCAGTCCGGCCGGTCATGGCCGTCGAGGAAGGCAGCCTGCTCGGTGAAGAGCAGCCTCGTGCCGGCGCCGTCGCGATGGAACTCGATCGTCGCCAGCGAAATCGACAGGCGAATATCGTCGCGCAGCAATTCGTAGCTGTAGATGATGCGCTGCTCCGGCACGATCTCCGCGAAGGTCGCGTTCATCGCAAAGACACCACTTTCCGCCGGAGCGCCGCGCATCGTCTCGCGGCCGCCCTCACGGAAATCGAGTATGTGCTCGCCGAGCCCGCCCTCGTCATGACAGGCCGACCAGCGCCGCTTGGCCACGGGATCGGCGAAGGCGGCGAAGACCCGGGCCGGACTCGCATCGTAGCGGCGCTCGATACTGAAATCGGTATGGACGACGGTCCGTTCGGTCATTGTCCGTCTCCTCCCTTCAAATCCTGGTCCTGCTCGGCGAGGAAGGCGCCGAGCCGGTCGAAACGTCGCTCCCAGAGGGAGCGGCGCTCGCTGATCCAGCGCTCCGCCGCCCGCAGCGCCTGCGTGTCGAGCTGGCAGGTGCGGACCCGTCCGAGCTTCTGCGAACGCACCAGCCCTGATCCTTCCAGAACCGCGAGATGCTGCACCACCGCCGACAGCGTCATCTGCAGCGGCGCGGCAAGTTCGCTGACGCTCGCCGGCCCCTCGCAGAGCCGCTGCACCATCTGCCGGCGGTTCGGATCCGCCAGCGCCTGGAACATCAGGTCGAGCTGCTCTGGTTGGTGAAGCATGCGCTTAAGTATCGCGACTTAAATGAGCTGTCCAGAAAAAAACTTTAGAGGTCACTAAAGTGTCTAACCTGCGGCATCCAGTCGACATCGCCGCATTGCCTCCAAGGGCTCCGAGCGGCTATGAATCCCGGCACGCTCCCTTTCGCCGCGTGCGCTTTTTCACCGTCTGCGCCAGCCGCCGGAGCTTTCATCATGCGCATCGAGAACGATCCGAAACTCGACTTCCGCGACGTGCTGATCCGACCGAAGCGCTCGACGCTCGGCAGCCGCGCCGAGGTCGACGTCAACAGGAGCTTTCGTTTCGCGCATACCGGCCGCGAATGGACCGGCTTCCCGCTGATCGCCGCCAACATGGACGTGGTCGGCACCATGGCGATGGCGCGCGCCTTGCTGAAGCACGGCGCCATGGTGGCGCTGCACAAGCATTACGACGCCGACGAGCTGATCGCCTTCTTCAAGGAGCCGGGCTCGGCCAACGCCTTCTATTCGCTGGGCACGACCGATTCCGACCATGACAAGCTCAAGGCGGTGCATGCCAAGGCGCCGATCGACAAGATCTGCCTCGACGTCGCCAACGGCTACACCGAGAAGTTCGTCGATACGGTCAAGGCGATCCGCGACGCCTTCCCGAACGCGGCGATCATGGCCGGTAACGTCGTCACCGGCGACATGACCGAGGCGCTGATCCTGGCCGGCGCCGATATCGTCAAGGTCGGCATCGGGCCGGGCTCGGTCTGCACCACCCGCAAAATGACCGGTGTCGGCTATCCGCAGCTCTCGGCGATCATCGAATGCTCCGACGCCGCCCACGGACTGAAAGGCCTGGTCTGCGGCGATGGCGGGCTGACCGTGCCCGGCGACGTCGCCAAGGCCTATGGCGGCGGCTCCGATTTCGTGATGATGGGCGGCATGCTCGCCGGCCATGACGAATGCGAGGGTGAGATCCGCTACGAAACCCATGACGGCGAGAAGGTGCCGGTCGCGATGGTCTTCTACGGCATGTCCTCCGACACGGCGATGAAGCGGTATTCCGGCGGCGTCGCCAAATACCGGGCCTCCGAGGGCAAGACCGTCGAGGTGCCCTATCGCGGCCCGGTCGAGGGCACGATGCAGGAGATCATGGGCGGCGTGCGCTCGGCAATGACCTATATCGGCGCGGTCCGGCTCAAGGAGATGCCGAAGCGCACCACCTTCATCATGGTCGGCAGCCAGCTCAACACCGTGTTCGGCAATTGAGCGAGCCCGATATCGCCATCATCGGCGCCGGCCCGGCCGGGTTGATCGCGGCCGAGCGGTTGGCCGGGGCGGGCCACAGGGTCGCGATCTACGAACGGATGGCCTCGCCGGCGCGCAAATTCCTGCTCGCCGGCCGCGGCGGACTCAACCTGACGCATTCGGAGCCGCTCGACGCCCTGCTCGACCGCTATGGCACGGCGCGCGCCTGGCTGGAGCCGGCGATCCGCGCCTTCCCGCCACAGGCGCTACGCGACTGGGCCGATGGGCTCGGCGCCGAAAGCTTCACCGGTTCGAGCGGCCGCATCTTCCCCCGGGCGATGAAGGCCTCGCCGCTGCTGCGCGCCTGGTTGGCCCGGCTCGACGGGCTCGGCGTGGCACTGCATGCGGGCCGGCTCTGGAGAGGTTGGGACGAGAGCGGCGCGCTGCGACTTGCGCTTCGCGATGGCTCGATCGAAACCGTGAACCCCCGCGCAACCCTGCTGGCGCTCGGTGGAGCGAGCTGGCCGCGGCTTGGCGGGGATGGGTCCTGGGTCGAGCTGCTGCAACAGAAGGGCGTCGCGATTGCGCCTCTGCGCCCGGCCAATGCCGGCTTCTCGGTCGCCTGGTCAGCGCTTATGCGCGAGCGCTTCGCGGGGCAGCCGCTGAAGCGGATTGCGCTGAGCTTCGCCGGGCAGCGTGTCCTCGGCGAGGCGATGATCGACGCTGGCGGCATCGAGGGCGGAGCGATCTACGCCTTGTCCGGTCCGTTGCGCGAGGCGCTTGCCAGCGATGGCGAGGCGACCCTGACGATCGATCTTCGCCCGGACCTGAGCGAGGCCGACCTCGCGAGCCGGCTGGCCAAGCGCCGCCAAGGTGAGACGGTCAGCAATCATCTGCGCAAGGCGGCCGGGCTTTCGCCGGTGGCGACAGCCGTGCTGCGCGAGGGAACTGACGGGCCGTTGCCGGCCGAGCCCAATGTGCTCGCCCAACGGATCAAGGCTGCTCCCGTGCGATTGACCGGCATGGCCTCGATCACCCGCGCGATCTCGACAGCGGGCGGAATCCGAACCGAGGAAGTCGATGACGACTTCATGTTGAAGCGCCTGCCCGGCACCTTCATCGCCGGCGAGATGCTCGACTGGGAGGCGCCAACCGGCGGCTATCTGCTGCAGGCCTGCTTTGCGACCGGTGTGGCGGCGGCGGAGGGGATAGGGCGCCGCCTCAGTTCAACCTTTTGAGCTTGTAGAGCGCCTCCAGCGCCTCGCGCGGCGTCATCTCGTCAGGATCAAACGTGGCGAGCGCCTCGCGCAATTCATCGGGACCGGCGACCGGCGCCGCGGCCGGCGCAGGCTTGCGCATCTGCACGGCGAAGAGCGGGAGGTCGTCGACCAGCGCCGCGACCGGCTTCTCGCGCTCGCTCTTCTCCAGCTCGGAGAGGATAGCGCGGGCGCGCTCGACCACCGCCGGCGGCAGGCCGGCGAGCTTGGCGACCTGGATACCGTAGGAGCGATCGGCCGCGCCCGGCACGACCTCGTGCAGGAAAATAACCTCGCCATTCCATTCGGTGACGCGCACGGTGGCGTTGACAACGCGGTCGAGCCGCTCCGCCAGCGCCGTCAGCTCGTGATAATGCGTCGCGAACAGGGCGCGGCAGCGATTGGCCTCGTGCAGATGCTCGATCGCGGCCCAAGCGATCGAGAGCCCGTCGAAGGTCGCCGTGCCCCGACCGATCTCGTCGAGGATCACCAGCGCGCGCGGTCCGGCCTGGTTGAGGATCGCGGCGGTCTCGACCATCTCGACCATGAAGGTCGAGCGGCCCCGCGCCAGATCGTCGGCGGCGCCGACGCGCGAGAACAGCCGGTCGACAATGCCGATATGGGCACTCTGCGCCGGCACGAAGGAACCCATCTGGGCAAGCACCGCGATCAGCGCGTTCTGGCGCAGGAAGGTTGATTTACCGGCCATGTTGGGGCCGGTGATCAGGCAGATGCGGCCGTCGCGGCCTTGTACGGCGGCGGACAGCTCGCTGTCATTGGCGACGAAGGGCTGGCCCTGCCGCTTCAGCGCCGCCTCGACCACCGGATGGCGGCCGGCCTTGATCGTGAAGGCGGCACCGTCATCGATGATGGGGCGCGTCCAGCCGCCATCGACGGCGAGCTCGGCCAGCGCCGCAGCGACATCGATCACCGCCAGTGCCTGCGCCGCCGCCTTGATCGGCTCGGCTTGCGCCAACACGGCCTCGGTCAATGCGGCGAAGATCGAGAGTTCCAGCTTCAGCGCCCGGTCGGCAGCCGAGGCAATCTTGGCCTCGAGCTCGCCGAGCTCGACCGAGGAGAAGCGCATCGCATCCGACATGGTCTGGCGATGGACGAAGACCGCGCGCCACGGCTCTCTCAGGAAGGTCTCGCCGACCGCCTGCGGCACCTCGACGAAATAGCCGAGCATGGAGTTGTGCTTGATCCGCAGCGTCCGGCATTCGGTCTCGCTGGCATAGCGAGCCTGCAGTTGCGCGATCACCTTGCGCGAATCGACCTGGAGCAGCCTGAGTTCGTCGAGCGCCGCGTCGAAGCCCTCGCGTACGAAGCGGCCGTCGCGCTTCAAAAGCGGTAATTCGTCGGCGAGCGTGGCGGAGAGGCGGATCGCCAGATCGGGGTCGGTGCGGCCGAGCGCGAGGGCCGCCTCGCGCAGTTCGTCGGGCAGATCACCCTGGCGCAGCAGCGCCGCGGCAACGCCGCGTCCCGCCTCCAGCCCAGCGCCGAGCGCGGCAAGGTCGCGCGGGCCGCCGCGGTCGAGTGAGAGCCGCGCCAGGGCACGGGCTATGTCAGGCACGCGGGAGAGATCGCGCCGCAGCGCCTCGCGCAGCGACGACGTCTCGACCAGGAGCGTGACGGCATCGTGCCGCCTGCCGATCGCAATCGGATCGGTGAGCGGCCCAGCGAGGCGCTCGGCAAGCAGGCGGCTGCCGCCCGGCGTCTCGGTGCGGTCGATGGTGGCGAGCAGGCTGCCCGAGCGTTCACCGGCGAGGGTTCGGGTCAGTTCGAGATTGGCGCGTGTCGCCGCGTCGATCAGCATGGTCGCGCTCTGGCCCTCGCGGACCGGCGGCGAGAGAGGCGGGCGGGCGCCGAGCTGGGTGCGCTCGACATAGGCGAGCGCGGCAGCGGCGGCGGCAATCTCGGCGCGGCTGAAGGCACCGAAAGCGTCGAGCGTGGCGACGCCGAAGAACTCCTTCAGCCGGCGCTCGCCCGAGGCCGGGTCGAGCCCTTCGCGCGCCAGCGGCGTCACGGGCGCCGCGATATCGCGCCAGAATTCCTTCAGCTCGGGATCGTCATGGATCGCGTCGGGACAGACGATCTCGCGTGGCTCCAGGCGGGCGAGCTCGACGGCAAGGCCGCGCTGGTCGGTTTCGAGCACGGCGAAGCGGCCGGTCGAGATGTCGAGCGCGGCGATGCCATAGGCATAGACCTCGTCCGAGAGCCGGCGCCTGGCCACGGCGACGAGCAGGCTCGCCCGGCCGGGGTCGAGCAGGCGTTCCTCGGTGATGGTACCGGGGGTGACGAGGCGCACGACATCGCGCTTCACCACCGACTTGGCGCCGCGCTTCTTCGCTTCCGCCGGGTCCTCGGTCTGCTCGCAGACGGCGACGCGGTGGCCGGCGGCGATCAGCTTCTGCAGATAATCGTCGGCGCGCTCGACCGGGACGCCGCACATGGCGATGTCCTCGCCGAGATGCTTGCCGCGCTTGGTCAGCACGATGCCGAGCGTGCGGGAGGCGATCTCGGCGTCCTGGAAGAACAATTCGTAGAAATCGCCCATCCGGTAAAACAGCAGGCAGTCCGAATTATTGGCCTTGATCTCGACGTACTGCGCCATCATCGGCGTGACACGGCCGGCATCGACCGATCCGGCGGGCTTCGCTTCCGCAACGTCTGTTGGCGTGGTGTGGCGCATGGGGGGCGCACGCTAGCAAATCGCGCCGGCAAGGCCATCCGTTAGGATGGCTTTCAACAAATTAAAGCAGCCTCATCGCGCCGTTCCCGGCCAAGGGCCCGCCATGTCGCTGTTCATCAACCTGATCGAGAGCCTGTCCTTCCTGCTGCTGGCTGCCTTGATCCTGACGGCGGCCGCCACCTGGATCGACCGGCGCTCGCTGCTGCGCCAGCTCGTCGTCGGCGCCCTTTTCGCGGCTGGCGCCCTTTGCAGCATGGCAAATCCCTTCGTGATCCAGCCGGGGCTGGTCGTCGATTCGCGCAACACCTTCGCGATCCTGGCCGGCCCGATCGGCGGGCCGCTCGCCGCATTGCTGACTGCTGTCCCCCTGGCCGCTGCGCGCTACAATCTGGGTGGCGTCGGGATGCCGACCGGGATCGCCGGAATCGTCCTGCACGCCGTTGCCGGCGTGATCTATGCCGCCTGGCTCGGCCGGCAGAAGCGCTCGCTGACGCTGCGCGACCTCGTGCTTCTCAGCCTGATCAGCGCCGGCTGTCTCATCGCTTCGAACGTCTTCATGCCGAACTGGCCTGCGGCGGAACGCTTCCTGCGCGAGGCCGTGCCGATCATGATCGTGGTCAGCACGATCGGCACCATCCTGGTCGGGCTCGTCCTCAGCAACGACCGCGACCGGCGCGAAACCGGCTATCGCCTGCGTACGCTCATTCAGCGCGCTCCAGGAACTCTTTACCAGCGTATCGTCAGTCCGGATGGCACATTGCGCTATCAGTTCGCATCCTTCGCCATCGACAAGCTCCTGGGGGTAACCAGGGAGGAGGTCGAGCGCGATCCAGAGGCCTGGCTCGGCAAGATGCTGCCGGAGGATCGGCAGCGTTTCGAGGCAGCGCGGGCCGCTCTGACAGCCCTGGACGATGTCTGGCGCTTCGAGGCGCGCTATGCCGCGCCCGATGGCGGCATCGTCTGGCTACGCAGCGAGGCGACGATGCGTCGCCTGCCCGATGGAACGGCGATCTGGGATGGCATCCTGCTTGACGTCACGCCCGAGAAGACATTGGAGACCCGCCGGGATGAGATTGAAAGCTTGCGCCGCGCGGCGCTCGAGGAGCTGGCCGTAAATCTCGAAGTGACAGTGGGCAAGGCATTGCGCCGGGTCGGCGATTCGGCGCGCGGCATGCACGAGGCGGCGCAAGGCATGGCGGCGAACGCCGACCGGACCACGGCCCGGGCCGGGGAAGCGACCGAGCAGGCCGAGCTCGCCTCGCAACGGGTCGGCAGCGTCGCCCAGGCCGCCGAGCGGATCGACGCCTCGATCCGCGAGCTCACCCGCCAGACGGACTTTGCCGCCGAGACCGCCCGGCAGGCGGCCGGCCATGTCCGCACGACGCGCCGCGACGTTCATGGGCTCGCAGTCGCCGCCGACAAGGTCGGTGCGGTGCTCGCCTTCATCGAAGACATCGCGGTGCGCACCAATCTGCTTGCGCTCAACGCGACGATCGAGGCCGCACGCGCCGGCGTGGCCGGGCGCGGCTTCTCGGTGGTCGCTGGCGAGGTCAAGAATCTCGCCGAGCAGACCCAGCAGGCGACGCAGAACATTGCAGCCACCCTGCAGGAGATCCGCGGCGCCGCGGCCACCGCAGCCGATGCCGTCGGGCAGATCGAAGGCACGATGGGCACGATCGAGACCACCTCGGGCGCAATTGCCCAGGTCGTCGCCGGCCAGGGTGGGATCGCCTCCGGCATCGCCCTCGATGCCCAGGCCGTGGCGGGCTCGGCTGCAACCGTCACCGACCATGTCGCTGCGGCGGGGGAAGAAGCCCGCGCCACCGGCGAGGCGGCCACACGCGTAGTCGAGGCGGCACGCCTCGTCAGCGAGCAGGCGGTCGAGCTCGATCGCTATGTCGGCGACTTCGTGACTCGCGTCCGCGCCGGCCTCTGACCCTTCCGGCGCCATCCCGATCCCTGCCGCCACAGGAAAGGTGCTGTCGCGCAATCGCGCCTTGTCGAGGAAAGCGGCGCTACCCTATGGTCGGCTCCCCTGAGGAAACGCCTTTGAAAAAGAACAAGCGCATGAACGATCGCTCCCCGCCGCCCAAGCGCACCCGTCCGACCTTCACCGACCAGGAGGCGCTGCTCTTCCACTCGCAGGGGCGGCCAGGCAAGCTCGAGATCATTCCAACCGTGCCGATGGCAACGCAGCGTGACCTGTCGCTGGCCTATTCGCCCGGTGTCGCGGTGCCGGTCCTGGCCATCGCCGAGGACCCCAGCCGCGCCTATGACTACACCGCCCGCGCCAATCTCGTCGCGGTGATCACGAACGGTACCGCCATCCTCGGCCTCGGCAATCTGGGCGCGCTCGCCTCCAAGCCAGTGATGGAAGGCAAGTCGATCCTGTTCAAGCGTTTCGCCGATGTCGATTCGATCGATCTCGAGGTCGACACCGAGGACGCCGACAAGTTCATCGAAGCCGTGCGCTATCTCGGCCCGTCCTTCGGCGGCATCAACCTCGAGGACATCAAGGCGCCGGAATGCTTCATCATCGAGCAGCGCCTGCGCGAGCTGATGGACATCCCGGTCTTCCATGACGACCAGCATGGCACCGCGATCATCGCCGCCGCCGGCCTGATCAACGCGCTCGACCTGACGGAGCGCGACGTCAAGTCGACGAAGCTCGTCATCAACGGCGCCGGCGCCGCCGCCATCGCCTGCATCGAACTGCTCAAGGCGATGGGCTTCAAGCCCGACAACGTCATCCTCTGCGACACCAAGGGCGTGATCTACCAGGGCCGCACCGAGGGCATGAACCAGTGGAAATCAGCCCATGCGGCGGTCACCGACCGGCGCACGCTGGCGCAGGCGCTGGAAGGGGCCGACGCCTTCTTCGGCCTGTCGCAGAAGGGCGCGGTGACGCCTGAGATGGTCGCCTCGATGGCGGCGAACCCGATCATCTTCGCCATGGCCAATCCCGATCCCGAGATCACGCCGGAAGAGGTGCACGCCATCCGTGACGACGCGATCATGGCGACCGGGCGTTCGGACTATCCGAACCAGGTCAACAACGTGCTCGGCTTCCCCTTCATCTTCCGTGGCGCACTCGATGTCCGAGCCACCACGATCAACATGGAGATGAAGATCGCCGCGGCCGAGGCACTGGCCTCGCTGGCGCGCGAGGACGTCCCCGACGAGGTCGCCGCCGCCTATCAGGGCGCGCGCCCGCGCTATGGCAAGGACTACATCATCCCGGTGCCTTTCGATCCGCGGCTGATCCATGTCGTGCCGATGGCGGTCGCCAAGGCGGCGATGGATACGGGCGTCGCCGGCAAGCCGATCGTCGACACCGGCGCCTACAAGGCGCAGCTCTCGGCAAGGCGCGACCCGGTCACCGGCGCGCTCAACCGCATCTTCGAGCGCGTCCGGCGCTACCCCAAGCGCGTCGTCTTCGCCGAGGGCGAGGAGGAGCAGGTCATCCGCGCCGCTGCATCCTTCGTCAACCAGGAGCTCGGCAAGGCGATCCTGGTCGGACGCGAGGAGCGCATCAACGAGACGGCAGAGCACCTCGGCGTCGACCTTGCCGCCAAGGGCATCGAGATCCAGAACGCCAGGCTCTCGCACCGCAATTCGGCCTATGCGCAGTATCTCTACGAGCGGCTGCAGCGGCACGGCTACCTGTTCCGCGACTGCCAGCGCCTGATCAACCAGGATCGCAACCATTTCGCCGCGGCCATGGTAGCGCTCGGCGATGCCGATGCGATGGTCACCGGCGTCACCCGCAACTACTCGATCGCGCTGGAAGAGGTCCGCCGCGTCATCGACGACCGGCCGGGCCACCGCCTGATCGGCGTCTCGCTCGCGATCACGCGCGGCCGCACCGTGCTGGTCGCCGACACCGCGATCACCGAGATGCCCACGGCGCAGGAGCTGTCGGAGATCGCGATCGAGGCCGCCGGCGTCGCGCGTCGCCTGGGCTACGAGCCGAAGGTCGCGATGCTCGCCTTCTCGACCTTCGGCCATCCGGCGGGGGAGCGTTCGGAGAAGGTGCGCGACGCCGTGACGATCCTCGACGGCCAGCGCGTCGACTTCGAATACGATGGCGAGATGGCCGCCGACGTCGCGCTCAATCGCGATCTGATGGCGCAGTATCCGTTCTGCCGGCTGACCGGGCCGGCGAACGTCCTGATCATGCCGGCGTTCCACTCGGCCTCGATCTCGACCAAGATGCTGCAGGAGCTCGGCGGCGCCACCGTGATCGGGCCGCTGCTGGTCGGCCTCGACAAGCCGGTGCAGATCGTGCCGCTCGGCGCCAAGGATTCCGACATCGTCAACATGGCGGCGCTGGCGGCATTCAACATCGGCGGGTGAGGCCTACCCCGTCATTCCGGGGCGTGCCAAAGGCCCGAGCCCGGAATCCATGAACACCACGCCAAACCATAAGGGCGGCAGTGATGCCGCCCTTTTTTTGCACGTCATGCGGATATGGGTTCCGGGCTCGCCGCTGCGCGGCGCCCCGAAAAGACGGTGGTTGTCAGTTCGTCCGCGGGCCGAGATCGCGCGGAGCCGCGTTGACCGTGACGATCTGGCCGTTGCGCAGTTCGAGCACGGCAAGACCGCGCTCGTTCAACCCATCGGGACGGAAGCGGAAGACGCCGTCGGCTCCGGCGAAGCCGGAGGCGTTGGTCAGCACGCTCTCCGAGAAGCGCTGGCTGCCTTGAGTCCGGGCGAGCGCCGCCGCCAGCGAAACCGCGTCGTAGGACAGGGTCGCGGTGCGCGTCGGCGCGCTGTTGAAGCGCTTCTGGTAGCGGCCGGAGAAGGCGTTGAAGCCGGCGGTGTCGGGCGAGGCGAACCAGCCGCCCTGGATCGCCGGGACGCGGGCGACATTGGCGTCGTTCCAGACGCCGGTGCCGAGCGGCTTGACCTTGGCCGGGTCATAGCCGGCCTGCTGCAGGAGAAGTCCGAGCGTCGGCATCGTCGCCGCGTCGCCCGGCACGAACAGCGCATCCGCCTGCTGCAGGGCCGGCGCCAGCCGCGTCGCGGCGGCGCGCATGCTGTTCTGGTCGGAGCCGAAGCGCTCGATCACGACGACACGGGCTGCGTGATTGGCCACGGCCTGCTGGAACGCGCCTTCGACGACCTTGCCATAGGCGGTCTCGGGCACCAGCGCAGCGAAGGATTTGCGCCCCTGCGCCGAAGCGTAGGCGATGACGCGGTTGACGTCGTTCTCGGGCGGGAAGGAGAGCAGATAGATGCCGCGCGAGGCGACATTGCTATCGCTAGAGAAGGCCATGACCGGCTTGCCGGCGCCGCGGGCGACCTGGCCGACGGCCTGCACCGATGGTGCAAACAGCGGTCCGATGATCAGCTCGGCGCCCTCGCGGAGGGCTTCCTGCGCCGCGGCCTGCGCGCCATCCGGCGTGCCGCGATCATCCTTGACCAGCAGCGTGAGATCGGCTCCGGGGAATTCGGCGAGCGCCATCTCGGCGGCGTTCTTGAGCGAGTTGCCGACGGTCGCACCCGAGCCTTCGGCGGTCAGCGGCAGGATCAGCCCGACCTTGACCGAGCCGGTGCCGATGGTCGGACCGCTGGGCTGAGCATTGCCGCCCTGAGGCGTCGTCTGGCTATCAAAGCCTGGCAGGCCGCCGGTACCGCCGCTGCAGGCAGCGAGTACTGCGCCAACGCCGGATAGCAGGATCAGTCGGCGACTCGGCGGGACGAGGAGCTTCAAGTGACGCGACACGGTTTTCGTCTCCACTCCTCGGCGAGACGCAAGGCAAGCTCGCGCCAGCTGAATGTCTTGTCCCGAACCGTGGACAAGTCCTGCCAGTGAGCGAAGCTATTTTCAAGTTGTTAACTCTAGGTTGCTGGGCCGGCGGTGGCATCTTGCCGACCGCTGTGGCAGTTTCGCCGCCATGTCCGGCCCCGTATCCGCCCCGCCCGCCACAGGTCGCACTCCGAGCTATACGGCCTTCGGGCTCAGGGCCGAGGCAGAACCGCTCGCGCCCGGCCTTCATATCGTCGCAACGCCGATCGGCAATCTGAAGGACATCTCCTTCCGGGCGCTGTCGACGCTCGCGGCCGCCGACGCCGTGCTGGCGGAGGATACCAGGACGTCGAAGACGCTGCTGGCGCATTACGGCATCGCAACGCCGCTCCTGCCCTATCACGAGCACAACGCGGCGCAGATGCGCCCGAAGATCCTCGAACGGCTGCGCCAGGGCGGCAAGCTCGCGCTGATCTCGGATGCCGGCACACCACTGGTTTCCGACCCCGGCTACAAGCTCGTCGCCGAGGTGGTTGGCGAGGGTCTGCCGGTCACCGGCATCCCCGGCCCGTCCGCCGTGCTGGCAGCGCTGGTGCTCGCCGGGCTGCCGACCGACCGCTTCTTCTTCGAAGGCTTCCTGCCGCCGAAGAGCGCGGCACGAAAAGCCCGCCTGACCGAGCTTGCCGCCATCCCCGGCACGCTCGTCTTCTTCGAATCGCCGCGCCGGCTCGCCGAGATGCTTGCGGACGCCGGCGCAGTGTTGGGCGGGCGGCAGGGCGCCGTCGCTCGCGAGCTGACCAAGTATTACGAGAACGTCCGCCGCGGACCCCTGCCCGATCTGGCCGCCCACTACGCGGAAGCCGAGGAGGCCCGCGGCGAGATCGTCGTGCTGATCGGCCCGCCCGACGCCTCCGCTGCGGCCGCGCAGGGCGACACGCTCGATGAGGCGCTGCGTACGGCACTCGAAAAGGTCTCGCTGAAGGAAGCGGTGGCGCAGGTCGCCGCCGCGAGCGGGCAGCCGCGCCGCGTCGTCTATGCCCGCGCCCTCGAATTGACTCGCGTGCCATGAGCGAGGCGCTGCGCAGCCGGCGCGCGCGCCATTCCAGCCTCGCCGGCCGCCGCGGCGAATGGCTCGCCGTCGCCTTCCTGACCATCAAGGGCTATCGGCTGCTGCAGCGGCGCTTCGGCGGCAAGGGCGGCGAGATCGACCTGATCATGGCGCGCGGCGACGATATCGTCTTCGTCGAGGTCAAGGCGCGCGCATCGCTCGACGACGCAGCCATGGCGATTACGCCCGACAAGCGCCGGCTGATCGAAGCGCGCATCAGGCAATGGCTGGCGCGCAATCCCTGGGCGATGCAGCGGAATCTCAGGGCCGATGCCGTCTTCCTCGCGCCCTGGCGCCTGCCCCGCCATGTTCCCCGCGTGTTCGAGCTCGTGCTCTGACGCAAGGCGAAGGCTCTTGCGCTGCCGCTGTGGCGCAGCCGATATAACGGCCGCAACCGGAGCTTTTGCCCATGCCGCTGAACGTCGCCATCCAGATGGACCCGATCGAGAGGGTCCGCATCGCCGGCGACACCGGCTTTTCGCTGATGCTGGAAGCGCAGGCGCGCGGGCACAGGCTCTTCACCTATACGCCCGACAAGCTGACACTGCGCGACGGCAAGGTCACCGCGGTGATCAATCCGGTCGAGGTGCGCGACGTCGAGGGCGACCACTACACGCTCGGCCAGCCCGAGCGCACCGACCTCTCGACGCTCGACGTGGTGCTGCTGCGCCAGGACCCGCCCTTCGACATGGCCTATGTCTCCTCGACGCATATGCTCGAGCGCATCCATCCGAAAACGCTGGTGGTCAACGACCCCACCGAGGTCCGCAACGCTCCGGAAAAGCTGTTCGTCACGCATTTTCCCGATCTGATGCCGCCGACGCTGATCACGCGCGACCGCGCCGAGATCGAGGCCTTCCGTGAGGAATTCGGCGAGATCGTCATGAAGCCGCTCTACGGCCATGGCGGCGCGACCGTGTTCAAGACCGGCAAGGGCGACCCGAATTTCGGCTCGCTCTACGATCTGTTCTCCAACCTCTTCCGCGAGCCCTGGGTGGTCCAGGCCTTCCTGAAGGAGGTCTCGGAGGGCGACAAGCGCATCATCCTGATCGATGGCAAGGCGGCGGGCGCGGTCAACCGCGTGCCGGCGGCGGGCGACCTGCGCGCCAACATGGTGCGCGGCGGCGCGGCCAAGCCGACGGACCTGTCGAAGCGCGAGCTCGAGATCTGCGAGCGCATCGGCCCGGCGCTCAGGGAGCGCGGCCTGCTCCTCGTCGGCATCGACGTGATCGGCGGCAAGCTGACCGAGATCAACGTCACCGCCCCGACCGGCGTGCGCGCCATCAAGAAGCTCGGCGGGCCGGACCTCGCGGCCCAGCTCTTCGATGTGATCGAGACCAAGCGGGCGGCGAAATAGCTCAGGCGGTGACGCCGGCTGCGGTCCCGTTCAGCGGATTGTCCGGATCCCAGCCATATTTCATCGTCTCGAAGCGCATCGCCATCGCGTCGACGAGCAGGAGCTTGCCGACCAGCGGCTCGCCGAAGCCGGTGATCGCGCGGATCACCTCCAGCGCCATCATCGAGCCCATGACACCGGCAAGCGCGCCGAGCACCCCGGCCTCGGCACAGGGCGCGACCGTGCCGGGCGGCGGCTCCTGCGGGAACAGGCAGCGATAGGTCGGGTTCGGCGTTCCGTCGGCACTGGTCTCATGCGCGCGGATCGTCGTCAGCGAGCCGTCGAAGCGCCCGAGCGCCGCCGTCACCAGCGGCTTCTTCTCGTGGAAGCAGGCGTCCGAGACGGCATAGCGCGTCGTGAAATTGTCGGAGCCATCGGCGACTACATCATAGAAGGCGACCAGAGCCCGCGCATTATGCGGGTCGATCCGGGTGACGTATTCCTCGATCTCGACCCGCGGGTTCAGCCGCGTGACGAAATTGGCCGCGGCGACCACCTTGCGCGCCCCGATATCCTCCGCCCCGAAGATGATCTGCCGCTGCAGGTTCGAGAGCGAGACATGGTCGTCGTCGACGATGCCGATCGTGCCGACGCCGGCCGCCGCCAGATAGGGGATCAGCGGCGCGCCCAAGCCGCCCGCGCCGATCACCAGAACCCGGGCGCGCTTGAGCTTGGCCTGCCCGGGGCCGCCGATCTCCGGCAGCACCAGATGGCGGGCGTAGCGCTCGATCTCGGCCTCGTTCAGCGTCATGGCCGGCAAGCTAGGCTGAACTGCTCGCGCCAGCAATCGGGTGCGATTCCGGGGCAGGAAGCGGGTGTCTGCACCACAGTGTACCTGCGACGAAAGGATCCGACAGTCTCGAACGACAACAAAGGTCCCAAAATGACAGCTCTCACCAACAAGGTCGCGATCGTGACCGGCGCCAGCTCCGGCATCGGCCGTGCCGCGGCGCTGCTTTTCGCCGCTGAAGGCGCCAGGCTCGTGATCACGGCGAGGCGACAGGGCGAGCTCGACGCCCTTGCCGCCGAGATCAAGGCGGCCGGCGGCGAGGCGATGGCAATCGCCGGCGACATTCGCGAGGAGGCGCTGGCGCAACGTCTGGTCGAAACTGCGACCGAGCGCTTCGGCGGCCTCGATATCGCCTTCAACAATGCCGGCACGGTCGGTGATCTCGGACCTGTCGCCGAGATGTCCCTGGCGACTTGGCACCAGTTGATCGAGACCAACCTGACCAGTGCCTTCCTCGGCGCGAAGTATCAGGCGCCGGCGCTGGAGGCGCGCGGCGGCGGCTCGCTGATCTTCACCGCGAGCTTCGTCGGCTACACTGCCGGGCTCGCCGGCATGTCGGCCTATGCGGCTAGCAAGGCCGGGCAGATCGGCCTCGTGAAAGCGCTCGCGGCCGAGCTCGGCGGCAAGCGCATCCGGGTCAACGCACTGCTGCCGGGCGGGACCGACACACCGGCGAGCATCACGAATGATCCGGCCTCAGGCCCGGAGGTCACCGCCTTCGTCGAGGGTATGCATGCGCTGAAGCGGATGGCGCAACCGGAGGAGATCGCCCGCGCCGCGCTCTTTCTGGCCTCCGACGCGTCGAGCTTCGTCACCGGCACGGCCTTCCTTGCCGATGGCGGCGTCTCGATCCAGCGTGGCTGAGAGAACCGTTCATATATGACATATATCGCCAAGCCGGCCGCGCAGCCGGCTTGGCCCCACCGGAAAGCCGTGCCATCGTGCCCCCAGGCAGGGGCGGCACAACCACCCCGCGCATGACAGGGGAACGGCTCGATGCAACTGAAAACTCTCGCGCTCGCGCTGGCGGGCGTCGCCCTCTCGGCCATGGCGGCCATGGCCCAGACCGCGATCAAGCCGGCGATCGTCTATGACAAGGGCGGCAAATTCGACAAATCCTTCAATGAGGGCGTCTTCGTCGGGGCCGAGAAGTTCAAGACCGAGACCGGCGTCGAGTTCCGCGATTTCGAGCCGACCAATGACGCGCAGATCGAGCAGGCGCTGCGCCGCTTCGCCCGCGACGGCCATTCGCCGATCATCGCCGTCGGCTTCTCGCAAGCGACCGCGCTGCAGAAGGTCGCGGCCGAGTTCCCGAACCTGAAGTTCACCATCATCGACATGGTCGTCGAGCTGCCGAACGTGCAGTCGGTCGTGTTCAAGGAGCATGAGGCCTCCTATCTCGTCGGCCTCATCGCCAGCCTCGCCTCAAAGACCGGCAAGGTCGGCTTCGTCGGCGGCATGGACATCCCGCTGATCCGGAAGTTCGCCTGCGGCTACGTCCAGGGCGTCAAGGCCGGCAAGAAGGACGCCGAGATCTTCCAGAACATGACCGGCTCGACCCCGGCCGCCTGGAACGACCCCGTCAAGGGCGGCGAGCTCGCCAAGTCGCAGATCGACCGCGGCGCCGACGTGATCTACCACGCCGCCGGCGGCACTGGCATCGGCGTGCTGCGCGCCGCAGCGGACGCCGGAAAGCTCGGCATCGGCGTCGACTCCAACCAGAACATGCTGCATCCCGGCAAGGTGCTGACCTCGATGCTGAAGCGCGTCGACGTCGCCGCCTATACCTCGTTCAAGGAAGCGCGTGACGGCAACTGGAAGCCGGGCGTCTCCGTGCTCGGGCTGAAGGAGGACGGCGTCGGCTGGGCCCTCGACGACAACAACAAGGCGCTGATCACGCCGGAGATGAAGGCGGCCGCCGACAAGGCGCGCGCCGACATCATCGCCGGCACCGTCAAGGTCCACGACTACATGTCGGATTCCAAGTGCACGATGTGACGGGTCCCACCGTCGCAGCGGCGCGATGAAAGTCGCCATTCTCGGCTCCGGCGACGCCTTCGGCTCCGGAGGCCGCTTCAACACTTGCCTCTATGTCGAGGCGGCTGGCGAGCAGATGCTGCTCGACTGCGGCGGCTCGAGCATGGTGGCGCTCAACAATGCAGGGATCGCTCGCAACCAACTCTCGACCCTGCTGTTCACCCATTTCCACGGCGACCATTTCGGCGGGCTGCCGGCCTTCCTGTTGGAAGCGCAGTTTGTCTCGCGGCGGACCCAACCGCTGACCATCGCGGGACCGAGAGGTGTCGAGCAGCGGGCGTTGCAGGCGATCGAGACCGATTTCCCGGGTGCGTCCAACAATGCCTGGCGCTTTCCGATCACCTATGTCGAGGTCACGCCGGACGCAGCGGCGACGCTCGCCGGGATCGCCGTCGAGGCCTTCCCGATGGTGCATGACCAGCGCGCCGGGCCCTGTCAGGGCTATCGGCTGGTCCATGACGGCAAGATCTTCGCCTTCTCCGGAGATAGCGCCTGGACGGATGCGTTGATCCCGCTCTCAGCCGGCGCCGACGCGCTACTCATCGAGTGCTACACTTGGGACCAGGTCCTGGCGAACCATCTCGACTATGGCACGCTGCGGGCGCACAGAGCCGATCTCGGCGCGAAACGCATTGTTCTGACCCATATGAGCCCGCAGATGCTGGCGCATGCGGAGGAACTACCGGAAGAGCACGCCTATGACGGCATGGTGCTGTCGCTATGAGTGAAGCCATAGCCCCAGCCATCGCGCTGATCGGCATCAGCAAGGCGTTCGGCCCGGTCAAGGCCAACAAGGACGTGTCGCTCACCATCGCCGCCAGCTCGATCCACGGCATCGTCGGCGAGAATGGCGCCGGCAAGTCGACGCTGATGTCGATCCTCTACGGCTTCTACGAGGCCGATTCCGGCGAGATCCGGGTGCGCGGCGAGCAGCGCCGCATCCGCTCCTCCTCGGATGCGATCGCCGCCGGGATCGGCATGGTCCACCAGCATTTCATGCTGGTCGAGCCGCTCAGCGTGGTCGAGAACATCGTGCTCGGTGCCGAGGGCGGGGCGCTGCTCAAGCGCGGCATCGGCAAGGCACGGGCCGAGCTGGCGCGGCTATCGCAGGAATATGGCCTCGCCATCGATCCCGACGCGATCGTCGGCACGCTCTCGGTCGGCCTGCAGCAGCGCGTCGAGATCCTGAAGGCGCTCTATCGCGGCGCCGAGGTGCTGATCCTCGACGAGCCGACGGCGGTGCTGACCCCGGCCGAGGCCGACCAGCTCTTCGAATTGCTGCGGGCCTTGAAGGCGCAGGGCAAGACGGTGATCCTGATCACCCACAAGCTGCGCGAGATCATGGCGGTGACCGACCGTGTCTCGGTGATGCGGCGTGGCGAGATGGTCGCCCATGTCGAGACGGACAGGACCTCGCCGGCCGAGCTCGCCGAGGCGATGGTCGGCCGCCGCGTGCTGCTGCGCGTCGAGAAGAGCCCCCGAAAGCGCGGCGTGCCGGTGCTCGAAGCGGCAGGACTGACCGTGGTCGATGAGCGCGGCTGCGAGACGCTGCGAGACGCCAGCCTCACTTTGCATGAAGGCGAAATCGTCGGCATCGCCGGCGTCGCCGGCAACGGCCAGAGCGAACTGCTCGACGTGCTGGCAGGACTGACCCAGCCCGCGCGCGGCGTGATCCGGCTCGGCGGCCAGATCCTCAACGCTGCCGACCGCAACCCGGCCAATCTGCGCAAGCTCGGCCTGATGCACATCCCCGAGGACCGGCTCAGGACCGGCCTCGTTACCGCCTTCGCCGCATCCGAGAACGCCATCCTCGGCTACCATGACGATCCGGCCTTCGGACGCGGTCCCTTCCTGTCCCCGGCGCTGGTCGAGCAGCATGCGCGCACCGGCATGCAGGATTACGACGTCCGCCCGGTCGATCCGACCCTGAAGACGGCCAAATTCTCCGGCGGCAACCAGCAGAAGATCGTGCTCGCCCGCGAGATCGAGCGGGCGCCGAAGGTGCTGCTGGTTGGCCAGCCGACGCGCGGTGTCGATATCGGCGCGATCGAGTTCATCCATCGCCGGCTGATCGCGCTGCGCGACGCCGGCGTCGCGATCCTGCTCGTCTCGGTCGAATTGGAAGAGGTGATGGCGCTGTCCGACCGCATCCTTGCCCTCTGCGGGGGCCAGATCACCGGTGAGCGCGAGGCGACCACCACCGACGAGCGCGATCTCGGCCTGCTGATGGCCGGCGTCAGCGAGCGCGCGGCATGAGTGCCGCCCCGCTCGAGCTGCCGCGCTGGGCCGACACGGCGCTCGTCCCGCTGGTCTCGGTCGCGGCGGCGCTCGTCGTCGCCGGGCTCGTCGTGCTCTCGATCGGCGAGAGCCCGCTGGAGGCGACGGCGCTCTTGCTGAAGGGCTCGCTCGGCAGCCTCGAGGGCCTCGGCTTCACGCTCTACTACAGCACCAATTTCATCTTCACCGGCCTGGCCGTCGCGGTCGCCTTCCATGCCGGCCTGTTCAACATTGGCGGCGAGGGCCAGGCGACCATCGCCGGCATCTTTGCCGCGCTCGCCTGCCTCTGGCTCGCGCCCTTGCCGGGCATCCTCCTGGTGCCGCTCGCGATCCTCGCCGCGGCGGCGGGCGGGGCGCTCTGGGCCTTCATTCCCGGCTACCTCCAGGCGACGCGCGGCAGCCATGTCGTGATCACCACGATCATGTTCAACTTCATCGCCGCGACCCTGATCGTCTACCTTCTGGTCGAGGTGATGGGGAAAACGGGCTCGATGCAGCCGGAA
Organism: Bosea vestrisii; assembly: GCF_030144325.1. Taxonomy (NCBI): domain Bacteria; kingdom Pseudomonadati; phylum Pseudomonadota; class Alphaproteobacteria; order Hyphomicrobiales; family Alloboseaceae; genus Allobosea; species Allobosea vestrisii. The sequence goes on along the minus strand of NZ_CP126307.1, from coordinate 3,365,308 downwards.
ACCCCGGACTTCCCGAAGCAGGCGGTGCTGACGCCGATCCACGAACTGCTCGGCGCCTTCGGGCTGAAACTGCCCTCGACGCCACTCAATACCTCGTTCCTGCTGGCGCTCGCGTCCCTCGTCGCGGTCTGGGCGCTGATCTACCGCTCACGGCTCGGCTACGCGATCCGCACAGTCGGCGCCAATCCGCGCGCCGCGGCCTATGCCGGCATCTCGCCCGCGCGGATCACGATGGTGGCGATGGCGATCTCGGGTGCGCTCGCCGGCGGGCTCGCGGTCAACGAGGCGATGGGCGTGCAGCATCGGCTCGTGCTCGACTTTACCGCCGGCTACGGCTTCGTCGGCATCGCGGTGGCGCTGATGGGGCGTGGGCATCCGGTCGGCGTCGGGCTCGCTGCTTTGCTCTTCGGCGTGCTCTATCAGGGCGGGGCGGAGCTCTCCTTCGACAAGCCGACCATCACCCGCGACATGGTCGTGGTGATCGGCGGCATCGTCATCCTCTTCGCCGGTGCGCTCGACGGGCTGTTTCGGCGTCTCGTCGCCGGCGTGCTCAATCTCGGGCGCGGAAGCTAAGGCGATGGAGATCGTCCAGACCCTTGCCGTCATCCTCGATTCGACGATCCGCCTGTCGATCCCGCTGCTCTGCGCGGCGCTCGCCGGGCTCTGGTCGGAGCGCTCCGGCGTCGTCGACATCGGGCTCGAAGGCAAGATGCTGATCGCCGCCTTCGCCTCTGCGGTCGCCGCCTATCACAGCGGCTCGGCCTGGGCGGGCCTGGGCGCCGGCATGCTCGCCGCCATCGCGCTGTCGCTGGTGCACGGCTTTGCCGCGATCACCTGGCGCGGCAACCAGATCGTCTCCGGCGTCGCGATCAACATGCTCGCGGTCGGGCTCACTGCCATCCTCGGCAATGCCTGGTACGGCCAGGGCGGACGCACGCCGAATCTCGAAGGCTCGGCGCGCTTTCCCGAGCTCGACCTGCCTTTGGTTGGGACCCTCAAGGAGGTCCCGGTCCTCGGCCCGATCTACGACATCGCGATCTCTGGCCATGCCGCACCGGTCTATCTCGCAGTGCTTGCCCTCGTGCTGACGGCGCTGACGCTGAAACACACCCGCTTCGGCCTGCGCCTGCGTGCCGTCGGCGAGAATCCAGCGGCGGTCGACACCGCCGGCGTCTCGGTCGCCGGCCTGCGCTATGCCGCGGTGATCATCTGCGGCGCGCTTTGCGGTTTAGGGGGTACCTATCTCGCCGTTTCGCAATCGGCCGGCTTCCTGCCGCAGATGACGGCCGGCAAGGGCTTCATCGCGCTCGCCGCGGTGATCTTCGCCAATTGGCGGCCCTGGCCGGCTTTGTTCGCCTGCCTGCTCTTCGGTCTGCTCGACGCGGTCGCGATCCGGCTCCAGGGCGTGAGTTTGCCGGGCATCGGCCTCGTCCCGGTCCAGGCGATCCAGGCCCTGCCCTATGTGATGACGGTGGTGCTGCTCGCCGGCTTCATCGGCAGGGCGACGCCGCCCAAGGCCTCGGGCCTGCCCTATGTGAAGGAGCGTTGAAGAGGTGTCCGCCGAACCCGATCTCGACGCGCTCTTCGCCGCGGCTCTAGCCGCGCAGCAGAAGGCCTATGCGCCCTATTCGCGCTTCAAGGTCGGCGCTGCCATCCTGGCCGATGACGGCACGATCTATCCCGGCTGCAATGTCGAGAATGCCGCCTATCCAGTCGGCGCCTGCGCCGAGGCCGGCGCGATCTCGGCGATGGTCGCCGGCGGGGCGCGCGCCATCCGCGCCATCCTCATCATCGGCGACGGTGCCGAGCTGGTGACGCCCTGTGGTGCCTGCCGCCAGCGCATCCGCGAATTCGCCGGCCCGGAGATACCGATCGTCATCGCCGGGCCCGAGGGCATTCGTACGCGTTTTTCGCTGGCCGAGCTGTTGCCAGCCTCGTTCGGACCGGCCAATTTGCCGACCTGATTTGCGGGCGTCCCCTGCGACGACCCGATGAGCGCGGAAAACGCGCCGATGGAGCAGACAACATGGCGGCGGATGCGCTTTTCGACCGAGCGGCATCGGTACTGATCGATCGAGGCATCGATGGCGGCATCGACTGCGCCATCGTACTCGGCACCGGGCTCGGACGCATCATCGACGACATGGTCGATCCGATCTCCGTTCCCTTCGAGGAAATCCCGGGCTTTCCGAAAGGGTCGGTCTCGGGCCATGCCAAGCGGCTCAGCTATGGCGTGCTGCACGGCAAGCGCGTGCTGGTCTTCGAGGGTCGCGCGCATTTCTACGAAACCGGCGATCCCGCGATCATGCGCGTGCCACTCGGCATGCTCGCCGCCTTCGGCTCGCCGCCGCTGGTGCTGACCAACGCCGCCGGCTCGCTGCGGCCGGATCTGCGCCCCGGCAGCCTCGCTTTGATCACCGACCACATCAACTATAACGGCCCCAACCCGCTGGTCGGCGATACCGGCGACGGCCGTTTCGTGCCGATGATCGACGCCTATGACCCGCATCTGCGCGCCCGACTGAAGAAAGCCGCCGCCGCCAGCGGCGCCAATATGGGCGAGGGCGTCTATATGTGGTTCTCCGGGCCGAGCTTCGAGACGCCGGCCGAGATCAAGATGGCCAAGACGCTCGGCGCCGACCTCGTGGGGATGTCGACCGTGCCGGAGGTGATCCTGGCGCGCCGCTACGGCCTGCGTGTCGCCGGCATCTCGATCGTCACCAATATGGGGGCGGGCATCCTGGGCGGCGCGCCCAGCCATGGCGAGACGCGCGATGTCGCCGCGACCGCGACCACCGCGCTGCGGCGGGTGCTGCGCGCCTTCCTGAGCGAGCTCTGACCATGTCCGATGCCGATCTCGCCCTGCGCGCGCTACGCCTGCTCGACCTGACCGATTTGTCCGATCAGGCCAGTGAGACCGGCGCGCTGCAGCTTTGCGCCCGCGCCGTCGCGGCGCCTGGCCCAGTCGCGGCAATCTGCATCTGGCCGCAATTCGTCAAGCTGGCCCGCCAGAGCTTGAAGGCCTCGCCGGTCAGGATCGCGACGGTGATCAATTTCCCGGCCGGCAACAGCAATTGCAGCCTGATCGGCAGCGATATCACCGAGGCGATCGCGGATGGCGCCGACGAGATCGACCTGGTGCTTCCCTGGCGCGCCTTCCTAGCCGGAGATGCCGAGATCGCCCGTGAGATGGTCGCCGAAGCACGCGGCAGCTGCGGCAACAAGACGCTCAAAGTCATCCTCGAGACCGGAGAATATCCCGATCAGGCAGCGGTGCGCGCGGCCTCCGAACTCGCTATCGCGGCCGGGGCCGACTTCATCAAGACCTCGACCGGCAAGACCAAGACATCCGCCACGCCGGCCGCCGCTCGCACCATGCTGGAGGCGATCAAGGCCTCAGGCAAACCGGTCGGTCTGAAGCCGTCCGGCGGCCTGCGTACGCTCGCCGATGCGAAGACCTATCTCGACCTTGCCAATGAGTTGATGGGCCCGGACTGGGCGACGCCTCAGACCTTCCGCTTCGGCGCGAGCGGGCTCTACGGCGTCCTCGCCGACATCATCGCCGGCACCGCCCCGGCCGAACGGACCGACGGAGCCTATTGATGCGCCTGCCACAGGAGATCATCGCCGCCAAGCGTGACGGCGAGCGCCTCAATGCCCAGGACATCCGCCAGATGATAGCGGGCCTGACCGATGGCTCGGTCAGCGAGGGCCAGGCCGCCGCCTTCGCCATGGCGATCTTCTTCCGCGACATGGATGCTGAGGAACGTGTCGCGCTGACGCTCGCCATGCGCGATTCCGGCACGGTGCTGGACTGGCGCGACCTGCCCGGTCCGGCGCTCGACAAGCACTCGACCGGCGGCGTCGGCGACACGGTCTCGCTGCCGCTCGCGGCTGCGGTCGCGGCCTGCGGCGGCTATGTCCCGATGATCTCTGGCCGCGGCCTCGGCCATACCGGCGGCACGCTCGACAAGCTCGACGCGGTGCCGGGCTACGTCACCCAGCCGGGCATCGACCTCTTCCGCCATGTCGTGCGCGAGGTCGGCTGCGCCATCATCGGCCAGACCGCCGACCTCGCCCCGGCCGACAAGCGCCTCTATGCGATCCGCGATGTCACCGGCACGGTCGAATCGATCCCGCTGATCACCGCCTCGATCCTGTCGAAGAAGCTTGCCGCCGGCCTGCATGGCCTCGCCATGGACGTGAAATTCGGTTCCGGCGCCTTCATGCGCGATTTCGACAAGGCCGAGGCGCTGGCGCAGAGCCTCTCCGACGTCGGCAATGGCGCCGGCCTGCCGACGCGGGCCTTGCTTACCGATATGAGCGAGCCGCTGGCCTCGGCCGCCGGCAATGCGCTCGAGGTCGCCTATGCGCTCGACCATCTGACCGGGCGCCGGCGCGAACCGCGCTTCCACGAGGTCACGGTGGCGTTGTCCGCCGAGATGCTGCTGCTCGGCCGGCTCGCTGCGACGCGCGAGGAGGCAGTCGCGAAGATCGAGGACGCCTTCGCCAGCGGCGCCGCAGCGGAGCGCTTCATCCACATGATCGCGGCGCTGGGCGGTCCGGCCGACCTGCTGGAGCATCCCGAGCGGCATCTCGCCCGCGCGCCGATCGTCCGCCCGGTCTTCTCCGACCGGCCCGGGCTGGTCGAAGCGATCGACACGCGCGGCATCGGCCTCGCCGTGGTCGCGCTCGGCGGCGGGCGCACCCGCCCGCAGGACGAGATCGACCATGCCGTCGGCATCGTCGAGCTGGCCGGGCTCGGCGACCGGGTCGGGCCGGACCGGCCGCTCGGCATCATCCATGCCCGCAGCGAAGCCGGCTTCGACGCCGCCCGCATCCGCCTGAAGAGCGCCTATCGCCGCGGCGAAGCGGCTGTTACGCGTGGGCCGCTGATCATCCCCGCCTAGGAAAGTTTCTGCCCATGAGCCTGCTTCTGGCCATCACCGGCTGGCATGTCGAGAGCTGGCGCGAGCGCTTCGCGGCGCTGCTGCCCGAGCTGCCGATCGTCACCCTGGGCGAACCCTTCGATCGGCGCGCCGTCCATTATGTCGCGAGCTGGAAGCATCCGGAGGGTAGCCTTGCCGGCCTGCCCAACCTCGCCGCGATCTTCTCGCTCGGTGCCGGCGTCGACCATCTCTTCGCCGATAGCCGCCTGCCTGAGGCGCCGATCGCACGGGTGATCGACCCGGATCTGACGACACGGATGAGCGAATACGTCGTGCTGCACTGCCTGATGCAGCTGCGCCAGCAGCACCGCTATGACCGCCAGCAGCGCGAGACGCTCTGGGATGACGACCGGAACCAGCCAGCAGCGCGCGAGGTGCGCGTCGGCATCATGGGGCTCGGCGAACTCGGGCAGGATGCGGCGCGCAAGCTGCAGATGATCGGCTTCGATGTCGCCGGCTGGAGCCGCTCGCCAAAAACGATCGAAGGCCTCACCACCTTCGCCGGCGAGGACGGCCTCGCAGCCTTCCTCGCCCGCACCGACATCCTCGTCAGCCTGCTGCCGCATACGCCGGAGACGCACGGCATCCTGAACCGCCCGTTGCTGGCAAGGCTGGCGCGCGACGGCCGGCTCGGCGGGCCGGCGCTGATCAATGCCGGGCGCGGCAAATTGCAGGTTGAGGCCGACATCCTGGCGGCGCTCGACGCCGGCGAGCTCAGGGCTACGGTGCTGGACGTCTTTGAGACCGAGCCGCTGCCGCAGGCTTCGCCGCTGTGGAGCCATCCCGCCGTGACGGTGACGCCGCATAATGCCGCCATGTCGGCGCCGGAAGCTGTTGCCGACCAGATCGCGGCGCAGATCAGGCGGCTGGAGGCCGGCGGCGCGCTCGAGAACGTCGTCGATCCGACGCGGGGCTACTGAGGCGCCAATCGCTTGATCGCAGTGATCGGCCCGCCATTGCGGGCGAGGATGCGGTCGCGCGCCGGGGGCAAGGGCTCGCTGATCACGCTCATGGTGAAGGCCGTGGCGTGCAGCAGCGTGTCCGGGCCGGTCATGATGCCGACATGGCCTTTCCAGAAGACGAGGTCGCCGCGGCTGAGGCCATTCAGACGATCATCGAAGGCGAGCGCCTCGCCGAGCCCCTGTTCCTGCATATCGGAATCGCGCGGCGCGGCCACGCCAGCCGCAGCCAGCGAGAGCTGGACCAGCGCCGAGCAGTCGAGGCCGAGGCTGGTCTTGCCGCCCCATAAATAGGGGACGTGCAGGAATCGCTCGGCGATGGCGACGAAATCGGGCTCGTGCTGATCGCGCGGACAAAGATGCTGCTTGAAGATGTAGCCGCCATGCCCGGTCGTGAAGAAGTCGCCGCTCTCGCCGGTGACTGCCAGTGCCGCACCGATGGACAGCGCCTCCAGCGGCGGCAGTTTGATCGAGGGCCCGGGGTAGACGAAGGTCCGAAGCGCACTGACGCGATGCGTCGGCACCGGCGCGTCGCCCGCGAGGCAGTCCTCCGGCAGGTAGCCGACATAGGAATCGCCGACGAGCTGGCCCCAGGCCCAACCCTCATGCTGCTCGTAGACCCGGACGGCCTCGCCAGCGAGCGCCTCGGTGTCGAGCGGCGCATCGGGCCTGGGCTCGCGCCGCAGCGGCGCTGAGGGCGTGACGACCCGCATCGGGATCGGATCGGCGAAGGCAAGGGCCTCGACCTTGCCGTCGAGATGACGGGCGGCGAGATCCGGGCGGGCGGGCGTGAGGCGGCGGTCAAGAATCGCGGTCATGGCAGCACTCTAGCCGGGTCCGGTTAACGGACGAAGCGCTCAGGCAGCGCCGAGCTCGCGCGCCCGCGCGGTGACCAGATCCGCGAGATGCTCGACCGCGAGGGCACCCGCCACGGTCCGCTGGATCACGACATTCCGCTTGTCGAACTCGTCGCGCTTGCGCGTGACCAGGCCGAGCTTGCCCATGCTGTCGAGGGCGCGGGTGATCACCGGCTTGGTCACGCCGAGCCGCGCCGCGAGGCCACGTACGGTATGCGGCGGCAACTCGAGATAAATGGTCAGCAGGATTGCGGTCTGGCGCACCGACAGGTCGGCTTGCGTATCGCGCACCAGATCGAGATGCACCTCGCGCCAGAGCCTGAGCGCCTGTGTCGGCTTGATCTCCAGCGCCATGCCGTCCCCGGATCGTTACGGGGCCGTATCATTATCGCACCGCGGACAGTGCGCAACCGAAGTCGCAAGGCAGGCTTAACGGGCGCCATAAAGCTGCTTCGCCAAGGCATAGGTCAGCCGCGCCGCCTGACACTCGCCGCCCTCGGGCCGGCCCGGCTTGGTCGAGGGGTTCCAGCCGTAAATGTCGAAATGCGCGTAGGAGCGGCTCTTCTCGACGAAGCGGTTGAGGAAGAGCGCGGCCGTCACCGAGCCGGCGAAGGCGCCGCCGGAGACATTGTTGAGGTCGGCGATCTTGGAATCGAGCATGCCGTCATAGGGCGGCCAGAGCGGCATGCGCCAGACCGGATCGTTCACCGCAGCGCTGAGGCGAGCGATCTCGGCTGCCAGCCCGTCGTCATGGGTATAGAACGGCGGCAGCTCGGGCCCGAGCGCGACGCGGGCGGCCCCGGTCAGCGTCGCGAAATCGATCAGCAGCTCGGGTGCCTCCTCGTCGGCGAGCGCCAGCGCATCGGCGAGGATCAGCCTCCCCTCGGCGTCGGTGTTGCCGATCTCGACGGTCAGCCCCTTTCGGCTCTGCAGCACATCGCCGGGACGGAAGGAGGCGCCGGAGACGGCGTTTTCGACGGCAGGAACCAGCAGGCGCAGGCGGACCTTCAGTTTCGCCTGCATGATCATGCGCGCCGCGGCGATCGCCGCCGCCGCGCCGCCCATGTCCTTCTTCATCAGCAGCATACCGGCATCGGTCTTGAGGTTGAGCCCGCCGGTGTCGAAGGCGACACCCTTGCCGACCAGGGTCACCTTTGGGTGATCGGCCGCCCCCCAATGGAGATCGATCAGTCGCGGCGCCCGCGTCGAAGCCCGGCCGACGGCATGGATCATCGGAAAATTGGCCACGAGCAGATCGTCGCCGACGATGCTGTCGACCTCGGCACCATGGGTTTGCGCCAGCGTCCGCACGGCCGCCTCGATCTCGACGGGACCGAGATCGGCAGCGGAGGTGTTGACGAGATCGCGCGCCAGCGCCGTCGCCTCGGCGAGATTGGTCAGTTCCTCGCCGTCGACGCCCTCGGGCAGGACGAGCCGGGCTGCGATCGGCTTTTGCTTGCGGTAGCGCTCGAAACGATAGGCGGTGAGCAGCCAGCCGAGTGCCGCGAGGCTGGCATCGCCAATATCGCCCGCAAGAGCGTAGTTGCCCGGCGGCAGGCTCGTGACGAGACGGCCGGGTGCGAACGGATCGCGCCGCCGCGGCCCCGCCACATCGACCCCGAGCAGTACGGCCGCAAGAGAACCCGCCACATCCGGCAGCAGGACATGCTGCCCGGTCCGTGCTTCGAAGCCCTGAGCCTGGGCAAAGCTGCGTGAGACGGAGGCGAGTTTTTCTTGCAAGGCCGGCCAGTTGGCCTTGGCGACGCAATGGACGGGGATGGCGGGTGTTCCGGCAGGGAGCAGCAACGGGTGCACGGTCGACGAACCTCGGATGACGAAACCTTGGGGTGCCAGGCGCGCGACGCCGGTGCAACCCACCTGATTAACAATCCGTTAGGGTTAACGTTTTATCACCGCAGGCAACAGTTTCCCGTACCGGCGAGGCGTTCCGGCCGATGTCCATCCGTATCCGCGCGTCCCGTTTCGGCCATCTCGCCGCCGCCTCGGCCATCTGCCTGGCGCTTGGCGCCTGCCAGATGCGCGGCGGTCCCGGCGACGTCACTGGTTCGATAGGCACCAAGCAGACCCAGCCACGCACCGAGGCGCAATGGCGCAGCGAGGAGGCGCAATGGGCCCCGCGCTACGAGGCGAATCAGAAGGATCGAAACGCAGCCTTCTTCTACGCCCGCGCCTTGCGCGCGCTCGACAAGAACGCGCAGGCTCTCGCCATCCTGGAAGGCGCCGTGCTCGTCCATACCGAGGATCGCGAGCTGCTCGGTGCTTATGGCCGCTCGCTCGCCGACAATGGCCGCTTGAAGCAGGCCGATGACGTGCTGAGCCGCGCCCATATGCCGGAGAGGCCCGATTGGCGGATCCTGTCGGCACAGGGCACCGTCGCCGACCAGCTCGGCGAGCATGACCGTGCCCAGCAGCTCTATTCGGCCGCGCTGAAGCTGGCGCCAAGCGAGCCGACCGTGATGTCGAATCTTGGCCTGTCGCTCGCCCTGTCGAAGCGCCTGCCGGATGCTGAACGCGTGCTGCGCGAAGCTGCCGGGGGCCCAGGGGCCGACAGCAGGGTGCGCCAGAACCTCGTCCTGGTGCTCGGCCTGCAGGGGCGCTTCCAGGAAGCCGAGCAGGTCGCGCGGCAGGACATGAGCCCGGCCGAAGCCTCTTCGACGATCGCCTATCTGCGCCGCTCGGTCAGCCAGCCGAACAGCTGGGATTTGCTGCGTGGCGGCAAGGCCAAGCCCGCGGCTCGCGCAGCGGCGCCCGAGAGGGCTTCCCAGCCGACGGGCTGACTTTCCCCGTCGCTCCACAATTGCCAATCCAGCAAGCCGACCAGTTCGCCGACCATCAGATCCGGCTGCGGACGAATACCGAGATTCCTGCTCGGTCGAATAGAAGGCGGAGCCGCCGGTGTCGGGTCTCATTCAAGATGAGACTGACAAGCTCGTTCCTATCAGGAATCTCATTGGGTGTTTTCGCTCCGTAGGACGAGTGCGAGCACCTTATTCGCGATCGCTTTCGGATCACCGGGGGCAAACGCGACGGCTTCGTCGAGCATGTCCGCCGCCCCGTCCTCCTCTCCGAGGCCCAGGAGGCAATGCCCCATGTTGGCCTTGATCCGAAAACGGATCCGGTCCGATGCCGTCGGTTCAAGGCTAGTGAAAAGGGTCTCGAAAACAGCGAGCGCTGCTCGCGGCTTACCCCGCATCAGGGTGTCCCGGCAGCCGTCGATCGTGGTGTCCAGGTGCCTTTCGACCGCGGAGGCAATGGCTGTCGTAGCGTCCGTGGTCAAAGCCACGGCGCTCTGATCGCGCTGCACCAGTGTCTGAAGCATGGCCTGGTTGGCCAGGAGGGCTTCCTGGATCACCCGACTTTGCTCCGCGAAGGCCCGGAACTCGCTGCCGCCGCTTTCGACGGTGACATAGATAATGTTGTCCCCGCCCGCCGTCGCCTGAATGGCGATGACGGGAGACCCATGATCCTTGCCCAATACCGGCGCGCGATCCGGATCGTCGAGCGCGCCGACTATTTTCCCGAGTCTTTTCCGCCGTCCGTCTTCACGCCATCAAGCGTGAAATTTCCGGTCGTCTTGGCTTTCACGACCATCTCGCGAGCGCCTTGGATATCCTTCAACAGAGCGTCGCCACCTACGTCGAGGTCGAGGCCGATCCGGGCGTGAACGACTTGCCGCGCGGTCGTATCCGCACGCAGCGCCTCGATCAGACCGTTCACGAGGGGTTCGAGTTCGACCGCCTCCTGCGGCTCGAGATGGTTGCCGAGATGACGATCGAGATCGCGTCGCCCCTCCTCGCGGGTCGCATGCTGCGGCGCCGGCGAGAAGCAGCGCGGTGATCGTGATCGGCTCGGCCATTCAGCGTCCTTATAGGAGGGGGTGAAGCGGAATCGCTCACGCGAATATAACGGGAACAGAAACAAATGCAGGGCCTCGTATATCCCGCCCACGACACGAGGCGCTGCTAGGAGCCCTTGAATAGGGGCTTGACGGCCGCGTAAGTTCGCAGCGTGAGCTAGCAAGCCCCGACCATCGCCAAAACGAGCGCCCCGCGTTCCGCGGTTGTGCGCTGTTCGAGCATCCTCAAATCGCCGCCCATTCTGGCGCGGTACGTAGCGACGCTCGCTACATCATCGGCCTGGGTTGAGCGGCGCAAGGACGACCGGCAGCGGCCGCGACAGACCCTTTAGCGCGCCCCAAGCGGCGCGTTCATCGGGTGTCTCGGAAAGGCCGCCAACAGCTGCTTGGCTGCAAGGCTCGGCAGGCTGCCCGGAAGCAGACGTTCCGGACGTCGGCTAAGGGCCATCAACGGACTAGGCGCCGATAAGCGAGCTGGTGCGTGCTCAAAAACCTCACTGCAGCGAGACTGAAAACACGTTGTCGATTTCACCCAAAAATCTACCGCTCCAGAGGATGTTTTCGGGATGCGCAATCGCCTCGGGCAGCCCATGCAGCGTCAACACTCTGAAATTGCTTGATTCTCCGATAGGCACCGAGTGCATATCGGTCTCATCCAAGTGAGATTCGAGCACATTTCAGTCTCATCGTGAGTGAGACAGTCTCATCTTGAATGAGGTCCGACACGCCGGCCGCGCCCCGTCAGAATGCCTTGAAGACCTTGAGGATCGCCGGCGTCATAATCACCACGAAGAGCACCGGCAGGAAGAACAGGATCATCGGCACGGTCAGCTTCGGCGGCAATGAGGCAGCCTTCTTCTCCGCCTCGTTCATCCGCTGATCGCGACTCTCCTGCGCAAGCGTGCGAAGGGCGGTTCCGAGCGGCGTGCCGTAGCGTTCGGCCTGGATCAGCGCCGTACACACCGATTTCACCGATTCCAGACCGGTGCGCAGGGCAAGATTTTCGTAAGCCTGCCGACGTTCGGAGAGGTAAGACAGCTCGGCCGTGCAGAGCGAGAACTCTTCCGCCAAAGGCACTGACTGGCTGCCGATCTCCGCCGCGACTTTGCGGAAGGCAAGCTCGATCGACATGCCCGATTCGACACAGATCAGCATCAGATCGAGCGCGTCCGGAAAGGCACGCCGCATCGAGAGCTGACGCTTGGATATCGTGTTGGAGAGATAGATTTCGGGCGCCTTGATGCCGAGATAGGCAGCGCCGATCACGATACCGACCCGCACGATAAAGGTCTGGTCGAAGCTGTTGAGTACGAAGAGGTAAAACAAGGCGAACAGGAAGAGGCCGATCGGGGTGACCAGCCTGAAGAAGAGGAAGCCGACCTCGGCTTGTTGGCCCCGGAACCCGGCCATGGCGAGCTGCTTCTTGGCACTCTCGGTACCTAGCCAGTCGCCGAGCTTGAAGCGCTCGACTATGCTGCGCATGAAAGCCTTTGGCTCCTGTCGGAGCGAGACTTTGTCAACTTTGCGCGCCAGCCGATCACGCTCGCGCGCACGGATTTTGTCGCGCTCGGTAGCGACGGATTTCATGCGCTTGCCCAGCACATTGCCTTCGAGCAGAGGCGCCGCCACGGTCATGATCGTGACCGCGACGGCGAGCCCACCGACCAGCGCAAGCAGGAGCCTCATGTCGGCGAGGTTCTCGATCAGGGGCGCGAGCATGCCGGAAGCTCCTCAGATCTCGAAGTTGATCATCTTGCGCATGATAAGGATGCCGACAAGCATCCAGACGCCGCAGCCGACGAGCGCAATACGGCCTGCGTCGGTCGTGAAAAGCGCATCCATGTAGCCCGGGCTCGTCACGTAGACGAGGCCGGCGACGGCGGGAGGCAGGGAGCCGATGATCGCGGCGGAGGCCTTCGCCTCCATCGATACCGCCTGGATCTTGTCGCGCATCTTGCGGCGCTCGCGGATGACGCGCGACAGATTGGCCAAGGTCTCGGCGAGATTGCCGCCGGTCTTCTGCTGAATCGCCAGGACGATGCCGAAAAAGTTGGCCTCGGCGCAGGGCATGCGCTCGAACAGCTTGGTCGCGGCGTCCGTCAGAGACATGCCGAGCGTCTGCGCTTCGACGATCAGCCGGAATTCGGTCTTGACCGGCTCCTGAGCCTCACTGGCGATGATGCGCACGCAATCGTTCAGCGGCAGGCCCGACTTGATGCCGCGCACGATGACATCGAGCGCGTTCGGAAATTCATTGGTGAAGCGCAGCATCCGCCTCTTGCCGAGATAGGCCAGATAAAAGCGCGGCAAGCCGAAAAGGCCGATAAGGAAGCCGACCAGCCCGACGACCCAGTTGCCCGAGGCGATAAGAAGCGCAGTGGCCAGGGCGATGCCCAGCGCCACGCCGAGCAGCCAGTATTGCTTGCGAGACCAGGACAGACCGGCCTGCTCGATCCGGCTCTCTATCGTGATCTTGTGGCGTGCCTTCTCGCGGTTTTCGATGTCTTTGAGGCTTTGCGCGACCTGCCCGCGTCTGGCCTGGCCCTGCGCCTCGCGATCCGCCGCAGCGCGAATTGCAGCCGGGGCGGCAAACTCGCGGCGCCGCTGCTCGGCGCGCGCCTGGCCGCTGAGCCGGGGATAGAAGAGAGCATAGGCGACGCCGCCCGCGGAGATAGCGGCGAGGATGGCGGCGGCGATCTGGCCATAGTCCATGGCGTGCCTTCTCTCAGCGTCTAGGCGTCGGCCCGGCCTTCGGCCTCGAGCTGGTCGAGCGCCGTAGCGAGCCTCTGCTCGTCGTTGAAATAGCGTGCACGCTCCCAGAGGCGCGGCCGACCGATACCGGTAGAGCGGTGCCGGCCGATCAGTCTGCCATTCGCATCCTCGCCGAGCACATCGTAGAGCATCAGGTCCTGGGTGATGATTACGTCGCCTTCCATGCCCATCACCTCGGTGATGTGAGTGATGCGACGCGAACCGTCGCGCATACGCTGCGCCTGGATGATGACGTCGACCGAGGAGCAGATCATCTCGCGCAAGGTTTTCGAAGGCAGGCTGAAGCCGCCCATGGTGATCATCGATTCAATACGGCTCAGGCATTCGCGCGGCGTATTGGCGTGCAGCGTGCCCATCGAGCCGTCATGGCCGGTGTTCATCGCCTGAAGCAGGTCGAAAGCCTCGGGACCGCGGACTTCGCCGACGATGATGCGTTCGGGCCGCATGCGCAGGCAGTTCTTGACCAAATCGCGCATGGTGACCGCTCCCGACCCTTCGAGATTGGGCGGACGGGTCTCGAGGCGGACCACGTGCGGCTGCTGCAATTGCAGTTCGGCCGCGTCCTCGCAGGTGATCACGCGCTCGTCATGCTCGATGTAGTTGGTCAGGCAGTTGAGCAGCGTCGTCTTGCCGGAGCCGGTACCGCCCGAAATCACGATATTGCAGCGGACCCGGCCGATGATCTTCAGGATCTCGGCGCCGGGCGGCGAGATCGCGCCGAAACGAACGAGCTGATCGAGCGTCAGCTTGTCCTTCTTGAACTTGCGGATGGTGAGGGCCGGTCCATCGATCGCGAGCGGCGGAGCAATGACGTTGACGCGCGAGCCGTCGGCAAGGCGCGCATCGCAGATCGGCGAGGACTCGTCGACGCGGCGGCCGACCTGGCTGACGATGCGCTGGCAGATATTCATCAGCTGCGCGTTGTCACGAAAGCGGATGCTGGTGAGCTGGATCTTGCCGCCGGTCTCGATAAAGGTCCGGCCGGCGCCATTGACCATGATGTCGGCGATGTCGTCGCGGGCGAGCAACGGCTCCAATGGTCCGTAGCCGAGGACGTCGTTGCAAATGTCGTCGAGCAGCTCTTCCTGCTCGGAGATCGAGAGCACGACGTTCTTCAGCGAGATGATCTCGTTGATGATGTCGCGGATTTCCTCGCGGGCCGATTCACCGTCGAGCTTGGCCAACTGAGAGAGATCGATCGCTTCGATGAGAGCACCGAAGATCATGCTCTTCATCTGGTAGTATTCGTCGGATTTTTGCGCCTCGACCGGCGCAGGTGGCGGCGGTCGACGCGCCTCGGCGGCGGCGGAACGCGATTCGACCGGGCGCACCGACGAGAGCGGCGCTGCGTTCGGCTGCATCGTTGGAGCCGGGGCAGTCGCTTGTCGCTTGCCGAACATCTTCAGGCCTTTCGACGCATCAGCTTGGCGACCAGGGGCTCGAACAGGCCGCGCTTGCCGCGCTTCTGCTCGCCGCGCCCGGTGAGAGCGGTTGCGATCTGGACGAAGGCCTCCGCCGTCTTCCCGCCCGACTGGACTTCGGCGATCATCTGACCGTTGTTGGCCGCCGTGCCGAAGAGCTGCGCATCGAACGGGATGGAGCTCAAGACTTCGATCCCAATGGCTTTGGCAAACTCGCCGGCCTCGATCTCGGGCCGCTTGGGCAGGCCGACCTGGTTCAGGATCAGACGCGGTACCGAATCGTTCGGCCGGGCCGCACGCAGGAGATCCACCAGATTCTTGGCGTTGCGCAGCGAGGCGAGCTCAGGCGCGGCGACGATCGCCACCTCGTCGGCGCCGACGAGCGCGCGCTTCGCCCAGCCGGACCACAGATGCGGCACGTCCAGCACGATACAGGGCACGCTCGCGCGCAGCAGATCGAACAGGAGTTCGAACGCGTCGTCGCCGAGATCGATGGTCCGATCCAATATGGCTGGAGCCGCGAGCAAAGAGAGGTTCTCGCTGCAGCGCGACAAAAGCCGGTCGAGCATATTGGCGTCGAGCCGCTCCGGGGCGAACACGGCATCGGAGATGCCCTGCGGCGGGTCCTGATTGAAATCCAGCCCGGCTGTACCGAAGGCGATGTCGAGATCGGCGATCACTGTCGAGGCACCGAGATCGCGGGCGATCGCCCAAGCGACATTATGCGCGACGGTGGAGGCGCCGACCCCGCCCTTGGCGCCGACGATGGCCATGGTGCGCCCGAGCATCGCAGAGCCCGACGCGGCATAAAGCTCGGACAGGGTACGCAGCAGGTCGAGAACGCCGAACGGAGCAACCAGATAGTCGCTGACGCCGCGCCGGATCAGCTCGCGATAGAGCTGGATATCGTTGACGTGCCCGATCACGACGACCTTGGTGCCCGGATCACAGCTCCCGGCGAGCGCATCGAGATTCGCGATCAGTCCCGATGGTTCGCTGACCGTTTCCAGGACGATCACGTTCGGCGTCGGCGCGCCCCGGAAAGCCTCGACCGCCGCGGCCGGGCCCCCATCTGAATGCGGGCCTGGACCTTGTCCATTCGGCGGTCGGCGGCGACAGCCTGCATGGAGTCCGCGACCTCCCGCGTCTCGCAGAAGGCCTGCAAGGTGACACGTGGCAGCGGGGCGATGATCTCCTCGCCGCCGGTACCCGGCTCAAATCCCGGCATGTCCGCCATCATTTGCCTCCGACGGCGTCGCTGAGCTTGGTCTGTTCCTGGCGATACTGCGTCGACGGATCCTTGCCTTCGCGCAGCTTCTTGACCGCCTCCATGCGCTTTTGCGTGTCGAGCCGGCCTTCGCTGCGCGCCCGCACCAGATCGAGCGGATCGGCGATCTGCGCCGCGAGATTGGCCTGGGTGGCGCAGCCGAGATTCCAGTAGGGCTCGTTCGTGGCGCTTGTCTGGTAGCTTGAAGCTCCAAGATCGGTCGGCCATTGCCCGCAGGAATGAGGCAGCCCAGCCTGCAGCGAGGCATAGGTCAGGCGGATCGGCGAGGCGAGCCCGGGATCGGCGATGGGATAGGTCCTGACCGAAAGAGCGCCGGGCGAGACGCCGGCCCGGGCGAGCGAGCGGCGAATGCCCTCGAGTGTGTCCCGGGCGGCCAGATCGCGACCGGTTCCCGTTGGAACCTCAGCGACAAGGCCGCCTTTGCCGCTCCGCCGATAGTCTTCGCCGAAGCGGGCGACGTCGTCGGCCTGGCGTGAATCCAGCCCGCCACCTGCCCGGCCTACGAAGACATCGAGGGAACGCGGCGCGTCGCGCAGCACGATCGGGTGGCGCTCGCGGGTATCGGTGGAAATGCCCGACGTCGAGATGTCGCCCTTGGCGCAAGCTCCGAGCAGGAGCGCGAGGCCGAGTGCGGCTGGCAGCGCAGTTCGGCCTGTAGGGTGCGATCTGCTGGTCACGATCACGATTGTCATCTTTTTCGCAGCCTCATCCTCAGTCGGCGATGAAGCCGACACGGCCCTTGTAGGCCTGCGGGATCGGCCCGCCGCTCGTCGACCCGTAGATCTTGTTCAACCGCCCCATCAGGATGGTCTGGGCATCGTGCGCCTCGACGAAGCCGTCATCTGGGCGCTGCAGCGCGTTGGGCCCGACCGGCTTCACGATGTATGGGGTCACCGAAATCATCAGTTCGGTTTCCTCGCGCTGATAGTCGCGCGAGCGGAACATCGCACCGATGATCGGGATGTTCATCAGTGCGGGCAAACCATTGATCGCCTGGCGCGAGACACGCTGGATCAGTCCGGCCGTCGCGAGCGTGCCGCCGGAGGGCAGCTCGACGGTGGTGTCGGACTTGCGGACGCGGAAGCCGGGCGCGTTCACTGCAGTGCTCTCGGTGGGGTTCAGACGGAGCTGGTTCTCGAAGTCGAGTTCCGTGACCTCGGTGGCGATGCGCATCGAGATCTTGCCCTCTGACATCACGATCGGCGTGAAGTTCAGGGAGACGCCAACGGGTTTGTAGGCGATGTTGAGAACGCATCGATTCGAGAGGTCGCAGGAATAACCGTTCGGGATCGGAATCTCGCCGCCGGCTGTGAACTTGGCGCTTTCGCCGGAGATCGCGGTGACGGTCGGCTCAGCCAGCACTCGCGACAGGCCTGCGCGCTCAAGCGCGCGTAGCGTAATGTTCGTGGAATTGCCGATGCCCGCACCGATCGCCGTGGCGGCCAGCTGCTGCGGCTGCAGCGAGAACGGCGTCTCGATCGTCGGGGAGAGGCTGAATTTGCCGAGCTTCCATTCGCCCGTCGAGTTGACGCCAAGCTGCTTGATCGCCTTGCGGGAGACCTCCGAGACGGTGACCTTGACCATGACCTGATCGCGCCCGCGGATCGTCAGCGAGTTGATCACCGCGCCTTTGGTGGCATTCGCGCCCTCGCCGGAGACACCGACGAAGGCATTGGCGATGTCCATCGCCTGCGTCGCCTCAGAAGCGCTCGCGACATTGCCGACCAGCAGGATCGAGTTCCCTGCAGGCTTGACCTGGATGTCGGCGCCCGGCATCGCGGTCCGCAACGTCTGACGGAGCACGTTGAGGTCGCGGCCGACCTCGATCTCGAGCGCCGTGATCTGGCGGCCTTCGGCGTCCATCACGAACATCGAGGTCGAGCCGTCGGCCATGCCGATGACGAAAAGCTTGCGGGCGGAGCGCACCACCGCGTTTGCCACCTTGGGATTGGCGACGAAGACTTCCTTGGCGTCGCGCGGCAATTCGACGATCAGCGAGCGGCCGATCGAGAGATCAAGCCGGCGCGAAATCGCGTGTTCGCTGGCCCCCACATTCAGGACCGGGGCGGCGCCCTTGCTCTGCGCCAGAGCCGGCCCGGTGGAGAGCGGCAGCACCAGAGGCAGGACCGCCAGCGGCATGACGAGGATATGCCGCTGGCGACGGCGCAGCGACGGAGCGGGCTTCGGCATTGGGATCATGGCTTCACCGCCTTGGTGACGACACCGAAGCGCACGAGCGTGAGCCCGCCCTCATCGCTTGGTGGGCTCTTCTCGCCGGCATCCTGCAGGCTTCGCAGCGCCAGTGAGAGGGTGCTGGTCTTCTGCGCCAGCGTCACGGCCTCGACATGCTTCGGATCGAGCTCGAGTGTCGCGGTCTCGCCGATGACGACCTTCTCGCCGTTTTTCTCCTGGATGCTCTGGCCGATCGCCAGCACGCGGACGTTTGCGACCAGGATCTCGCTTACTGGCGGCGAGCCATCCTTGGAGTTGCTGTCGTCGCGGCTCGTACGGACCACGTCGACGCGGTCATTGGGCAGGATGAAGCCGCCAGCGGTGTTGGCGCCGCGATTGTCGGTGGTGATGGCGACCGCCCGCTTGCCCGGCGGCAGAATCGCCGAGAGGAAGCCGGAGTCGGCCTTAAGCAGCTTCTCGCGACGGACCGGCTCCGAGCTGTAAAGCGGCGCGCGGGCGATCTGGCCGACGAACTCGCTCGCCCCCGGGAAGATCCTGGCGACGGATCACCGCAGGAGGCAGGCTTGCCAGCGGCCAGGCCAACCATTTCAGATCGCTCGCAGCCAGCTTGTTGCCAAGCGGCACATCGACGGCCGCCACCAGCACCTCGACTGTGGGAGCCGGCTCATATCTGGTCTCCGACGGAGTCGTGACCTTCGGCGGGCGGCCGATCAACAGGGCGGCTCCGAGCCCGGCGACCACCGCTACGGCGAGAATGATGATACGAGCGGGACTCATGGCACACGATCCTTGGCCGGCATGCGCCGACCCTCAGCGGGATCGTGGCCCGGGAATCGTCAACTTATGGTTAACCGGAGGTATCTTTTTGCGCGGATCGGCCATTCAGGAATAAGAACGAGCCGCTCAAACGCCGATCGCCGCGCGCCAGAGCGCCGTGTCGGGCAGCACGATCAGGCCGGCGATGGCGAGCGCGATACCGTAGGGAATTCCCTTCTCGACGCCGTGCAGCCTTTGCGCCCAGTTCCACACCCTGGCCGGCCCGGGTAGCGGGAGCGAGCGCAGCTTGACCAGCACGACGGTCAGCACGCCGCCCGCCAGCGAGGCGAATAGCAGATAGGGCAGTAATTGCTCGAAGCCGAACCAGAGCGTAGTCGCCGCCGCGAGCTTGGCGTCGCCGCCGCCAATCCAGCCGGCCGCGAACAGGCCGAAGCAGACTGCCAGCATGGCGAGGCCCGCAGCGACATGCCAGCCGATCGCGCTC
This sequence comes from Bosea vestrisii, assembly GCF_030144325.1. Classification (NCBI taxonomy): domain Bacteria; kingdom Pseudomonadati; phylum Pseudomonadota; class Alphaproteobacteria; order Hyphomicrobiales; family Alloboseaceae; genus Allobosea; species Allobosea vestrisii. Next base: position 3,345,731 of record NZ_CP126307.1, on the reverse strand, counting down.
CAGCTCAGGCCGAGCGAAGCGGCGCAGACCGCGAACCCAGCAACCAGAAGCAGGCAAAGCCAGTTCGGGATCGTCATCGAGACGAGGTCGCTGGCCGCCGCATAGGCCATGGCCGCAGGGAAGACGACGAAAAGAGCAATCAGTGAAAGCGACATAGCGTCCATCCGGATACGTGCGAACTGCCGATATGTTGCGGCAACGTCCTGACCAAAGCTTTACCGACGCGGGCCTTATGCAGGAGCGGAATAAGAAACGCCCCGGACTTGTCCGGGGCGTTGAAATATTCCTTGGGCGCGGCTCGCCTAGAGCCTTGCGTGAAACTCATAGAATCGATCACGTTTCTCGCATTCGGATGATTCCCCCGAATGCGACGGGATCCAACCTGCGGTCTCAGACGGCCGTGAGCTGCGCTGCGATTCGGTTGAGCAAGGCCAGCAGGTCTGTGCCGACCGTGCGGAAGCCGGCGATGCAGACGACGGCGATGAGAGCGGCAATCAGGCCGTACTCGATGGCGGTCGCGCCGGACTCGTCCTTGGCGAAGCGAGCAAACAGGTTCTTCATGGGTAGTCTCCTTTGCACCACGTTTGACTGCTGCCTTCGCTCTAAGTGGCTTCGGTCAGCGACAGGAGTGACGTTACGGGTCCCGCCTTGCCGATCTGTTAAAGCGACCGACTAATTCCCCGAATTTTACAGGTCTTCACTCGATGGTTAATAGGGCTTTAGCACAAAATCGTAGTTAACTGTTGGTATAAAATTTTCCTGAGAGCCAGTTTATCTGAGCAACCTCGGATAATTGCAAAATATTACGCTGCGTCAATTGAAACGACTTCGTCATACGCTTGCGTTTTTCACTACACCCGACCGAGCTTCGATGGCTGCCGTGCCGGCTCGCTCCTCGCGCAGATCGCCGTCTTAGCGAACCATTCATCATTTTCCGCTTTGCTCGGGCTGTTCGAAACTTTGGGGCGCGGACCATGTCCATTGCGATGCCGGGATCGCGGCTCAGCAAAAGCTTACCGGTGCTCCTCTGCGCCGGGCTCGCGTTGGCCGGTTGGTTGAGCCTCTCACCCGACCTCGCACGCGCACAAGCCAGGCTTGTTACCGCTCCGGCTCCGGAAATCCGTGGCGACGACGCGAGAATCGACGCTGTCACGGTGACGGTCGACCACGCCAAGGTGCTGCGGCTACCGGAGAGGGCCCAGACGGTGATCGTCGGCAATCCGGCGATCGCGGATGTCACGGTCCAGCGCAACGGCGTCATGGTCGTCACCGGCAAGAGCTACGGCGTCACCAACCTGATCGCGCTCGATGCGACCGGCGCACTGCTGGCGGAATCCACCTTGCGTGTCGGTGCCGCGAGAGATTCCATCCTGACCGTGCAGCGCGGCCTCGAGCGCGAGAGCTATTCTTGCACGCCGGCCTGCCAGCCGAGCGCACAGCTCGGCGATTCCAAGAACTTCTTCGATAGCACAAGTGGTCAAAGTGGTGCACGCAACGCGGCTGCGACAGGCGCAGAGAAGAAGTAAGCTCCTCCCCCGCGCCCGGCATCGAAAGCCTGATCAGATCGTCTGGTTGTAGGCGCCGACTTCGGGATTCTCGCGCAGAACGCCGTCGATCGCCTTGAACATCTCGCGCATACGCGCTTCCGAGACCGGGCTCTCGCAGACTACGACCAGCTCGGGCTTGTTCGAGGAGGCGCGGATCAGGCCCCAGGTGCCGTCCTCGTTGACGACGCGCACGCCGTTGACGGTGATGACGTCACGGATCGCCTGGCCGGCGATCTTCTCGCCCGCCGCTTTCATCGCCTCGATGCGCTTGGTGATCTTGTCGCTGACGCCATACTTGATCTCGTCGGCGCATTTGGCGGCCATAGTCGGCGTGCCCCAGGTCTTGGGCACGGCGGCGTAGAGCTCGGCCATCGACTTGCCGGGGTTGCGGTCGAGCATGTCGATGATGGCGATGGCGGTGACGACGCCGTCATCATAGCCGCGGCCGACCGGCGCGTTGAAGAAGAAGTGGCCCGATTTCTCGAAACCGGCGAGCGCGTTCAGGTCGCGCACGCGGCGCTTGATGTAGGAGTGGCCAGTCTTCCAGTAGTCGGTCTTGACGCCGAGTCGCTGCAATTCGGGATCGGTCGAGAACAGGCCGGTCGACTTGACGTCGACGACGAATTGCGCGCCCGGATTGAGCCTGCCGAGGTCGCGGGCCAGCATCACGCCGATCTTGTCGGCGAAGATTTCCCTCGCCATGGTTGTCGACCACGCCGCAACGATCGCCATCGCCGTCAAAGCCGAGCGCGACATCGGCGCCGTGCTGCTTCACGGCGTCGGCCATGGCGTGCAGCATCTTCATGTCTTCAGGGTTCGGGTTATAGCGCGGGAAGGTGTGGTCGAGCTCGGCATCCATCGGGATGACCTCGCAGCCCAGCGCTTCCAGGATCTGCGGCGCGAAGGCGCCGGCCGTGCCGTTGCCGCAGGCGGCGATGACCTTGAGCTTGCGCTTGATCTTCGGCCGGTTGGTCAGGTCGGCGATGTAGCGCGCCGGGAAATCCGGCACGAAGGTGTAGGAGCCCCCGCCGGAGAGGTCGAAATCGCCAGCCAACACGAGATCGCGCAACTGCCCCATCTCGTCCGGGCCGAAGGTGACCGGGCGCTGCGCGCCCATCTTGATCCCGGTCCAGCCATTGTCGTTGTGCGAGGCCGTGACCATGGCGACGCAAGGCACGTCGAGCTCGAACTGGGCGAAATAGGCCATCGGCGACATGGCAAGGCCGATATCGTGGACCTTGCAGCCGGCCGCCATCAGGCCTGTGACCAGCGCCATCTTGATCGAGGAGGAATAGCTGCGGAAATCATGGGCGGTGACGATCTCGGGCTTGACGCCCATGCGCTTGATCAGCGTGCCGAGGCCCATGCCGACCGCCTGCACGCCCATCAGGTTGAGCTCTTTCCCGAAGAACCAGCGCGCATCGTATTCGCGGAAGCCGGTTGGCTTCACCATCGGCAGCGATTCGTAGTCGAAGGTGTTCGGGAAGAGCTCGGGCAGGGGCTTCGGAAACATCGGGCCATCCATTTTCGAGGAGCGCCGGCCGCGAGGCCTGCGCGGAAAACCATGCAGCAAGGCGCTGCCGAACGGACAGGCCACAGATTACATGAATGCAGCCTGAGCATGACGGGGCAAGGACGCAAGGCCGGCATAGCCGATCCGCAGCTCAAGCGGAATGGCGGACGCTGTCGGACGCCAGCTTACAGAAAGCTCTTGCCGACCAGCGTCTCTATTGCGTCGCGGCGCGGCACGCTCGGCTGAGCGCCTGCAACCGTGCAGGCGAGCGAGCCGGCGGCGAGCCCGCGCTGAAGCGCGCCGGAGAAGCCAAAGCCGGCCTGCAGCGCCGCGGCGAAGGCGCCGACGAAACTGTCGCCGGCGGCGACCGTGTCCACCGCTTCGACGGCGGGCGCCTCGAGCCTGCGCCGGACGCCGCCATGCCAACCGACGGCACCGGCCGCGCCGAGCGTGACGATGCAGGCGATATCACGCTCGCTATCGATGCGCTGCGCGATCACATCGGGTTCCGTCTCGGCCCAGCCGAGCGAGCCGGCCAGGATCAGCGCCTCATGCTCGTTGACGATCAGGATGTCGGTGAGCGCCAACAGCTCCGGCGCTGGCTCGCCGGCCGGGGCGAGATTGAGGATCACCCGCCCGCCGCCGGCCCGCACCGCCTGCGCGGCGTGCACGCACTCGCTCTCCGGCACCTCGCGCTGGAGCAGCAGCAGATCGCCCTCGCCCGGTTTCAACGCCTCGACGGCATCGGCCTTCGCCAGCCCATTGGCGCCGGCCGCGACAACGATCTGGTTGTGGCCGGCGGCATCGACGGCGATGAAGGCCGCGCCGGTCGGCGCCTCGACGCGCGCGACATGGGAGAGGTCGACTCCGTCCTCGGCGAGGAGCCCGAGTGCGATCTCGGCGAAGCCGTCGCGGCCGACCGCCCCGACCAGCGTCACCTCGGCGCCGGCACGGCGGGCCGCCAACGCCTGGTTGGCACCCTTGCCGCCGGGATGCAGGGCATAGCCGGGTCCCAACACGGTTTCACCCGCACCCGGCAAGCGCTCGACCGGCGTCACCAGATCGACATTGAGCGAGCCAAAAACGATGATCATGCGTGCAGCCCAGCGGCGAGCCGGGTCACGCCGGCGACAAAGGCGTCCTCGGGCGTGGTCAGAGTGTGCTCGAGCCCGGTTGCGGCGAGCGCCCGGCCATAGCTCTGCGCCAGCACGCCGTCGGCGACGAGATAGAGATTGGCGAGGCCGCCGAACAAGGCGCGGGCGCCTTCGATCTCCTGCGCCACCAGCAAAGCGGAGAGATAAGGGCCGACCGCACCGCCAGCCATGCGGCCACCGAGGACGTCACTGCGGGCATGGAAGGCGGCGTTGAGCAGCCCGCCCGGCCGCTTCGCAGCGGCAAGGCCGCGCCGTGCGCCTTCGGCCGCGTCATCACCCGTCGGCTCGCTCGCCAGCCGCGCCAGGATCGAATGCTCGCGCAACAGACCGTAGATCTCGCCGGTCATGAAACTGGCGAAGCGGGTGATGCGCCCGCCCTTGACCTCAGCCCATTTCGAATGGGTGCCGGGCAGGCAAGCGATGCCGTCGCTGAGGCCGAGGCCGACGATCAGCGTCTCCTCCCCACGCATCACGTCGAAGGCACCCTCGTCACAGGACAGGCCGGGCAGGATGGTCGCTTGCGTGCCGTCGTCGAGCGTGACGGCAAGACCCGCCGCCGCGATCTCTTCGGGGCTCGCAGGGCAGGCGACATAAGGCGCCTCGACCCAGCCATTGCGGCTGCCGACCATGCCGGCGAGCAGCACCGTCGCATCCGAGCGCGCCTGGCGGAATTCGCCGGCGATCTCGGCGAAGGCCGCAGGAAAGCCACCCGGCGGCACCGACTGGATGCCGCGATCGGCACTGCGCTTGCCCAGCACCGTGCCATCCTCGCCGATCAGGAAGGCGCGAGCGCGCGTCGTGCCCCAGTCGAGCGCGATCAGGGGTTTCGGCATGGCAGGCTCCGGCAGGATGCGTGCCTCGTTCGGTATCCCGGCCGAGGCGAAACAAAAGGGCCGGGAATCTCTCCGGCCAACGCGGCCCGGTCAAGTCCGGCGGCGGCTGATCCGCCTCGCGGCGAATCTGGCTCTTGACGATGTCGCCAGCGAGCGCAATCGAGTCGAAGACGAACGAACTCGACCTTCCGGCGCAGACATGGCGCTTGTGGATGCTGCGACGCCTCTGATCGCCTTAAAGGACACTGCGATGCTTACTCTCTCAGCGGAACGCTATTGCGCCCGCATCGCCCCGGAAGCCGGCGGCATGATCGCCTCGCTCGACTGGCAGGGGCCGGATAGCCGGACGCATGCGCTCTTGCATGCCCCGGCCGGCCTCGCGCCACAGACGGAAACGCCCAACAAGTTCGGTATCTGGGCGATGCTACCCTTCGCCAACCGCGCCTTCGACAGCCTGGTCGACGACGGTCATACCCGCTTCAACGTGCCATCCAACAACCCTGCCGGCACGATCCATGGCTTCGGTTGGCAATCCGCCTGGCGGGTCGAGCAGAAGGGCGTCGGCCATACCGTGCTGGTGCACCGGCGCAGTGCCGGCGCCGATCCCTATCGCTACCTGGCGAAACAGGAGATCCGGCTCGACGAGAGCGGTATGACCGTCGTGCTCTCGCTGACCAATGAGGCCGACCAGGCCCTACCCTTCGGCATGGGCCTGCATCCCTGGTTTCCCTGCGCCGCCGATACCCGCCTTGGTATGACTGCGACCGGCGCGCTGATCTTCGGCGACCTGTTCCGCGCGACGGGGACGCAAGCCTTCACCGATGGCGGCCCCTATGCCGGCAATCCGGTCTTCGCCACCGGCGCCGAGAGCGCCTGGAGCTTTTTGGGCTGGGACGGCACGGCCCGGATCGAGACCCCGTCCAGCGGACTCGCCATCACCGTGAGCGCAAGCGAGAGCCTGCGCTGCCCAGTGGTCTGGGCGCCGGGCGGCGTCGATTTCCTCTGCGTCGAGCCGCAGAGCCACGCCGCCGGTGCGCCGAGCGAAAAGATCGTGCGCGAAGCTTCGCCGCTCGCCCGGCTTCAGCCGGGAGAAACGCTGGAAGGATGGATGCGGATCGCCGCAGAGGCGCTCTAGCGCCAGCCCGACCCCGACACAGGCTGGAAGCCGATCGCGCCGGCGGGTATCGCCGGCCTGAGCAGCATCTGCTCGCGTGCCTCGCCCCAGGCCGGAGCCTGGCGTTGCTGCTTGGCGGTGAGAACGGCCTTTTGCGTCTTGATCTTGGCCTTGGCGATCTTGTGCTTGGAGCCGGATGACGCCTTGGCGAAGCGCGAGAGATTGTCCGGCGCAGCGCCGTTCAGCGCGATGCGGGTGCTGCCGGCGCCGTGCTTCTTGACGAGCGCGAAGAGCTTGGCGGCGTTGGCCGGATGCAGGCGGATGCAGCCATGCGAAGCCGGACGGCCGAGCGCGCCGACGGCAGCGGTGCCGTGGATGGCATAGCCGCCGCGGAAGAACACCGCATAGGGCATCGCCCCGCCGTATTTGCGGGAATACCAGCTGCGCTCGAGCCGCGTCGGGCGATAGACGCCGTTGGGCGAGCGGAAGCCCTTGCGGCCGGACGAGATCGCCCAGCTATGGACTTCGCCATCGCTGGTGGCGACGCTCATGCGCTGGGCGACGATGTCGACGCGGACATAGAGCTTGGCCTCAGCTGAGGCCAGGCCGGCTAACGACGTGCATAGAAAGGCAAGAATGCCGAGAAGGCGATACATGACGCTGCTCCTGAACGACGCAACCTGAAGAAAACGGCTCTTTGGTTGCTGCCGCAGGGACGCATGCGCTCTGCGAGGGCAGCTCCGGCCTTGCCGTAAAGGAATCCCGAGGGGCCGGCGCTTGTAAAGCGCAAACCGCTCAAATGGTTTCCAACCGCGCCCTGCCGGAGCGCCCTCGATCGCTAGTCGAAGAACACGATCCAGGCGAGCAGTGCCGCGATCAGCCAGAGCGCCCAGTTGCCCCAGCGATTGCGCGCCGCTTCGGCCCGGCCGATCGCCTGCACGCTGGCCTCGTCAAGCGAGAAGCCATGACGCGAGGAATCCTCGAGCTGGCCGAGGACGCGCTCGGCCCGGCCGACCGTTTCCGGCAGGTTGGCGAGGCTGGCGGCAAGCGTGCGCACGCTGCGCCCGGCATCCTCGAGCTTGCCGATCGGTCCGAGATTCCGGGTCAGCCAGTCGCGCACCACCGGTTCGGCCGTGGTCCACATGTCGAGATGCGGATCGAGCGTGCGGGCGACGCCCTCGACCACCACCATGGTCTTTTGCAACATGACGAGCTCGGTGCGCGTCGCCATGTCGAACAGGCCGGTGATCTCGAACAGGAGCGTCAGCACCTTCGCCATCGAGATCTCGTCGGCGCGCTTGTCGTGGATCGGCTCGCCGACGGCGCGGATCGCCTGGGCAAAGTCGTCGACCGAATGATGGGCCGGGACATAGCCGGCCTCGAAATGCACCTCGGCGACGCGCCGATAGTCGCGGGTGATGAAGCCGAACAGGATCTCGGCAAGGAAGCGCCGCTCCTTATGGCCGAGCCGGCCCATGATGCCGCCATCGACCGCAACAAGCCGTCCTTCAGAATCGACAAACAGGTTTCCGGGATGCATGTCGGCATGGAAGAAGCCGTCGCGGATCGCATGCTTCAGGAAGGACTGGATGACGTTGCGGCCGAGCGCCGCTAGGTCGTGGCCCGCCGCGCGCAGCGCTTCGACATCCGAGAGACGGATACCGTCGATCCATTCGTCGACCAGCATCTCGCGCGCGGTCAGTTGCCAGTCCGGCGCTGGCACACGGAAATCGGCATCTTCCTTGGTGTTCTCGGTGAACTCCGAGAGCGCCGCCGCCTCTAGCCGCAGGTCCATCTCCATGGTGACGGAACGCGCCAGCGTCTCGACGATGGCGACGAAGCGCAGGCGGCGCGCCTCGGGCGATCGTGCTTCCGCCAATTGCGCGCCGAAGCGCATGGAAGCGAGGTCGCGGTGGAAGCGGTCGCGGATCCCGGGCCGCAGGATCTTGACCGCGACCTCGGAACCGTCCTTGAGGCGCGCGCGGTGAACCTGAGCGATCGAGGCGGCCGCCACCGGCTCGCTGAAGTCGACGAAGATCGCCTCGACCGGCTTGCCGTGGGCCGTCTCGATCGCAGCGCGCGCCTGCGCCATCGGGAACGGGGCCATCCGGTCCTGCAACGCCGAGAGGTCCTCGGCGATCTTCATGCCGACGACGTCCGGCCGCGTCGCCAGGAACTGGCCGAACTTGACATAGGACGGGCCGAGCCGTGTCAGCGCCGCGGCAAGGCGCGTCGCCGAGGAGCCGGCGCCGCGGCGCTCGATCAGCCGGCCGAGCGCGATCAGCGCGCGCGCCGCCGGCGGCAGCACCGACGGGTCGACCAGAGCGAGAGCGCCCTCGCGGGCCAGCACGAAGCCGACCCGCGCCGAGCGGGCGAGATGGGCGAGGGCGGAGATCATGCGGGGATGCGGCTGGTCGGCATCGCTGGCGTCGTCACAGCTTCCAGCCGGAATGCAGCGCCACGACCCCACCAGTCATCGGCGTGAAGCTGGCGCGGCGGAAGCCCGCCTCGGCGATCATGTTCGCGAAGATTTGCGGGCGCGGGAATTTGCGGATCGACTCGACGAGATACTGGTAGGGCTCGGCCTCGCCGGTCACCATCCTGCCCATGGGCGGGATGACGTTGAACGAATAGGCCTCGTAGACCTTGTCGAGCAGCGGCACGTCGACATGGGAGAATTCGAGACAAAGGAAACGGCCGCCACGCTTCAAGACGCGGTAGGCCTCGGCCAGCGCCTTCTCGATGCGCGGCACGTTCCTGATGCCGAAAGCGATCGTATAGGCGTCGAAAGTCGCGTCCGGCAGCGCCAGTTCCTCGGCATTGCCCTGGACGAAGCGGATGCGCTCATCGTCCGGAAAGCGCTTCTGCGCCCGCTCGCGCCCGACGCTGAGCATCTCGGCGTTGATGTCGAGCACGGTGACGTCGGTCTGCGGCCCGCCCTCCTCCAGCACCTTGAAAGCGACGTCGCCGGTGCCGCCGGCAACGTCGAGATGGTGGAAAGCCCGGTCGCGTGGCGGCTTCAGCGCCGTAAGCAGCGCCTCCTTCCAGGCACGGTGCAGGCCGGCCGACATCAGGTCGTTCATCAGGTCATAGCGGCCGGCGACCTTGTGGAAGACGTCGTCGACCTTGGCCTGCTTCTCGCCGAGCGGCACGTTCTCGAAGCCGAAATGGGTGGTGTCGGAGGCTGCTGTCACGGTTGGGCCGCTCTTGTGTTCGGGTGAGGCGATGAATAGCGAAAGGCTGGGCCGTTGTCGCGGGCCCTCTCGACGCATGCTGAAGAGCCGATGCCATGCCTGAACTTCCCGAGGTCGAAACCGTCCGGCGCGGGCTGGAGCCCGCCATGCTCGGCGAGCGCTTCGCCAGGATCGAGCAGAATCGGCCCGATCTGCGCTTTCCCCTGCCAGAGCGCTTCGCCGAGCGGCTGACCGGAAGGCGCATCGAGGCGCTGTCGCGGCGGGCAAAATACCTGATCGCCGATCTCGACGACGGGCAGGCGCTGGTCATGCATCTCGGCATGAGCGGGCGCTTCATCGTCGAAGCCCCCGGCACGAAGCCGACCGAGCCCGGCGCTTATTACAACGAGATCGGCCGGCATCTCATCCACGACCATGTCGTCTTCCATCTCGGCTCGGGCGCGCGCGTCACCTACAATGACGTCCGCCGCTTCGGCTTCATGGACCTCGTGCCGCGCGCCGGCCTCGAAACCTCCAAACACTTTGCCGGGATGGGCATCGAGCCACTCGGCAACGAGCTTTCCGGCGAACTGTTGGCGAAGTTGTTCTCGGGGAAAGTCGCGCCTCTGAAGGCCGCCCTGCTCGACCAGCGGCTGATCGCCGGGCTCGGCAACATCTATGTCTGCGAAGCCCTGTTCCGCGCAGGGCTGCACCCGGAGGCCGCGGCCGGCTCATTGGCGACGCCGACCGGCAAGCCGCGCGAGAAGGCGCATCTCCTGGCGCAGATCATCCGCGACGTGCTGGAGGAGGCGATCGCCGCCGGCGGCTCGACCTTACGCGATTTCGCCCATGCCGACGGCTCGCTCGGCTATTTCCAGCATCGCTTCAAGGTCTATGACCGCGAGGGTGATCCATGCGTCACGCCGGGCTGCGGGCATCCGGTCAAGCGGCTCGTCCAGTCCGGGCGTTCGACCTTCTATTGCGAGAGCTGCCAGAAACGGGCTTGAGGACCACGATGCCCGACGCTCCTCGCCCGCCCGGCAAGATCATCCTGCTCAACGGCGCTTCCAGCAGCGGCAAATCCTCGCTGGCGCGCGCGGTGCAGGCCCGGATCGAGGAACCGTTCTGGCATATCTCGATCGACCATCTGCGCGATTCCGGCGTCTTGCCGACGGCGCGCATCCGCAGCGGCGAGTTCCAGTGGGCCGCGATGCGCGACGCCTTCTTCGAGGGTTTCGAGCAATCGCTCTCGGCCTATGTCCGCTGCGGCAACAACCTGATCGTCGAACACATCATGGAAAGCCGCGACTGGCTGTTGCGGCTGGCGCGCCTGCTCGTGAACGAAGATGTCTTCTTCGTCGGCCTGCATTGCGATCTCGCCGAGTTGGAACGCCGCGAGATCGCGCGCGGCGACCGGAAGGTCGGCGACGCCCGCCGCGACTACAACCAGATCCACAGCTACTGCCTCTATGACACGGAGCTGGATTCGGCGTCTCCGCCAGAGATCAATGCGGACAGGTTGATTGCAGCCTGGCGCTCGCGCACGGCGCCTTCAGCGTTCCATCGTTTGCTCGCCGAGGCCCTGTCGTCGAGCTGACACGTCAGATCAGGCCGTTTCGATGAAGCGCGCGAGGTTCTCCAGCGTCGAGCGCAACCCGGCATCGTGATCCTCCTTGCCGTTGCCGGCCGGCACGTTCTCGCAGAGGATCGTCACCTCGGTGCCGTCGCGGACTTCCTTGAAGCGCCAGCTCATCGTCATCGTGCCGGCGAAAGCGGGGTCGTCCGAGACGAAGCCGACCTCCCAGACGATGCGCTCGCCCGGCACCAGCGCGACGAAGCGGCCCTCGACGATATCGCTGTCGGCGCTGGCCTTGCCGGGCGCCCCGGCCGGATCGTCATAGGTCAGGACCATGCGGTAGCTGCCGCCGGGATGAGGCTCGAAGCGCTCGATCTTCGCCCGCATCCCCTGCGGCGGCAGCCATCTGCCAAGCGTGGCGGGATCGACGAAGGCGTTGTAGATCGCGCCCGGCGAAGCCTTGATCAGCCGTGAGGCCGTGTCGGTTCTCGTCTCGGCGGGCATGGCAGGCTCCCTGAACGGTTGGGAAGACTAACGGGATAAAACGCCCGAACCGCGCAGCATGTTTCCACGCGCCTGGTCCGCGAACGCGCAGCCCCATCCAGCCTTGCACCGGCGCGCATGGACTTGCCGCGGCGCCACCCGCTAAAGCTGCGGCGACAGCAGCATCCGGGAGGCCGCCATGGCTTATGAGACCATTCTCGTCGAGGTGAAGGGCAAGGTCGGCACTATCACGCTGAACCGGCCGCAGGCCCTGAACGCGCTCAACGTCCAGCTGATCGCCGACATCAACGCGGCACTCGACGGCTTCGAGCGGGACGACGGCATCGGCTGCATCGTCATGACCGGCTCGGAGAAGGCCTTCGCCGCCGGCGCCGACATCAAGCAGATGCAGGAGCGCAGCTATCCCGGCACCTATCTCGACGACAAGTTCGCCGATTGGGACCGGATCGGCCAGCGTCGCAAGCCGATCATCGCGGCGGTTGCGGGCTTTGCGCTCGGCGGCGGCTGCGAACTCGCCATGATGGCCGATTTCATCATCGCCGCGGACAATGCCAAATTCGGCCAGCCCGAGATCAATCTCGCCGTCATACCCGGCGCCGGCGGCACCCAGCGCCTGACCCATGCCATCGGCAAGGCCAAGGCGATGGATCTGTGCCTGACCGGCCGATTGATGGATGCGACCGAGGCCGAGCGCGCCGGGCTCGTCGCCCGCATCGTGCCGCTCGCCGATCTGATGACCGAGGCGCTGAAGGCGGCCGAGCAGATCGCGGCCAAGTCGCTGCCCTCGCTGCTTTCAGCAAAGGAATCGGTCAACCGGGCCTTCGAGACGACGCTGGCGGAAGGGCTGCGCTTCGAGCGCCGCATCTTCTCGGCGCTGTTCGGCACGCACGACCAGAAGGAAGGCATGGCTGCCTTCATCGAGAAGCGGAAGCCCGAGTTCAAGAACCGCTGAGGCTGGAGGCCTTGGCCGATCAGCGCCATGCATGGCCGGGGTCACGTTCTTTCACTTGAAAGGCCGGCGGCACTGCTGAACCATGCGTGTTCGTCTTGAAGCACGCAGGATTTGCCATGACCGCCGCAGCCCGCTCCCTCACCGACGGCATCACCCTGCCGACCTATTCCGATGTCGAGGCGGCAGCCAAGCGCATCGCCGGCGTGGCACACCGCACGCCGGCGCTGACCTCGCGCACGGCCAATGAGCGCACCGGCGCCAATCTCGTCTTCAAGGCCGAGAACCTGCAGCGCATGGGCGCCTTCAAGTTCCGCGGTGGCTACAATGCCATCGCAGCACTCAGCCCTGAACAGCGTAAGGCCGGCGTGCTCACCTACTCCTCCGGCAACCATGCCCAGGCCATCGCCTATGCCAGCAAGCTGCTCGGCGCGCCGGCGACGATCATCATGCCCCTCGACGCGCCCGCAGCGAAGGTCGCAGCGACCAGGGGCTATGGCGCGGAGATCGTGACCTATGATCGCTACAGCCAGGATCGGCTGGCGCTCGGCGACAGCATCGCCAGGGAACGCGGTCTGACGCTGATCCCGCCTTATGACCATCCGGACGTTATCGCCGGACAGGGCACGGCGACGAAGGAATTGATCGAGGAAGCCGGCCCGTTCGACATCATCCTGGTCTGCGTCGGCGGCGGCGGGCTGCTGGCCGGCGGATTGCTCGCGGCAAAGGCTCTCGACCCGGGCTGCCGCGTCTATGGCGTCGAGCCGGAAGCCGGCAATGACGGCCAGCAATCGCTGCGCAAAGGCGAAATCGTCAAGATCGACGTGCCCAAGACCATCGCCGACGGCGCCCAGACCGCCTTCCTCGGCAACTATACGTTCCCGATCATCCGCGATCTCGTCGAGGACATCGTCACCGTGCCGGACGCCGCCCTCGTCGCGGCGATGCGCTTCTTCGCGGAGCGGATGAAACTCGTGGTCGAACCGACCGGTTGCCTTGCCGCAGCCGCGGCCTTCACCGGGGCGGTGCCGGTCGAAGGCAAGCGCGTCGGCGTCATCATCAGCGGCGGCAATGTCGATCTCGCGAGCTTCGCGCGGTTCATCGGCGAAGGCGCATGAGTAAAATCGAGACGATCCTCACGCCGGACGTGCCGGCGCCGGCGGGGGCACTATTCGCAAGCGGTCGCCTACAAGGATCTGGTCTTCGTCTCGGGCCAGCTCGCGCCACGCCCCGACGGCAGCCATACCGCCGGCGAACCTTTCGCCGTGCAGGCGCGCCAGGCGCTCGACAATCTCCTTGCCGTGCTCGACGCCGCCGGTTGCGGCCAAGCCGATGTGCTGAAAGTCACCGCCTATCTGGTCGGCGCGGCGCATTGGCCGGAGTTCAATGCAATCTATGCCGAAGCCTTCGGGCTCCATAAGCCCGCGCGTGCCGTCGTTCCGGTGCCGGAACTGCACCATGGCTATCTCATCGAGATCGAGGCAGTGGCGGTCCGCCGCAAGGCGGGTTGAAAGCGGCGGCGATTCCACCGTTGACGCCGCGCGCGGCAAGAACTATAGGGTCGGGCCTCGCGGCGGTCTTGCTCGGGCAGGACCGTCGCTCGCATTTTCAACCGAAGGTTCGTGGTCGTGCCAGCCGGCGATAGTCAGGCGCTCGCCACGATGAGGACGAGGACAGACCATGGCCAACACGACTTCGGCCAAGAAGGCCGCGCGCAAGATCGTGCGGCGCACCGAAGTGAACAAGGCGCGCCGCAGCCGCGTGCGCACCTATCTGCGTAAAGTCGAGGAGGCGATTGCCTCCGGTGACAAGAGCGCGGCAGCAGCGGCACTGAAGGCCGCCCAGCCGGAGTTGATGCGGGCCGCGCAGAAGGGCGTGGTTCACAAGAACACCGCCTCGCGCAAGGTTTCGCGTCTGGCTCACCGTGTGAGCGCGCTGGCCTCCTGATCACCGTTCAGCAGAACGGATTTGACGGTGCTTATGACCCGGCCGAGAGGCCGGGTTTTTGTTTGTCGGCTCGCCCTCTGAAGCGGCTCCGATGCTGCGACGCAACACCCGCTGTCAACGCGGATTCCGCAATCTTTCCACTGCTTTACCGGCTTGACTTCGAGGCCGTTTTCGAGGTCGAAAACGGCCCTACCCAGGGCTTTGGACCGCGCAGAATTCCTCCATATTTTTCATCACCTTAGTGGGCAAAGCAATTTGCCCTCAGGAATCGCCCTCCCCCCGAAGGGGTAGGCTGCCCCCTTCAAAAAAAAAGATTCGGAGCCGGCACGAGACTCTCCCGGTAAAGAAAAGCTTAACTTCCCCAACTGATTGCGAGGCACTTACCGGTAGGTCAGGCATGGGTCCATTAGCCCCCAATCCGTGAAGCCGGCTGACGGGGATATTGCCCCCGTTCGAGGCCGCCCTGTAAGGTCTTTTCATCGCCGGGCGGACAGAGATGTCCGGCCGGCCCCCCACAGAATTGTTGATGGTTTTGACTTACAACCGGAAGGGGTTGGAAGAATGAGATTGCGCATCTTGAAGATTTAAAAGCGTTAAAACGGCGAGCGGCCGCGACCGGATTTTCAGGTCACGCGGCATTATCATGAAAAGCGTTGGAGTGACCTCGTTTCGCGGCATCGCGTCCGTGAACAGAGCCATGCTTTTCTACGAACCAGACATCGCACAGCCGGCCCTTCGAGTGGACGGACAAGTGCGTGCAATTTTGAACGGGGCAATCGGAATGTTCGAGCGGATGGTGACTGGCAATCTGGCTGAGGCTGCGGCCACCCCGGCGGTGACGGGGCTTGTCCTGACGGCGCCTGCGGGCACCGCCGGGTTCAAGGAGCGCTGGGACCGGGTCCGCCGGCGCCTGCGCGCTGAACTCGGCGAGGATGTCTTCTCCAGCTGGTTCGCCCGCGTCGAGATTGGTGCGATCGTCGACGGCGTCGCCCATCTCACCGTTCCGACCCGCTTCCTGAAGAGCTGGCTCGAAGCCCACTATGCCGAGCGCCTGCGGACGCATTGCGTGGCGGAGCTCGACGCCCCCAATGGGATTGCCCTCGCGGTGCGCCAGGTGGCGCGGGATAGCTCCGAGCCCTGCCGGGACACCCCGGCACAGCGGGCACGCATGGCTCAGCCCCGTACCACAGCTCCCGTTGCAGAGATTGCTCCCGCCTCGGCGACCCATCCGTCCGGCGAGCGCGATGCCATGGACGCCAATGGCACGCTGCTCGACCGGCGCATGACCTTCCAAAGCTTCGTCGTCGGCAAATCGAACGCGCTCGCCTTCGCCGCTGCCGAGCGGATCTCGGCGGCGCCCGCGGGCTCTACGCCTTATAACCCGCTCTATCTCCATGCCGGCGTCGGCCTCGGCAAGACGCATCTGATCCAGGCGATCGCCCAGGATGCGCGCCAGCACGGCAAGCGCGTCGCCTATTTCACCGCCGACCGCTTCATGTACGGCTTCGTCGCGGCGCTGAAGTCGCAGACGGCGCTCGCCTTCAAGGAGAAGCTGCGCGGCATCGACCTTCTGATCGTCGATGATGTCCAGTTCATCCAGGGCCGCTCGATCCAGCAGGAATTCGGCCACACGATCAACGCGCTGATCGATGCCGGCAAGCAGATCGTCGTCGCCGCCGACCGGCTGCCCAGCGATCTTGAGGCGCTCGACGAGCGCATCCGCTCGCGGCTCGCCGGCGGACTCGTCGTCGAGATCGGCGAGCTCGACGAAGCGCTGCGGGTCAAGATCCTGACGATCCGTCTCGACGGGCTGAAGGCCGCCCATCCGAGCTTCCACGTCAACCCGGATGTGATCGCCTATGTCGCCCGGGCGGTCGCCACCAACGGCCGCGACCTCGACGGCGCCGCCAACCGCATCCTGGCCCATGCGACGCTCACCGGCGCGACGGTGACGATGGAGACCGCCGAGGCGGCGATCCGCGACCTGGTGCGGACGCGCGAGCCGCGCCGCGTCAAGATCGAGGACATCCAGAAGCTGGTCGCGACCCGCTACAATGTCAGCCGCGCCGACATCCTGTCGGAGCGACGCACCGCAGCGGTGGTCAAGCCGCGCCAGATCGCGATGTATCTCGCCAAGGCACTGACGCCGCGTTCCCTGCCGGAGATCGGCCGCCGCTTCGGCGGGCGCGACCACACCACCGTGCTGCATGCCGTGCGCAAGATCGAGAAGGCGATCGTCGAGGACCGGCTGCTGCATGACGAGGTCGACCTGCTGAAGCGTATGCTGCAGGAGTGAGCCCGCCTCTCGTGTTAGCTGTGATTGCGGGCATTCCTGCCCTTGCGCGGGAACCGGCCCTCCGGCAATGTCGCGGGCCATTCTCTCGCCCGCGCGCCTCGCCGCGCGGGCGCCAGCACGCCAGAAGACGCCCATGAAGGTTACGGTCGAACGCTCCACGCTCCTGAAGTCGCTCGGACATGTCCATCGTGTGGTCGAGCGGCGCAACACGATCCCGATCCTGTCCAACCTCTTGCTGCGCGGCAGCGAGGACGGGCTGAAGCTGAAGGCGACCGATCTCGACATCGAGGTCGTCGAGACCGTGCCGGCAGACGTGATCGAGCCCGGCGCGACCACGGTGCCTGCGCACACGCTCTACGACATCGTGCGCAAGCTGCCTGACGGCTCGCAGGTCTCGCTGGAGACCACCGGCGAGACCGGCCAGATGCTGCTGCGCTCGGGCCGCTCACGCTTCACTCTGCAAACCTTGCCGGAGAGCGATTTCCCGGACATCACCGCCGGCGAGATGGCGCATCGCTTCGTGCTGCCGGCCGGCGAGTTCAAGCGCTTGATCGACAAGACCCAGTTCGCGATCTCGACCGAGGAAACGCGCTACTATCTCAACGGCATCTATCTGCACGCCATTGACGTCGACGGGCGGCCGGTGCTGCGCGCGGTCGCGACCGACGGCCATCGCCTCGCCCGCGTCGACACCGCCGCTCCGCAAGGTTCGCTCGGCATGCCGGGCGTGATCGTGCCGCGCAAGGCGGTGTCCGAGATCCAGAAGCTGCTCGAGGATGGTGAGAGCGAGGTGCAGATCGAGCTCTCCGCCACAAAGATCCGGGTCGCCACGGCCGAGGTCGTGCTGACCTCGAAGCTGATCGACGGCACCTTCCCCGACTATCAGCGCGTCATTCCGTCCGGAAACGACAAGTTGCTCACCGTCGACAGGGGCGATTTTGCGGCCTCCGTCGACCGTGTCTCGACGATCTCGTCCGAGCGTGGCCGCGCCGTGAAGCTCTCCATGGCCGATGGCCGCATGACGCTCTCGGTGACCAACCCGGATTCCGGCTCGGCGACCGAGGAGATCGAGGTCGACTACGATGCCGGCCCGCTCGATATCGGCTTCAACGCGCGCTATCTGATGGACATCGCCGCCCAGCTCGACGGCGACACCGCCCTGCTCAAGCTCGCCGATCCGGGTTCGCCGACGGTGATCCAGGACCGCGAAGGTGCATCCGCGCTCTATGTGCTGATGCCGATGCGGGTCTGATCCCGCGAGAGCGTCTTGACCGCGGTCGCCCGCCTCACACTGCAGAATTTCCGCTCCTACCCGGCCCTCGATCTTGCGATCGAGGGCCGGCTCGTTGCGCTGTGCGGCGAGAACGGCGCCGGCAAGACCAATCTCCTCGAAGCGCTTTCGCTGTTCGCCCCCGGCCGCGGCCTTAGACGCTCCGATCTTGCCGACATGGCGCGCCAACCCGGCGATGGTGGCTTTGCCGTCTCGATCGCGCTCGCCGATGACGGGGCAAGGCTCGGGATCGGGCTGGAGGCTCCCGATGCCGAGGGGCGCCGGGCGCGGATCGCCCGTATCGACGGTGTCTCGGCCGGTTCGGCGCTCGCCTTCAGCGATTATCTGCGCCTGGTCTGGCTGACGCCCGATCTAGACGGACTGTTCCGTGGCTCGGCCGGCGAGCGCCGCCGCTTCCTCGACCGGCTGGTGCTGGCGGTCGATCCCGGCCATGGCACACGCTCGAACGCGCTCGAAAAAGCGCTGCGCTCGCGCAATCGAATCCTCGAGGAGAACCCGCACCAGCAGCGCTGGCTCGACGCGGTCGAGCGCGAGATCGCCGAACTCGGCGTCGCCGTCGCCGCTGCCCGGGCCGAGACGGTGGCGCGGCTCTCCGCCATCATCGCCCAGAACCACGATGACACCTCGCCTTTCCCACAAGCCGAGATTGCCCTGGAGGGGGAGATCGACGCCATGGTCGCGAGCCTGCCGGCGCTCGATGCCGAGGATCGCTATCGCGAATTGCTGGCTCAGATGCGCCCGCGCGACAAGGCTGCCGGGCGCACGCTCACCGGGCCGCAGGCTTCCGACCTCGCCGTACGCCATGCGGCCAAGGACATCCCGGCCGGACAAGGTTCGACCGGCGAGCAGAAGGCGCTGCTGATCGGCCTCGTTCTCGCCCATGCGCGCCTCGTCGCGACGATGAGCGACCTGCCGCCGCTCGTCCTGCTCGACGAAGTCGCCGCGCATCTCGATCCGCGCCGGCGCGCGGCGCTCTACGGAACCCTTGCTGAGCTCGGCTGCCAGGTCTGGATGACAGGGGCCGACCCGGCCCTTTTCGGCGATCTCCCGCCCGGAGCGCAGCGCTTCCTGGTCACCCCCGGCGAGGTTCGGCCGACGCCCTAGCCGGCACGACGTCAGCGCAGCAGGTGACGCTAAGGGTGGTTAACCATTTTGAGCGACGCTCCCAGCGATGCATCCCTCGCAACCGTCCTTCACGCAGGCTGAAGCTGCGATCGCCAGCCGCCTGCTGACGATCCTGGAGCCGCATTTCGACGCCTCGGTGCGCAAGCTCTATGTGAAGACGTTTGGCCGCGATCTCGACCAGCTCGACATCTTCGCCGACGAGCAGCTAAAATACCGCAAGCTGTTCAAGCTCGAATTCGATGAGCGCTACCGGCTGGCGAAGCTGCGCATCGTCGCCCGCGCGAATGATCGCGACATCCTGCTCGCCGACTACCCGCAGTTCTTCATCGAGGACTTCTCGAATTTCCTCGCCGTCTTGGTCGCGCGCTGGAAGCGGCGCTGGGGGCCGGTCGACGTGGCGCTGCATGTGTTCACCAAGATCATGCTGACCGACATCTCCTATTCGCTCGCCTGTTTTGACGAAGCGCTCGAAAGCGACGTCAACGACCGCCTCGGCGCGCTGGAGAACGGCTTTCGCGACGGAATCGCCGAACGCATCTCGACGATCGAGGCCAGCATGGGAGATGTCGCCGGGTTCTCTGGCCAGCTCTCGACCAAGGCCGGTGCGACGCTGTCGGCACTCGCCGTCACCCAGGAGCGGCCGGAGCAGGTCGCCGCCTCCGTCGCCGAAATCGTTGCCGCGACGCGGCAATTCGAGCTCGCCAGCGCGCGCATATCGCAGGAAACGGCCGGCTCGAGCCGCGCCACCCAAGCAGCGAACGCCGAATGCCACGCGATCAGCGACAGCGTCGCCCTGCTGCAGCAGGCCAGCGACCGCATCGGCAGCCTGGTCGAGCTGATCCGTAGCCTGGCAGCGCAGACCAATTTGCTGGCGCTCAACGCGACCATCGAGGCTGCTCGCGCCGGCGAGGCGGGCAAGGGCTTCGCCGTCGTCGCAGCCGAGGTCAAGTCGCTCGCCACCGCAACCAACAATGCGACCGAGACCATCCGCCAGGGCGTCAGCGAGGTTGCCAATGCCGGGCGCGCCATCGGAGAAGCGGTGCGGGGGCTCGGCCAGACCATGCAGACGCTGCAGGACAGCGCCGGCGTCGTTGCCGAGTCCGTTGCGGGGCAGGCCAGCCATATCCGCTCGATCGCTGAGCGGGCGGAAAGCTCGTCTTCGGGCGTCGACGCCATCGCGCGCCATGCCGCACTCGTCGAGGGACTTGCCAGCGAAGCTGCTGCCCTCGCCCAGCAGGTCGACGACCGGGTCCGGGCGACCTCATCGCAATCGCAGGCGCTGGAACAGTCGATCGGTGACTTCCTCGGCTCCGTTGCCAAGGCCCGCGCCGAGAGACGGCGCGGTCGGATCCGCCAAACCGGCTGATCCCTCCCATCACGCATGACGATGGGACACGTCCGCCGCAGGCTGCTAGTCTGAGCGCAACAACCCGACATGAGGGAGCAACGCCCGATGGATCTCGCCGGATTGCTGGTTTTCGCCGGTGTCTATTTTCTCGCCGTCGCCTCGCCCGGCCCAGGCATCGCCGCGATCGTGGCGCGCTCGCTCTCAACCGGCTTCCCGCGGGCCGTGCCTTTCGTGCTCGGCATCGCGGCCGGCGATCTGGTCTGGCTGGCCTTCTCGGCGCTCGGCCTGTCCGTGCTGATGCAGAGCTTCCACGGCCTGTTCCTGGTGATCAAGTACGCCGGCTGCGCCTATCTGATCTATCTCGCCTGGAAGCTCTGGACCGCGCCGGTGAAGAGCTTGGAAAACCAGCCGGCGATGCGCGGCGAGGGCGTCCGCCTCTTCCTCGGCGGCGTCGCGCTGACGCTCGGCAATCCCAAGGTGATGGTGTTCTTCGTCTCGATCCTGCCGCTGATCGTCGACCTGCAGGCGATCACGCCGCTCGCCTTCGTCGAGGTCGCCGTGCTGACGATGCTGATCATCAACACGACCCTGCTCGGCTATGCCTTCGCCGCCGACCGGGCGCGGCGGCTGGTGGCGAGCCCCAAGACCATGCGCCGGATCAACCGCGTCACCGGCGGCGTGATGGCCGGTGCTGCGGCAGCGATCGCGGCGCGCGGCTGAGATGGAAGGCATCGCGGCAAAACCACGCGCCATTCGCCGCGAGGACTGGTCCGAGACCCCCGGCGAATGGCATGGCGAGGTCCAGGGCTTCGGCGGCGAGGTCTCGCTGATCTTCGTTCGGGCAGAACCGGGCAAGGGGCCAAGGCTGCACAGCCACCCCTACCCCGAGACCTTCATCGTGCGCGCCGGCCGGGCGCTCTACACGATCGGCGACCGGGAGATCGAGGCGGGGCCGGGAGAAATCCTGGTCGTGCCGGCCGGCGTACCGCACAAATTCCGCAGTCTCGGGCCGGAGACGCTGGAATCGATCGACATCCACGCCAGCGAGCGCTTCGCCACCGACTGGCTGGAGTAGACTTCCCTCAGCGCCCGCCGGCGGCCGCGATCAGCCTAGCGACCTCGCTCTGGCCGCGCTTGCGGGCATGCTGGAGCGGGCTGACGCCATCCTTGTCTGCGAGGTTGGGATCGGCGCCGGCATCAAGCACGAGTCTTGCCACCTGCTGATGGCGCGGGCCGCCATCGCCAAGAATCACGATCTCCAGAAGGCAGGTCCAGCCGAGATTGTTGACGTGGTTCACGTCGATGCCTGACGTCAGCAGCAGCTTCGCCGTCTCGACATGGGCGCGCTCGCAGGCCGGGATCAGCGCATTGCCGCCATAGCGGTTGCGGAGCGAGAGATCGGGCTTAAGCGGCAGCATGGCCGCGATGATCTCGGTGCGGCCACTTGCGCCGGCGAGCAGCCAGGGTGTGTCCTGGTTCGCGGCCTGAGCGTTCGGGCTGGCACCGGCGGCGAGTAGTGCCTTGGCGATGGCGACATGATTGCCGGCGACGGCGAGCAGGAGCGGCGTCTGCCTCTGGCCGTCGCGCTGTTCAAGATCGGCGCCGGCGGTGATCAGGCGGTTCACGGCCACAAGATCACCGCGACCCGCCGCTCCGAGCAGCCCGGTCTGTGCCTCGCTTGTCCCCGCCATCAGCAACACTCCCACCAGGATCGCGGCAGCGCGCAGCAACCGCCTCATCGCCCGCTGTCAAGCAGGCGCCCGACCACCTTGGCGGTATAATCGACCATCGGCACGATCCGGGCATAGTTCAATCGCGTCGGGCCGATGATGCCGACGACGCCGACGATGCGCTGGCCGCCATCGCGGAAGGGCGCGGCGATGATCGACGAGCCCGACATCGAGAACAGGTTGTTCTCCGAGCCGATGAAGATGCGCACGCCGTCGCCGGCCTCGGCGCGCGAGAGCAGGTCGATCAGCTCGGTCTGCGTCTCCAGATCGGCGAAGAGCAGGCGGATGCGCTCGAGGTCCTCCTGCGCCTTCAGATCCTCGAGCAGATTGGCCTGGCCGCGCACGATCAGGTGCCGATCGCTGGAGGGGCCGGAGCTCGTCGCGATGCCCGTCTCGACCAGCCGGGCGGTCAGTTCGTCGAGCTCGCGCTCCATCTGCGAGCGGCTGTCGGCGATCTCGCGGCGCAGTTCATCCAGCGTCTTGCCGACGATGCGCGCATTGAGGAAGTTGCCGGCCTCGACCAGCGCCGAAGCGGGCAGTCCTGGCGGCAGCGCCAGGATGCGGTTCTCGACCGTGCCGTCATCGGCGACGAGGACGACGAGCGCGCGGGCAGCATCGAGCCGGACGAATTCGATATGGCGCAGGCGAGCATTGGCCTTGGTGGTGACGACGACGCCGGCACCGCGCGACAGCCCCGAAAGCAGCGCCGAAGCCTCGGTCAGCGTCTGGTCGAGCGAGCGGCTGCTCGCGGCTGCCCTGATCTGCACCTCGATGCGAGCCCGCTCCTCCGAGGTCAGATTGCCGACCTCCATCATGCCGTCGACGAAGAAACGCAGGCCCCGCTCGGTCGGCAGGCGTCCGGCCGAGGTATGCGGCGCATAGATCAGCCCGGCCATTTCGAGATCGGTCATGACGTTGCGTACCGTCGCCGGCGAGAGTGCGATCGGCAGCAGGCGGGCGATGTTGCGCGAGCCGACCGGCTCGCCGGTGGTCAGGTAACCGTCGACGATCTGGCGAAAGATCTCGCGCGAGCGCTGGTCGATCTCGACCAGGCCGCCGGGCGAATCCGGGCGGGTATGGGCGCTCATCGCCTCGTGAACAGCCTGATGACCATGGCCCATTGTCCCCGGCGCGCGCGGCAGGATCAAGCCCTCATGACCGGCTCGCCTTGCCGCTCTCCGGTTAAACGCCTACAAGCCGCGAATTCAGAAGACAGGATGGCACGATGAGACCCTCGAAGCGCGCAGCCGACGAGATGCGCAAGGTCACGCTGGAACGTGGCGTGGTCCGCTATGCGGAAGGGTCGTGCATGGTGAGCTTCGGCGAGACCAAGGTGCTCTGCGCTGCCACCGTCGAGGAAAAAGGGCCGCCGTGGTTGCGCGGCACCGGCAAGGGCTGGGTCACCGCGGAGTATTCGATGCTGCCGCGCGCCACCCATGAGCGCACCCGTCGCGAGGTCACCTCGGGCAAGCCCTCGGGCCGGACGCAGGAGATCCAGCGCCTGATCGGACGCAGCTTGCGCGCCGTGGTCGACCTGACCGCGATCGGCGAGCGCCAGATCGTCGTCGATTGCGATGTGCTCCAGGCCGATGGCGGCACCCGCACCGCCTCGATCACCGGCGCCTGGGTCGCGCTGCACGACGCGCTGAAATGGATGGAAGGGCGCGGCCTGCTCAAGGGCGCCAATCCGCTGAAGGACCATGTCGCGGCGATCTCCTGCGGCGTCGTCGCCGGCAATCCCGTCATCGACCTCGACTATGTCGAGGATTCCGGCGCACAGACCGATGCGAATTTCGTCATCACCGGCTCTGGCGGCCTCGTCGAGGTCCAGGGCACCGCAGAAGGCGCCCCCTTCAGCGAGGAAGAGCTGATGGCGCTGCTCAAGCTCGCCAAGGGTGGTATCGGCAAGCTGGTGACCCTGCAGAAGGCTACGGTGGCCTGACGCCATGAGCGCGAACCGCCTCCTCAACGGCAAGGTCGTGATCGCGACCCACAACCAGGGCAAACTGCGCGAGATGCGCGAGCTTCTGGCGCCCTATGGGATCGAGCTGGTCTCAGCCGGCGAGCTCGGCCTGCCGGAGCCCGAGGAGGACGGTCACATGTTCGCGGAGAACGCCGCGATCAAGGCGGTCGCGGCGGCTCAGGCGTCGGGCCTGCCGGCGCTGGCCGACGATTCCGGCGTCTGCATCGACGCGCTCGATGGCGCACCCGGCCTGTTCTCGGCGAACTGGGCCGGGCCAGGCAAGGATTTCACCCCGGCGCTGGCCCGCGTCCAGATGGAACTCGCCAAGCGCGGCGCGACCACGCCGGACCAGCGCAAGGCGCATTTCGTCTCGGCGCTGGTGATCGCCTGGCCGGACGGGCATCAGGAGCTGTTCGAGGGCCGCGTCTTCGGCGAGATCGTCAACGCGCCGCGCGGGCTTTCCGGCTTCGGCTACGACCCGATCTTCCAGCCGGCCGGTCATGCCAAGACCTTCGGCGAGATGACGGCGGAAGAGAAGCACGGCATCCCGCAGGACGGCTCGCCCGGCCTGTCGCACCGGGCCCGTGCTTTCCATGTCCTGGCCGCCGCCTGCCTGAGGACGCCCGCTTGATGGCCGCAGCCGCCCTTGCCGCGCGGCGACCCGGCGTGCCGGCACATCCGACTGCGGATGCCGGCTTCGCCGTCTATGTGCACTGGCCGTTCTGCCTGGCCAAATGCCCCTATTGCGACTTCAACTCCCATGTCCGGCATCAACCGCCGGACCAGGCGCGCTACATCGCCGCCTTCCGCCGCGAGATCGCCCAGCGCGCTGAGCTCGCGCCGGGACGCACGGTCAACTCGATCTTCTTCGGCGGTGGCACGCCTTCGCTGATGGAGGGAGCGACTGTCGGCGCGATCCTCGACGCGATCGGCGAGCACTGGACCGTCGATCCGAATTGCGAGGTCTCGCTCGAAGCCAATCCGACCAGCGTCGAGGCCAGCCGCTTCCGCGATTTCCGGGCGGCGGGCGTCAACCGCGTCTCGCTCGGCGTGCAGGCGCTGAACGATACCGATCTCAAGGCGCTCGGCCGGATGCATTCGGCCCAGGAAGCGCTCGATGCGGTCGCGATCGCGCGGCGCTATTTCGAGCGCTACTCTTTCGACCTGATCTATGCCCGCTCGCCCACGCAGACCCCGGCGCTCTGGCAGGCCGAGCTCGAACTGGCGATCAGCCATGCCGCCGAGCATCTCTCGCTCTACCAGCTCACCATCGAGCCCGGCACCGCCTTCGAGCAGCTCTTCCGCGCCGGCAAGCTCGCCATTCCCGACCCCGATGCGGGCGCGGCGCTGTACGAGCTGACGCAGGAGATCACAGCCAAGCACGGCCTGCCGGTCTACGAGATCTCGAACCATGCCCGGCCGGGCGCGGAATGCCGGCACAACCTGGTCTACTGGCACTATGGCGAATATGCCGGCATCGGCCCGGGCGCCCATGGCCGGCTGGTGACCGCGGATGGGCGCTTTGCGCAATCGACCGAGAAGCGGCCCGAGACCTGGCTGGAGCGGATCGAGGCCGGCAGCGACGCACTGGTCGAGAACGAGCGGCTCTCGACCGAAGCGCAGGGGGACGAATACCTGCTGATGGGCCTCCGACTTGTCGAAGGCATCGATCTCGACGTCTTCGAGGGGCTGGCCGGCCGGAAGCTCAACGGAAACCGGATCGGCAGCCTGATCGCCGAAGGCTTCCTCACCCGCAAGCCGAATGGGCGGCTCGCCGCGACGCCGGAAGGCGCCCTGCTGCTCGACGCTCTCGTTGCGGATCTGGCGGCCTGAAGACCATCGCGGCGCCGCGCTCCGGACTCGATATCATTAAACCGATTTAAGTCGATGAGAAGCCCTGCTCGGACAGGGCTTGCCATGACGAAACGTCAGCTTGCCGCCACGTCACCGCCGCAATCGGCGCCCCCGATGCTAACCGCAAGGACGGGACAGTCCGGCTCAGGGAGGTCACGATGCAGCAGAACAAGATCGACGAAACGCGCCCGGCGCTGTCGCGCCGCCGCTTGTTGCAGGTCGCGGGAGCAGGCGCGCTTGCAGCCGCCGCCGATACGGCCCTGGCGCAGGCTCCGGCCGCCCGCCCCGGGCCGCCGAGCACGATCACCAGCCCGCCGCGCGATTTCAGCCGCAGCGGCGCGCCGACGACCTATTTCTGGGACCCAGATGTTATCGCGGTCGATCCGGCCTTCGAGGGCCTGGCCCAGCCGAATGCGCCGATCCAGCGGCTCTGGACCGGCGCGCTCTGGGCGGAAGGGCCAGCCTGGAACGCGCAGGGGCGCTATCTCGTCTGGAGCGACATCCCGAACAACCGGCAGATGCGCTGGCTCGAGGATGATGGCCGCGTCAGCGTTTTCCGTACGCCTTCGGGCAACAGCAACGGCAACAGCTTCGACTTCCAGGGCCGGCAGCTCTCCTGCGAGCATCTCAACCGCCGCGTCGTGCGCTACGAGCTCGACGGCTCGGTGACGATCCTCGCCGACAGGTTCGACGGCAAGCGGCTGAATTCGCCCAACGACGTCGTTCAGCACACCGACGGCAGCTACTGGTTCACCGATCCGCCCTATGGCGGCCAGCTCTACGAGGGCGCGCCCGATGCGGCCGGCGGGCCGAGCAACACCAGCGGCAAGATCAATCCCCGCCTCGGGCAACCGCCGGAGATCGGCTTCTACAAGCGCGAGCTGCCGACGAACTGCTACCGGATCGATCCGAGCGGCCGGGTCGACCTCGTCGTCACCGAGCAACAGGTGCCGGACCCGAACGGCTTGTGCTTCTCGCCCGACTTCAAGAAGCTCTATGTCGCCTCGACCGGCAAGGGTCCGGGCGATACCGGCCCGGGCGGCAAGGGCGACATCCATGTCTTCGACGTCGGCGCCGACAACAAGCTCTCGAACGGCAAGCTGTTCTCGGACTGCATGGTCGACGGGGTGAAATGCGGGCCGGACGGGCTGCGCTGCGACGTGCAGGGCAATCTCTGGGCGTCCAGCAATGCCGGCCGCGCGGTCGGCTACAACGGCGTGCTCTGCTTCAGCCCCGAGGGCAAGCTGATCGGCCGGATCCGGTTGCCGGAGGTCTGCGGCAATGTCTGCTTCGGCGGGCCGAAGCGCAACCGGCTGTTCATGGCGGCGAGCCAGTCGATCTACGCGGTCTATCTTGGCACGCAAGGCGCCGGGCCGGCCTGAAGCGTCAGCTCAGGCCTCGTCCTGCTTAGGCCGCTCCTGTTCCGCAGGGTCGGCCTCGGCTTCCGGCTTCGGCTGGTCGGCGTAGAGCTTGGGCAGGTAGGTCTCGTACCAGGCCTTCAGCTCGGCCAGCGCCGGATGCTCGAGATTGCGGCGCAGATAGGCTTCGATCCGCGGCAGATGCTTGAGATAGCCCGGCTTGCCGTCACGCCGATCGAGCCTGGCGAAGATACCGGCGATCTTGGTGTTGCGCTGCGCACCGAGGATCGCATAGGCGCGGGCAAAGCCCGGCAGGTCGAAGCCGGGATCGGTGCCGCGCCGTGCCCCGGCATAGGCAGCAAGCAGGCGCAATTCCAGCGCCGCCGGCACGTCGACCCGGGCATCCTGCCCGAGCGCGACGAGATCATAGCCGGGATGGCCAAGCACTGCGTCCTGAAATCGATCAGGCCGAGCCTGGCATGGCCGACGCGATCCGCCAGCCAGAGCAGGTTCGGCGAGTGATAGTCGCGCAGCGTCCAGGTCGCCGGCGTCTCGAAGAGCTCGTCGAACAGCTTGTCCCAGATGCGGCTGAACTCCGCCCGCGTCACCGCCGGCAAGGTCACGCCGGCGATATGCGGGCCGTACCAGTCGAGCACCAGTTCGGTTTCGATCGCGAGCGCCTCGCGGTCATAGTCCGGCAGGACGTGGTCGCGGCCTTCGGCGACCGGAAGGATCGTCGGGAGAGCGTGCCGGTGCAGCTCGGCAAGGAGGCGGGCCGCGGCCTCGTAGCGTTCGGGGATCGGACCATCCGCACCGACGACAGGCTCGTCCCCGAGATCCTCGATCAGCAGCAGGCCGGTGACGAGGTCCTGCGCCAGGATCGCCGGCGCGGAGAGGCCGAGCGAACGCAAACCCTTGTCCATGGCGACGAAGGCGTCGACGGTTTCGGCGAGATGGGCGATGGCGCTGTAGGGCTTGCCCTGGCGGATCGCCGGCCCGTCGGCCCGCGGCGGCGAGATCATCAGGATCGCGGTCTCGCCTGAGGGCCTGATCAGGCGCTCATAGGCGCGGCTGGAGGCATCGCCCAGCATGAATTCGCGCCGCGCCTCGCTCCAGCCGGCCTCGTCGATCAGTTGCCGCGCGCCGATGGCGAGCGACAGCCGCTGGCGCCAGAGCACGCCGCCGGAGAGTGTCGCGATCCGGCCCTGTTCGGGGTTTTCGGGATCAACCTCCAGCACGATGTCGAGCCGCCGGCCGGCCGGGAGCCGGGTGCCGGCCCGATCCGGCCATTCGACAATGGTGATCGCAAGATCGAGATCCTCGACCAGGCCGATATCGTCGAGCTCGTCAGGATTGCGGACGCGGTAGAGATCGGCGTGCAGCAGGAGCCCGCGCGGGCTGTCATAGCTCTGGACCAGAGTGAAAGTCGGGCTCGGCGCTTCCAAACCGGGATCGTCGGTGAGGCGGCGCAGCATGGCGCGGGCCAGCAGCGACTTGCCGGCGCCGAGATGGCCTGACAGCGCGACGATGTCACCGGTCTTGAGGATGTCGGCGATGTCCTGCGCCAGCCGCACCGTCGCGGCCTCGGTCGACAGGACGACGACATGGCTGCCCGTCCGCGCGGCTTCGTCACTCATTCCGCCGCGTCCGAGATGCGCATGCCTTCAGGCGGGAAGACGGCGGTGACACGCGTGCCCTGACCGAGGGCGGAATCGAGCTCGACGCGGCCGCCATGCAGTTCGACGATCGAGCGCACCATCGACAGGCCGAGCCCGACGCCACGATGGCGCGAGCCGAGCGAATGGCTCTCGAACCGGTCGAACACCTTCTCCTTGACCTCGTCCGGGATGCCGCGGCCCTCGTCGGCGACGGTGATGCGGATCTCGCCGCCGATCCGGCCGGCGCTGACGCGGATGGTCTGGCCCGGCTGGGAGAAGCCGATCGCATTCGAGAGCAGATTGAACAGGATCTGGCGCAGGCGCTTGGGATCGGCGCGCAGCGGGCCGGTCTGGGGGGCGATGTCGACCTGGAGCCTGAGCTTGCTGTCGGTGAGGCGGTCCTGCAGGCCGGTCGCAGCCTGGGCGATGCTCTTGGCGACGTCGACCTCCTCGAGATCGAGCGCGAGCGCACCATTGTCGATCGAGGCAAGGTCGAGAATGTCGTTGATGATGGCGAGCAGCGCCCCGGAGGAACGAACGATGTGGCCGGAATAGTCACGCTGCTTGTCGTTCAGCGGGCCGACCGTCTCCTCGCCGAGCAATTGCGCGAAGCCGATGATGTTGGTCAGCGGCGAGCGCAATTCATAGGAGACGTGATGGACGAACTCCTCGCGCAGGCGCGAGGCCTTCTCCAAGGCGTCGTTGCGCTCGGTCAGCGCCCGCTCGACGTTCACGCCTGCGGTGACATCGGCAAAGGTGATCAGCGTTGCACCATCCGGCAGCGGTGCGGCAGTGCAGTCGAGCACCATGCCGTCCCGGCGCTCCATATGGCAGCGATAATCCTCGCGCGCATCGCGCACGCCGGCGACCGCGCTGCGGATTTCGGTCCACACGGCATCGTCCGGGAAGAGCGGCCGGCTCAGGCTGACGACCTCGTCGATATGCGGCGCGGTGGCGGTGCGCTCAGGCGAGAGCTTCCAGAGCTGGGCGAAGGCCGGGTTGGAGAGCTTGAGGCGACCATCCGAGCCAAACACGGCGACGCCTTCACGCAAGGAATCGAGCGTCTCGCGCTGGGTACGTGAGAGCGCATTGAAGCGCGATTCGAGTGTGAAGCGCTCGGTCTCATCGTCAAAGAGATAGGTGACGCCGCCCTGGGGGTTCGGGCTGGCAATGACATGGATGGTGCGGCCATCGGGCAGGTACCACCAATCCTCGCTGGCGCGCGTCGCGGTGTAGGCGGCGTGCACCGAGGCCTTCCAGGTTCGATAATCGCCAAGCTCGGGCAGGCGGCGCTCGGTGCGCAGACGATCGAGGATCTCGCCGTCGCCGGGCGCACTATCGAGAAAGCCCGGGTCGAGCGACCAGAGGGCCTCGTAGCCGCTATTGCGATAGACCAGCCGCTGCGAGGCGTCGAAGACGGCGACGCCGGTCTTCAGCCGGTCGAGGGTACGCACATGCGCATCCATCTGGCGCTGCAGATCGGCGCGGACCGCCTCCAGCTCGCTCATGTCGGTAGCGATGCCGGCATAGCCCGAGGGCGTCGGCGTTTCCAGGATATCGACGATCCGGCGCTGGCCAGCCATGACGACGGGCGCACGCAGCTGGAAGACCCGGCCGTCCTTGCGGGCCTTCGTAGCCGCCTCGCGCTCGCTGCGGTCGAAGAGCTCCAGCCCGGCCTGGGCCGCCTGCTGGCCGTCGGTAGCCTCGACCGCCCGGGCATAGGCTCCGTTGACCCAGGTCAGGCGGCCATCGGTGGCGCGCGTCCAGACCGGCTGCGGCACGCCGGCGAGCAGAGTCGTCAGTGCGGCATGGTCGCTGGCGAGCTTGCTGAGTTCATCCTCCAGCGCCAGCGCCCGGGCGCGCTCACCGTCGACCTCGCGCAGCCGGATCACGGCGCGG
Organism: Bosea vestrisii; assembly: GCF_030144325.1. Lineage (NCBI taxonomy): Bacteria > Pseudomonadati > Pseudomonadota > Alphaproteobacteria > Hyphomicrobiales > Alloboseaceae > Allobosea > Allobosea vestrisii. The sequence goes on along the minus strand of NZ_CP126307.1, from coordinate 3,314,899 downwards.
CCGACCACGGGCCGGCCCTCGGCGTCGACATAGCGTCCAGCCTTCGCCTTGAAGGTGAAGGCGAAGGCTTCGCCATGCTCCTTGAGCGCTTCCGTCGCGAGTTCGAGCCGCTTTGCATCGGCCGGCGGAGCCCAGGTGCCATAGGCCAGCGCCGGTGCGGAGCCGCCAATGCCGAGGAAGCCGCTATCGCCCTCGATCACCGGACTCGCCTTCGGTCCGTGCCAGCTCAGCACCACCTGTCGATCCGCCGCGAGCAGTGCACCGAGGCGCTCCTGATGACCGCGTGTCGCCTCGAGGCCAGCGGCGAGCTCACCTTCCCGCCGGGTCCAGCGCGAGCGCTCGCGGACATAGAGGATCGAGGTGGTCGTAGCAAAGACGACGAGTCCGACGAAGATCATCGAGAGGCCGCCGGCGTTGAGCCAGTCGGCGCGCATGGGCAAGATAGCCTCGACTTGAGCCAAAGCGGGGGCCGGCGCCACGCCGGCAAGCCCGGGCAGGAGAAAGCGGACCGCTCCGTTCATCTCCTGTCCGACCTGCCTTGCCCGTCTCATTCCCGCGTCCGTCCTGTTCCAGACCAGCCTGTGGCCGCAATTGGCGAGGTGCCGTCGGCATGGCAGCCGATCATGGCTCCCCTTGAAGGACCCAAGCCCGCAACCTGCGCAAAGCCACCGCTGCACGAAACCGGACGCCACGTGCGAAGCCTGCCGGCAGCCCGAATCAGTGCCACTGTAATCACCGCAGGACTCCGTCAGGAAGTGCTTAATCGACAGTAAAGGCCGAATGGCGACGGCTGCGGCCGACGCGCCCTGGCGGCAAACAACAAGTAGATGCCAACCAACATTTGGCGTCTATTAGTAGTGCCAAACGTACCGTACTGCGCCACGAATACGACAAAGCCCGGCACGAGGCCGGGCTTTCTCATTAGCGCAGCGGCCGCCTGAAGGCGGGTTCCGCGCGGTATAGCGTCGCCCGGCCGACTGCGGCCGAGCGGAACGTGGCTCAGTAGCGATAGAGTTCCGGCTTGAACGGGCCGGTCGGCGCCAGGCCGAGATACTTCGCCTGCGCATCGTTCAACACGGTGAGCTTGGCGCCGACCTTGGCGAGATGCAGCGCCGCGACCTTCTCGTCGAGATGCTTCGGCAGCGTGTAGACCTTGTTCTCGTACTTGGCGTGGTGGTTCCAGAGCTCGATCTGGGCCAGCGTCTGGTTCGAGAACGAGCAGGACATCACGAAGGACGGGTGGCCGGTGGCGTTGCCGAGGTTCACCAGACGGCCTTCCGAGAGCAGGATGATACGCTTGCCGTCGGGGAACTCGACCTCGTCGACCTGCGGCTTGACGTTGTCCCACTTGAAGTTCTTCAGGCCGGCGACCTGAATCTCCGAGTCGAAATGGCCGATATTGCAGACGATGGCGCGGTGCTTCATCGCGCGCATATGGTCGACGGTGATGACGTCGAGATTGCCGGTGGCGGTCACGAAGATGTCGGCGCGCGGAGCGGCGTCCTCCATGGTGACGACCTCATAACCCTCCATCGCCGCCTGCAGCGCGCAGATCGGGTCGATTTCGGTGACCATGACGCGGCAGCCGGCCTGGCGCAGCGAGGCGGCCGAGCCCTTGCCGACGTCGCCATAGCCGGCGACGAGCGCGACCTTGCCCGACATCATCACGTCGGTGCCGCGGCGGATGGCGTCGACCAGCGACTCACGGCAGCCATAGAGGTTGTCGAACTTCGACTTGGTGACGGAGTCGTTGACGTTGATCGCCGGGAAGGGCAGGCGGCCGGCCTTGGCGAGATCGTAGAGGCGATGCACGCCGGTGGTGGTCTCCTCGGAGACGCCCTTGATCGCGGCGCGGGTCTTGGTGAACCAACCCGGATTGGCCTTGAGCTCGCGCTTGATCAGCTTGAAGAAGATCGTCTCTTCCTCATTGCCCGGCTTGTCGAGGAAGGCGGCGTTGCCGGCCTCGGCCTCGGCGCCGAGGATAACCAGCATGGTGAGATCGCCGCCATCGTCGAGGATCATGTTCGGCGTGCCGCCGTCACCCCAGCTCGCGGTACGCAGGACGTATTCCCAGTACTCTTCCAGCGTCTCGCCCTTGATGGCGAAGACCGGCACGCCGGACGCGGCGATCGCAGCGGCGGCGTGATCCTGGGTCGAGAAGATGTTGCAGGAGGACCAGCGCACATCGGCGCCGAGCTCGGTCAGCGTCTCGATCAGCACGGCGGTCTGGATGGTCATGTGCAGACAGCCGGCGATGCGGGCGCCCTTGAGCGGGGCCTTGCCCTTGTGCTCGGCGCGGATCGCCATCAGGCCCGGCATCTCGTCCTGGGCCATGTTGATTTCCTTGCGGCCGTAATCCGCGAGGCTGATGTCCTTGACGACGTAATCGTGCTTCGACACGGGGACGCTCCAATCGATCGTGCTTTGAATGACGGCGGCTCTCTAGCAGGGTGCTCGCCGGAAGGCAATCAAAGATATAAAGATGTCTTTATATCTCTGATGCCCCGCGTCGAAAGGAGCGATCGGATTGGCAACGGATCTTCGGCCACCCGCTCCGATCCCGCATGGTGCGCAGGGAGGCGGCCCGTCAGGGCATGAAGAAGAACCCAGCCAGCGCCGAAATCATCGCTATCGCTTTGGCACAAGGCATAATGCCTGACGTCAGGCGGGGCGGCCTACTCGCCCTCGCCGAACCTGTCGGCGACCAGCGCGCCGAGCGCTCGGAGCGCGTCCTTCGCCTCCGCGCCCTTGGCGACCACGGTAATGGTCGAGCCGATACCGGCCCCCAGCGTCAGGATACCCATGATCGACGTGGCGCCGACAGTCTCGCCACAACGGCTGACGGTGATGTCGGCGTCAAACTGGCTGGCACACTGCACGAACTTGGCCGTGGCGCGGGCGTGCAGGCCCTTCTTGTTGATGATCTGGAATTCGCCATAGTCGGCACCGGCCGGAATCTCGACCTCGGAGCAATCGCAATCCTCGTCGCGGATGTCTTCTTCGCGGATGTCCTGCACGCCGGACCTCATTTGCCCGCCAGTACGCGGCTGGCCACCGTGATATACTTGCGGCCGGCATCCTGCGCGCTGCTGACAGCTTCGTCGAGGGTCTTCTCCTCGCGCACGCTGGCGAGCTTGATCAGCATCGGCAGGTTGACGCCGGCGACGACGTCGATCCGGCCCGGCTCCATCACCGAGATGGCGAGGTTGGAGGGTGTGCCGCCGAACATGTCGGTCAGGACGATGACACCCTTGCCGTTCTCGACCTGCTCCACCGCCGCGATGATGTCACGCCTGCGGCCCTCCATATCGTCATCGGGGGCGATGGCGATGGTGGCGAGGTTGGCCTGAGGGCCGACGACATGTTCGAGCGCGGCGCGGAATTCCGTCGCCAGGTGCCCATGCGTGACAAGCACGAGTCCGATCATTCATTACCACCGGAGAGCGCCCAACGGCGCCCGGACAAGGTCGCGGTTTATGCGGCAGGTGCGAAAGATAGGCAAGGCTTGTCTCGAACTCCTCGAAACCAGTTCACCCCGGACCGGCAAAGAGCGCAAGCGCGGCGAGCACTAGACGTTCGTCGCCAGCCCTTGGAAGCAGGCACAGCCGCGGCAGGGTGACGCCGGCGATGGTCTCGACCAGCGCCTCCGGCTCCGGCATGCGTTCGGGCTCAGCGCCACAATCGATTACAAGGCGGATCACCGCACCGGCAAGATGCGGTTCGGGGGTCAGTCCGAGGCCGCGCCGCTCGACCAGTCCCTCGATCGGCGACACCGGTCCGGCGATGACACGGCCGGCGCGGACGGTGATTTCGGTGCGGTCATCGGCGACCAGCCTGACGAAGCGGCCCTGGATCCGCGCCATGCCGATCAGCGCCAAGGCGAGGCTCGTCTTGCCGGCACCCGAGGGGCCGCGGATCAGGATGCCGGCCTCGCCGACAACAACGGTGCTGGCGTGCAGGCGAAGCGGCGGCACGTTGCTCATGCCGCTTGCGCCGCCGCCGGCAGACGCACGATGAAGCGAGCGCCGAGCCGCTTGTCCTCGCCCTCGGACTGCTCGGTGGCATAGCGGTTCTCGGCCCGGATCGTACCGCGATGGGCTTCGACGATCTGGCGCGAGATCGAGAGGCCGAGCCCAGAATTCTGGCCAAAGCCGCTCTCCGGCCGGTCGGTGTAGAAGCGCTCGAATATCCGTTCCAGCGCATGCGGCGGGATGCCCGGGCCGTCATCCTCGACCGTGATCAACACATCGCCGGCGACGCGCGACAACTTGACCCTGACCGGCTTGTCCGCCGGCGAGAAGGAGCGGGCGTTTTCGATCAGGTTGACGATGACCTGGCCGAGGCGGGAATCATGGCCGAGAACGTGGAAAGGATCGGCGCCGGGCCGCTGGCCGCGCCGGTCGACCGAGAGCTCGACGGCTGGCTGGCCTTCCCGGCGAATCTCGTTCTGGACCGAGACAACTCCTTCGATGAGCTGGGCGACATCCAGCGGAGCAGTGTCGTCGCGCGCGAGCTCGGCATCGAGGCGCGAAGCCTCCGAGATGTCGGTGATCAGTCGATCGAGCCGTTTCACGTCGTGGCGGATCACCGCGAGCAGGCGGCCGCGCGAGTCGTCGTTCTTCGCCAACGGCAAGGTTTCGACGGCGCTGCGCAGCGAGGTCAGCGGGTTCTTGAGCTCATGGGCGACGTCGGCAGCGAAGCGCTCGATCGCCTCCATGCGATTGTACAGTGCCTGGGTCATCTCGCGGAACGAGCCGGAGAGGTGGCCGATCTCGTCGTGGCGGCTCGAGAAGTCCGGGACTTCCTCGCGCGACTTGACGCCGCGGCGGACGCGTTGAGCCGCATCGGCGAGCTTGCGGATCGGCTCGGCGATGGTGCCGGCGAGCAGCACCGACAGCACGATCATCACGCCTGAGGCGACTGCAAAGACCTGGAAGATGGCGTAGCGCTCGGAGGCGATGACGGCATCGATGTCGCCGCCTTGCGTCGAGAGCAGCAATGCGCCGCGCACGGCCCGGAAGCGCTGGACCGGCACCGCGACCGAGACGATCGTCTCGCCGCGGGTGTTGACCCGCACCACGCTCGCCGGCGAGCCGGCGAGCGCACGGGCGACCTCCGTGTAGGATCTGCCATTGGCGTTGGCGAAATCGTCATAGGCCGGCACATCGGCGCGACCGAGCCGATTGCGGAACATGTTCCAGGTGCGTTCGAACAGCGGCGGCTCGTCGCTCTCGCCGATACGCGGCAGGTCGAGCCGCAAGATGTCGCCGCGCGAATAGAGATTGCGCGAATCGAGCGTCAGCATCCCGTCCTTGTCGTAGATGCGGGCGCGGGTCTTGGTCGGCGTCACCAGCCGGCGCAGAAGCGGGGCGACCTTCTCGGGATTGATCGAGAAATCCAGCGGATCCTCGGCGATGGCGCCGCTCTCACCGGCCTGCATCTGCAGGAGCTTGTCCGGGTCGATCGCGATCGTGTCGGTCTCGACCGTGGCGGAGGCAGCGATGGCGCCGGCGATGATCTCGCCCTGCGTCAGCAGGCTCTGCACGCGCGCCTCGATCAGACCCTCCCGGAACTGGTTGAGATAGAGAAACCCGACGAGCAGGGCGACGAGACCGGCGAGATTCAGGACGACGATGCGACGGGTCAGGCTCGAGGCGGCCCGCCCGGAGATGGCGCGCCACACGCGGCGGCCGAACAGCGCGGCACGGCGGCGCAGCGTCAGCCCCGTGCGCGGCCCACCGGCGCGGGCGCCTTCCTGTTCGATCGTAGCCATGAGCGGCTCATATCCTGTCCCGACGCCCGCGCCGCGCAAGCGCGATCATTTGCGCAAACCCGACCCGGGGCCGCACCGGGGCGCTTCTCAGCCTTCCTTGAAGCGATAGCCGACGCCATAGAGCGTCTCGATCATGTCGAACTCGACATCGACCTGGTTGAACTTCTTGCGCAGGCGCTTGATGTGGCTGTCGATGGTGCGATCGTCGACATAGACTTCGTCGTCATAGGCCGCATCCATCAGCGCGTTGCGGCTCTTGACCACCCCCCGGCCGCTGCGCCAGCGACTGCAGGATCAGGAATTCGGTGACGGTCAGTGTCACCGGCTCGCCCTTCCAGGTACAGGTGTGCCGCTCCGGGTCCATGCGCAAAAGGCCGCGCTCGAGCGCCTTGGCGTCCTCGGTGCGGGCAGGCGCGCTCGCATCCTTGCCGCTGGCGCGGCGCAGGATGGCCTTGACGCGCTCGACCAACAGGCGCTGCGAGAACGGCTTCCGGATGAAGTCGTCGGCGCCCATCTTCAGGCCGAAGAGCTCGTCGATCTCCTCGTCCTTCGACGTCAGGAAGATCACGGGCAGGTCGGATTTCTGGCGCAGGCGGCGCAGCAGTTCCATCCCGTCCATGCGCGGCATCTTGATGTCGAAGATGGCGAGGTCAGGCGGGTTCTGCTTCAGCCCGTCGAGGGCCGAGGCGCCATCCGTATAGGTCTGGATGCGATAGCCCTCGGCTTCCAATGCGATCGAAACCGAGGTCAGGATGTTGCGGTCGTCGTCGACCAGCGCAATGGTTGGCATAAGCTTTTCCAGCTCTTTGTGTTCTGGCGTTGCAATCAAAGGGGTCACTCTCGCGCGAGAGCGGCCAAAGCATGGCTGCAATCTAGCCAAGCCAAGGCGGTTTCGCTACGTCTCCCCTTCGAAAACACTTAAGACAGCGAAAAGTGCCATGGCGACCGATCCGATCAGGCCGACCGATGCCAGCGCGCGCGGACTCGCAAGAGGGCTGCTGCGCAGCGCACGCTCGGCTTCCCTTGCGACGCTGACGCCGGACGGGCACCCCTTCGCCAGCCTGACCAGCCTGGCGACCGATATCGATGGGACGCCGCTGATCCTGGTCTCTTCGCTGTCGGGGCACACGGGCAACCTGATCGCCGATCCGCGCTGCTCGCTGCTGATCGCGCCCGGCGGCAAGGGTGACCCGCTCGCCCATGCGCGGATCACGCTCATTGCCACGGCCGAGACGATCGACCGCGAGACGGATCTCGGCCGGCGCGTGCGGCGCCGCTTCCTGGCGCGCCAGCCGAAAGCCTCGCTCTATGTCGATTTCCCCGACTTCTCCTTCTTCGCGCTCAGGCTCCAGCGCGCCAGCCTCAATGGCGGCTTCGGCCGGGCCTATGAACTCGAGGCCGGCGACGTGCTCAGCGACTGCTCGCAGGCTGGGGCCCTGATCGAGGCCGAGGAAGGTGCGGTCGAGCACATGAACGAGGACCATGCGGACGCCATCCAGCTCTATGCGACGAACCTCCTCGGTGGCGAGGAAGGCGCCTGGCGCCTTTCCGGGCTCGACCCGGACGGCGCCGATCTGATGCTCGGCGACAGGGCGCTGCGCCTTGCCTTCGACGAGCCGGCGACGACACCGGACGCGCTTCGCAACACCCTGGTTGCGCTTGCCGGAAAGGCTCGCAGCGCCGCGTGAGCGCCGTCATTCACCACGGTTGAATTTTTAAACGATTTAGATCGGCGATCGTCATTGGCGGGTTATCGTCATGACTTGAGCCGGCGTCGTCATCCGCCTAAAGAGCCCTCCACTTCACCGGCCCATCGGGCCCATAGTGGGGCCTACCCCACTCCAATCACGGCGCCGGCATCGTCAGGCGGCGGCTTCTCGGCAGGAGGAATTGCCAGTGGAGACCATCGGTCACGTCAACCCGAACAGCGGCGCCGACAAATTCGGCTTCCGCGAGCTCAAGGCGATCTACTGGAATTTCGAGGCGGCGCGCCTCTACGAGGAATCGCTGCGGCGCGGTGAATCGCAGCTCGCTCGCGGCGGCGCGCTCTGCGCCGATACCGGCACGCATACCGGCCGCTCGCCCAAGGACAAGTTCGTCGTCAAGGACGCGCTGACCGAGAAGAGCGTCTGGTGGGAGAACAACGGCGCGATCTCGTCGGAGCAGTTCGAGACCCTGCTCGGCGACTTCATCAAGCACGCTGAGGGCAAGGAGCTGTTCGCGCAGGACCTCTATGGCGGCGCCGATCCGACCCACCGGGTGAAGGCACGGGTCTTCACCGAACTCGCCTGGCACTCGCTCTTCATCCGCAACCTCCTGATTCGGCCCGAGGCGAGCGAGATCGCAGGTTATGTGCCCGAGCTGACGATCGTCGACCTGCCGAGCTTCAAGGCCGACCCGAAGCGCCATGGCTGCCGCAGCGAGACCGTGATCGCGATCGATTTCTCCCGCAAGATCGTGCTGATCGGCGGCTCCGCCTATGCCGGCGAGATGAAGAAATCGGTCTTCACCTATCTGAACTACACGCTGCCTGCTAAGGGCGTGGTGCCGATGCACTGCTCGGCCAATGTCGGGTCCAAGAACGACCCGGCGATCTTCTTCGGCCTGTCCGGCACCGGCAAGACGACGCTCTCGGCCGATCCTGACCGCACCCTGATCGGCGATGACGAGCATGGCTGGTCGAAGGACGGCATCTTCAACTTCGAGGGCGGCTGCTACGCCAAGACGATCCGCCTCTCGGCCGAGGCCGAGCCGCAGATCTATGCGGCGTCGCAGCGCTTCGGCACCGTGCTCGAGAACATCGTCATGGATCCGATCTCGCGCGAGGTCGATTTCGACGATGAGAGCAAGACCGAGAACACCCGCTCGGCCTATCCGCTCGACGCCATCCCGAACGCCTCGCGCTCGGGCCGCGCCGGCACGCCGAAGAACATCGTGATGCTGACCGCCGACGCCTTCGGCGTGATGCCGCCGATCGCCAAGCTGACTCCGGCCGAGGCGATGTACCACTTCCTCTCCGGCTACACCGCCAAGGTCGCCGGCACCGAGCGCGGGCTCGTCGGCGTCCAGCCGGAATTCTCGACCTGCTTCGGCTCGCCCTTCCTGCCGCGTCATCCGTCTGAGTATGCCAACCTGCTGCGCGACTTCATCGCCAAGCACCATGTCGATTGCTGGCTGGTGAACACCGGCTGGACCGGCGGCGGCTATGGCACCGGCCGGCGCATGCCGATCCGCGTGACCCGCCGCCTGCTGACCGCGGCCCTCGACGGCTCACTCAATCGCGCCGATTTCCGCCGCGATCCGTATTTCGGCTTTGCGGTGCCGACCTCGGTGCCCGGCGTCGAGCCCCACATCCTCTATCCCGTGAAGACTTGGCAGGACAAAGCCGCCTTCGCCGAAACCGCGAAGAAGCTGATCGGCATGTTCGCGGAGAATTTCGCGAAGTTCGAGCCTCATGTCGACGACGCGGTGAAGGCCGCCGCGCCGACGAGCTCGCTCGCGGCTTGAACGCAATCAGCGCAAAAGCGTGCTATGGGAGGCGGCGATGCGCCGCCTCCTTCTCGTTTTGCTCCAGCTTCTCCTGACCCTCGTCGTTCTCGGCGCCGCCAGCTGGGGCGCCGGGCTGCTCGTGTTCCGGCTGCCGGGCGCAATCGGCATCGCTGCTGCGATCGGCTTTGGCCTTGCCGGGCTCGCCGGCGCCATCGGGCTCTGGACCGGCGCGCCGCGGCTGCCGCTCGCCTTCGCCATCCTGTTCGTCAGCCTGCTCGGCTGGTGGGGCAGCATGAAGCCCTCGCATGAGCGGAACTGGATTCCGGAGCTGGCGCGCCTGCCGCAGATGAGCGTCGCTGATAACAGCCTGACGGTGACCAATCTGCGCCATTTCACCTGGCGCACCGAGAGCGACTACGACCAGCGCTGGGAAACCCGGAGCTACGATCTCTCGCGGATCCAGGGTGCCGATCTCTTCCTGTCCTATTGGTCGGGCGAGGCGATCGCGCATCTCCTGATCAGCTTCACCTTCGCCGACAGCCAACCGCTGACGTTCTCGATCGAGGTCCGGCGCGAACAGGGCGAGGAATGGTCGGCGCTGGCCGGCTTCTTCCGCAGTTACGAGATGGCCTATGTCGCGGCCGACGAGCGCGACCTGATCGGCCTCAGGACCCAGGCCCGCGGCGAGGATACCCGCCTGTTCCGGCTTGCCGCGACGCCGCAGCAGGCGCGCGACCTGCTGCTCGCCTATGCCAAGGATATCAACGAGCTGGCTCAGACGCCGCGCTGGTACAACACGCTGACCACCAACTGCACCACCGTGGTCTACCATCTCGTCGGCCAGGTCGCGCCCGGCTGGAAGTTCTCGCTGCCGCTCGACCCGCGGGTGCTGCTCTCCGGCTACCTGACCGGCTATCTCAGGGATATCGGCGCGGTGCGCCAGGACCTGCCGCTCGACGAACTGGTCAAGCTCGGCCGGATCGGCGAGAAGGCCCGCGCCCTTGCGCCCGACAGCCCCGAATTCTCCCGCGTCATCCGCGAGGGTGTTCCGGCCGCACGGAACTGAGGCTCACGCCCTCAGCAAACGATCGGCCGATGCTCGCGGAATGCGGCGGCGAGCGTGCGCAGGGCCGCGCGCGACCTGGCATCGGTGAGGGTCGAGACCATGACGATCTCCGATGTCGGCAGGTCGGGCAGGCCGAAACGGCGGCTGACCTCGACCGTGCCGGCGGGAGCGAGCCGACAGGAGAAGGCCGAGACGGCAAGGCCGGCGGCGACGGCGGCATCGACCGCAATCGAGCCGCCGCCGATGAAGACCTCGACCCAGGGGATGCCGACAGTGTCGAGCGCTTTGGTGGCGATGTCGCGCACGCCGCAGGAGGCCGAGAGCATCGCAAGACGTAGCGGCTCGCCCTGGCGATGTTCGAAGCTTGGCGCCGCGAACCAGCCGAACGACTCCGGCGCCAGCACCTCGGCCGGGCGGCGATCGTCATCGCGGCGAACGATCGCCGCATCGAGCTCGCCCTTGTCGAACGCCTCGAGCAGAGATCGGGAATGACCGAGCTGTACCTCGATCATCAGGCCGGGGTCGTGCGCGTTGAGCCGCGCCAGCAGCGTCGGCACCTCCGGCCCGAAGACATGCGCGGCGATGCCGAGACAGAAGCGGCGGCGCGCGTTGCAGAGCGCCGAGAGCGCGCGGTCATGCGCGGCGAGGAAGGCGCGGGCTTCGTCGAGAAACATCGCCCCGTGCGCGGACAGGCGCACGAGCCGCGGCGTGCGTTCGATCAACCGGTGGCCGAGACGCTCTTCCAGTCGCTTCAACCTGAGGCTGATCGCAGCCTGGTGGCAGCCCAGAGCCGTGGCGGCGCGGGTGAAGCTGCGCAGCTCCGCAATCGTGACGAAAGCTCTGACCGCATCGACGTCGAGTGTCATGGTACCAGGCATATCAATTCATCATCACTGAAATAGCAATACATTCGGTTCTGTTATCGCATGGCGCCCGCTAGCTTGCCCGCGACTCGCCGCAGGGCTGCTAGCCCGCCTGCCGACAGGAAAGAGCCGACATCATGGACGCTACTCAAACGCTGCCGGCGTCGCGCTCGCGCGGCATGCCGGCCCTCATTGCCGCCTGCCTGACCGCACTGATGTTCGGCCTCGAGATCTCCAGCGTGCCAGCGATCCTGCCGACGCTCGAAAAGGCGCTGCCGGCCAATTTCAAGGAGATGCAGTGGATCATGAACGCCTACACCATCGCGGTGACGGGCGTGCTGATGGCGGCCGGCACATTGGCCGATCGCTATGGCCGCAAGCGGGTCTTCCTGATCGCGATCCTGGCTTTTGCCGTCGCTTCGCTGGCCTGCGGCCTGGCGCCGAACGCAACGGTGCTCATCGTCGCCCGCGTATTTCAAGGCCTCAGCGGCGGGGCGGGTCTCATCTGCAGCGTCGCCATCCTGTCGCAGCAGTTCCGCGAGCCGGCCGAACGGGCGATGGCCTTCAGCGTCTGGGGAGTCGTCTTCGGCATCGGGCTCGGCTTCGGGCCGGTCATCGGCAGTGCCATCGTCGCGCTCTCGGGCTGGCAGTGGGTCTTCCTCGTCCATACGCCTATTGCTGTCGGGACGGCGCTTCTGGCTCTGGCTTCGATCCGGGAATCACGCGACCCCGCAGCGGAACGGCTCGATATCGGCGGCATCACGACCTTGTCACTGTCGGTTTTCTGCCTGGCTTACTTCATCACGCAGGGTCCCGACCTCGGCTTCGCCAGCCCGCAGGCCCTGACCGTCCTCGCCATTGCGGTGGCGAGCTTCGTCGCCTTCCTCCTCGTCGAGCGGACGGTCAGCCGTCCGATGATCGACGTCTCGGTCTTCCGGATCCGCGCCTTTTCCGGCGCCATCATCGGCGCCGCGGCGATGAACGTCAGCTACTGGCCGTTCATGATCTACCTGCCGATCTGGTTCGAGGCCGGGCTCGGCTATGACGGCCTCACTGCCGGGCTCGTGCTGCTCGCCTATACCCTGCCCACTCTAGCCGTGCCGCCGCTGGCCGAGCAGCTGGCGCGGCGCTACCGGCCGGGCATCGTCATCCCTGCCGGGCTCTTCACCATCGGGCTCGGCTTCATCGTGATGAAGCTCGGCACCTCCGTCGCCATGCCGAGCTGGCTGACCATGTTGCCGGGCTGCCTGCTCTCCGGCATCGGCATCGGTCTCGCCAACACCCCGGTCACCAACACCTCGACCGCAGCCGTGCCGGCCGAGCGCGCCGGCATGGCCTCAGGGATCGATCTCAGCGCCCGGATGATCTCGCTCGCCATCAATATCGCGCTGATGGGCTTCATCCTCGTCGAGGGCGTGCGTGCTTCGCTGACGGAGAAGCTCGCGGCCGGCACCGATGCCACGGCATTGCGCAGCCTGGCGGAGAAGCTGGCCGCCGGCGCGCCCATTTCCGTCGAAACCGGCCTGTCGGCAACGCTCGTACGCCAGGCACTCGCCGACGGCTTCGGGGCGGTCATGCTCTATGGCGGGATCGGCGTGTGGCTGCTCGCCGCGGCGAGCCTCGTGGTCTTCGCCCGGACATCAGCGCCTAAGGGCGCGATCTCCTGCCAAGCGCAGTGAGGGCGGATGATCAGCCATAGCCGTGCAGGCTCGCACCATGGCGCTTGAGCCAGGCTTCCGCATCGTCGGTACTTGGGCAGAGCTTGTGCGTCAGCGCCCAGAAGCGGTGCGAATGGTTCATCTCCTTGAGATGCGCGACCTCATGGGCGGCGAGATAGTCGAGCACCGACGCCGGAGCCAGGATCAGCCGCCAGGAGAAGCTGAGATGCCCTTTCGAGGAGCATGAGCCCCAGCGGCTGGTGGTGTCGCGCAGCGTGATCTTGCGCGCGGGGATGCCGAGCACGGCGGTATGGGTGCGCACCGATTTCTCGAGATCGGCGAGGGCCTCGCGGCGCAGGAAGTCCTTGACCCGGCGCGCGACATGGCCCACCTCGCCGCAGACGGCGATGATCGGCTCGCCCTCGGCGGAGAGCGTGGCGCGGGTCAGCCCGCGCACCCTGGTCCAGTGCACGATGCGGTGCGGCACGCCGCGCAACGGCACGACCGCGCCGGGCTCGAACGGCACGCCCTGCGGCCGCTTGGCGAGGCGCGCCGCGATCCAGCCGCCATGCTTCTCAGCGAAGATGCGTCCCGTCGTGAAGTCGACGCGCTCGGGCAGGGTCAGCGTGATCTCGCCGGTCGCCTGCGAGACGCGCAGCGTCAGCCGCCGCGCCGTCGAGCGCCGCCTGACGGTGACCGGATAGAGCTGGCCGGCATAGCCGACCTCGATCCGGTCGGGATCGGGCTTGCGCCTGAACAGGGAGAACCGCATCCCTGCGATTGTGCGGGATTCGCAGCGGGAGCGGAAGGGGGCGAGCTAACTCAGCTCGCAACCTTCAGCGCCTTGCGCGCCGTCGCTGCAGTCTCGCTGCGACGCTCACTGGCCGCCTTCATGTCGAGGGTGAGCATGAAATCGGAGATGCGCGGCGCGATCTCCGAGCGGAAACGCGAACCGTTGAAGACGCCGTAATGGCCGACGCCCTTCTGCATGTACTCGACTCGCATGTCGTCGGGGATGTTGACGCACAGATCATGCGCCGCCTTGGTCTGGCCGACGCCGGAGATGTCGTCGTTCTCGCCCTCGACCGTCATCAGCGCGACGCCGCGGATCGCCTTGAGGTCGACCGGGTTGCCGCGATGCATCATCTCGCCCTTCGGCAAGGCATGCTTCACGAACACCGTATCGACGGTCTGCAGGTAGAACTCGGCGGTCAGGTCCATCACCGCCATGTACTCGTCATAGAAATCGCGGTGCTTCTCGGCCGAATCACCGTCACCTTCGATGAGATGCTTGTACATGTCGTAATGGGCGGTCAGGTGCTTGTCGAAGTTCATCGCCATGAAGCCCGAAAGCTGCATGAAGCCCGGGTAGACCTCACGGAAAGCGCCTAGATGCGGGAACGGCACGCGGGTGATGCAGTTACGGCGGAACCAGTCGGTGCCGCGCTCCATGGCGAGCTGGTTGACCGCGGTTGGCGAGCGGCGGGTGTCGATCGGACCGCCCATCAGCGTCATCGAGCGCGGCGAAGACGGATCGCCCTCGGCCTCCATGCGCGCGATCGCGGCGAGCACCGGCACGGAAGGCTGGCAGACGGCCATGACATGGGTGTCGGGGCCGAGCTTCTGCAGCATGGCAATGACGTAATCGATATAATCGTCGAGATCGAAGCTGCCGGCCGCGAGCGGCACGAGGCGGGCATCAATCCAGTCGGTGATGTAGACCTCATGATCAGGCAGCAAGGTCTCGACCGTGCCACGCAACAGCGTCGCGTAGTGGCCAGACATCGGCGCGACCAGCAGCACCTTGGGCTGCGGCTTGCGGCGGCCTTCGATCTTGCGGTCGAAATAGATCAGGTTGCAGAAGGGGCGCTGCCAGACGACCAGCTCCTCGACCGCCACCTTGATGCCGTTCATCGTGGTGGTGTCGAGTCCGAAGGCCGGCTTGCCATAGCGGCGCGTGCTGCGCTCGAACAGTTCGCAGGAGGCGGCGATCGAGCGGCCAAACGGGGTATAGGTCAGCGGGTTCGCCGGGTTCTTGAAGGCGAGTTGCATGGCGTCGGACAAAGCCCGCGCCGGGCTGACCATCATGTGAACCGCTTCATAGGCGTGGTAGGCGAACGACATGGTGGCCCTTTCGCTCTTTCGCAGCGCCGCATTCACGGTGCACCGCAACAGAGAACGCAGCCTAAGTATAATTTGTTCTCATTCAATCGTTCAAAGGGCTAAGATTTCCTTGTGATGCCGATTAGCCACAGCTTCTTACTCCCCATTCGCCAGGCGCTTTGCGAAGATTGCGCGCCGTGACGATCGCCGACCTCATCCCATCCGCTCCCGGAGGCATGCCGCGGCATCTGCGGCTCGATACGCTGGTGCGCTTGCGCTGGCTGGCGATCGCCGGCCAGAGCGTCGCCGTCGCCGGCGTCCATTTCGGCCTCGGCTTCTCCCTGCCCTTCGGCTGGTGCTTCCTGGTCATCGCCGTCTCGGCCTGGCTCAACATCGCGCTGCGCATCCGCTTTCCGCTCAGCCACAGGCTACGCGAGGGCGCAGCGACGGCGCTGCTCGGCTTCGACATTCTCCAGCTCGCAGCGCTGCTCTATCTCACGGGCGGCCTGCAAAATCCGTTCGCGATCCTGTTCCTGGCGCCGGTGATGATCTCGGCGACGGCGCTGCCGCCACGGCACACGCTGGCGCTCGGCCTCCTCGCCGCCGGATTGGCGACACTGCTCACTATTCTGCACTGGCCCCTGCCCTGGGCCGGGACGGGGCGGCCGGTCCTGCCGCCGCAATACCAGGTCGGCAATTGGATCGCGCTGCTGCTCGGGCTTGGTTTCACCGGCATCTATGCCTGGCGCGTCGCCAAGGAGGCGCGCGACCTCTCGGAAGCGCTGGCGGCAACCGAGCTGGTGCTGGCGCGCGAGCAGCACCTTTCGCAGCTCGATGGGCTTGCGGCCGCGGCCGCACACGAGCTCGGCACCCCGCTCGCCACCATCGCGCTGGTCGCCCGCGAGCTCTCGCGGCTTGCCCCGCCCGAGGGCGAGATGGCGGAGGACATTACCTTGCTGCGCGAGCAGGTCGAGCGCTGCCGCGGCATTCTGGGCAAGCTCGCCTCTCTGCAGGACGACGATGCCGGCCCGCTCGACCAGCTCTCGCTCAGCCTGCTGATCGAGGAAGCGGCCGGGCCGCAGCGGCCCTTCGGCGTGCCCTTCGAGATCGCGCTCGTCGGCGAGAAGCCGCAGCCGGTCTGCCGGCGCAATCCCGGCATGATCTACGGGCTCGGCAACATCGTCGACAATGCCGTCGATTTCGCCAGCTCGAAGGTGACGATCACGGCGCAGTGGACGGAAGGGGCCGTCCTGCTGACGATCGCCGATGACGGGCCCGGCTTCACGCCCGAGGTGCTGATGCGGGCGGGTGACCCTTATCTCTCGCGCTCGCACGCCAAGGAATCGCGCGCCGGCGGCGGCCTCGGGCTCGGCCTGTTCATCGCCAAGACGCTGCTGGAGCGCAGCGGCGCAACGCTCGAATTCTCCAATCTGCCGCTGCCGGCAACGGGCGCCAGCGTCCGGATCACCTGGCTGCGCGCGGTCTTCGAGCGCGACGATCGCCCGGCCGGACCTTCAAACCCGGAGCTTTTAGCCCCATATGCGACAGAATGAGGCGTTGCGGCGTTTCAACGCGTCGCGCAATCGGTACAGTGGATAGTGAGCCGGGCAGGTTCGCCCGGAGGAGATGATGGCGATGGACACGGCGCCGACGACAGGCGAGCTCACCGACAATGCCGGCAGGGACATGTCCCTGCTGCTCGTCGACGACGACAAGCCGTTCCTGAATCGCCTCGCCCGCGCCATGGAAGGACGGGGCTATTCGGTGCGGATAGCCGAATCAGTCGAGGCCGGGCTCGCGGCCGTCGAAGAGGAAGCGCCGGCCTTTGCGGTGATCGACCTGCGCCTCGGCGACGGCAATGGGCTCGACGTGATCGCGCGCCTCAAGGAGAAACGCCCGGACGCGCGCGGCGTCGTCCTGACCGGCTACGGCAATATCGCCACCGCGGTCAGCGCGGTTAAACTCGGCGCCTTCGACTTCCTGGCCAAGCCCGCCGATGCCGACGAAATCCATTCGGCGCTGGCCGCGGGCCCCAATGCGCGCCCGGTGCCGCCGGAAAACCCGATGTCGGCCGATCGCGTCCGCTGGGAGCATATCCAGCGCGTCTACGAATTGTGCAGCCGCAACGTTTCCGAAACGGCGCGCCGGCTCGGCATGCACCGCCGTACCCTCCAGCGCATCCTGGCCAAGCGCGCTCCGCGATGAGCGGAATTCCGCTGCCGGAGCGGATCACCGAAGAGCTGATCGCCGAACTGGTCGAGACCTTTTACGGCCGCGTCCGGCAGGACCCACTGATCGGGCCGATCTTCCTCGCCAAGCTCGGCGACGACTGGGGCGCGCATCTCGCCAAGCTGCGTGACTTCTGGTCATCGGTGACGCTGATGAGCGGGCGCTATCGCGGCAAGCCCCAACAAGTCCATATGCCGCTCCCGCTCGAGATGCAGCATTTCGAGCGCTGGCTTTCGCTGTTCGAGACGACGGTCGCCGAGCTCTGTACCGGCCCGGCCGCGTTCCTGTTTGTCGACCGTGCCCATCGCATCGCCGACAGCCTGCAGATCAGCCTGAACATCGGCCCGAAAGCGCTCAATTTGCCGCAACGGGCGGTCGGCTAGGTTCCAGGGTCTTCCAGCAGCGCCAGCCGCCCCGCCGCGAGCCTGGCAAAGGCGATGGTCAGCATCTTGCGGCGTGCCGGCGCCAGCTGATGGCGCGGCGGCTCGCGCAGCATCTCACCGCCCCAGGCGTCGGCGACGATCAGGCCGACATCCTCGGGCAGGATTTCCAGCGGAAATTCGGGCGCGACCGCGAACAGGAAGCCGTCGCAATAATCGCGGTAGTCCGGCCATTTACCGTCGACCCGGTAATCCTCGATCCCGGACTTGACCTCGACGACGAGCAATTCGCCCGAGGGCGAGAGCGCGACGATGTCACCGCGCCTGCCATTGGCGAAGGTCATTTCCTTGACGATGGCGTAGCCACGCTCGCGCAAATGGCGCGAGGCACCGCGGCAGACGGCACGGGTGATCTCCGGCCGGGCGGGCGGAGGATTGAGGACGGAATCGGCGACGACCATGCCCGTCATGTTCTCTTTTTGTGCTCGCCGACGCAAGAGCCGCTTGCAGCAAGGCTTGGGTTGGTTATGGTCCGCGCGCCTTGGAACGCTTCGCTCCCCTCCTGCTGATCGTCCTCGCCGCTGGCCTCGCCTTCGTGCTGTGCCTGGTCTTGCGGCCCTTGATGATGCGCTATGCATTGGCGCGGCCGAATGCACGCTCCAGCCACCGCACACCGACGCCGCAAGGGGGCGGCATCGCCGTGCTGGCCGGCGCTTTCCTGGCATTGAATCTGGCGCTGGTCCTCATTCCCATGGAGGCAAACGCGAAGCAGGGTCTCGTCCTCGCGATGGCTGCGGCAGCGTTGCTGGCGCTCGTCGGCGCCTGGGATGACATCAGGCCGCTTTCGCCGGGCTTGCGCCTGCCGCTGCAGGTCTTCTGCGTCGGCATCGTCGTCTTCTACGCCGCGCCTGAGATACGCCTGCTGCCGGACGCGCTGCCGCTCTGGGCCGAACGCGGTCTGGCCCTGATCGCCGGCGTCTGGTTCGTCAATCTCGTCAACTTCATCGACGGGATCGACTGGATCACGCTCGCCGGGCTGGTGCCGCTGACCGGTGCGGTCGCGCTCGCCGGCGGCTACGGCGTCGTCGATCCCGCCACCAGCCTTCTGGCTGCGGCGCTGCTCGGCGGGCTGCTCGGCTTCGCGCCGTTCAACAAGCCGGTGGCGCGGATCTTCCTCGGCGATGTCGGCTCACTGCCGCTCGGATTGCTCGGCGCCTATCTGCTGTACCGCCTCGCCGGCACCGGGGCACTGACAGCGGCACTGATCCTGCCGCTCTATCACGTCATGGATTCGACCATCACGCTCTTCCGCCGGCTCGCGCGCAGCGAGAAAATCTGGCAGGCGCATCGCTCGCATTTCTACCAGCAGGCGACCGATAACGGCTTTAAGGTCATCGAAATCGTCGCGCAGGTGGCATTGCTCAACCTCTGCCTGATCGGACTCGCGGCAGTGACCATCGCCTTGCCAGGATTTTGGGTGCAGCTCACCTGTCTCACGGCCGCACTGGCGCTGACCGGCGCCCTTCTGCGCCGTTTTTCGCGCAAGCGGGCGCGGCGGTGAGCGGCGAACGCGTCCTGCTCACCGGCGCGAGCGGCTTCGTCGGCCGGCATCTGCTTCACGACCTCGTCGCCCGCGGCTACCGCCTGCGGATAGCAGGCAGAAGGACGGTCTCCGCCATTTCCGGTGTCGAACAGGTCGCGATCGGCGATCTCGGCACGTCGGTCGACTGGCGGCCGCTGCTCGACGGGGTCGATCTCGTCGTCCATAGCGCCGGGCTCGCCCATGCCGACGGCACGATCCCCGAAGAGCGCTATCGGGCGGTCAACACCGATGCAACGCTGGCGCTGGCACGGGCTGCGGAGGTGGCAGGCGTCCAGCGCTTCGTCTTCCTGTCCTCGATCCGAGCGCAGAGCGGGCCGATCAGCGACCACCCGCTAAGCGAGGCTGATCCGCCCGCACCCACCGACGCCTATGGCCGGTCAAAGCTCGCTGCCGAACAGGCCCTGATCGAGTTCGATCTCGACTGGGTCGCGCTGCGGCCGGTGCTGGTCTACGGGCCGGGCGTGAAGGCCAACATGGCCGCGTTGCTGAAGCTGGCACGGCTGCCCGTACCGCTGCCGCTCGGCGCATTGTCGGCAAAGCGCTCGCTGCTGGCGATCGAGAATCTCGCCGAGGCGGTGGCTTTCGCGCTGAGCGAAGCCTGCCCGGCAAGGCGCAGCTACATCGTTGCTGACCCGGAGCCCCTGTCTGTCACCGAGATGCTCGCCGCGATGCGAGCCGGCCTCGGGCGTGGGCCGGGGTTGATCCCGGTTCCATCCCCCCTGCTCGCACTGGCGGCGCGGCTCGCCGGGCGCCCCGCGGCCTATGAACGTCTGGCGAACGGGCTCGTGGCTTCGCCCGGCGCTTTGCTCAGCGCTGGCTGGCGACCACCTGCTGAGACGAAGGCCGCTCTGGCGCGGCTGGCAGCGAGCCCGACTGGCGCCGGCTGAAATCCGGAATCGCCGCTTCGAGCACTGCCTCGGCGCCGAGCCTGTCCTGCGCCGCGAGCGCCCGCTCCAATTCGTCGAGCCAGCCCTGCAGTCGGGCGCGCCCGGCAAAGATCGGCTTGGCCGCCATGACGCCGTCGAGCCCGGTCTCGGCCATCGGCTCGTCCTTGGCGAAGAGGATCTCGTTCAGGCGCTCGCCCGGCCGGACGCCGGTGACGGCGATCTCGATATCGACACCGGGCTCATAGCCGGCGAGGCGGATCATGCGCTCGGCGAGGTCGATGATCTTGAGCGGCTGGCCCATCTTCAGGACATAGACCGCGGCACGCTCGTCCTGCGCCTCGTGCTCGGGTGCGTGCGAGGCGGCGGTCAGGACCAGATCGCAGGCCTCGCGAATGGTCATGAAGTAGCGGATCATGTCCGGGCTGGTCACGGTGACCGGCCCGCCGCGCTCGATCTGCGCCTTGAACTTCGGCACCACCGAGCCGACCGATCCGAGCACATTGCCGAAACGGACGGCGACCAGGCGCGTGCCGCGATTGCCGGCGGCGAATTCCGCGTCGCGTGCCTGGGCATACATCTCGGCGAAGCGTTTGGTCGCACCCAGCATCGAGACCGGCTCGATCGCCTTGTCCGTCGAGATCATCACGAAGATGCCGGCGCCGGCGGCGATCGACGCCTCGATGGCGGCGACCGAGCCAAAGATATTGGTCTTGATGCCTTCGCCCCAATCGGCCTCGAGATAGGGCACATGCTTCAGCGCCGCGGCATGGATCACGATGTCTGGCGCGAATGCCTTGAACAACGGTCCTATGCGGGCTTCGTCGCGGACATCGGCGAGTGCGCCGGTGACCCGCATCGGCAGGTCCTGCACCGCCAGCGCCTCGGTGACGTGAAACAGCGCCGGCTCGGAATTCTCGACGACCAGCAGCTCCGTCGCACCGAAGGCGGCGCAACGCAGGCAGATCTCCGAGCCGATCGAACCGCCGCCACCCGTGACGATGACGCGCTTGCCCTTGAGGAGGCCTTCGAGCCGCTTGCGGTCGATCTTGACCGAAGGGCGCACCAGCAGGTCCTCAATCGCGAGCGGCGCCAGCTCGCTGCCGCGCAGGCCCTCGCCAAGTGAATCGAGGCGCGAGATCGGGATGGCGAGCTTGCGCGTCTTGGCGAGCCACTTGTCCGGCTCGGCCTCCGGTGCCAGGGCGCTCGGCGTCGCGACGATGCGGCGGAACGGCTCGCCCCGCTCGCTGGCGTCAGCCGCGATCGTCTCCATCTGCGAGAGCAGGCCGAGCACCGGCACGCCCCGAATGGATTGCCCGAGATCGTCACTGCGCGGCGAGAGAATACCGGCCGGACGCATCTTGCCCATGGTTCCCGATTCCATGGCGCGGATCACCATCTCGATATCGACACCACGGCCAAGGAGCAGAGCTGGCAGCGTCGCTTCGCGCGCCGCCTGGTGCTTGGTGCGGGAGTATCTGAAGTAGCGATAGGCCAGGCGCGGGCCGCCGAGCAGGGCGATCTGGACCAGCCAATAGAGGACGATCGTGATCTTGCCGAAGAAGAAATAGCCGTAGAGGTTCGGCGCGACGAGCACGTAGTCGACGACCAGCAAGGTCAGGGTCAGAACCGTGACCGCCCGGACGATGTTCGACAGGTCCGGCAGCGAGGCGAAGCGCCATTTCGAGCGATAGAGCTGGAAAAACCAGTAAATCGCGCCGGCATAGGCGACGAAAAAGGGCAGGATTGTCGGCAATTGCCGCATCCGCTCGTCGAACAGCCAGCCATCGAAGCGCACGGCGAAGACGAAGACGATCGCGAGCGCGGTCATCGCCAGGTCATGAACGATGACGGCGAGCTTCTTGGCGCTCTGTTTGGAGAGGGTCAGCATGTGCGGCGGGGTATCTCGCTCCCTCGCCGCCTTGTCAACGCAGCTGGAAGCGCTCGCTCAGAGCGCAGGGCGGCGCGCACCTAGTCCTGCGAGGATGAAGTCGATCATCTCTTCGATGCTCGGACCCGGCAATTCGGCGCACTGACCGAGCAGAAGCGGATGACAGAAGCGCAACATCGCCATGCGCACGCAGTGGGTCGCCGTGACCGGATCGCGAGCGGTGAACTCGCCCTTGGCGATGCCGTCGGCGACGACGGCGCGCAGGATCGCGTCATAGCGCTCGATATGGCCACGGATGACGTCCCAGCTCTCCTCCATGGCGCAGGCGACCATCTCGTGCAGGCGGTGATTGTCAAGATAACGAGCCGCGTTGATGCGGCAGGTCGCAGCGAGAATGTCGCGCAAACGCTCGGCGGCGGGACGCTTTTCGGCCGCGATCGCGGCGACGGTCGCCTCGAGCTCGGTCATCGAGCGCTCGGCGACAGCCTCGTTGATCGCCTTCTTGGAGTCGAAGAAACGATAGACGTTCGCCGGGCTCATGCGCAGCGACTTCGCGATGTCGGCGACAGTGGTCTTCTGGTAGCCGATCTGGCGGAAGAACCGCTCGGCGACGTCGATGATCTCGTGCCGTGTATCGCGCTCTATTGTGCTCATGCCAGGGGCAACTTCCCGGTCTGGTGACTTGTTCCCATAGGCCGTCTGCGGACGCCATTGTTGAGTATGACGAATTTCGTCAGTCGTCAACAAATTGAACCGCAAAGCTTTATTTGTGTGCTCCTGACAATTTTTCGCCGAGCGTTCGTCAAAATTGCGATCGCGACCGCGCCAGTTCGAGCAGCGCAGCAGTATCGAGATGATGCTCGAGATGCTCTGCCAGCCGGTCGAGCGCCACCTCCACCGCAGGCTCATAGGCCTCTCCGGCGGCGACCCGTTTTCCCGTCAGGCTTTCGAGCCAGGCACGGCGCAGCGTGTCCGAGGTCAGGACGCCATGGAGATAGGTCCCGACCACCCGCCCGTCGGCGCTGCGGGCGCCCTCCGGCCGGCCTTCGACCCTGAATGGCGCCCGTGCCCGGTCCGGTCCGTCGCTGGAGCCGAGATGGATTTCGTAGGCGCGGCCAATGGCACCGCTGTCGGGATGTTCGACCGCGACCTCCCGCACGGTCTTGTCCGGCGTCAGCTCGGTCTCGATGTCGAGCAGGCCCAGGCCAGGGGCCAGGCCGGCCGGCCCTTCCAGGCCAAGCGGATCGCGCACGACCGCGCCCAGCATCTGATAGCCGCCGCAGAGGCCGAGCACGTGACCGCCGCGCCGACGATGAGCGATGATGTCGATGTCCCAGCCCTCCTCCCGCAACCGGGCGAGATCGCGCAGTGTCGTCTTCGAGCCCGGGAGGATCACCAGGGCGGCATCGCCCGGCAGCGGCGTGCCAGGCCCGACAAAGACGAGCTCGACGCCGGGCTCGAGCTTCAGCGGATCGAGATCGTCGAAATTGGCGATGCCGGGCAGGACCGGAACGACGATCTTCAGCGCGCCGTCACGGACCGGCACGCCCTGCATCAGATCGAGCCCGTCCTCCGCCGGCAGGCGTACGGCATCGGCGAACCAGGGGACGACGCCGAAGCTCGGCCAGCCGGTCGCCTTGGTGATCGTGTCGAGCGCTGGCGTGAACAAGCCAACATCGCCGCGAAAGCGATTGATCGCAAAGCCGCGGATCATGGCGCGATCATCTGCATCAAGCACGGCATGCGTGCCGATCAGGCTCGCTATGACGCCGCCGCGGTCGATGTCGCCGATCAGCATGGCGGGAACGCCTGCCGCACGCGCAAAACCGAGATTGGCGATGTCGCGAGCGCGCAAATTGGTTTCCGCCGGCGAGCCCGCCCCCTCGACCAAGATCAGGTCGGCGCCGTCGCTCAAACGTGCGAAACTCTCCAGCACCTTGGGCAGGAAATCGCCGCGCCGACTGAAATCACCCGAGGCGAGATGGCCGGCGACGCGGCCCTGCAGGATGATCTGGCTGCCGCGCTCGCTTTCAGGCTTGAGCAGCACCGGATTCATGTCGACGTGAGGCGCGATTCGGGCAGCGCGGGCCTGGAGGGCCTGAGCCCGGCCGATCTCGCCTTGGGCGGTCGCGGCGGCATTGTTCGACATGTTCTGCGGCTTGAAGGGGCGCACCTTCAAGCCGCGATCGGCGAAGAGCCTACACAGGCCGGCGACGAGCAGCGATTTGCCGACATTGGAGCCGGTGCCGAGCAGCATCAGCGCGGGAGTTGGGCGGGAGGAACGCATGGTCCTGCCTAGCGCGCTTCCGCCTCCTGAAAAAGCTCACCGGTCCACGTCAGCGTCCCACTGCTCCAAAGGGGCGAAGAAGCAGCAGAAGCTGGCGTGAACCGGCTGAGGGCTAGAGAATACTGACTGCTGACGAATGTCAATATTCATCACTCCGCAGATTCTATCGCTTTTCGGAGACGATGCGCGCGGCTGTTGCGCGTGCTATGGCGGCTTCCCATCGTTCCTGAGCCAGCCGAAGTGCCGCGATGAACCCGATCTTCTCCGCCCTTCCGACGACGATCTTCGAAACAATGTCGCGGCTCGCGCGCGAGCACCAGGCCGTCAATCTCGGCCAGGGCTTTCCCGACGATCCCGGCCCGGAGGATGTGCGTCGCAAGGCGGCCGAGGCCGTGCTCGACGGCTGGAACCAGTATCCGCCGATGATGGGCCTGCCCGAGCTGCGCCAAGCGACCGCCACGCACTTTCGCCATTGGCAGGGCCTCGCGCTCGATCCGGAAACCGAGGTGATGGTGACCTCCGGCGCGACCGAGGCGATCGCCGGCGCGCTGATGGCACTCGTCTCGCCCGGCGATGAGGTCGTGCTGTTCGAGCCGATGTACGACGCCTATCTCCCACTGGTGCGCCGGGCTGGAGGCATTCCCAGGTTCGTCACATTGACGCCGCCCGAGTTCGGACTCAGCGAGGAGGCACTGGCGCAGGCGTTCTCGCCGAAGACCAGGGTGGTGCTGTTCAACAACCCGCTCAACCCGACGGCAACCAATTTCAGCGAAGCCGATCTCGATCTGCTGGCATCGTTCTGCGTCCGGCACGATGCGGTCGCGATCTGCGACGATGTCTGGGAACATGTCGTCTTCGACGGTCACCGCCACGCGCCACTGATGAGCCGGCCGGGCATGCGCGAGCGTACGGTCAAGATCTCGTCGGCCGGCAAGATCTTCTCGCTGACCGGCTGGAAGGTCGGGATGGTGATGGCGGCGCCGGAGCTGATGCGCGTACTGGCCAAGGCGCACCAGTACATCACCTTCACGACACCGCCGAACCTGCAGGCGGCCGTCGCTTATGGCCTCGGCAAGGACGATGCCTATTTCGAGGGGATGCGCGCCGATTTCCAGCGTTCGCGAGACCGGTTCGCCGGCGGCCTGCGTGACCTCGGCTTCAGCGTGTTGCCCAGCGCCGGTACCTATTTCCTCAATGTCGACATCGGTCCGCTCGGCGAGAGCGACGACGTCGCCTTCTGTCAGCGGCTGGTGAGCGAACACGGCGTTGCGGCGATTCCCGTCAGTGCCTTCTATGCCGAGGGCCCAGTGCGCAATGTCGTGCGCTTCTGCTTCGCCAAGCACGACGCGACGCTGGACAAGGCGCTGGAACGGCTCGCCGCGCTGCGCGTCACGGCCTGATCAGGCCTTCCGCAGGGCCTCGACCAACGCGGCGGCGCGCGGAAGCTTCGGCTCGCGCCGCTTGGCTTCGGCCGCGAGGCCGTGACCGCGCATCGTCTCGATCGCCATGACGAGCTCAGCCGTCGCCTTCTCGGCCTCGGAGCGGTCGCGGAGGCGATCAGCCAGCTCGAGACGCGCCTCGGCCCGGTTGGCCGCGCTCTCGGCCCAGAGCGAGGGCACGATCTCGCGGCGCCGAACCTCCAGTGCCGCATCGAAGGCGGCGATCGCCTCCTCCAGCACGACCGGCTCGCGATAATAGGCAGCGAGGCCGACCAGCGCCGCGCCGATCCGATCCTGCACTTCGGCCCAGTCGAGCGGAACGCTCTCGCGGGGACGGTCCTCGAGCACCAGCTTGAAGCAGTTCACGGCCGCTTCGAATGCGGCGACCCCGCTGGCACGCAAGCCGAGCGCGACATGGGCCTTGCCAAGCTCCCATTGCAGTCTCGCCCATTCGCGCGGCATGTCCGAACGCGTCAGGCCGGACAGCCCGGCGCGAAAGGCGGCGACGCTCTCATCGAGCAGCGTTGCATCGTCCTCGGCCTCGCCAAGACGCAGCAAAGCCTCGCCGAGCCTGGTCTGCAACGCAGCCCAGAGACGCGGCGCCTTGGCGCGGGTCAAATCGTCCAGGGTGGTGCGATAGATCTCGACCACCTGCCGCAACAACCCGCCGCCGCCGTCGAAATGCGAGAGCCCCGTGAGCGAGCGCGCCAGCCTGAGCTGCGTCTCGGCCCAGGGCACGGTCTCGTCGAAATTGTCGAGCTTGGCGAGCATGCCGCGCAATTGCTCGATCGCGGCGACGAAAGCGGACCTGTCGGAAAAGTCGGCGCCCTTGCGCGCCAGCGCATCAGCCTGCATCCAGGCATAGCCGCGCCCGCTCTCGGCGTCGGCCGAGGCCGCGATCAGCGCAGCCTCCGCGAAGCGTTCCGCCGCCTCGCCATAAGCCTTCGGGTTGAGCTGCAATATCGCGGCGGCGGCGCGATCGCCGCGACCAGCCGCGGCCGCTAGGAGTCGCTCCTTCGACATCTTGTCGAGCGCGACCGTGCCGTCGAGGTTTCGCTGCTCCGCCTGTGCCAGGATGCGATCCATCTCCGCAAGACGCCCTTCGGCCAGCAGACGCGCCGCCCCCGCGCGCAGGTGGTCGAGTTCTGGATCGACGCCGGACGGCTTCAGCAGGCGGGCATGCAAGGCCTTGTAGTCGCCGGCCTTGCGGAGGAGATCATGCTCGATGCGACTGAAATCAGTCTTGCCAGGCGCTGCCATCGAGGCGAGGACGCCCAGCAGCAGCGCGGGGGGGACGCCCTCGCGCTGCGAGACACGGGCCAGGATGGTGGCGAGTTCCGGATTCACGTTTCGAGACCGCCACCCCCTGCGCAATCGTAGTCAGACCGCGGCGATGACCGCGATCTCGACGGTGTATTGCGGACCGGCGAGCTTGGCCTCGACGGTGGCGCGGCCAGGCGTGTTGCCCGCCGAAACCCAGGAATCCCAGACGGCGTTCATCTCGGCGAAGGTCGAGATGTCGGAGAGCCAGATGTTGACCATCAGCAGCTTCGACTTGTCGGTGCCGGCCTCGGCGAGGAGCCCGTCGATGATCGAGAGGATGTCCTTGGTCTGCTCGCCGACGCTCTTGCCGGCCGCCGCACCGGCGACCTGACCGGCGAGATAGACCGTGTTGCCATGCACGACGGCCTTCGACATGCGGGGGCCGGGGGCGATGCGCTTGATGCTCATGATCTGGTCTCCATCAGAATGGGCCTCGCTGGTAGCCCGAGACCGCAATACGCGCAAATGCTTATGCAGCGACCGCCCAGCCCGCCCAGAGCAGGGCATAACGTGCCGCCTTGCCGATGAACACGAGCAGAATGAAGCGCAGAAGTGGATAGTTCAGCGATCCCGCGACCAAGGTCAGCGGATCGCCACCGATCGGCAGCCAGGCGAAGAGCAAGGACGGCCAACCGAAGCGGGCGAACCAGCCCTGCGCCTTGGCGAAGCGCACCGGGTCGGGCCGCAGCCGTGCCGGCAGGCGCTCGACGCCACCCGTCGCGATCAGCCGGCCGAGCCACCAGTTGACGACCGAGCCGGCCGTATTGGCGAGCGAAGCGACGATGAAAAGGAGCGTCGGATCGACGGTCTTCGCCGCCAGCAGCCCGACGAAGACGACCTCCGACTGCGCCGGCAGCAACGTCGCAGCGACGAAGGCGGCGCCGGCCATCAGGCCGAGGGCGGAAAGATCGAGCTGCTCCAGCACCGTCAGAGGTTCCTATCGCGTCGAATACGCGGGCTGGAGCATCAGTTCAGCATCGCGGCAAGGGCATTGACGGTATTGGCGTTGCGCAGTGTGCCGACGCCGAGTTTCTTGGTCGTCAGATGCGAGAGCAGCTTCGTCTCGCTCGGTTTGGCGCTGAAATCGATCCATAGATCACCGTCGGCAAGGGCGAGCGCAAGGCCGGGCGCGGCGAGCCCGCCGAGCATCGACAGGGCGTCCTGGCCGAGCGGCTTTCGCATGACGCGGATACCGACATCGGCACCGTTCCCGTGCGGGAAGGGATTTTGGGCGGTGAGTCGCCGCCAATCCTGCGCCGTGCGCAGGATGATGTCGACATGCTTGCCGAAACGGGCACGGAAAGCCGCTTCCAAGCGGCTCTCGATCGCTGGGAGGGGCGCATCGTCGCCCTCGAAGATCAGATTGCCGGTGGCGACCCAGGTGCGCGGATCGCCGAAGCCGAGTTCCGCCGCCATGGCCTTCAGATCCGTCATCACCAGGCGCTTGCCGGGGCCGAGCACGATCGAGTGCAGCAGGGCGACATAGGTCGTCATAGTGGTTTCAGAACTGGCGGTTTCACGCCCGCGCTACAACCGCCTAAGAGCGACCCGCTGGATACGGTGGCTGGCGCCCTTGGTCAGGATCAGGCCAGCGCGCTGGCGGGTCGGGACGATGTTCTCCCGCAAGTTTGGCAGATTGATGCCGGTCCAGAGGTTCTCGGCGATCGAGAGCGCCTCCTCCTCGCCGATCTCGGCATATTTGCGGAAGAAGGAGCGCGGATCGCGGAAGGCGGTCTGGCGCAAGGTCATGAAGCGGTTGACGTACCAGCGGTGCAGGTCGTTCTCGTCGGCGTCGAGATAGACCGAGAAGTCGAAAAAGTCCGAGACGAACGGGATGATCGTGCCGTCGCGCGGCATCCGGCTCGGCTGCAGCACGTTCAGACCTTCGAGGATCAGGATGTCCGGCCGCTCCACCGTGACCTGCTCGCCCGGCACGACGTCATAGACCAGATGCGAATAGACCGGCGCGCTGACGGCGCGCTTGCCGGCCTTAACCTCGGAGAGGAAGCGCAGGATCGCCGCGCTGTCATAGCTCTCGGGGAAGCCCTTGCGCTGCATCAGGCCGCGGCGCTCGAGCTCGGCATTGGGCAACAGGAAGCCGTCGGTGGTGACCAGCTCGACCTTGGGCGTGTTCGGCCAGCGCGAAAGCAACGCCTTCAGCACGCGCGCCGTGGTCGACTTGCCGACTGCGACCGAGCCGGCGACGCCGATGACATAGGGAACCTTGACCTCAGCCTCGGCCATCAGGAAGCGCTGAGTCGCCTTGAACAACCCTTGCGTCGCGGCGACGTAGAGCGAGAGCAGGCGCGAGAGCGGCAGATAGATCGCGACGATCTCGTCGAGCGAAATCGGATCGTTGATCGACTGCAGCTTGGTGAGGTCGTCGACCGAGAGCGTCAATGGCGCATCGGCGCGCAGATGCGCCCACTCGTCGCGCGTGAAGCTGCGATAGGGCGAGACGAGGTCGGGGCCAGGCGGCGCCGCGATCGGACGCTGGTCCATGATGCCCCCCGTATTCCAGGCTTCGAGGTTCAACGCGACACTCGCCTCGACTTCAACGGGGCCGCGCCGCTTTCTCGGCCAGGCCGGAACGCGCGGTACGGGCCTCAAGCTGGCTCAATACGTCCCGCAATGCAACATCGCGGGCCTTGAGCACGACCAAAAGATGATAAAGCAGATCGGCGCTCTCGGCGATAAGCTCGTCACGATCACCTTTCACGGCCGCGATCACCGTCTCGACGGCTTCTTCGCCAAGCTTCTTGGCGGCGCGCTCGGGACCGGCGGCGAGGAGCTTCGCCGTCCAGGATTCCTCAGGCGGGGCAGACGCGCGCTCGGCGACGATGCGTTCGAGATCGGTCAGCGAGAAAACTGTCATCGCGTCAATCCAGCCGCATCGCCAGCCCAGCGGCGGCCATATGCGCCTTGGCCTGCGGGATGGTGAAGGTGCCGAAATGGAAGATCGAGGCGGCGAGCACGGCCGAGGCGCGGCCCTCGCGCACGCCCTCGACGAGATGGTCGAGCGTGCCGACGCCGCCCGAGGCGACGACCGGGATCGAGACCGCATCGGCGACGCGGCGGGTCAGGTCGAGGTCGAAGCCGGTTTTGGCGCCGTCGCGATCCATCGAAGTGAGCAGGATCTCGCCTGCACCCAATGAGGCGACCTCGCGGGCATAGGCGACAGCGTCGAGTCCGGTCGGGTTGCGGCCGCCATGGGTGAAGACTTCCCAGCGATCGGGCGAAACCTGCTTGGCGTCGATCGCGACGACAATGCATTGCGCGCCGTATTTCTGCGCGGCTTCACGTACGAACTCGCGGCGCTTCACCGCCTCGGTCATGATCGAGACCTTGTCTGCGCCGGCCAGCAGCAATTGCCTGATATCCTCGACCGAGCGCACGCCGCCACCGACCGTGAGCGGCATGAAGCAGGCTTCGGCCGTGCGCGTGACGACATCGAACAGGATGCCGCGGTCCTCGCTGCTGGCAGTGATGTCGAGAAAGCAGAGCTCGTCGGCCCCGGCCGCATCATAGGCCTTGGCCGCCTCGACGGGATCGCCGGCATCGACGAGATCGAGGAACTGCACGCCCTTGACGACACGGCCGTCCTTGACGTCGAGGCAGGGGATGATGCGGGTCTTCAGGGTCATCGGCAGGCCTGCCCGGGGCGGAACGACAAAGGATCGGGCGCATATAGCGCTGCGGCCATGCTGCACGCAAACGCGGCGCGCGCCGGCTGGATTGATCGCCGGCACGATCCCTGCTTTCTTGCGCGCCATAAGCAAAACCGAGGGGGATTCCCATGACGATCACATCGTCCTTCAAGGCCCTGAAGCTCGCGGCGCTGAGCGCCGCCGCCGGGCTCGGCCTGACAGCCGCCGCGCTGGCGCAGGCCCCGCAGAGTCAGCTCGAGACAATCCAGAGCCGCGGCGCCCTGCAGATCTGCACCACCGGCGACTACAAGCCGTTCACGCTGGCCAAGGACGGCGGCTATGAGGGCATCGACATCGAGCTCGCGAAGTCGCTGGCGAAGGCCATCGGCGTCGAGGCCAAGTTCGTGCAGACGAAATGGGCCGATCTGATGAACGACTTCACCGGCGGCAAGTGCGACATCGCCATGGGCGGCATCTCGGTGACGCTCGACCGGCAGAAGCGCGCCTTCTTCTCCGCGCCCTATCTGATCAACGGCAAGGCGCCGATCGCGCGCTGCGCCGATGTCTCCAAGTTCCAGACCGTCGCAGATATCGACAAGCCGGAGACGCGCGTCATCGTCAATCCGGGCGGCACCAACGAACGCTTCGTGCGCGCCAACTTCAAGCAGGCCAAGATCGAGATCTTCCCGGACAATGTCACGATCTGGGATCAGATCCTCGCCGGCAAGGCCGACATCATGGTCGCCGAGTCGATCGAGACGAAGGTCCAGGAGAAAATCCGGCCGGGCCTTTGCGCCATCAACCCCGACGCTCCCCTGCAATATGGCGAGATGGGCTATCTGCTGCCGCGCGGCGACATCGTCTTCAAGGCGTTCGTCGACCAGTGGCTGCATCTTGCCAAGGCAACCGGCGAGTTCGCCACGATCTACAATCAGTTCGTGCGCTGATCGGGCCGACCAAGGACCGCGCCGCGCCTGGATCGCGGCGTGGTGCAACCTGGAGCATGTTCCAGCACAGCGGACATGCATCGCCCGGTAGCAAGCAATGCGTGCCAGACACGACCGCCTCGCCCGCGCGGCGGTTGAACCCGCCTTTGCGCACTGATCTCCTTGCCGCAACGACAAGAGGGGAAACACGGGCTCATGCTATCGACGATCAGGCGCGGCGGACTCGCCGCTTTCTCAGGTCTGCTCTGCATTGGCGCGGCTCAGGCACAGGCGCCCGTGAGCCAGCTCGATGCGATCCAGAGCGCCGGCACGCTCCGCATCTGCACCACCGGCGACTACAAGCCGTTCACCAATGCCGCCGGCGACAGCTTCGAGGGCATCGACATCGAGATGGCGAAGTCGCTCGCCAAGGCGATCGGCGTCGAGCCCAAATTCGTGCGGACGAAATGGGCCGAGCTGATGGCCGATTTCACCGGCGCCAAATGCGACATCGCCATGGGCGGCATCGGCGTGACGCTGGAGCGGCAGAAGCGCGTCTTCTACTCGGATCCGGCGCTGCGGACCGGCAAGATCCCGCTGGCGCGCTGCGCCGACAAGGACAAGTTCCGAACCGTCGCCGACATCGACAAGCCGGGCGTCACCGCGATCGCCAATCCCGGCGGCACCAATGAGCGCTTCGCCAAGAGCAACTTCAAGCAGGCCAAGGTCACGCTGCACAGCGACAACGTCACCATCTTCGACGAGATCCTGGCCGGGCGCGCCGACGTGTTCGTGACCGAGGCGATCGAGGCGACCGTGCAGCAGAAGCTCAAGCCCGGCCTCTGCGCCATCAATCCCGACAAACCGCTGACCTTCATCGAGATCGGCTATCTGCTGCCGCGCGCGGCGACGTGATCTTCAAGGCCTTCGTCGACCAGTGGCTGCACATCGCCAAGGCGACCGGCGAGTATCAGCGCTATTACGAGCAGTATTTGCGCTGAACGGCCATCGCAGGCCAGCCATTCGAGGATTCCACGATGTGCGATTCTTGTCTCCCGGCCACCGGCAAGACCGGGCTCTCGCGCCGCAAGCTGCTGGCGGCCGGAGCCGGGCTGGCGCTGGCCAGCGCCTTTCAACGTCCATCCGGGCGCAATCGGCCGCGGTCGGTTCCGATGAAGCTCTGAAGCGGCTGGTGGACGGCAATGCCCGCTATGTCGCGGGCACTCTGAACGAGCGCGATTTCTCGGCCGGCCGGGCGGCGCGCGCCGCCTCGCAAGCGCCCTTCGCCTCGATCCTGAGCTGCGCCGATTCGCGCATCGCACCGGAACTGGCCTTCGACCAGGGGCCCGGCCAACTCTTCGTCACCCGCGTTGCCGGCAACTTCGTCAACGAGGACGTGCTAGCGAGCCTCGAATACGGCGCGCAGGTACTGGGTTCGCAGCTCATCCTGGTGCTTGGCCACAGCAATTGCGGCGCCGTCTCCGCGACAATCAACGTCGTCAAGGAGAAGACGCAGCTGCCGGGGCACCTGCCCGCGCTGATCAACGCAATCAGGCCGGCCGTGCTCGCCGCGCAGAAGGAGGGCGCGGCCGATCTGCTGAAGGCGGCGACCATCGCCAATGTCCGGCTCAACGTCGCCAAGCTGAAGAAGGCCACGCCGATCCTGTCGCAGCGTCTCGCGCAGAAGCAGCTTGCCGTGGTCGGAGGCGTCTACGATCTGGCTACCGGCAAGGTCGAGCTGGTCTAGCGGGGCTCTCGAAGCTCAGCTGACTGCCGCGGCGACTCTCGCCAATGCCGCCGCCGGGTCGATGCGGCCATCATAGAGGGCGCGGCCGGTGATCGCGCCTTCAAGGATCGCCGCGTCGGGCGCCA
Organism: Bosea vestrisii; assembly: GCF_030144325.1. Classification (NCBI taxonomy): domain Bacteria; kingdom Pseudomonadati; phylum Pseudomonadota; class Alphaproteobacteria; order Hyphomicrobiales; family Alloboseaceae; genus Allobosea; species Allobosea vestrisii. The sequence goes on along the minus strand of NZ_CP126307.1, from coordinate 3,281,466 downwards.
TGAGCCGCTCGATATCGGCCATAGAGGCCAGCCCGCCAGAGGCGATCACCGGGATCGAGAGCGCATGCGCCAGCGCGATCGTGCCGTCCCAGTTGATGCCCTGGAGCATGCCGTCGCGGGCGATGTCGGTGTAGACGATCGCGGCGACGCCGGCATCCTCGAAGCGGCGCCCGAGATCGTCGGCGGCGAGCGCCGAGGTCTCGGCCCAGCCTTCCACAGCCACGAAGCCGTCGCGCGCATCGATGCCAACAGCGACCTTGCCCGGGAAGGCCCTGGCCGCCTCACGCACGAAGCCGGGATCGCGTACCGCCGCCGTGCCGATGATGACGCGGGCGACGCCCTTGGCGAGCCAGCCCTCGACCGTCCTGATGTCGCGGATGCCGCCGCCGAGCTGCACCGGGAACGAGACACGCGCCAGGATCGCCTCGACAGCAGCCGCATTCATCGGCTTGCCGGCGAAGGCGCCGTCGAGATCGACGACGTGCAGCCATTGGAAGCCTTGGCGCTCAAAGGTCGCGGCCTGGGCGGCGGGATCATCGTTGAAGATGGTCGCCTGGCCCATGTCGCCCTGCTTCAGCCGAACGCACTGGCCTTCCTTGAGGTCGATCGCAGGGAACAGAATCACGGCGCCCACCTCAGGAAATTGCCGATCAGCTTCAGGCCGAGCTTCTGGCTCTTCTCCGGGTGGAACTGCGTGCCGGCGATGTTGCCCTTTGCCACGATCGCGGTGACCGGGCCGCCGTAATCGGTCAGCGCCAGAACCTCCTGCGGATTCTCCGCCGTCAGCGCGTAGGAGTGCACGAAATAGGCGTGCCAGCCGGAGGGGCCGGTCTCGATGCCGGCGAGCAAGGGATGCTCGTCCTGCGGATGCAGCGTGTTCCAGCCCATATGCGGAATCTTCAGGGCGTCATCCTGCGGCCGGATCAGCGCGACATCGCCGGCGATCCAGCCGAGGCCTTCGGTTGTGACGTATTCGAGCCCGCGGCTCGCCATCAGCTGCATGCCGACGCAGATGCCGAGAAAGGGCCGGCCCTTGGCCCGAACCGTCTCCTCCAGAGCCTCGACCATGCCGGGAACGGCATCGAGACCGCGCCGGCAATCAGCGAAGGCGCCGACGCCTGGCAGTACGATGCGGTCGGCGGCGCGAACCTCGGCGGGATCGCTGGTGACGCGGATGGTCGAGGGGATACCGGCCTCGGCAGCGGCGCGCTCGAAGGCCTTGGCGGCCGAGTGCAGATTGCCCGAGCCGTAATCGACGATGGCGACAGTCTGGCTCATCGTCCGTTCGCCTCGGGGAAGAGGCCGATCACCGGCGCGGAACTCTGTGCGAAACGGACGGGAGGTGGCGCTGCCTCGGCGACCCGCGGCGGCGCGCCGGCCGGCAAGGCCCGCTCGAAGAAGCGGCGCTCGGCGCTGGAGAGATCCGGCGCCTCGACCACGTCGACCAGCCGCCAGCCCTTACGCAGCAGCTTGCGCGCGATCAGGTTCTGGCCCTCGAGACCGAGGAAAATCGCGAGGGCGGTATGCGAGAGCATCACAGCGAGAAAGGAAAAACCCATCTGGCGCTGGAGGTAGATCAACCCAGCCCAGACCAGGGCGTAAACGATGAAGACGAGCCAGAGCCGCTTGAACAGCAGCCAGACGCCGCCGAAGATCAGAGCCGGCCAGGTGAAGCTCTCCGGCAAGAGGCAGGCCTGCTCGATCTCCTCGCGCAAGCCTCCCGCATCCGGCGGCGGGATCAGAGCCTGATAGAACGCCATCGCAGCGATCCCTTACAATGCGCCCTTGGTCGAGGGCACACGGCCGCCCTCGCGCGGATCGACCTCGATCGCCTGGCGCAGCGCCCGCGCCAAGCCCTTGAAGCAGCTCTCGGCGATATGATGGGCGTTGTCGCCATAGAGCGTCTCGACATGCAGCGTGATGCCGGCATTGATGGCGAAGGCCTGGAAGAACTCGCGCACCAGCTCGGTGTCGAAGGTCCCGATCTTTTCCGCCTTGAACTGCGTCCGGAAAACCAGGAAGGGCCGGCCGGAAACGTCGACCGCGACGCGGGTCAGCGTCTCGTCCATCGGCAGATGCACGTCGGCATAGCGACGAATGCCCTTCTTGTCGCCGAGCGCGGCTTTGAGCGCCTCGCCGAGCGCGATGCCGGCATCCTCGACCGAATGGTGATCGTCGATATGGGTGTCGCCCTTCACGGTGACCGTGGTGTCGATCAGCGAATGGCGGGCGAAGAGATCGAGCATATGGTCGAAGAAGCCGACCCCAGTCGCGATCTCGGCCTTGCCCGTGCCGTCGAGCACGAGCTTGACCGCGATATCGGTCTCATTGGTGCGGCGCTTCACTTCGCCAGAACGCATGATCGTCTCTGTCGCTTGCGGAATTTCGCGTCGCTTTAGCAGGCGACCGGCCGGAAGGCCATGGCGATCGAGGAAGCTCTGGTTCGGCCGGCTTGCCTCGTCGCCCCGGTGCCAGACGGATCTGCTGACAGAAGGCGACTGCCGGGTCCGTTACCAGCGGCTCGCCGAGGCAAGGAGAGGTTCGATGACACAGGCTGACAAAGCAGGCCAGCTCGCCGCACTTCATGTCAAAGGCCGACCGCTGGTCCTCTACAATATCTGGGATGCCGGCAGCGCCCGCTCGGCTGCCAAGGCCGGCAGCAAGGCGATCGCCACTGGAAGCTGGTCGATGGCGGCGGCGCATGGCTTCGACGACGGCGAGGCGATCCCGCTCGACCTCATCGAGACGATCGTCGGCCGTATCGCGTCGGTCGTCGCGCTGCCGCTTACCGTCGATTTCGAAGGCGGCTACGCGCAAGACCCCGACGGCGTCGCGAAGAATGCCACGCGGATCATCGCTGCCGGCGCGGTCGGTCTGAACTTCGAGGACCAGATCGTCGGGACTGGCGCGCTCTACGCCATCGCCGACCAGGTGCAGCGGATCAAGGCGATCCGGAGCGCGGCGGATCATCTCGGCATCCCCGTGTTCATCAACGCCAGGACGGATCTTTTCCTGCTGGAGGCCGACAAGACGCGCCACCCGGACCTGATCGATACGGCGATCGAGCGAGCGCTGGCCTATCAGCAGGCCGGCTGCAGCGGCTTCTTCATTCCCGGACTGCTCGACGAGAGCGGCATCGCGGCGATCTGTAATGCGCTGACGCTTCCCGTGAACGTGATGGTGATGGGTGGCGCGCCCGATCGCGAGACCCTGACCGGGCTCGGCGTGTCACGGATCAGCTACGGCCCCGGACCCTATCTGGCGGCGCAGGCCCGTTTCGTCGAGCAGTGTGCCGCAAGCCTGGCCGTCGGCTGACGGCGGAGGCCCGAAGCGCGCCAAAAACGCCTGCGCCCGCGGCATCGCGTCGTGGAGGAACTGACCGGGCTCGCGCAGCCACAGCCCGTCATAGGTTTTCGACTTCGCTTCCGAGATCAGCACATCCTGCGGCAAGGGCACGAGCGTGCCGTCCCAGCCCGGCCACCAGAGCCGGCCCTTGGCCCAATGATGCGCGACCAAGGCTTCTTCACGGCGATAGCCGTGAAAGTCGAAGGCCGTCCTGCCGTTGCTGACGAAGACATGGTTGCCGGTGAAGCCCTCGACCGGCCTGATCCAGACGGCCTGGAAACCATGCTCCGGATAGGCTTCCAGAAAGGCATAGGCGAGGATGTGGCAGGCGCCGCAGGCGAAGAAGACGCGCTCGGACAGATTCCAGCGTTTGACCGGATCGCTCTTGATACCGGGCTTCTGCCTGAACATGTTGGCGGTTCCTGACTGCCATTGACCGAGATCGAATCGCGATGTCCGAGACTAGCAATGCCCCCGTCATGCACGCGACCACCATCCTGATGGTGCGCAAGGGCGGCCGTGTCGTGATCGGCGGCGACGGCCAGGTCTCGCTCGGCCCAACGATCATGAAGGGCAACGCGAAGAAGGTGCGCCGCCTCGCTAAGGGCGCGGTGATCGCGGGCTTCGCCGGCGCGACGGCCGACGCCTTCACCCTGTTCGAGCGGCTCGAAGCCAAGCTCGAGCAGTTCCCGACGCAGCTGCTGCGCGCCTGCGTCGAGCTCGCCAAGGACTGGCGCACCGACCGCTATCTGCGCCGCCTCGAAGCGATGCTGCTGGTCGCCGACAAGGAGGTCTCGCTGTTGATCTCGGGCACCGGCGACGTACTTGAGCCGGAAGCTTCCGAGCATGGCTCGGTGATGGCAATCGGTTCCGGCGGTAACTACGCGCTCGCCGCGGCCAGGGCTCTGGTCGACGTCGAGGCCGATGCCGAGACGATCGTGCGCAAGGCGATGAAGATCGCCGGCGACATCTGCGTCTATACCAATCACTCGCTCGTCCTCGAGACCCTGGAGAGCGCATGAACTTCGTCGCCGACGGCTATGCCTTCGCGCCCGCGACGCCCGACGATTTCCCGCTGCTGGCGCGCTGGCTCGAACAGGACCATGTCCGGCGCTGGTGGGGCGATCCCGACGAGGAGCTCGCCGAGATCGCGCGCATCTTCGGCGATCCCAGCATGGAGGCGCTGATCGTCAGCCATGACGGGCGGCCCTTCGCCCACCAGCAGAGCTGGGATCCCGCGCTCTGGCCCGATTATCCGCTGCAGGATCAGCCGGCCGGCACGCGCGGCATCGACCAGTTCATCGGCGAGCCCGACATGCTCGGCCAGGGCCATGGCACCCGCTTCATCGGCGCCTTCGCCCGCCATTTGCTCGCGCAAGGGGGGTCGCGGGTGGTAATCGACCCCGATCCGGAGAATCTCGCCGCGATCCGCGCCTATGAGAAGGCGGGCTTCACGGCCCTCGATATTCGCGAGACCGGCGACGGCCCCGCGCTGATCATGATCCAGGAACCTGTTTGATGACGTCGTTTTCCCCCCGCGAGATCGTCTCCGAGCTCGACCGCTTCATCGTCGGCCAGAATGACGCCAAGCGCGCCGTCGCGATCGCCCTGCGCAATCGCTGGCGCCGGCAGCAGCTCGAAGGGCCGCTGCGCGAGGAGGTCGCGCCCAAGAACATCCTGATGATCGGGCCGACCGGCTGCGGCAAGACCGAGATCGCCAGGCGCCTCGCCAAGCTGGCGAACGCGCCCTTCCTCAAGGTCGAGGCGACCAAGTTCACCGAGGTCGGCTATGTCGGCCGCGACGTCGAATCGATCGTGCGCGACCTGGTCGAGGTCGCAATCGGTCTCGTCCGCGAGAGCCGGCGCAAGGATGTCGAGGCCAAGGCGCATGTCGCCGCCGAGGAGCGCGTGCTCGACGCGCTGGTCGGCGCCACCGCAAGCGCGACCACCCGCGACGCCTTCCGCCGCAAGCTGCGCGCCAACGAACTCGACGACAAGGAGATCGAGATCGAGGTCGCCTCGGGCGGCTCCACCCAGCCGATGTTCGAGGTGCCCGGCATGCCCGGCGCCTCGATCGGCGCGATCAACCTCTCCGACATGTTCGGCAAGGCCTTCGGCCAGAAGGGCAAGCCCCGGCGCGTCCAGGTCAAGGACGCCTATGGCCCGCTGCTCGCCGAGGAGAGCGACAAGCTGATCGACCAGGACGCGATCATCCAGGCCGCGATTCGCGAGGTCGAGAACAGCGGCATCGTCTTCCTCGACGAGATCGACAAGATCTGCGCCCGCGAGGGCCGCGGCGGCGCCGACGTCTCGCGCGAGGGCGTGCAGCGCGACCTCCTGCCGCTGATCGAGGGCACGACGGTCGCGACCAAGCACGGGCCGGTGAAGAGCGACCACATCCTCTTCATCGCGTCCGGCGCCTTCCACGTCTCGAAGCCGTCCGACCTCCTGCCGGAACTGCAGGGCCGCCTGCCGATCCGGGTCGAGCTCTCGCCGCTCGACGTCGAGGACTTCAAGCGCATCCTGACCGAGACCGAAGCGAGCCTGATCAAGCAGTCGGTGGCGATGCTGGCGACCGAGCAGGTCACGATCGACTTCACGCCGGATGCGATTGCGGCGATCGCGCGCATCGCGGTCGAGGTCAATTCGAGCGTCGAGAACATCGGCGCACGAAGGCTTCAGACCGTGATCGAGCGCATCCTCGACGAGATCTCGTTCACCGCGACCGACCGTGGCGGCGAGAGCGTGACGATCGATGCCGCCTATGTCGAAGCGCGCATCGGCGACCTCGCCAGGAATGCCGATCTGAGCCGGTTCATTCTGTGAGCCCTCCGGGCGAGGCCGAGACATCTTCCTCCCGCCTCGCCCGCGATTCGCTGATCGTCGGTGCGGCGACGATCCTGTCGCGCCTGCTCGGCTTCGCCCGCGACGTGCTGATCGCTCGCCTGCTCGGCGCAGGGCCGGTGGCGGATGCGTTCCTGGCTGCCTTGCGCCTGCCCAATCTCGTCCGGCGCGTGCTCGGCGAGGGCGGGCTGAACGCACCCTTCGTGCCGCTTTATCTCGCCATCAAGGCCGAGCGCGGCGATGAGGCTGCCAAACGCTTCGCCGGCGCGGCGGCGAGTCAGCTCGGGCTGTTGCTGCTCGGCTTCGTCGTTCTGGCCGAAATCTTCGCGCCTTGGGTCGTGCTCGGTTTGGCCGGCGGCTTCGCCGATGAACCGCAGACACTGGCGCTCGCCGCCTTCTACACGCGGCTGATGCTGCCCTTCCTGCTGCTGACCACGCTCGCCGCCCTGCTCGCGGCGTTGCTCAACGCCGAAGGGCGCTTCACCGTGGCGGCGCTGGCGCCGGCACTGATGAATGCGATCCTGCTCGCGGCCTTGCTGGTCGAAACGTTCCGCGGCAGCGACAGTCATGCCAGCGCGACATTGCTCGCCGCCTGCCTCAGCCTGACCGGCCTCGCCCATCTCGTCATGATCCTGTGGCGCCTGCGCGGCATCGGCCTGCCACACCCCAGCCTGCGCTGGACGCCGGACATGACACGATTGGTCAGGACTGGCGGAGCGACATTGCTCGCCGCTTCGGCCGGCCAGCTCGTGCTGCTGATTTCGACCCAGATCGCCTCGACGGAAGCTGGCTCGGTCTCGGCGCTGTATTATGCCGACCGCGTCTTCCAGCTGCCGCTCTCCTTCTTCGGTGTCGCCATGGGCACGGTCGTGCTCTCCGCCATGGCCGGCGAAGTATCTCAGGCCGACCACGATGCCCTGCTCGGGCGGGCGCTGGCGCTCGGACTGGCACTGGCGATCCCGGCCGCGACCGCCCTCTTCGTGTTGGCCGAGCCGATCGTCTCGGTGCTGTTCGAGAACGGGCAGTTCAGCGTCGCCGATCGCGAGCGCACTGCGGCCGCGCTTGCCGCTTTTGCGCTCGGCCTGCCCTTTGCGCTCGCCGCCAAGGTCTTCGGGCAGGTCTATTTCGTACGGCGGCAGCCGCGTTTGCCCGTGATCGCCGGCCTTGCCGCGGTCCTTTTTGCGGCGTTGGCCGGGTTCTTCCTGCTCGGCTCGCGCAATGCGGCGATGATCGGCGCCCTGGCGGCAAGCCTCGCCTTTATCGTCCAGATGGGCTTGATGGGAGTGCATCTCCTGCGAACCGGGCTGTGGCGCCCGCGCTGGACGGATGCCAGGACGATCCTTGCGATCCTGCTGGCATCTGCGCTCATGATGCTGGCGCTGAACGTCGCGATCACACCGCTCCTTCCGGCTCTGAACCCGGGCGAGCCGGCATTGCGGCGGGCCGGCGCACTGGCGCTCCTGTGCTGCGCGGGCGCCGCGACTTACGCCGTCGCAGGCTTCCTGTTCGGCGCCTTCGACGCCGTCCTGCCGCCGGGGCTCTTGCGCCTTCGCGGCGCTTCCGTCAGAACGCCGCGTTCCTGAGCGGATCGACCAACGACTCACGAATTTTTTCGCCCTGACGACGGAGCGCCCCATGGCCGCTTTCTCTCCCCGCGTCTTCTCCGGCATGCAGCCGACCTCGACGCTCCACCTCGGCAATTATCTCGGCGCGCTGGTCAACTGGGTCGCGATGCAGAAGACCCATGACTGCATCTATTGCGTCGTCGACATGCACGCGATCACGCAGGGCTTCGACGTCTGGGGCGGCCCCGCCGAACTGACCCGCGCCACGCGCGAGGTCGCGGCCGCCTATATCGCCGCCGGCGTCGACCCCAAGAAGAGCATCATCTTCAACCAGAGCCAGGTCGCCGGTCATGCCGAGCTCACCTGGGTGTTCAACACGGTCGCCCGCCTCGGCTGGCTCAACCGCATGACCCAGTTCAAGGAGAAGGCCGGCAAAGACCGCGAGAACGCCTCGATCGGGCTCTACGATTATCCCGTGCTTATGGCCGCCGACATCCTGCTCTACAAGGCGACGCATGTCCCGGTCGGCGAGGACCAGAAGCAGCATCTGGAGTTGACCCGCGACATCGCCCAGAAGTTCAACAACGACTTCGCCGAGCAGATCGGCAAGCTCGGGGTCGGCACCGGCGAGCTCGGCTTCTTCCCGCTGCCCGAGCCGATGATCCAGGGCCCGGCGCCGCGCGTGATGAGCCTGCGCGACGGCACCAAGAAGATGTCGAAATCGGACCCATCTGATTATTCGCGCATCAACCTGACCGATGATGCCGACATGATCGCCCAGAAGATCCGCAAGGCGAAGACCGATCCCGAGGCGCTGCCCTCGGAGGAGAAAGGACTGGCGGGCCGGTCCGAGGCCGAAAACCTGGTCGGCATCTATGCCGGCCTCGCCGAGCGGACCAAGGCGCAGGTTCTGGCCGAGTTCGGAGGCAGCCAGTTCTCCGGCTTCAAGGCGGCGCTGGTCGAGCTCGCCGTCGCCAAGCTCGCGCCGATCGCAGGCGAGATGCGCCGCCTCCTGGCTGATCCCAGCCATATCGACGGCATTCTCAGCGACGGCGCCGACAGCGCCGCTGCGATCGCGGCGCCGATCATGCGCGATGTCAAGGACATCACCGGCTTCGTGCGCCGGCGCTGATCCGGCAGGCGACGCGGGGAGCTTGCGCTGACCTTGCGACGCCTGTCACCATGAGACGTCCTGAAACCGGCGGGCATGTTCCGCAAAAGTGGGGACCACTTTTGCGATGAGACCATGCCCTGACCCTAGAGTGGGCGCGAATTCTGAACGGCCGACCGATACCGGCCCATCGGAAAGCGCGCCGAGGCGATAGCAATGGTCAAGAGACGGCGGTCCTATGAGACGGGCCATCGCCCGAAATTCCTCGCTGTCGTCGACGACAGTCCCGAATGCGCCAAGGCCGTGCGCTTTGCTGCACGGCGCTGCGCCCGCCTCGGCGCGTCGATCGTATTGCTCGGCGTGGTCACTCCGCCGACGGACGAGATCTGGCTCGGCGTTGGCGACATGGTGCAAGCTGACGCTGAGGCCGAGGCGGAGGAATTGATCGACGTCGCAGCCGCCGCCGTGCGCTCGCTGGCCGGGCTGGAGCCCGAAAAAGTCGTGCGTACCGGCATCAAGGCTGACGAGATGGTCAAGCTCATCGAGGCCGACGAGGACATCTCGCTGCTGGTGCTGGCCGCCGGCATCGGCCGCGACGGACCTGGCCCACTGGTCAGCGCGCTCGCCGGCAAGGGCGCCGGCAGCTTCCCGATCCCGGTCGCGATCGTGCCCGGCCACCTCGCCGACGAGGAAATCGACGCGCTGGCCTGACGCATGAGCCACAGCTGGAATGATTTCAGCTGTAGGCCTATATCGGTGTCAGGAACGGCGGCCTTGACCCGCCGGCGCCGGAGATCAAAGACATGTTCATCCAGACCGAAGCGACACCCAATCCCGCCACGTTGAAGTTCCTGCCCGGCCGCAGCGTCTCGCCGCAAGGCCCGGTCGAATTGCGCGATCCGGCCCTCGCCGAGCGCTCGCCGCTCGCCACCCGCCTGTTCGGCGTCAAGGGCGTCTCTGCCGTGTTCTTCGGCTCGGACTTCATCACCGTGACCAAGGCCGAGGGCGAGTGGCCGCATCTCAAACCCGCCATCCTCGGCGCGATCATGGAACATTACATGTCGGGGGCGCCGCTGATGAGCGAGGGCGCCCCGACCGATGACCTCGCCGAGAGCGAGGAGGAATTCTTCGCGGACGAGGATGCTGCGACCGTCGAGACCATCAAGGAATTGCTCGAGACCCGCATCCGCCCGGCCGTCGCCGGCGATGGCGGCGATATCACCTTCCGCGGCTTCAAGGACGGCACGGTCTATCTCGTGATGAAGGGCTCCTGCTCGGGCTGTCCCTCCTCGACCGCGACGCTGAAGCACGGCATCCAGAACCTCCTGCGCCATTTCCTGCCGCAGGTGCGCGAGGTCGAGGCGGTTTGATCGCCCTCAGATTGAGGGCATGATTCTGGCTGGGGCATGTCCGCGTTTCCCTGAATCGCGGACATGCCCCAGTCTTTTATTTTATCGCATTTTCTTCACGCGAACCGGTATCCACTTCGCTCGAAAATGCCTTAGCAGCCGCACCGCAATCGTCCGGACCCAGCCCTGATGCGTATCCTCGCGATAGACACCGCGCTCGGCGCCTGCTCGGCCTGCGTCCTCGACGCCAGCGACCCCGCTCCCCTCGCGATCGAGCAGATCGCGATGGAGCGCGGCCATGCCGAGGCGCTGATGCCGATGATCGAGCGTGTGATGGGCAAGACGGAAGGCGGCTTCTCCTCGCTCGACCGCGTCGCCGTGACCATCGGCCCCGGCAGCTATACCGGCCTGCGCGTCGGCATCAGCGCCGCCCGGGCGATCGCGCTCGCCGCCGGCATCCCCGCCGTCGGCATCTCGACGCTGGCCGCCAGCGCCGCGCCCTTCATAGGCCGCGAGGGCGGGCGCGTCGTCGCCGCCGCGGTCGATGCCAGGCACGGCCAGGTCTGGTTCCAGGCGCTGAATGCGCACGGTAAGCAGCTCGTCTCGATTCGCCAGGTCAACCATCGCGATGCCGCCCGCGCCATTGGCGCAGGCCCCGTCTCGCTGGTCGGCTCGGCCGCGCTCGCCGTCGCCAACGAAGCCTGGGCGATCGGGCTCGACGCGCTCGTCGTCGACGATGCCAGGGCGCCGGACGTGATCTGGGTGGCCCGACTCGGGCTGATCGCAGACCCCGAAAGCGCGCCGCCACGCCCGCTCTACCTCAAGGCGCCGGAAACGACGCCGCAGGATCGCGCCCGGCTGCCGCGGCGCTAGACGACGATGGGCTGGCTCCAATCCCTGTTCAGGCGCCGGTCGGCAACGGGCCGAACCGGGTCCCTCGACGTCCGCCATGCCCGGCAAATCGCGGCCCTGCACCACGAGGGCGGCTTCGCGCGGCTCTGGGACCCCAGTGAATGCGCGGCGCTGCTGGCCGATCGCGCGGTCGTCAGCGAAGGTGTCTTCATCGGCAGCGCCAGCGAGCCTTGCGGCTTCGTGATGTCGCGCATGGCAGCCGACGAAGCCGAGGTTCTCAGCATCGTCGTCGGCGGCTCAAGGCGCCGGAGCGGGCTCGGGCAGACGCTGCTTGCCGCCCATCTGGCGCAGCTGGCGGCACGTGGCGCGGCGCGTCTCTTCCTCGAGGTCGAGGAGGGCAACGCCCCCGCGATTGGCCTCTATCGCCGACTCGGCTTCGAGACCGTCGGACGACGCGAGGGCTATTATCCGAAGCCGGATGGCAGCCGCGTCGCGGCGCTGGTGATGCGACGCGATCTCGGTTGAGCTCCACTTTGAGCGCCATGGACGTCGGGAACGGCGACGACTATAGCCGGTGCCGCACTAGCGGGACGCCAACGCAGGGAATGAACGGCTCAGCATGAAAGGCCTCCGTCCCGGCGCCATGGTTCGGCTCGCGCTGCTCGTCCTCGGCACGCTCATCCTGATCCCGCCGCAGCTCGTCGCGATGCGCCTCGGGCGGCCGTTCTATTTCACCCGCTTGTTCCAGAAGCTCGGCTGTCGCTGCTTCGGCGTGCGCATCAGCACGCGCGGTGCGGCTCCGCCGGCCGGGCAGGGCGGGTTGATCGTCGCCAACCACACCTCCTGGCTCGACATCCCCGTCATCGGCACGACCGGTCCGCTCTCCTTCGTCGCCAAGGCCGAGGTCGCGACCTGGCCGGTAGTCGGCTGGCTCTCGACGCTGCAGCGCACCGTCTTCATCGACCGGATGCGCCGCGGCGCCACTGCCGGCGTCGCCAGCGAGATGGGCCGCCGCCTGCAGGACGGGCAGTGTGTCGTGCTTTTCGCCGAAGGCACCACCGGCGACGGGACACGCGTCCTGCCACTTCGCTCCTCACTGCTCGGGGCCGCTCACGAAGCGGTGCGCGGGGCTGACGAGGCCGAGACCACGGTCTATCCGCTCTGCGTCACCTATACGGGTTTTCACGGGCTACGCGGCGGGCGGGCCGAGCGCTCGGCGCTATCCTGGTACGGCGACACCGAACTCGCGCCGCATTTCCAGGCGATGATCAATTCCGGCGCCATCGATGTCGAGCTTTCCTGGGGCGAGCCGATCCGCATGGGCCGCAAGCTCTCGCGCAAGGAGGCGACGCGCCTCGCCGAGATCGCGATCCGGCGGGCGCGGCAGGACGCCGTCACCGGCCGGTCACGCGGCTGAGCCAGATTCGCTTCGCGTTGGACGGCAGCGGCCCGGATATTGCGTGCCTGCCATCCGAAGCGATATGATTCCCATTCGGTGGGTGATCGGGATAAGGAGACGCGGTTGAGGCCGGATCAGCGTTGATGAAGAAAGTCCACATCAAGTCCTATGGCTGCCAGATGAACGTCTATGACGGCCAGCGCATGGCCGACGTCCTCGGCCAGGAGGGCTATGTCGAGACTGCGATACCTGACGACGCCGACCTCATCCTGCTCAACACCTGCCATATCCGCGAGCGCGCCGCGCACAAGGTCTATACCGAACTCGGCAAGCTGCGCGACTTGAAGCGCGAGCGGAAGGCGCTGGGGCGCGAAACCACGCTCGTCGTCGCCGGCTGCGTCGCGCAGGCGGAAGGCGCCGAAATCCAGCGGCGCCAGCCGGCGGTCGACCTCGTCATCGGCCCGCAGACCTATCATCGCCTGCCGGCACTGCTCGCACAGGCGAAGAGCGGCCGCGTCGTCGACACCGATTTGCCGCCCGAGGACAAGTTCGGCCATCTGCCGGTGCCCAAGCGAGCGGCGATCCTGGCGCGCGGCATCTCGGCCTTCGTCACGGTGCAGGAAGGCTGCGACAAGTTCTGCGCTTTCTGCGTCGTGCCCTATACGCGTGGCGCCGAGTTTTCCCGTTCGGTCACGCAGGTGATCGCCGAGGTCGAGCGGCTGGCGGAAGCCGGCGTGCAGGACGTCTCGCTGCTCGGCCAGAACGTCAACGCCTATCATGGCGAGGGGCCGGATGGCGGCGTCTGGACCCTGGCGCGGCTGATGGCCCGCATTGCCGAGGTGCCGGGCATCGCCCGTATCCGCTACACGACGAGCCATCCGCGCGACATGGACGACGAGTTGATCGCCAGCCATCGCGACCTGCCGCAGGTGATGCCTTTCCTGCACCTTCCGGTACAGGCGGGCTCCGACCGGATCCTCGCAGCGATGAATCGGAAGCACACGGCCGACGAGTACCGCCGACTGATCGACAGGATTCGCGCCGCGCGACCGGATATCGCCCTCTCCTCCGACTTCATCGTCGGCTTCCCCGGCGAGAGCGATGCCGATTTCGAGGAGACGCTACGCCTGATCGCCGATGTGCGCTTCGCCTCGGCCTATTCGTTCAAATATTCGCCGCGCCCCGGCACGCCTGCGGCTGATATCGCCGAGCAGGTGCCGCTCGCCGTGATGGACGAGCGACTGCAGCGGCTACAGAGCCTGGTCGAGGAGCACCGGCAGGCGTTCAACCACGCCATGGTCGGCCGCAGCGTCGAGATCCTGATCGAGCGCGCCGGCCGACATCCCGGCCAGCTCGCGGGCAAGACACCCTATATGCAGGCGGTGCAGATCGAGAGCACGACGCACCGGATCGGCGATCGCGTCCTGGTCGAAATCGAACGCGCCGGGTCGAACTCGCTGTTTGGCCGCGCCGTCGAGCGGCCGGACCTGGCTGCCTGACAAGAGTTGGTGCGTAGCGTGCGATGTATCGGCGTTGCGGTGATGGTTAGAGCCCGTTCGGCCTCTAATTGAAAGTGAGAGACGGATTCACCCATCGGGTTGATTCAACCTGATCGGATCCGGCTCTGGTGACTGCGCCTGTCCGACTCATTCCGAATGGAGACAACGGTTTTGGCCCAGGCCGATCAATTCAATCCGAGAGCCGAGCGTGCCGCGCGCCGCGAGGAGGCTCCGACGCGCGAGGGCCTGCCCGGCGCGGAGGTCGAACTCACCTTCGACGACAACCAGATCACCGGCCTGGTCTTCGGCCAGTACGACCAGAATCTGGCGCATCTGGAGCGCCGCCTCGGCATCGTCGTCAGCCCGAACGGCAACCACGTCACCATCAAGGGCCCGCGCGAAACCGCCGATCAGGCGAGCCGCGTGCTGCGGACCCTCTATGCCCGCGCCAAGACCGGCGCTGCGGTCAATCTCGGTGAGGTCGACGGCGCGATCGAGGAGAGCAATGTGCAGCGCTCGCTCTTTCCCTCCGATAATGCCGGCAAGGCTGCCTTCGACGCGGTGGTGACACGCAAGCGCGGTCCGGTCAGGGCCCGCAACGCGGCACAGGACGCTTATCTGCGCCAGCTCAAGCGCCACGAACTCGTGCTTGCCGAGGGTCCGGCCGGCACTGGCAAGACCTGGCTCGCGGTCGGCCACGCCGTCTCGCTGATCGAGCAGGGCGTGGTCGAGCGCATGGTGCTGTCGCGGCCCGCCGTCGAGGCCGGCGAGCGCCTCGGCTTCCTGCCCGGCGACATGCGCGAGAAGGTCGATCCCTATCTGCGGCCGATCTACGACGCGCTCAACGACTTCATGGAGCCGCGCCATGTCGAGCGCGCCTTGCAGACCGGCATGATCGAGATCGCCCCGCTCGCCTTCATGCGCGGGCGCACGCTGACCAACGCCGTGGTCCTGCTCGACGAAGCCCAGAACGCCACCTCGGTGCAGATGAAGATGTTCCTCACCCGCCTGGGCGAGGGCTCGCGCATGATCATCACCGGCGACCCCTCGCAGGTCGACCTGCCGCCGGGCCAGCGCTCGGGCCTGGTCGAAGCGATCCGGCTCCTGTCCGGTGTCGAGGGGGTCGGCCACGCCCGCTTCGAGGAGGGCGACGTGGTGCGCCACGAGCTCGTGCGCCGCATCGTCATGGCTTATGAGGACGCCTCCCGGCGAGAACGCGACGAGCGCGAAGCCCGCCTCGCCGCCTTGCCCGCACCCGATGGCCCCGTCGAGGGCGATGCCGAGGGGCTGAAGCGCATGTTGTCGCGGGAGCGGCCGCGATGAACGACCGACCTCGATCGCGGCGCGCGGCGCCGCGAGCCGGGACATCGGAGCCCGCCATCGGCGGGCCTTCGCTCGACATCCGAATCCAGTCGCGGCGCTGGCGCGAGGTCGCGGACTTGCGCCCCCGGATCGTGGCTGCCGTCGAAGCCGCGCTGGCGCTGGCCCCGGTCAAGCTCCTGCCGGAGGCGGAGCTCAGCCTGCTCCTGACCGACGACAAGCGCATCCGCATCGTCAACCGCGACTGGCGCGGCTTCGACAAGGCGACCAATGTCCTCTCTTTCCCGGCCGCGCCGCCGGAGAAGATCTCGTCCAGCCCGGCCATCGGCGATATCGTGCTCGCCTTCGAGACGGTCGCCCGCGAGGCGGAGGCCGAGGAGAAGCCCTTCGGCGACCATCTCAGCCATCTCGTGATCCACGGCCTTCTGCACCTTATCGGCGAGGACCATGAGACCGAGGACCAGGCCGAGCGCATGGAGGCGATCGAGACATCCGCCCTTGCGCGGCTCGGCATCGCCGACCCCTATGCCGGTTCGGACCCCGAGCCGATACAGCCTCCCCCGACGACCGATAAAAACACGAGCACCCAGCCTGCGTCATGAGCGACGACCCCCGATCTTCTTCATCGTCGGAACCGACTGGCCGCGGCCTGTCGCACTGGCTCAGCCAGTTTCTCGACAAGCTCGGCCTGCGCCAGGGCGGCTCGATCCGCGAGGACATCACCGAGGCGCTGGCGCAGAACAGCGGCGGGGTCACCGATCTCTCCCCGCAAGAGCGGGCGATGCTCTCGAACGTGCTGAGCCTGCGTGAGCGCCGCGTCGCCGATGTGATGGTGCCACGCGCCGACATCATCGCCGTCTCGTCGGAGGCGACGCTCGGCGACCTGCTGGCGTTGTTCCGCACCGCCGGCCATTCACGCCTGCCGGTCTATGGCGAGACGCTCGACGACCCGCGCGGAATGATCCACATCCGCGACTTCCTCGACTTCATAGCCGCTCGCGCCAAACCGGCCCGGCGGGCACGCGGCGAAGCGGAGGTCAGTGCCGGGCCGAGCCTGGGGGCCATCGACCTGTCGATGACGCTGGCCCAGGCCAAGATCCTGCGGCCGGTGCTCTATGTGCCGCCCTCGATGCCGGCCGTCGACCTCCTGGTCAGGATGCAGGCGACGCGCACTCATATCGCCCTGGTGATCGACGAATACGGCGGCACCGACGGGCTGATCTCGATCGAGGATCTGGTCGAGATCGTCGTTGGCGACATCGAGGACGAGCATGATCTCGACGAAGCCCCGGCGATCGCGCCCGCCGGCGAGAACCGCTTCATCGCCGACGCCCGCGCCACGCTCGACGAACTGAAGCAGGCCACTGGGATCGACCTGTCGAGCGCGGCGGTCGCCGAAGAGGTCGACACGCTCGGCGGGCTGATCGTGACCCTGGCCGGGCGCGTGCCGGTGCGCGGAGAATTGATCCAGGGGCCGGCGGATCTCGAATTCGAGGTGCTCGACGCCGATCCGCGCCGGGTCAAGCGCCTGCGCATCCATCGCCGCGACCAGGTCTCGACCGAAGCACCGGCAGCGCCGCCGGACGCGGCATGACGAGCCTTGCGGCGCTAGCCGACCGCGCCATCCTCGCCTGGGGCTGGCCGCGCAGATTGATCGCGCTCCTTTGCGGCGCGTCCGGAGCCCTAGCACTGGCGCCGCTCGACCTCTGGCCGCTGATGGTCGTGCCGATGACCGCCGCAGTCTGGCTGATCGATGGCTCCGTCGCCGAAAGCCGGCGCGGCCGCCTGTGGGCGGCTGCGACGGCGGGCTGGTGGTGGGGCTTCGGCTACCACCTCGCCGGCCTGTGGTGGCTCGGTGCTGCGTTCCTGGTCGAGGCCGACAAGTTCGCCTGGGCGATGCCGCTCGGCGTCGTCGCACTGCCGGCCTTCCTGGCGCTCTTCCCGGCGGCCGGTTTCGTGCTGGCGCGCGCGATCTGGCCCACTGGAGCAGGCCGCATCCTGGTGCTGGCCGCTATGCTGGCGCTAAGCGAATGGCTGCGCGGCCATATCCTCACCGGCTTCCCCTGGAACGTCTACGGCATGATGCTGGCCGGGCCCACCTGGCTCGCCCAGAGTGCCAGCCTGATCGGGCTCTACGGGATGACGGCGCTCGCGGTCGCGATCGGCGCGGCGCCGGCAGTGCTGGGGACAGGCGAGGAAGGCGTGGCGCGCTGGCGGACTCCGGCTCTGGCGGTACTGATGCTTGCCGTCATGGCCGGCTTCGGCGCCTGGCGGGTTCCCACTGAGCCGGTCGCAGCGGTCAGCGGCGTGAAACTGCGCCTGATGCAGCCGAACCTGCCGCAGGACGCGAAATTCAGCCCACGCAATAGCGAGATGATCCTGTCGCAATATCTGGCGCTGAGCGACCGCGCGACCAGCCCGGCGACGACGGGCGTGCAGGACGCGACGCATCTGATCTGGCCTGAATCGGCCTTTCCATTCTTGCTCGGGCGCACGCCACAGGCACTGGCACGGATCGCCGCCCTGCTGCCGCCCAACACGACATTGATCACCGGCGCAGCCCGCGCCGGCGAGACCCTGCCGGGGGAGAGCCGGCCGCCGATCTACAATTCCATCCAGGTGGTGAACGACGAGGGCGTGATCGCCGGCAGCTACGACAAGGTGCATCTCGTGCCCTTCGGCGAATACCTGCCGCCCTTTCTCGAGCGGCTGATCCGCACTGTGGGCCTGTCGGAGTTCGTCTCGGTCCCCGGCGGCTTCGCTTCGGGCAGCCGGCGCACGCCCTTGCAGATCCGCGGTCTGCCGCCCGCCGCGGCGCTGATCTGCTACGAGGTGATCTTTCCCGGCGCGGCGATGCCGAGCGGCCCGCGACCGGGCTTTATCCTCAACCTCACCAATGACGGCTGGTTCGGGCAGACGAGCGGGCCCTATCAGCATCTCGCCCAGGCACGCCTGCGCGCCATCGAGGAAGGCCTGCCGCTGGTTCGCGTCGCAAATACCGGGATTTCGGCAGTGGTCGATCACTATGGACGCATTCGTGCAGCACTGCCCCTCGGCGAGACGGGCGTCCTCGACACCTCGTTGCCACGGGCAGGGCCGGCCACGCCCTATTCCCGCTTCGGCGATCTTTTCTTTGCAGGTGTAGTTGCCAGCCTATTGCTCGCTGGAGTAATAATGCGGCGACGGTGATCCCATTTGGAACTTTCTTCCGGGAAGGCCGCCGACAGGTCCGCACGAAGAACGGCAAGGGGGCCGGCCACAATGCTGATGAAGAAAGTACCCAATCCGATCGATCGCCATGTCGGCAGCCGCGTCCGGATGCGTCGCATGCTTGCCGGCGTCAGCCAGGAACGGCTCGGGGAGGCGCTCGGCCTGACCTTCCAGCAGGTGCAGAAGTACGAGAAGGGCACCAATCGGATCAGTGCCAGCCGCCTACAGCAGATCTCGAAGATGCTGGGCGTTCCCGTGGCATTCTTCTTCGACGGAGCTCCAAACGACGACACGATCGAAAGCGGCTTTGCCGATGCGTCGGCCACGACCTATGTCGCCGATTTCCTCGCCACCAGTGAGGGCGTGCAGCTGACCAAGGCGTTCGTGCGCATCAAGAGCCCGCGCGTGCGCCGCCGCCTCGTCGACCTGGTCGAGTCGCTCGGCGACGCACCCGCCGAGACCATCGAGCAATAGCGCTCGATCGCCTGGGCGGAGCGGCGGCCGGGAAACCGACCCGGGCGGGCTGATGAGACCTGATCGGCAAGCCCGGCTCACGCGAACATTGCCGACCAGCGTCAGTGCAGAGCCGGCGCCTTCTCCTGCGTCAGGACGAGTGTGCTCCGGTTGATCCGCTGCAACTGTGGACTGGGATTAACCAGCAGGAAATCCCGGAGCTTCACCTGATCCGGCTCCGACATGGAGAGAATCTGGACCGCGAGCCAGAGCTCATCGGGCAGGTCCATGCGGTATGCGACGTCCACCAGCTCCTGATGCACCGGTTGATTGCGCAGCAGATTGGTGAGCAGCCCGAGCGCGTATTCAATCTTGGCGCGGCTGCTGTCGGCATCGTGCTGACTAGCCATGCGGAATCCTCCGCTCGCCCGGAGCCCGCTTTGCCTCGCGGCGTGGCTGGATGACCGGTGCAGCAATATCCTTGAAGGCGAGGGTGCGACGGTACGCCTCTTCGCTCACAGTGATGATCGTGCCGACGCAGCTCATGCCATCGATCATCGCCGGCAAGCCGAGCGGCCGGACGTCCCAGCCCAGCTCCAGGAAGCGCGGCATCCACCAGGTCTCCATCACCACCGTGATCGCGGCGATGTCGTTGGCCAGGCAATGCTCGAACATGCCGGCCAGGACGGTGTGCAGGACCTTGCTGTCGCTCCCGCGCCGTTCCGGCACCACGAAAATGCGCGTCCACTCGACGATATCGCTGCCGCGTTGAAGTCCGCGCACATCGGCCAGGAACGGGAACACATCCGCCATCAGATGCGGCGACAGCGTCGGGACGAGCCGTGTACCGCCGACCACACGCCCATTCTCGAGCGCGAGCAGATAAGTCGCGTCGTCAGTGTCGAACTGGTCGACCTCCCGACCATCTGGTCGCTCGAGCGCCATCCATTTTCGCTCGCCGACATAGATCCGGTGCCGAATCCTGAAATGCTGCTCGATCTCGGCCCCGTAGAGATGCCGATTGCCGGCATCGACAATATGGATCATCGCCGCCTCCCCCTCCCTTGAAGGAATGCAGGCTGCCGCCTTTTTCTCGGGCTGGGTATTCCGGAATCCCGGAAGAATGCGGCCGGATCTCAGCTCAAATGCTGATTTCGCCCCGGCGATAGGCTTCGATGACCGTGCGCGTCCGTCCGCGCACGCCCAGCTTCCTCGCAGCATTCTCGAAATGTGCTTCAGCGGTCCCCGACGAAACGCCGAGACGCTCTGCGACACCCTCAGTCGTCTTGCCGACTGCGAACCAGGTCAGGACCTCGCGCTCGCGGACGGTCAGGACGTGCTCGAGCCGCGTCGGGCGCAAGCAATCCGCCGCTTTGCCGTGCGCGTAGATCGACATCAGATGGATGGCCGAGCGGGCCTGGCGCGACAGGTCCGGCCGATCACCCGCCATGGTGACGACGGCCTGGAAGCCGGATTCGCCATGGATCGGCACGCAGAAGCCTTCGACCATGTTAAAGTCGCGCGCCCGATGCATCACCTCGCGTTGACGGACCGAGGCCTCCCCGTCTCGGTAAACGTCCGCCCAGGCAAACGGATCGATCGTCTTCTTGCAGTGGGCTGCGATCGGATCCCAGTCGGAGAACGACCGCTCCAGATAGAGATCGAACCAGCCCGGCGGCCAGCCGTTCAACAGGACGAGCGGATCGATACGATCCCCAACTTCCGGCAAGCCGGTGATCAGAAAGGCATGGAAGCCATAGCTCGCGAGCTTGTCGCGCAAGGCGGCGACCACCGCCGTGGGATCGGCGAGGGCATTCAGATCGTCGATGAAATCGAGCGCGTCCCGTCCCGCGTTGAAATGTCGTCCCGACATGTCCCGCCTTCCCTGACGAGTCACTTTCGGCGCAGAGCGGCCAAGAATCAACGCATACCAACGAATACCACCTCAGTTCCCTTAAGGGGGCGGCGGTAGACGCGAGGTCGGAAGTGCGATTGAGTGCAAAATGAGGTGAGCGGCCATGCTGAAGAAACTCCCGAACCCGGTCGATCGCTATGTCGGCAGCCGCGTGCGAATGCAGCGCATGCTGGCGGGTATCAGCCAGGAGAAACTCGGCGAGGCGCTCGGCCTGACCTTTCAGCAGGTCCAAAAATACGAGAAGGGCACCAATAGAATCAGCGCCAGCCGGCTACAGCAGATCGCCAAGATGCTGGGCGTGCCAGTTGCTTTCTTTTTCGAGGGTGCCCCGGCTGGAGAGGCGGTCGCAGGCGGCTTCGCCGACGCTGCGGCCACGGCCTATGTCGCCGACTTCCTCGCGACGAGCGAGGGTGTTCAACTGTCGAAGGCGTTCGTGCGCATCAAAAGCCCGCGCATACGTCGGCGAGTCATCGACCTCGTCGAAGCTTTGGCACATGATTCCGGCGAAACTGCCTGATTTCACGTTTTTTCGTTCGCCTCGACGAACAAAATATCGACGAAAAGAATTTCCTGCCTTGACGGCGAACCTTTCCGCTGCAAAAGACGCTGCGCTTTTTTATCTCCACCCGGCGATCAGCCGGCACTGCCTCGCAGCTTGGGAAGGATCCCCCGACCGTGTCCCGCCAGAACTATCTCTTCACCAGCGAATCCGTCTCCGAAGGCCATCCGGACAAGGTCTGCGACCGGATCTCCGACGAGATCGTCGATCTGTTCTTCAGGGAGGCGATCAAGGCAGGTCATGATCCGGCGCAGGTGCGCGTTGCCGCCGAAACCCTCGCGACCACCAACCGCATCGTCGTTGCCGGCGAGGTCCGCACCCATCTCGACGAGAAGCAGATCAAGTCGAAGGTGAAGTCGGCCGCGCGCAAAGCGGTCCGCAACATCGGCTACGAGCAGGACGGCTTCCACTGGAAGAAGGCGAAGATCGACGTGCTGCTGCATCCGCAGTCGGCCGACATCGCCCAAGGCGTCGACGAGGCAAACAACAAGGATGTCGGCGCCGGCGACCAGGGCATCATGTTCGGCTATGCCTGCCGCGAAACTCCGGAGCTGCTGCCGGCTCCGATCTATTACGCCCACAAGATCCTCGAGGTTCTCGCCAAGGCCCGCCATGCCGGCGAAGGCACGGCTGCCAAGCTCGGCCCCGACGCCAAGAGCCAGGTCACGGTCAAGTACGAGAACGGCAAGCCGGTCGGCGTCACCCAGATCGTGCTCTCGACCCAACACCTCGACGAGAAGCTCTCCTCGACCGATGTCCGCAAGATCGTCGAGCCTTATATCCGCCAGACCCTGCCTGATGGCTGGATCTCGAAGGATACCGTCTGGCACGTCAACCCGACCGGCAAGTTCGTGATCGGCGGTCCTGATGGCGACGCCGGCCTGACCGGCCGCAAGATCATCGTCGACACCTATGGCGGCGCGGCTCCGCATGGCGGCGGCGCCTTCTCCGGCAAGGATCCGACCAAGGTCGACCGGTCGGCCGCCTATGCGGCGCGCTACCTCGCCAAGAACGTCGTCGCGGCCAAGCTCGCCGACCGCTGCACGATCCAGCTCGCCTATGCGATCGGCGTCGCTGAACCGCTGTCGATCTATGTCGACCTGCACGGCACCGGCAAGGTCGAGGAGGCCAAGCTCGAAGCCGTACTCGGCAAGGTCATGGACCTGACGCCGCGCGGCATCCGCACCCATCTTGCCCTCAACAAGCCGATCTACGCCAAGTCGGCGGCCTACGGCCATTTCGGCCGCAAGGCGGGCCGCGATGGCAGCTTCTCCTGGGAGAAGACCGATCTGGTCGATGCGCTGAAGAAGGCCGTCGCCTGATTCACGCCATCAGCATTTGAGTGAAGGCCGGGGCACCGCCCCGGCCTTTTTCTTTCCGGCCGCTCGCCGTAAAGGCATCGTCATGACTGAGCAGCACGATCCAGACCGGGCCTTCTTTGGCCGGCGCAAGGGCAAGGGACTGCGCCAGGGCCAGGCCGAGCGCATCGCCGAGACCTTGCCGGCGCTTCGCCTGCCGGAAGGGCCGATCGCGGACCTGAAGACGCTCTTCCCCATTCCGGTCGAGGCAGTCAGGCTCGAAATCGGCTTCGGCGGCGGCGAGCATCTGCTGTCGCGCATGCGCGAGAGCCCGCAGATCGGCTTCATCGGCGTCGAGCCCTTCGTCAACGGTATGGCCAAGTTCCTGGCCGTGATCGAACAGGAGGGTCTGCGCAACATCCGGCTCTGGGACGGCGATGCCGCGCTGCTCCTGCCGCTGCTGCCGGCCGGGAGCATCGACGCGGCCGATCTGCTCTACCCGGACCCCTGGCCGAAGCGCCGTCAGCGCAAACGCCGATTCGTTTCCGAACGGACGCTCGCGCTGCTCGCCAGGGTGCTGCGGCCGGGTGGCCGCTTCCGCTTCGCCAGCGATATCGACGACTATGTCGGCTGGACGCTGGCGCGCCTCCTCGCCTCACCCGATTTCGATTGGGCCGACGAAACCGCCGAGGACTGGCGCCAACCCTATCCCGGCTGGGTCCGTACGCGCTATGAGGCCAAAGCGGTCAAGGCCGGGCGGGTGCCGAGCTATCTGACTGCGCACCGTCGCGCATCCTGAGGAAGCCCAGCACACGCTGCGCCGTCGTCGGCGTGAGATTGCGGAAGCTCTGGCGGGCTCGCTCCAGCAGTGCGGCCGACTTGCCATCGCTCTTGCGCAAGCCGATCAGCGCCTTGGTCGTCTCCCAGGACCAGCCCATGCCGCGCGCCACCAACAAAACGGCATCGCGATCCGGGCCGAACACGATCTGCTCGGTCGCCGGCAAGGTCAGGCGAGCCAGGGTGGCGACGCCGCAGATGGCATGCTCCACCGCGCCGGACGTCGCATATTGCGCGATCACGGATTCATCGAGCTTGGCGGCCTCGTCGAGGGCCTTGACGTCAGCCAACGCCTTTCCGAATCGGCCGAGCTCGTCGCCGATGGTCGCCTGGACCGAGACGGCCTCGGCGCCGCGTTCGACCGCGCCGGCGACCGCCCCCATCAGGGTCGGCTCGAGCGAGGCTTCAAGGCGGCGGCGGACCGAGGACTTGGCCGCAGACATCAATTGTTCGGCGAGATCGGCCGGAATGTCGGCGCGGGCGCCGAGCGTCGCCTGCAAACCATCATCCTGTGCGGCGCGCATGACGAGAACGCCCATGCCATGACGCGAAAAGCGGGCGGTCTGGTTGGCAGCGACGGCATGCGTCACGACACGCCCGCCGCGCAGGATCAGAAAATCGGTGACCGGCTCGCCGAGATCGGGGCGCTCCGTGATGGCGAGCATGTGGTCGCGCCCCTTGGCTGCTGCGATGGCGACGAGATCATGGTCGCTGAGGCGAGGCGAGCCGACGAGAACCGGCCGGGCGACCGCAATCTCGTCGAGCGCGAGCTGGCGCATGACGCCGCTCGGCGCATTGGGGACGGGCGCCAGCCGCTCAGCCAGCTCGATACGCGCTCGCATCTCGATCGCGCGGGCCAGTCGGCCGATGACCACGTCGAAGACACCGACCTGGTCCTCGCCCATACCCTTGGCCGTGCTGACGAAGAGGTCCGTCAACCGTGCCAGGATCGCGGCGCGCTCGCCGCTCGAGCCGCGCCCCATCGTTGTCTCGAGATCGCGCAGCAACGCACCGACAGAACTCATCACGCAACCTCGCGACATACCTTTCTCTTGTTGTAGCAACCAAGAATGACCAGCGGGTTAGCGGGATCGCCGCAATCGCGGAGGCGCTTGCAAGATCGTCGAAACAGGACTAGATAGCGGCCAACAGCTCTGGTTTCGGTGTAAGCCGGCGATCAAGAGCGGGCCCACCGGCCCGCTCTTTTTTTTGGCCGGACCCCTACCTCGAGCCTTTTGCAGCCGCAGGAGACGGGCGAGCCATCGGAATGGGCGGTCAGAACGTTCAGGATCAGGAAGCACGGATCGTCGTCGAGAGCGGCGTCGCCGCGCGCGTTGCGGCGATCATCGAGCCGGCGATCATGAATCTCGGCTACCGACTGGTGCGCGTGCGCATCAGCGCCCAGAACGGCTGCACCGTCCAGATCATGGCCGAGCTGCCCGACGGCACGATGAACGTCGAAGGCTGCGAGGCCGTGAGCCAGGCGGTTTCGCCGGCGCTCGATGTCGACGATCCGATCCAGGCGGCCTATCATCTTGAGGTATCGTCGCCGGGCATCGACCGCCCGCTGGTCAGGCCAAGTGATTTCGAACGCTGGGCCGGCCATCTGACGAAGATTGAGACCAGCGAGCCCCATGCCGGCCGCAAGCGCTTTCGTGGCATCCTGCGTGGTGCCAGCGGCACCGATGCCCTGCTGACGCGCGACGACGCCAAGACGGATGAGGAGCGCGACGTCGCGATCCCGATGCGCCTGATCGTCGAGGCGCGCCTGATGCTGACCGACGCGCTCGTCACCGAGTCGCTCAGGCGCGGCAAGTCCGGCCTTGCGCCGCACATGCCGCCTGCCGACGAGATCGCCCAGCCCGCGCCCGGGCGCGGCAAGTCGCTCGGTCCCCGCGATCCCAAGGCCCGCAAGCCGGGCAAGGGTCTCAAGGGGCCGGTGCAGAACACACAGAAAAAGGAGTGAGCGCCATGGCTGTCAGCGCCAACCGGCTCGAGCTGTTGCAGATCGCCGAGGCGGTCGCCCGCGAGAAGTCGATCGACCGCCAGATCGTGATCGACGCGATGCAGGACGCGATCGCCAAGGCGGCGCGCTCACGCTACGGCGCCGAGACCGACGTCCATGCCGAGATCAACACGAAATCGGGCGAACTCAGGCTGGCGCGCCATCTCCAGGTCGTCGATCTCGTCGAGAACGGCGCCGTCGAGATCACGGTCGACGAAGCCAAGCGCCACAACCCGGCCGCCCAGGTCGGCGATGTCATCGCCGACCCGCTGCCGCCCTTCGATTTCGGCCGCATCGCCGCCCAGTCGGCCAAGCAGGTCATCGTGCAGAAGGTGCGCGAGGCCGAGCGCGACCGGCAGTATGACGAGTACAAGGATCGCATCGGCGAGATCGTCAACGGCGCGGTCAAGCGCGTCGAATACGGCAATGTCTTCGTCGATCTCGGCCGCGGCGAGGCGATCATCCGCCGCGACGAGATGATCCCGCGCGAGACCTTCAAGGTCGGCGATCGTGCCCGCGCCTATGTCTACGACGTGCGCCGCGAGCCGCGCGGCCCGCAGATCTTTCTGTCGCGCACCCATCCGCAGTTCATGGCCAAGCTGTTCGGCCAGGAAGTGCCGGAGATCTATGACGGGATCGTCGAAGTGAAGGCCGTTGCCCGCGATCCGGGCTCGCGCGCCAAGATCGCGGTGATCTCGCGCGATTCCTCGATCGATCCGGTCGGCGCCTGCGTCGGCATGCGCGGCTCGCGCGTGCAGGCCGTGGTCGGCGAGTTGCAGGGCGAGAAGATCGACATCATCCCATGGTCGCCGGATGTCGCGACCTTCGTCGTCAACGCGCTGCAGCCGGCAGAAGTCGCCAAGGTCGTGCTCGACGAGGAAGCCGACAAGATCGAGGTCGTGGTGCCGGACGAGCAGCTCTCGCTCGCCATCGGCCGCCGCGGCCAGAACGTTCGCCTCGCCTCGCAGCTCACCGGCTGGGATATCGACATCCTGACCGAAGCCGAGGAATCGGAGCGCCGCCAGAAAGAGTTCGTGCAGCGCACCGAGCTGTTCATGAACGCGCTCAACGTCGATGAGACGGTCGGCCAGCTGCTCGCCTCGGAGGGCTTCCGCTCGGTCGAGGAGGTCGCCTATGTCGAGCCGACCGAGCTGTCCTCGATCGAGGGCTTCGACGAGGACACCGCCGCCGAGATCCAGAGCCGCGCCCAGGAATATCTCGCTGCGATCGAGGCTGAGTTCGACGAAAAGCGCAAGGCGCTCGGTGTCGAGGACGAGCTGCGTGAGGTCGAAGGCATCACCACCGCGATGATGGTGGCGCTCGGCGAGAACGAGGTGAAGAGCATCGAGGACCTCGCCGGCTGCGCCACCGACGACCTCGTCGGCTGGACCGAGCGCAAGGATGGCGAGAACACCCGTCATTCCGGCTATCTCGACGGTTTCGACCTGTCGCGGCAGGACGCCGAGGCGATCGTGATGGCAGCCCGCATCAAGGCGGGCTGGGTCGAGGCGCCGGAGCCCGACGCTGAAGCCGAAGCCGAGACCGAGGAGTCGCAGGCCTGAGCCGGAGCGACATCGAGATGAGCCGGCGCGGCCTGCGCGAGGGGCCGGAACGGACCTGCGCGGTGACGCGGCAGGCGCGGGCGCCGGAGGATTTGATCCGCTTCGTGGTCGGCCCCGGCGACGTGCTGGTGCCGGACATCAGGCGCAAATTGCCGGGACGCGGCGTCTGGGTCTCTCTCAGCGCTGCGGCAGTCGGCGAAGCGGTGAAGCGGCGCGCCTTCGAGCGCTCGCTGAAGGTGAAGGTCGCGGTTTCGCCTGATCTCGCCGCCGAGGTCGATGCCTTGCTGGTCAGGGACGCGATCCAGGCGCTTGCCATGGCGAACAAGGCAGGGCTGGTCTCGACCGGCTTTGCCAAGGTCGAGGCACAGGCGGGAGCCGGGCGCACAGCCGCGGTGATCGCCGCCAGCGACGGCGCCGAGGACGGCAGACGCAAGATCGGCCAGGCGCTCCGACGGGCGTCGACGCCCAAAGAGATACCGGTCGTGGCGATTTTCGCCTCGGCCGAACTGGAACTGGCGCTCGGGCGTGAGCATGTGATACATGCAGCGCTTGCTCCGGGTCCGGCGACTGAGGGTTTCCTCGCGCGCTGGCGTCGGCTCGTCCGGTTTCGGACGAACGATGCTGGCGAAACGGCGTTCATGGACCCGACTGAATCCGACGCACGTGACCAGACGAAGACCGAACCGGTAGGACCGAACGCGGAATGAGTGATACCAAGACCCCCGGCGACAAGACCTTGAGCGTGACGCCTCCCAAGACGTTGTCGCTGAAGCGGCCTGTCGAACAGAGCACGGTCCGGCAGAGCTTCTCGCATGGGCGCTCGAAGCAGGTCGTCGTTGAGGTCAAGCGCCGCGCCGCTGGCCACGAGCCCGCGCCGGCTCCTGTAGCACGCGCGCCCCAGCCGCCCCAGGCTCCGGCTCCCACGCGGCCGCAGCCGCCTCAGGCAGCGCCGCAGGTCAACCGGCCGGCCAGCGGCATGTTGCTGCGCACGCTCTCGGACGACGAGAAGGACGCGCGCCAGCGCGCCCTCTCCGATGCGCGCGCCAGCGAGGCTGAAGCCCGCTCCCACGCCGAGGAGGAAGCGCGCCAGCGCGCCGCCCGCGAACAGCGTGAACGCGCCGAGCGCGACGCCGCCCAGGCCCGCCAGCGCGAGGAAGAAGACCGCCGTCGGCAGGAAGACGAGCACAAGCGCCGCGCCGAAAGCGCAGCCCGCCAGCGCATGAACGAGGAAGCTGCGCCGCCGCGGCCCGCGCCGGTGCGCGACGCAGCGCCCACGGCCGCTCCCGCCGCTTCGACCTACGTACAGACGCCGCGCCCGGCTCCGTCGGGCCCACGGGAATCGCGCGAATTCGGTGGGCCGCGTCCGCCGATGCGTGATGTCGGCGCAAGGCCACCGAGCCTCGATGTCCGCCGTCCGCGTGCCGACCCGCCGCGGCCGCCGCGCCCCGACGCCAATGCGACGGCCGAGCCGCTCGTCGCGCGGCCCGCTCGGCAGGCGCCCTCTTCAGCAGGCGCACCGCGCAGCCGTCCCGATGACGGCGAGGCGCGTCCCGCTTTCCGCCGTCCCGGTGGCGCTCCCGGCGCGCCCCGAGGCGCACCGGCCCCTGCGCCCAAGACGCCGAAGGTCGGCGAGAAGCCGCGCGGCCGCCTGACGCTGTCGACCGCGACCGGCGGAGACGATGAGCGGACCCGCTCGCTCGCCTCCTTCCGCCGGCGCGTGCAGCGCATGACCGGCCACCGTGCTTCGGACGTCGCCAAGGAACGCGTGATGCGCGAGGTGATCATCCCGGAGACGATCACCATCCAGGAACTCGCCAACCGCATGACCGAGCGGGGCGTCGACGTCATCCGACTGCTGATGAAGCAGGGCGCGATGCACAAGATCACCGATGTGATCGACGCCGACACCGCCCAGCTCGTGGCCGAGGAAATGGGCCACACCGTCAAGCGCGTCGCCGAATCCGACGTCGAGGAAGGCCTGTTCGACACGCCGGACACCGACGAGACCCTGGTTTCGCGTCCTGCTGTCGTGACCATCATGGGCCATGTCGACCACGGCAAGACCTCGCTGCTCGACGCGATCCGGCAGACCCATGTCGTCACCGGCGAAGCCGGTGGCATCACCCAGCATATCGGCGCCTATCAGGTGACGACGCCGGCTGGCGCGAAGGTGACCTTCATCGACACGCCGGGCCACGCCGCCTTCACGGCGATGCGCGCCCGCGGCGCCAAGGTGACCGACGTCGTCGTGCTGGTCGTCGCGGCCGATGACGGCGTCATGCCGCAGACGGTCGAGGCCATCAACCACGCCAAGGCGGCCAAGGTGCCGCTGATCGTGGCGATCAACAAGATCGACAAGGCGGACGCCAACCCGGACCGCGTGCGCTCCGAGCTGCTGCAATACGAGATCCAGGTCGAGACGCTCGGCGGCGAGACGCTGGAGATCGAGGTTTCGGCCAAGACAGGCAAGAACCTCGACAAGCTGCTCGAGGCGATCGCCCTTCAGGCCGAGCTGCTCGACCTGAAGTCCAATCCCGAGCGAGCCGCCGAAGGCACCGTGATCGAGGCCAAGCTCGACCGTGGCCGCGGCCCGGTCGCGACCGTGCTGGTCCAGCGCGGCACGCTGCGCACCGGCGACATCATCGTCGCCGGCTCGGAATGGGGTCGCGTCCGCGCCCTGATCGGCGATACCGGCGCCCACATCAAGGAGGCGCTGCCGTCGCTCCCGGTCGAAGTTCTCGGCTTCAACGGCACGCCCGAGGCCGGCGACCGCGTCGCGGTGGTCGAATCCGAGGCGCGCGCCCGCGAGATCACCGACTATCGTGAGCGCCAGAAGCGCGACCGTATCGCCGCACGCGGCGGCGGATCGGCCGCCGGCCGCTCGCTCGCCGAGATGATGCGCGACCTCAAGGAAGGCGCTGGCCGCAAGGAATTCCCGCTCGTCGTCAAGGGCGACGTGCAGGGTTCGGTCGAGGCCATCGTCGGCACGCTCGAAAAGGTCGGCAATGACGAGGTCCGCGCCCGCGTGCTCTCGTCCGGCGTCGGCGGAATCACCGAATCCGATGTCACGCTCGCCCAGGCTTCGGGCGCCGCCGTGATCGGCTTCAATGTCCGTGCCCATAAGGAAGCGCGGGAGGCGGCCGAACGGGCCGGCGTCGAAATCCGCTACTACAACATCATCTACAATCTCGTGGATGACGTGAAGGCGGCGATGTCGGGCCTGCTGGCCCCGACCCTGCGCGAGACCATGCTCGGCAACGCCCAGATCCTCGAGATCTTCAACGTCTCGAAGGTCGGCAAGATCGCCGGCTGCCGGGTCACCGACGGCACGATCGAGCGCGGCGCCAATGTCCGCCTGATCCGCGACAACGTCGTGGTCCACGAGGGCAAGCTCAGCCAGCTCAAGCGCTTCAAGGACGACGCCAAGGAAGTGGTGGCGGGCCAGGAGTGCGGCATGTCTTTCGAGAACTACCAGGACATGCGCGCTGGCGACGTGATCGAGTGCTATCGCGTCGAGGAGATCAAGCGGACGCTCTGATCAGCCCGCTTGCTCCCCGGATATTCCAGATGGCCGGGCTTTCGCCCGGCCATGACGTTTCAAACCCGTCCGTCCGGTCCGATCCCGGAGAACGAGAACAATGGCAAAGAAACCCAATTCACAGGGCTCCGGGCCCTCACAGCGGCAATTGCGCGTCGGCGAACTGATCCGGCATGCGCTGGCCGAGATGCTGGCGCGCGGCGACATCCATGACGACGTCCTCGCCAAATACGTCATCACCGTGCCGGAGGTCCGGCTCTCGCCCGATCTCAAGCTCGCGACCTGCTACATCATGCCGCTCGGCGGCCAGGACGTCGCGCCGGTGCTGAAGGCGCTGAGCGGCCATACGCGCTACATCCGCGGCGAGATCGCCCATCGCGTGAATCTGAAATACGCGCCGAACGTCCGCTTCCTGCAGGATGAGAGCTTCGCCGAGGCCGAGCGCGTCGATGCGCTGCTCTATTCGGACAAGGTGCGCCAGGACATCTTGAAGCAGCCGCTGCGGATTCAGCAGGACGATCAGAGTGATGACTGAGGCCACCAGCCAACCCGCGGCGGAGGAGTCGCAGCAGGCGCCCGCGCCGCGCCCGAAGAAGCGCGACGTGCATGGCTGGGTCGTGCTCGACAAGCCGGTCGGCATGACCTCGACCCACGCCGTTGCAGTAGTCAAGCGCGCCTTTAGCGCCAAGAAGGCCGGCCATGCCGGTACGCTCGATCCGCTCGCTTCAGGCCTCCTGCCGATCGCACTCGGCGAGGCGACCAAGACCGTCCCCTTCGTGATGGACGGGCGCAAGGCCTATGAGTTCACCGTCGCCTGGGGCTCGCAGACCGACACCGACGACACCGAGGGCCGCGTTGTCGCGACCTCTGAGGATCGTCCCGACGAAGCCGCGATCGCTGCGCTGCTGCCGCGCTTCACCGGGACGATCCAGCAGGTGCCGCCGAAGTTCTCGGCGATCAAGATCGCCGGCGAGCGCGCCTACGACCTTGCCCGCGACGGCGAAGAAGTGACGCTGCAGGCGCGCCCGGTCGAGATCACCGCGCTGCGCATCGTCCGGCACGACGGTCCGACCACGACCTTCGAAGCCGAATGCGGCAAGGGCACCTATGTCCGCGCCATCGCCCGCGATCTCGGCCTGGCGCTCGGTTGCCTCGGCCATGTCGCGCATCTGCGCCGGACCCGCGTCGGGCCGTTCGCGGTCACGGAGGCGGCAACGGTAGAGGCGCTGCGCGACGGCGACAACGCCGCGGAGGCCCTGCTGCCGGTTTCGGCGGCGCTGGCGCTGATCCCCGAGATCACCGTGCACCGTGACGCTGCGCTCAGGCTCAAGCGCGGCCAGAGCGTGCTGCTGCGCGGTCGCGATGCGCCGCTGGAAGCGGAGGCGGTCTATGCCGTGAGTGGCGGCGTCTTGATCGCCACCGGCTCGATTGCGCAGGGCGAATTCGTCCCGCATCGTGTCTTCAACCTGTAGGCGAGTGCCTTTCTGGACTGCACGCATGAATCCGGAAATCGCTCGGAAACAGCACCGAAATGGCCTGAAAGTCTTGGTTTGCAGGCCGAAATGGCACCCTTTAAAACGAAATTTACCAGTTTAGAGACCTCCTTGCGTGCCAGCCTGCCCCGGCAAACTCAAGGAGCCGCTCGTGAAGAAGCTCGCCTCGCTCTGGCTACCCATCTCGAACCGGCTCGCCATCCTCGGGATCATCATCATCGCCGCCGCAGTGGCTGCGTCGGTCGTCCTGTCGATCCGCGCTGCCGACAGCGCGATGCGCGAACGGGCTCAGGCCAGCCTGGTCGTCAACAGCAACCTGTTGCGCGATGTCCTGACGTCCAAGGGTGAACCGCGGCTCGAGGGAGACAAGCTCTATTTCGGCCCCGAGCTGGTGAACGGCAACTTCGCCGCGGTCGACAAGGTCAAGGCGCTCTCCGGCGGGACGGCGACCGTGTTCATGGGCGACACGCGTGTCTCGACCAACGTTCAGAAGCCGGACGGCTCGCGCGCGGTCGGCACCAAGTTGGCGCAGGGCCCGGCTTACGATTCCGTCTTCAAGGATCGCAGGACCTATTCCGGCGCCGCCGACATCCTCGGCGTTCCCTATTTCACCATCTACGAGCCGATCGTCCAGACGTCGAACAACGCGGTGATCGGCATTCTGTATGTCGGCATCAAGCAATCGGATTTCCTTACCGTCATCGACGAGATGATCCGCAACAACATCGCCGCAGGCCTTGTGATCGCCGCGATCGGCGGAGCATTGCTGTTCTGGCTGACACGCAGGATGCTGAGGCCGCTCGGCCAGCTCAAGGAAACGATGCTGAAGCTGGCTGCCGGCGACCTCGCCAGCGAGCCGCCGAAGCTGCGTAGCGGTGACGAGGTCGCGGCCATGGCCGATGCGGTCGCCATCCTGCGCCAGGCCGCAATCGAGAAGGCGCGGCTGGAAACCGAAGCGACGGAGCAGTCGGAACGCAGCGACTCCGAGCGCCGCAGCAACCAGGCCGAGCGTGAGCGCGCAACGGAGCAGCAGCGCGACCATGCACGGCAGCAGGAGGCGATCGTCCGCGCCCTTGCCTCTGGGCTGGAACGCCTCGCCCAGGCGGACCTGACCTGCCGGATCGAAGATGCCTTCCCGGCGGAGTACGAGCAGCTGCGCGCCGATTTCAACGAAGCCGTTGATCGCCTTTCCGCGACGGTCTCGACGATCCAGTCGACCGCTTCGGAGGTCGGCATGGCAGCGCGCGAGATCAACACGGGCGCCGACGACCTATCGAAGCGGACCGAGGAGCAGGCATCGTCTCTGGAGGAGACCGCGGCGACAACGGAAGAACTGGCAGCCTCGGTGAAGGCTTCGGCGCAAGGCGCCCGCCAGGCCGCGGCGATCGCCGAGGAGGCGATGAAGGCGGCGCAGGACGGCGGCGCCATCGCCGGCGAAGCGGTTGCGGCCATGGCCCGGATCGAGCAGGCCTCGAAGAAGATTTCCGACATCATCCGCGTGATCGACGACATCGCCTTCCAGACCAACCTGCTGGCGCTCAACGCGGCGGTCGAGGCCGCCCGCGCTGGCGACGCCGGCAAGGGCTTCGCCGTCGTCGCCAGCGAAGTCCGCACGCTCGCCCAGCGCTCCAGCGAGGCGGCCAAGGACATTTCCGGTTTGATCTCCTCCTCGAACAGTGAGGTCGAGACCGGCGTCAAGCTGGTCCGCCGGGCCGGCGACTCGCTGGAGAAGATCCTGTCGGCCTCGCAGAAGGTCACCGGCACGATCCAGGAGATCTCTGCGGCCTCGGCCGAGCAGGCGCATGGCATCGACGAGATGAGCCAGGCGGTCGCCCATCTCGACGAGATGACACAGGCCAACGCAGCACTCGCCGAACAGAGCGCCGCCTCCGCTGGCGCACTCTCCGGCCGGATCGGCGAACTCAACACACTGGTCGCGAGCTTCCGCACGGGGAGCGGCAACACCCTTGCCGCGGCGACCGGATCGCTTTCCGCCGGCCCTGCGGCCCGCCCAGCAATGCGAGCGCCCGCACGCCCTGTCAGCGCCTCGCCACGATCGGCCGGCTCGGCCAACCGCGGTAGCGGTGGCGACTCCGAGCCCGAACGGCTGCGCCAGCTCGCCGAAGCCGCCTTCGCCCAGAGCAAGGCCGCTCCGCAACACGCACCAGCCCGCAAGGCGGCCAACGGCCGCGTCAGCGATGCCGGGTGGGAGGAGTTCTGAGCGCTCTCTCAGCCGCTGAAAACGGCCTCGCCGCCGCGCAGACGAGCGACATCGCGCAGCGGCGGGGCACCGAACAGACGGCTGTACTCGCGGCTGAACTGCGAGGGGCTCTCATAGCCGACCTCGAAACTGGCCGAGGCTGCGTCGTGCGCATTGGCCAGGATCAACCGGCGTGCCTCCTGTAGCCTGAGCTGCTTCTGGTATTGCAGCGGGCTCATCGTCGTCACCGCTTTGAAATGCAGGTGCAGCGCAGAGGGGCTCATCCGCGCCTCCGCAGCGACGATCTCGACGCTGAAGGGCTTGCGGTAGTTGCGCTTGATCCAGCCGATGGCGCGGTTGACCTGCTGTAGCTTGCTTTCGGCCACCGCGATCTGGCGCAGGCGGGCCGCCTGCTCGCCGGTGAGCAGACGGTAGAGGATTTCGCGCTCTGCCATGGGCGCAAGCACCGGAACGTCCGCAGGATTAGCCAACAGGCCGGTCAGCCGGAGCACGGCATCGAGCAGGGCTGGCGTCATTGGGCTGACTGTCATGCCCGGACCCGGTGGCAACTCCCGCTCGGCAAGGGGGCGGCTTCCAGCATGAGCGCACTGATGGCGAGCGGGTCGAGCTCGAGCTTGACGCAGAGATAGGGCTTTTCCGGCGTCGCCTCGATGACCTGGCCGATGACGGGCAGATCGAGCGAGACGACGAGGCTGTGGGCCGCATCGTAGCGATAGATTCGGTCACCCAGGATCACCTGCTTGGCGCCCTGGGCGATGATGCAGAGCGCCGGCTCGTGCAGGCCGTGCATCGGCTCGCTCGGCTGCGAAAGGCGGACCACTTTCAATCGCGGGATCGGCGTCGCGTGAACACCGTCAGTCGGCGCGAAACGCGCGATCAGCGCGGCAAGTTCCTCGACCTGAGTCATGCGAGAATCCTCCTTCGCCAGTGACGGGCGGCCGCCTCAGCTTCGGACTTTCATATAAGGAAGCACCGGGGTTTTGCGATAGCCTGGCCTCATCGCGGGAGGATCAGGCAATGATCGCGGCGGATCGGTCTACCGCGTCTCGCCGGCGCCGGTGCATTGTCCGACCATACCGGCAGCGTTGCTGAACAGCGGACCTCTGGGGCGAACGCCCCGGCGTCCTGTGCCGGTCACTACTGACATGTTCCTGTCAGAGGCGGCGCTATCTGCACCGCCCAACACCCTGAACAAAAGGAGGACATCATGCCCTTCAGCCAGGTCATCCAGTCGCTCGGCGCGATCGCGTCGATCATCACGCCGGCCAAGCGGTCGATCCGCCCGCTCGAGATCGATCTCGAGGTCCCGGAGCCGCTAACCAAGGCCGAGCTTGCCGTGCTCGGCCGCTGGATCAGCGAAGACGGCGCCATCCGGCTCGACCTTCGCCCCAATGGTCGCTTCGGCAAGCAGCGCGATCAGGCGCCAGGTCATGGCGGCCGCTACGAGGTCGATGCGGCGCAGCTCTATTTCGAGAGCGACGCCGGCCATGTCTGGAGCGGCGAACTGCGCCGCGGCCAGCTTGCATTCGGCGAAAAGCGTTTCCGCCGGACCATGCAGCTGAACCCGGTCAGATTGGTTCAACCTGACCGGTAAGCTCACACAGCCTTGAGGCGGGACCCAGCGTTCCGCCTCAATAGCCGACCGTAAAGCGCTGGCGCACATGCGCCGGCTTTTCCAATTCGTCGACCAGCGCAATGGCATAGTCCTCGGCCGAAATCCGGCTCTGGCCGGTGCCGTCGGCCAGGAGCTGGTCCTTGCCGAGGCGGAACTGGCCGGTGCGCTCGCCCGGCGCGATCACGGCGGAGGGCGAGAGGAAGGTCCAGTCGAGGCCGCTCTCGCCCTTCAGCAGATCGAGGAAGGCACCGCCCTTCCTGGCTTCACCCAGATAGATCGCCGGGAATTCCGGCGTGTCGAACAGCTTCAAGCCAGGGGCGACCTCGAGGCTGCCGGCACCGCCGACGACGAGATAGCGCTTCACGCCGGACTGCTTCACCGCTGCGAGCAGCGTCGTTGGATCGCTGGCCGAGAAGTGGACGGCGCTGATCACCGCATCATGACCGGCGAGCAAGGCGGCGAGCCCGTCCTTGTCGTAGACATCGCCGGTCTTCGCGGTGACGCCGATACCCTGCGGCACCTTCTCCGGATTGCGGACGATGGCCGTGATCTGATGGCCGCGGCTGGTCAGCTCGGTGAGCAGGCGCGAGCCGATGAAACCGGTGGCGCCGATGAGAGCAATCTTCATGTTCTTACCCTAGTATCTGATGGGAACCAACATCCCGATAGACACCAGATGGCGCATGTGAGATTTTCTCTCAAGAAGGCACTTTCGCGCCACAAGGTCACCTGACGGAAACCGCCATGCTGCATCGCCCCGACGCATTCGATGCCCGCTGCCCGACAAGGCAGGTGCTCGACCGGATCGGCGACAAATGGGCGGTGCTGGTGCTGATCCTGCTCGACCGGGAGACGCTGCGCTTCAATGTATTACGCCGCAAAATCGAGAACATCTCGCAGAAGATGCTCTCGCAGACGCTGAAAAGCCTTGAGCGCGACGGGCTGATCACCCGCCGCGCCTTCCCGACGGTGCCGGTCACGGTCGAGTACGCGCTGACGCCGCTTGGTCGTACCCTCGCCGGCACGGTCGCAGCGCTGACGCAATGGGCGGAAGCCCATATCGGCGAGGTCGAAGAGGCGCAGCGCCGTTACGATCGCGGCGAGATCGTCGCCTGATCAGCGCTTCAACGACCGCTTCGGCTTGAAGAATGCGGCCCAGGCGTCGTCGGGCGGGCCCTTCTTCATCACCTCCGGCGCCTTGTAGGCATCGGGCGCCAGCCCCTTCTCCAGCAGTTCCCAGGCGACCGGCATGGCGACGGCGGCTCCGGGGCGGGCTCTTGTCGAGAACGGCGCGATCGCGGTCGAGCCGCGGCCGTTGCGGAGATAATCGATGAAGATGCGGCCCTTGCGCGCCTTCTTTGACAAGGTCGCGGTGTAGAGCTTGGGTTCGGCCTGCTCCATCGCCTTGGCGAAATCGCGGGCGAAGCCCTTGACCTCGTCCCAGCCCGCCTTGGGCTTCAGCGGCATCACGACGTGAAAGCCCTTGCCGCCGGAGGTCTTGAGAAAGCTCTCGAAGCCAAGCTCATCCAGGCGCTGGCGCACGCTCAGCGCCGCCTCGCGCACCCGCTCCAGCGGCACGCCCTGGTCGGGGTCGAGATCGAAGATGATCTGGTCAGGCGTCTCGACCGCGTCGATCGTGGCGCCCCAGACATGAACCTCGACCGTGCCGAGCTGGACGAGCGCGGCAAGACCGTCGAAATCGCGGATGAAGAGCAGCTCCTCGCCATCCTTGTCCTTCACCCGCGAAACCGCCTTGTGCAGGCCGGCGCCCGCATGTTTCTGGAAGAAGACCTGGCCGCCGACGCCGTCGGGCGCACGCAGCAGGCTCAGTGGGCGCTCGACCACAAACGGCGCCATGCGCTCCCAGACGCTGGCGTAGTAATCGAGCAGATCCTGCTTGGTGAAGCCGATATCGGGCCAGAGCGGCTTGGCGGGATTGCTGAGCGTCACGGTCGTCTCCGGGCTGGCCTTACGCCTGGTCTTCGTCGTGCGTTGAGCCTTGCTCGCTCCAGCCTTGAGCGATCTCTCCTCGACGACCTCCTGCGCCGGCTTGTCTTCGCGCAGGCCGAGGAAGGCCGAATGCCGCAGGGTTTTCGAGGCCGTCCAGGAGCCGAAGGCGATCTCGGCGACGAACTCGGGCTTCACCCAGACGATACCACGCTCGCGGCCGGCTTTGCCCGAAAAGGGCGAAGCTTCCGCGGCAATGGCATCGAGCTTTTTCTTCAGCGCCGCGGCCGAATTGCGGGTGAAGCCGGTGCCGACACGGCCGGCGGGCTTCAGCTCATCATCCTCGTGATAACCGAGCACGAGCGAACCGAGCTGGTTGCGCGACGCCTTCGACGGCACATAGCCGGCAATGACGAACTCCTGGCGCTGCGTGCATTTCGACTTGATCCAGTCGCGACCCCGCCCGCTGCGATAGGGCGCCTCGGCACGCTTGGAAATCACGCCCTCCAGCCCCATGCGGCAGGCATGACGCAGCATGGTCTGGCCCGGCTCGACGAAATGCTCGGAATAACGCAGCGGCGACTCTGGCCCGGCAGCCTGCAGCAGCTCCTGTAATCGCTCCTTGCGCGCGAGAAGCGGTTCTCCCTTCAGGTCCTCGCCGTCGAGATGCAGCAGGTCGAAGGCGAAGAAGACGAGGTTCGCGGTCTCGCCATCCGACAGGGCGGCCTGCAGGGCGGAGAAGGAGGAAATGCCGTTTTCTCCCAGCGCCACGACCTCGCCGTCGATCAGTGCAGCCTCGCAGGCAAGCGCGGCGAAAGCATCGCCGATCCCTTTGCCGAAGCGCTCGGTCCAGTCGAGCCCGGTCCGCGTGAGCAGCTTGACCTTTCCAGCGGAGATTCGCGCCTGCAGTCGGTAGCCATCGAACTTGACCTCGTGCAGCCAGGCATCGCCGGCTGGGGGCTTGTCCTGCAACGTCGCGAGGCACGGCGCGACGAAACGCGGCAGCGGCTCGCTCTCGGCTTTTGCCGAGCGTCCGGCGAGCTTGGTTTTTGTTGTCTTGGACTTGGCACTCTTGGGCTTGCGGCCCTTCGCGGGCTTCTCAT
Source organism: Bosea vestrisii (assembly GCF_030144325.1). Classification (NCBI taxonomy): domain Bacteria; kingdom Pseudomonadati; phylum Pseudomonadota; class Alphaproteobacteria; order Hyphomicrobiales; family Alloboseaceae; genus Allobosea; species Allobosea vestrisii. The sequence continues at coordinate 3,242,426 of NZ_CP126307.1, read as the reverse complement.
CGGTCGACCAGACGTCCCCTTTGGGATCCTCGCCCACCTCCTCGACACTCTTGCCGGATGTCACCGAATTCGGCGCGGTCTCCAGGATGTCCTCGTCGTCACGGGCGAAATCGTCGTCGACCTTGATCAGCAGCCAGTTGTCGCGCTTCTCGCCACGCCGGGCCTTCAAGCGCACCAGATGCCAGCGTCCGGCCAGCTTGTGTCCTTCGAGCGCGAAGGCAAGGTGGCCCTTCTCCATGCCGCGGACGGGATCGCCTTCCGGGATCCATTTGCCCTCGTCCCAGACGATGACCGAGCCAGCGCCGTACTCGCCTTCCGGAATTGTCCCTTCGAACGAGCCGTATTCGAGCGGATGGTCCTCGACATGGACAGCGAGGCGCTTCTCTTCCGGATCGAGGCTCGGCCCCCGCGTCACAGCCCAGGACCAGAGCGCACCGCGATGTTCGAGCCTGAGATCGTAATGGAGGCGGCGCGCGGCGTGCTTGTGGATCACGAAGGCACCGCCGGCCTGAGTTGCCTTCCGGCGGCCGGCAGCACCTTTCGGCTCGCGGGTGCGGGAGAAATCGCGCTTCGAGCGATAGAGGTCGAGATTGGCCATGGCGCCCTCCGACGCGCGTCAGGCGCTCTTCTTGGCCTTGCCGGCAGCGGGCCTTCTAGTCGACTTGCCTGCAGCGGATGGCTTCTTGGCAGGAGCGCCTGACTTAGAGGGCGGGCGGGCCTCCTGGCCGAGGCTCTTCTTCAGCGCATCGAACAGGTTGACGACATTGGCGGAACGCTCGACCGGCTTTGCCACCGGCGGCTTCTTGCCCTTGCGCTTGGCCTCGATCAGCTCGAGCAACGCCTCCTCATAGCCATCCTCGAAGCCGCTCGGATCGAACTTCGCCTGCTTCTTCTCGATGATGTGGGTGGCAAGATCGACCAATTCCTCGTCGAGCTTGCCCTTGCGCAGGCCGTCGAATATCTCGTCCGGCTGGCGCACGGTCTTGTCGTAGCGCAGCGTGGTCAGCAGCAGCCCCTTGTCGAAGGGCTCGATCATCACCGGCCGTTCGCGACGATAGAGCACGATGCGGGCGATGCCGGCTTTTTTCTGCTTTGCCATCGCCTCGCGGATCACGGCGAAGGCCTCCTCCGAAACCTCGTCGGACGGGCTGAGATAATAGGGCTGGTCGAAATAGATCTGCGGGATCGCGGCGCGGTCGACGAACTGCTCGATCGAGAGCGTATGCGAGCTCTCGATCTGGACCGCGTCGATCTCGTCCTCTTCGATCAGGAGGTATTCGTCGCCGCCGATCTCGTAGCCCTTGACCTCGTCGTCGCTGTCGACCGGCTTCCCGCTGACGCTGTCGATGTACTGACGGCGCACGGTGTTGCCGGTCTTGCGGTTGATGACGCGGAAGGAAACCTTCTCGCTATGGTCGGTCGCCGAGGTCAGCTCCACGGCGCAGGACACCAGCGAGAGCTTGAGATAGCCCTTCCAGGCCGGGCGGGGTGCCATCAGGCCGCCCGCAGCGCCGGGCGGGCCGGGAAGGCCGGCGGCAGGCCGCGCAGCCAAGCCTCGGCCCTGACGATCTCGTCACGGGTCACGACCGGTACGGGATCGGAGAGGATCGCCAGCAGGACCTCACGGTCGAGCTGGCCGTTGGCGATCACGTCACGGAGCGCGTCGCGGGTCTCGCGCTCGGCCCGCAGCTGGGCGCCGAGCGCGGCAATGAGGCGATCCTTCGGCATGGCTGGCATGATACTCGACCCCGGTTTGGAGACCTGCGGCGAGTCAACCTGTGGAACCGGCAGAGGTTCCGGCGAGCCGCGCCTCCGAGTCAGCCGGCCGCCTCGTCGTCGACCAGCACCTCCTCGGGCGGAACCGGATTGGGCGCGCCCTCGGCGAGATATCGCGCCAGGATCGCCGATAGACTCAACGGCGTCAGCGGTTCGCGGATGTTGCCCAGCTCGGCGATCGGCCACCAGCGATGCTCGACGACGTTCTGCGCCTCGACCTCGTCGGTCATGACGGGATCGAAGCGAGCGACCTCGACGATGCGATACTCCTCGCGCTGCGATATCCGGCGAGCGCCCCAGTCAAAGGTGTGATGCCGGCGCCAGACCAGCGCACCGATCCGGAAATCGACAAGCCCGAGTTCTTCGCGGAGCTCGCGCCTCAGGCCGTCCTCGATCGTCTCACCGTGGTCGAGCCCGCCGCCCGGCGCGATCCAGAAGCATCGCGTCTCTCCCGGCGGTCGCAGGCGAAAGAGCAGGATCTCCCGTTCCGGCGTGAGGATGAGCGCGCGCACGGCCCGTCTTTCCGCGACCTGCTGCATGCTCTTCTCCGAACCACGGCGCTAGAACCCTAGCCTTTCCGCCAGTTTCGTGTATATGCCCGGGCAACCGGTCCGATGGCCGGCCGCGTATCCCTTCCACGATGAGGCGGATGCGGGCTTCGGACCTTGCTGGACGACATCCCGGCCTGGCCCGCCAGATCAACACCGAACCAAAGGACATGACGATGTCGATCACTGCCGAGCGCAAGACCGCGCTCATGAAGGAACATGCCACCAAGCCGAACGACACCGGCTCGCCGGAAGTCCAGGTCGCGATCCTGACGGAGCGCATCAACAACCTGACCGGCCACTTCAAGTCGCACACCAAGGACAACCATTCGCGCCGCGGTCTGCTCAAGATGGTGTCGCAGCGCCGTTCGCTGCTCGACTACCTCAAGGGCAGGGAAGAAGCGCGCTACAAGACGCTGATCGAGAAGCTCGGCATCCGCCGCTGATCGAGACCGAATCCCGCCCGGTGCCTCGCTGCTCCGGGCGGTTCTGCTAGAGGCCGAATGATCGGCCTCATCCCGGGAGCGCCGCAATGACGCGACGTTCCCCATTCAGTGCGGCGGCCGCATGGGGCGGCCCACCGCATGATCCGCCGGCGTCAGCGACGTCCATGGCAGGATCGCCGAGCGCCCGGGCGCCGCTTCTTTCGAGCATATCCCGGACGTTCCGCCGTCTTGCCCATGGGCTCGAGCGACGCCGGACGGATCGCATCCGACCGAAAGACATATCCATGTTCGATGTTCAAACCGAAGAACTGATCTGGGGCGGCCGCAAGCTCGTCCTCGAAACCGGCAAGATCGCCCGCCAAGCCGACGCCGCCGTGCTCGCCACCTATGGCGAGACCGTGGTGCTCGCGACCGTCGTCTCCGCCAAGTCGCCGAAGGCCGGGATCGACTTCTTCCCGCTGACCGTGAACTACCAGGAAAAGACCTTCGCCGCCGGCCGCATTCCCGGCGGTTATTTCAAGCGTGAGGGACGCCCGACCGAGAAGGAGACGCTGGTCTCGCGCCTGATCGACCGGCCGATCCGCCCGCTCTTCGTCGAGGGCTACCGCAACGAGACGCAGGTCGTCTGCACCGTGCTGCAGCATGACCTCGAGAACGACCCCGACATCGTCGCGATGGTCGCCGCCTCCGCCGCCCTGACGCTCTCCGGCGTGCCCTTCATGGGCCCGGTCGGCGCTGCCCGCGTCGGCTATTTCGACGGCGCCTACAAGCTCAACCCGCTGGTCGATGAGATCAAGGAATCGCAGCTCGACCTCGTCGTCGCCGGCACGCCCGACGCCGTCCTGATGGTCGAGTCGGAGGCCAAGCAGCTCTCCGAGGAGATCATGCTCGGCGCCGTGATGTTCGGCCACAAGCACTTCCAGCCGGTGATCGACGCCATCATCCGCCTGGCCGAGAAGGCCGCCAAGGAGCCGCGCGACTACACCCCGGCCGACAACTCCGTCGTGCTCGAGGCCGTGCTCAAGCTGGTCGATGCGGATATCCGCGCCGCCTACAAGATCACCACCAAGGCCGAGCGCTACAAGGCGCTGGACGCCGCCAAGGCCAAGGTCGCTGCGCTGATCTCGGACACGCCGGACGGCAAGACGACCTTCACCAAGGAGCAGGTCGGCGGCCAGTTCAAGGAAGCCCAGGCCAAGGTCGTGCGCTGGACCATCCTCGACGACGGTGTCCGCATCGACGGCCGTGACCTCAAGACGGTCCGCAAGATCGTCTCGGAAGCCGGCATCCTGCCGCGCACCCACGGTTCGGCGCTGTTCACCCGCGGCGAGACCCAGGCGCTGGTCGTGACCACGCTCGGCACCGGCGACGACGAACAGTACATCGACTCGCTGGAAGGCACCTACAAGGAGACCTTTCTGCTGCACTACAACTTCCCTCCCTATTCGGTTGGTGAAGCTGGCCGCATGGGCTCGCCCGGCCGCCGCGAAATCGGCCATGGCAAGCTCGCCTGGCGCGCCATTCGCCCGATGCTGCCGGCGAAGTCGGAATTCCCCTACACGATCCGCGTCGTCTCGGAGATCACCGAGTCGAACGGCTCCTCCTCGATGGCCACCGTCTGCGGCACCTCGCTGGCGCTGATGGATGCCGGCGTGCCGCTGAAGGCGCCGGTCGCGGGCATCGCCATGGGCCTGATCCTGGAAGGCGAGCGCTTCGCGGTGCTCTCCGACATCCTCGGCGACGAGGACCATCTCGGCGACATGGACTTCAAGGTCGCCGGCACGTCCGAGGGCATCACCTCGCTGCAGATGGACATCAAGATCGCCGGCATCACCGAGGAGATCATGAAGGTCGCCCTCGACCAGGCCAAGGGCGGCCGCGACCACATCCTCGTCGAGATGAACAAGGCACTCTCGGTGGCCCGTGGCCAGCTCGGCGAGTATGCCCCGCGCATCGAGACGATGAAGATCCCGGTCGACAAGATCCGCGAAGTCATCGGCTCCGGCGGCAAGGTCATCCGCGAGATCGTCGAGAAGACCGGCGCCAAGGTCAACATCGAGGACGACGGCACCATCAAGATCGCCTCGGCCGACGGCAAGTCGATCGAAGCGGCGATCAAGTGGATCAAGTCGATCGTCTCCGAAGCGGAGCCGGGCATGATCTATGACGGCACCGTCGTGAAGGTCATGGAATTCGGCGCCTTCGTGAACTTCTTCGGCGCCAAGGACGGCCTTGTCCATATCTCCGAGCTGGCCCCCAACCGGGTCCAGAAGGTTTCGGACGTCGTCAAGGAAGGCGAGAAGGTCAAGGTCAAGTTCCTCGGCATGGACGAGCGCGGCAAGGTGCGCCTGTCGATGAAGGTCGTCGACCAGACCACCGGCGAGGACATCACCGAGAAGCTGAAGGCCGAGCGCGACGCCGAGAAGTCCCGCGAGCGCCAGGGCGCCGAAAACTGAGGCACCCGAAACGCGCTGAGCGTTTCACGTGAATCAGACGCCCCGCATCCTGCGATGCGGGGCGTTTCTTTTGAAGGTCCCTCTGGTGCATTGCGGCAGATTCAAATAGTCTAGACTTATCGTCTTCGGAGGCTGGCATGACCGCGCACCGCATCACTTCGCCCGATCAGCTCGCCGCGCTCTACCCCAACCCGATCGCGCCGGCTTCGGTGATCAAGGAGATCGATCACATCGACGCGAACTACGGCGCGCTGATCGCAGCCTCGCCGTTTTTTGTGCTGGCGACCAACGGTCCAGGCGGCCTGGATTGCTCGCCGCGCGGGGATCTGCCGGGCTTCGTTGCGGTCAGCGACGCCAAAACGCTGCTGATTCCGGACCGAAGAGGTAATAACCGCCTCGATTCATTGAAGAATCTTCTGTCCGACAATCGAATCGGAATGCTCTTTTTGATCCCCGGCTACGGTGAAACGCTGCGCGTCAACGGCACCGCGGTGCTGTCGACCGATCCGGAGCTGTGCGCGCGCTTCGAGATGGCCGGAAAGCTGCCGGCCTGCGTGATCGTGGTCACGGTCGAGGCGGCCTATTTCCAGTGCTCGCGGGCCATCGTGCGCGCCGATCTGTGGAACCCGGCAACGCAGGTCGACAAGCGCACACTGCCAAGCGCCGGGACGATCCTGCGCGAGATTTCCGCGCGGGCTGCGGCGGAGACGTTCGATGGCGAGGCCTATGACAAGGCGCTGCCGGAACGGGTCCGGGCGACGCTGTACTAGGAGGCGTCATTCTCGGGCGGAGCGAAGCGCAGACCCGAGAATCTCATGACGACAGGGCACCGGCTGCAGCCTCCTCCGGCCTGAGATGCTCGGCTCAAGGCCGAGCATGACGCATGTAGTCAGGCGTGCCTACTCCAGCGCCCCGACGACCGCCTCGACCGCCTCGACGATCGCGCCGGAACGCACCAGTGCCGTCGCCTGGTTCATCTCGGCGGCGTACCAGCGGTCGCCATCGAGCGCCGGCGGGATCGTCTGGCGCAGCGCATCGAGCGCGGCCTGCGTGCCCTTGCCGAGCGGATGGCCCTTGGCGGTCTCGGCGATCAGGGAGAGCGCCTGGCAGGCCATCAGGATCTCTGCGGCGATGATCATCTCGACATTCTCGACGACGGTGCGCGCCTTACGGCCGCACCAGGTCGAGTTCGAGACATGGTCCTCGGCATTCGACTTGCCGGGAATCGAATCGACCGAGCCGGGCGAGGACAAGGTGCGGTTCTCCATCACCAGCGCGGACATAGAGCACTGCACGGTGGCAAAGCCCGTGTTGAGGCCGCGCTTGCCGGCGAGCAGATTGCGCGGCAGGCCATAGCTCATGGTCGGGTCGACAAGGCGGGCGAGGCGGCGCTCGCAGATCGAGCCGAGATCGGTCATGGCGATGGCGAGCAGGTCCATCGCCTGCGCGACATACTGGCCGTGGAAATGGCCGCCGGAGATGACACGATAGCCGTCATCCTCGGGGAAGATCAGCGGATTGTCGGTCGCCGAATTGGTCTCGGTCGCGATGATGCGCGCGACATAATCGAGCGCCTCGCGCGCCGGGCCGTGCACCTGCGGGGCGCAGCGCAGCGAATAGACGTCCTGGACCCGCGGCGCCGGCGGCTTGCCCGGCGTGCGGCCGATCTCGTCGGGATAGATCGTCTCGCGGGCCGAGGCCGAGCAGCGCTTCGAGCCGTGCGTGATCTTGAGCAGATTGCGCGCGACCAGCGCCTGGCCGGGATGCGGGCGGGCGGCATGGACGCGCGGATCAAATGCGGCGAGCTCGCCGCGCATCGCTTCGAGCGAGAGTGCCAACCCGATATCGGCGGCCTTGATCAGGCGCCTGGCATCTTCCGTCGCGAGCACGCCCAGCGCGAGCGAGACGGTCGAGCCGTTGATCAGAGCGGAGGCGTCCTTGGCGCCGAGCTTGAAGTCCGGTTCCAGCCCGGCCTTGGCCAGGGGCATCGCGGGCCTTCATCCGCTTGCCCTTGTAGAAAGCTTCCGCCTCCTCGAAACCGCAGACCGCGGCCGACATATGGGCGAGCGGTGCGAGATCGCCGGAGGCGCCGACCGAGCCTTTCTGCGGGATCACCGGATGGACGCCGGCGTTGAGGCAGGCGAGCAGGCGCTCGACGAGGGCGACCTGCGGGCCAGAATAGTTCGAGGCGAAAGCATTGGCGCGCAACAGCATGGTGGCGCGCGTCACGTCCTCAGCGAAGGGCTCGCCGATGCCGGTGGCGTGGGCGTAGACGCTTTTGCGCTGATACTCGGTCATCTCCGACATCAGCACGCGCTGGTCCTTGAACAGGCCGACGCCGGTGTTGAAGGAGTACATGAACGGCGCCTCGTCGTTCATGAAATTGGCGTCGATATGGGCCCGTGTCGCCGCGATCGCCGCGCGCGCCGCCGGCGCGAGATTCGCCTTCTCATAGCGGCCGGAGGCGCCGGGGCGGGCCACGCGCAGCACCTGCTTGCCCTTCAGGGTGCGTCCGTCGATCGTTACCGCCATGGCCTGTCCTCGTCAGCTTAGCGGCCGATCTAACGGTCCAGCGCGGCAAAGGGAAAGGCCCATTCCCGTCCGGAAACGAAAAGCACCTTATGCGATGCAGTGCGGACCGGGCTAGGATCGAGCATCGGAGCCCCACTGCGGCGCGACATCGGCGCGCCTTTACGCAGCGCCTGGAATCCCTAAAAGGTGCCGCCAGGAGCGTCACGATGGATTTCGAAGCCTTTTTCCGCAGCGAACTCGACAGCCTCAGGGCAGAGGGCCGCTACCGCGTCTTCGCCGATCTGGAACGCCGCGCCGGCCGCTTTCCCCGCGCCGCCTTCCACGGCCCTGACGGGCCGCGCGAGGTCACCGTCTGGTGCTCGAACGACTATCTCGGCATGGGACAGCACCCGGCCGTGCTCGCTGCGATGCGCGAAGCGCTCGACAGCTGCGGCGCTGGCGCCGGCGGCACCCGCAACATTGCCGGCACCAACCACTACCACATCCTGCTGGAGCGCGAGCTCGCCGACCTGCACGGCAAGGAGGCCGCGCTGCTGTTCAACTCCGGCTACATGTCGAACTGGGCCTCGCTCTCGACCCTGGCCGCGCGCATTCCCGGCTGTGTGGTGCTGACCGATGCCGCCAACCACGCCTCGATGATCGAGGGCATCCGGCATTCGCGGGCCGAGAAGCTGATCTTCGCCCATAACGACGCGCAGGATCTGCGTCGCAAGCTTCAGGCGATCGACTCAGGCCGGCCGAAGCTGATCGCCTTCGAGTCGGTTTATTCGATGGATGGCGATATCGCCCCGGTCGCCGAATTCTGCGATCTCGCCGACGAATTCGGCGCGATGACCTATATCGACGAGGTCCATGCCGTCGGGCTCTACGGCCCTCGTGGCGGCGGCGTCAGCGAGCGCGACGGGCTCAGCCACCGGCTCGACCTGATCGAGGGCACGCTGGCCAAGTCATTCGGCGTGATGGGCGGCTATGTCACCGGCTCGGCAGCGCTCTGCGACTTCATCCGCAGCTTCGCCTCCGGCTTCATCTTCTCGAGCTCTCTGCCGCCGGCGCTGGCCGCAGGCGCGCTGGTTGCGATCCGGCATCTCAAGACGAGCTCGGCCGAGCGCGATGGACAGCAGGACCGGGTGCGCAAGCTGCGCGGCCAGCTCGACCAGGCTGGCATCCCGCATCTGCCGAACCCAAGCCATATCGTGCCGGTGATGGTCGGCGATGCCGCGCTGTGCAAGCGGATCAGCGATGAATTGCTCGAGCGCTTTTCGATCTATGTCCAGCCGATCAACTATCCGACTGTGCCACGCGGTACCGAGCGTTTGCGCATCACGCCGACGCCGCTGCATTCGGACGAGGACATCGTCACGCTGGTCGCCGCGCTCAGCGAGATCTGGGGCGCCGTTGGGTTGAAGCGGGCGGCCTGAACCGGCCGCCCTTCTGCCTCAGAGCAGGCCGTTATTGCCCGCGAGCGTCTTCAGGTTGACGTTCGGGCGCGCGCCGACATGGCTGATGACCTCGGCGGCGGCGAGCGCGCCTAGCCGCAGGCAGTCGCGTGCCTCGCGGTTCGTCGTCAGGCCGTGCAGGAAGCCGGCAGCGAAGAGATCGCCGGCGCCGGTCGCGTCGACCACGCGCTCGATCGGGAAGACCGGCTCGGCCACGACCCCGTCCGGCGTCAGCGCCAGCGCGCCGTTCTCCGAGCGCGTGATGACGGCAAGGACGTTCTCCGCCCGCAGCGCCGCCAGCGCCGTGTCGAAATCGGCGCTCTGGTAGAGGCTCTTCAGCTCGTGCTCGTTGGCGAAGACGAGATCGACCATGCGGTTGCGGATCAGGCCGAGGAACTCATCGCGATAGCGGTCGACGCAGAAGGAATCGGACAAGGTGATGGCGACGCGCCCGCCGGCCTTGTGCGCGAGCTCGGAGGCCTTGCGGAAGGCATCCCTTGGCCGCCGGCGGATCCCAGAGATAGCCTTCGAGGTAGACGATATCGGCATTCTCGACCGTCGCAGCATCGACATCGGCCGGTGAAAGGCCCTGGCAGGCGCCGAGATAGGTGTTCATCGTGCGCTCGCCATCCGGTGTGACGATGATGAAGGAGCGCGCCGTCGCGGGCCCTTCATTCGCCGCAGCAGTGTCGAAAGCGACGCCGAGCGAGGCCAGGTCGTGGCGATAGAGCCCGCCGAGCTCGTCGGCCTTGACCTTGCCGATGAAGGCGCCCTTGCCGCCGAAGGAGGCGAGGCCGGCGATGGTGTTGGCGGCCGAACCGCCCGAGACCACCTTGCCCGGTCCCATCGCGCCATAGAGCAGCTCGGCCCTGGCTTCATCGATCAGCGTCATCGAGCCTTTGACCAGCTCGTATTTCGCCAGGAAATCTTCCTCCGCCGAAGCGAAGACGTCGACGATGGCATTGCCGAGGGCGAGCACGTCATAGCGCTTTGAGGTCATGGCGATGTCCGTAATGGCGGGAGAATGGCGGCGTGTGGCATTGCCGGCTGGTGAGGTCAAGCGCTGCCGCGGCGGCGCGCGGCGCTGTCGAGGATCGAAGTCAGCGCCGCCAGATCGGACGGGCCGAGCCACTGCACCTCATGGGCGAGGCGATTGGCAAACAACGTCGCTTCCGGTTCGAGGCCGGCCGTATCGATCACGATGCGCGGATGGGAGAGCTCGGCGAGGCGGATCAGCTCGTCCGCTTCGTCCCAGATCACGCCGAGGACATGGATCGCGCCCTGAATCAAAGTGAAGGTCGGCTGGCCACGCTTGCCGTGCTCCAGCGCCGAGAGATAGGCCGGGGTGACACCGAGCGCTTGCGCCATCTGCGCCAGGGTCACGCCGCGGGCGGCCCGCAGTTCGCGGACGCGGCGGCCGAAGGGCGTCATTCGCTGAAGTCCCGGCTGCGGCGCAGGCGGATGTAGAGCGCACCTGTTCCGCCATGACGCTGCTCGGCCTCGTCGAAGCCGAGCACCAGAGGGCGCAGATCCGGCAGACGCAGCCAGTGCGGGACGTTCCGGCGCAGGATGCCGCGCTCCTCGCCATAGGGGACGTCGCCGGCGATGCCCTTGCCGGTCACCACCAGGACGAGCTTGGCTCCACGCTGCTGCTGCACGCGCAGGAAGCCACGCAGAGCCGCATGCGCTTCGTCCTGGCGCAGCCCGTGCAGGTCGATCACCGCTTCGACGCCCTGCTGGCCACGGCGCAATTGCGTACGCATGCGCCGCTCCAGTGGCACCAGCGGCGGCGAGGCGGGCTTCGTCGGGCGGCCCTTGAGCGCCGGTGCTGGGGAAGGCTGGGCGCTCTCCACGGGCGCGGGCGGCTTTTCCGATTTCGCTTCCGGCTCGGCTTCGACCGCCGTGCGGCCAGGTAGCGGCTTGATCGTGCGCGCGACCTGGCGCCAGAGTTCGAGTTCCGCTTCGGAGAGGAGCTTGCCGCGCCGCCGCATGGCTCAGCGCGGCCAGAGCACGACGAAATCGAAGGGATGCCGGATCAGGCCGGCACGATGACCGGCCTCTGCGCCGGAGCCGACGAAGAGATCGATCCGGGCCGGGCCGATGATCGCCGTGCCGGTATCCTGCGCCAGGACAAGTTGGGCCAGCTTTTCAGTGCCCCCCTTGCCGTCGGGAATCACCGTTTCGATCCAGGCCGGCATGCCGTAGGGCCAGAGCGATCGGTCGACCGCGACGCTGCGCAGCGGCGTCAACGGCAGGCCGGCGCCACCGATCGGGCCGGAGCCTGTCGGCAGGTTGTCGTTGCGAGCGAAGAAGACGAAGGAGCGGTTGAGGCGGATCAGCTCGCGGGCAAAACCTGCATCCGCCTTCAGCCGGGCGATGAGCTTGTCCATGGTCATCTGCTCGGGTGGAATGCTCTCGCGCCGGCTGAGCTCGCGACCAAGCGAGGTATAGGGATGGCCGTTGCGCCCGGAATAGACGAGGCGCGTCACCTTGCCGTCCGGCAGGCGGATCCGGCCCGAGCCCTGGACCTGCAGGACGAAGCGATCGACCGGATCGCGCATCCAGAGGATTTCGAGCCCCCGGCCAGCGAGCGCACCCTCCTCGATCGCCCCACGATCCGGGAATGGCGCCAGCCCGTTGGCCGTCCGGCGCGCCGAGGTCAGGGCCGGATCGAGGCCCTGCCAGTCATCGCCCGGCATTTTGGTCACCAGGTCGGTCGGGCGCCCATAGAGCGGCGTCGGGAAGGCGTCCGAGCGGGTCAGCGAGCCCTCGAACTCCGGCTCGAAATAACCGGTCATGAAGCCGCGGTCGGCGCCGGGCGGGCGAATACGCCAGAAGGTAAAGTTGTCTGCGAAGAAGCGGCGCGCCGCGTCCTGTGTCACGTCACCCGTAGCGAACAGGGCCGCAGCCTTCGTGCACAGGGCTGGCAGAGCGGGGGATGGAACGGCGCCTTGCCGCAGCGGCGGATCGGTCTCGCAGCCCTGCGCGAACAGGCGCAGAACCGCGAGCTGATCGTCAGTGCCCCAGCCCGCAAGCGCAGCGGGCGCCACGGGTTCAGCCCGGGCGCCCGTCGGCAAAGGTGGAGGCGAAGCTTCCGAGCCGGTCATCGATATACCTGCGGCCAGCAGCCCCAGAACGAAACCGGCGGCACGAATCACGCGGCCGATTCGGTAGCGACCAGCAGCCAGTTCGGATCGCGGCCGCCGAGCTGGCGCGAGAAGGTCCAGACATCGTTGACCTCGGAGACGGCGTCGGCGCTGCCGTCGACGACATTGCCCTGCGCGTCGCGAACCACGCTGATCAGTTGCGAGACGAAGGCGATGGTGATCTGGGCGGCCTTGCCCTTGACGTCGACCCCGGTTATCTCGGCCTTGTCGATCGAGACGAAGTTGGATTCAGCCTTCTCGCCGCGCTTCTCGCGCTCGCCGATCGCCTGCTCGAAGCCGTCATAGACTTCCTTGGCGAGCAGACCCTTCAGGGTCTTGCGATCACCACGGGCAAAGGCGGTGACGATGGTCTCGTAGGCCGATTTCGCCCCGCCGAGAAAGCCCTGCGGCTCGAAGCCCGGCTCCTGACGGACGATCGCATCGAGGCCGACAGCGATGGGCGAGCCCGGCTCGGCAATGCCCTTCCAGCGTTCCGCATCGGCCACCGGGGCAGCCGCGGCGTCGTTGGCGGCGCCCGGCAACCGGACGACGTTGTCGCGGCGCTCGCCAGTGCCCGGCTGATCGGGACGAAGCGGCGGCGTCTCGCGGCGCGCGAACGGATCGACCGGCGGCTTCTCGTGCCCGGTCTTCTGGCCCAGAACCGAGCGCAGTTTCCAGGCGACGAAAACGGCCAGGGCCAGGAAGACCAGGGTCGTCATATCGAAATTCTGCATCGCCGGCTGATCCGAACCTCGAAAACTCGTTCCCGCGCGGGCGCGCTTTTGTCGCCCGTCATCGAACGGATATGGTGAGGGAGGCTCGTAACATCCACCCCCGGTGCGCGACAAGGGCGCGAAAGCTCACTTCGCTTGTGCCGGCCCCGCCGCCATGATAGCCGACGCGGGCCCGGCGCCGCCGCCTTGCCCGGGCAGTTCCGGCCACGGCACGGAATTTCCCGATGGTTTTGTGAAGATAATGATGGGATCGATGGCCAACGAAAACGGCAACGGCGCCGGCGCCGCCGACCAGCAGGGGCCCAGCCTCAACACGCTGGTCCAGTACATCAAGGATTTCTCCTTCGAGAACCCCAATGCTCCGCGCTCGCTGACTCAGCAGCAACAGCAGGGCGGGCCGCAGATCGGCCTCCAGGTCAACGTCCACGCCAACGCGCTCGGCGAGAACGACGTCGAGACGATCCTCACGCTCGAAGGCAAGGCGACCCTGAACGACGAGACGCTGTTCGCGTTCGAGCTCAGCTATGCCGGCGTCTTCCGCATCCTCGGCGTGCCGCAGGAGCAGCTGCATGCGGTCGTGATGATCGACTGCCCACGCCTGCTCTTCCCCTTCGCTCGGGCGATCGTCGCCGAAGCCGTGCGCAATGGTGGCTTCCCGCCGCTCTATATCGATCCGATCGACTTCGCTCAGCTCTACCGCCAGCGTCTCGAGGAGATGCAGGCGCAGCAGGGCACCCCGAACGCCTGAGCAACGACCGGCATTGTGAATTCGACAGGAAAGAGCCCTTCGGGGCTCTTTTTTATTGGCCCACCGTTGCGCGGCCGCAGAAGCGTTTCCATCTCCCGCGGGCCTGAGGCCGCCATCCCGGCGTGCCATTCCCGTGAGGTTCACGATTTCCATGGATGCCCTTATGACGCTCGCCGCCGACCCAGCCATATGGGCGGCGCTCGGCGCCCTGATCGCCATGGAGGTCGTCCTCGGTATCGACAACCTCATCTTCATCTCTATCCTGACCAACAAGCTGCCGGAGCATCAGCGTGCGCGCGGCCGCCGGATCGGCATCGGCCTGGCGCTGATCCTGCGCCTCGCTTTGCTCTCGACCGTGGCCTTCATCGTGCAGCTCACCGCTCCGGTGTTCTCGGTCTTCGGCAAGGCCTTCTCCTGGCGCGATATGATCCTGATCGCCGGTGGCCTGTTCCTGGTCTGGAAGGCGACCAAGGAGATCCACCACAAGGTCGATCCCGATCACGGACCAGACATGTTCGACGGGGGCGCAGCCGCAGCCGTGACTTTCGGCGGCGTGATCTTCCAGATCCTGCTGCTCGACCTCGTCTTCTCGATCGACAGCATCATCACCGCGGTCGGCATGACCGAGCATGTGCCGGTGATGGTGATCGCCGTCATCGTCGCCGTGATGGTGATGCTGCTGGCGGCCGATCCGCTGGCGCGCTTCATCGACAAGAACCCGACGATCGTGATGCTGGCGCTCGGCTTCCTCTTGATGATCGGCGGCACGCTGATCGGCGAGGGCTTCGGCGCCCATATCCCGAAGGGCTATATCTACGCCGCCATGGCCTTCTCGGCCCTGATCGAGGGGCTGAACATGATGTCACGCCGGGCGACCCGGAAACGGGTGGAGTAATCGACGAAATCGTCATGCTCGGCTCCGGCCGAGCATGACGGCCGGCCTCATACCTCCTCGGGCAGGCCGAGATAGCCGCGCCAGAGCGGCCCCTTGAGCTTCGCCACGAAGGCTTCGTGGGCGGCTCGCTCCTCAGGCGTCAAACGCGGAGCGAGCTGCCGTTGGCGAACGGGGCGCTCGATCGTAACGGCAAGTCCAACGCCAGCACTGCCGGCAGCAGCTATGCCAAGACCGAGACTGGTCTGCTTGCCGCCGATCAGCTCGATATAGACCTCGGCCAGGATCTCGGAGTCGAGCAGCGCGCCGTGCTTGGTGCGGCGACTGTTGTCGATGCCATAGCGGGCGCAGAGCGCGTCCAGGCTGTTGCTGGCGCCGGGGTGCTTGCGCCGCGCCATCGCCAGCGTATCGACCACGAGCGCGGGCACGATCGAAGGCAGGCCGAGCCGGCCGAACTCCATATTGATGAAGCCGACGTCGAAGGCCGCGTTGTGGATGACCAGCCTGGCATCCGCGATGAAGGCGGCAAACTCGGCGGCGATCCCAGCAAAGACCGGCTTGTCGGAGAGGAAAGCCTCGGAAAGCCCATGCACCCTGAAGGCGCCGTCCGGCATGTTCCGCTCGGGATTGATGTAGACGTGGTAGTTGCGGCCGGTCGGGCAATGATTGACGAGCTCGACGCAGCCGATCTCGACGATGCGATCACCCTTCAAAGGTTCGACGCCCGTGGTCTCGGTGTCGAGAACGATCTCGCGCATGGTCAATCCGCCCTCATCACGCGGCCGAAGCGGCCCGCAACGGCGTTCAGGATAGAGCGGACCTGGCGCTCGGCGGCCACGAGCCCGAGCGACGTGTCCACAAGGAAGTGAGCCCGGCGGCGCTTCTCCGCATCGGGCATCTGGCGAGCGAGGATCGCCGCGAACTTCTCTTCGGTCATGCCGGGACGGCCGAGAACCCGCTTGCGCTGGACGTCGGCCGGAGCGGTGACGACGACGACGGCGTCGTAGCGACTCTCTCCGCCCGTCTCGAGCAGGAGCGGCACATCGAGCACCGCGGCGCTGGCACCGCTCCGATGGCACTGCACCAGGAAGGCCTGCTCCTCGGCGCGGACCAGCGGATGGACGATGGCTTCGAGCTTCGCCAGCGCCTCGGGCCGACCGAGCACCGCCGCTGAGAGCTTCGCCCGGTCGACGACACCATCCACCGTCGTTCCCGGGAAGGCCGCCTCGATCTGTGCCGCCGCAACGCCAGAATAAAGATCATGCACCGCCTGATCGGCATCATGGACGGGAATTCCGGCAGCACGGAACATCGCCGATGTCGTCGACTTGCCCATGCCGATCGAGCCGGTGAGGCCGAGCAGGAAAGTCATCTCATCGCCTTCGCTATCATGTTCACAAAGCCGGAATGTCGGCTTCGAGCTTCGCCCGCAGCGCATCCGTGACCTGCGGACGGACGCCGAACCAGCGCTCGAAACCCGGCACCGCCTGGTGCAGCAGCATACCGAGCCCGTCGACCGGAATGCCGCCACGCGCCCGCGCCTCCGCGAGCAGCGGGGTCTCCAGCGGAACGTAGACGATGTCGTCGACGATCGTACCGGGACGCAATCCAGAGAGATCGATCTCCAGCGGCGGCTGGCCCGACATGCCGAGCGAGGTCGTGTTGACGATCAGATCGCTTTTGCTCACCAACGCCGAAATGTCCTGCCAAGGCCGGGCCTCGACCGACCTCGCAACAGCAGCCGCTAGTTCGACCGCCCGCTCGGGGCTGCGGTTGACCAGGAGGACGCGACAGAGCCCGCGCTCAAGGAGGCCGTGGATCACGGCACGGGCAGCGCCGCCGGAGCCAAGGATCAGTGCAGTCCGGGCCCGCTCCCCCAGCCGGGTACGCAGGCATCGAGATGGGCGAGGAAGCCATAGGCATCGGTGTTGTCGCCATGGAGCCGGCCATCTTCCATCCACAGCGTATTGGCGGCGCCCATGGCCCGGGCTGTCTCGCTGGCCCGATCGAGCAGCGGCAGCACGATTTCCTTGTTCGGCACGGTGACGTTGCCGCCCACGAACTCGCCGGCGCGCAGGCGCGCGATAAGAGTGGGCACCTCGGCCGGCGGCACATCGACGCGTTCATAACTGCCGGCCAGGCCGTGCTCGGCGAGCCAATGGCCATGGATCAACGGCGAGCGGGAATGCGCGACCGGGTGGCCGATGATGAAGCAACGTTTGGTCATGCGATGAGATCAAGGTCGCGAAGTGTGGCGAGCAGGCTCAACATCGGCAGGCCGAGGATGGTGAAATGATCGCCTTCGATCGCCTCGAACAGATGGATGCCGAGGCTTTCGAGCTGGTAGCCGCCGACACTCGTCGTCGCTGCCTGGCCGGCCTGGGCGATATAGCGCTCGATGAAATCTCGCGTCAGTGGGCGCATCGCGAGCATCGCGCTGCTGGCGCCCCGCCCGATGACCTGTCCGTCCCGTGCCAGCACGAAAGCGGAGGTGAGTTCATGGCTCCGACCGGCGAGCGCCGCGATCTGGCGGTATGCGGCTGCAGCATCCTCGGGCTTGTGAAATGGACGCCCCTCTGAGGTCAGCATCTGGTCGGCCGAGAGTACGATCCGCCCCGGAGCGAGCGGCGAGACCGACAACGCCTTGGACTCCGCCAATGCGGCAGCGACTCCTGCCGGCGAGCCGCCCATGGCCAGGAACTCCGCTTCGATCGCGCGCTCGTCGACGATTGGCTTGATCACTTCAACTGGGAGTCCCGCCGCTGCAAGCAGCTGCAGGCGGGTCGCGCTGCCGGAGGCGAGGATAAGGGGCGCATCGCCACGCCAGAATGTCGCCTGGCCCATCACGTCGCGATGAACTTCATACGGTGATCGCGCAGCAGATCGAGGATTCCCGCAGCCGTTTCCTCGATCGAGCGCCGGGTGACATCGATGACCGGCCAGCCCCGGCGCGCGCAAAGCCGACGCGATTGGGTGACCTCGTCCGCGACTGCATCGGGATCGACATAGGGCGTCTCGTCATCCGCCTTCAGCGACAGCAGCCGGTTCTGCCGGATTTGGATGATGCGCTCGGCACTGGCGACGAGACCGACGACCAGCGGCTTCTTCAAAGCCTCGAGCTCGACCGGTAGCGGCACGTTCGGCACGAGCGGGATGTTGGCTGTCTTGATGCCGCGATTGGCCAGATAGATGCTCGTCGGCGTCTTCGAGGTCCGGCTGATGCCGACCAGGATGACATCGGCGCTTTCGAGGTCGCCACCGAGCTGACCGTCATCATGCATCAGCGTGTAGTTCATCGCGTCGATGCGCCGGAAGTATTCGGCATTGAGCGTGTGCTGGGCGCCCGGCCGCGGCGCGGAGGCCTGGCCGAGATAGGACTGGAAGAGCGACAGTACCGGCTGCAGCACCGACAGGCATGGGCAACCGATATCGCGGCAGAAGGCCTCCAGTCGCTCCGCCCATTCCGGCTCGACCAGCGTGTAGAGCACGACGCCGGGTGAGGATTCGATCTCGGCAAGCACCCTGGACAGCTGGTTCTCGGAGCGGACGAGCGGGTAGACATGTTCGATCGCCGAGACCGCTTCATATTGCGCAGCAGCGGCCCGGCTGACCGCGATCAGCGTCTCGCCAGTCGCATCGGAGACCAGATGCAGGTGAAAATAGTTGCGCGCCACGGCTTCCCCCGCTGGCTGTTCTCGATTCAGCTCTAGAGCTGTTCCGCCAGCGTGGGAATCCCCTTTTCCTCCCGGCGAGCGGCCAGCGCATCGGTTTGTGATGGCCGGGACAAGTGGGGATAACTGGACGGAATCAGAACCTTGCCAGAAGCGGGCGGGATAACTCGGCGAAAGCTCAACAGGCTTCGGCCTGTGGGTGGAATCTCGATGTTTCACGTGAATCATTTTGAGACGCGGCGTGAGGCCACGCCTGAGGTCGAAAATCAATTGGTTAAGAAACTGTTAAGGGCCCTCCTCCGGGACAATGGCCATCCAGTTCACCCGAGCGCGGCCTGTGGACCGGTTGTGGACAATCTTGGGGCGGGCTATGTGCCCCCATCAAAGAGTCAAAACAGAAGACTCTCTTAGAAGAGATTCTTTTTAGAAGAAGGGCCCAGAGCCCGGTGCCTTACATGAGCCAGAGCCTTTTCCTCCGCACTCTTTCCGGTGAGACGCTGCCAAAGCCTCCGCTTTGGATGATGCGTCAGGCTGGCCGCTATCTGCCGGAGTATCGCGAGCTTCGCGCCAAGGCAGGTGGCTTCCTCGAGCTCTGCTACAGTCCGGACATTGCCGCGGAAGTGACTCTGCAGCCGATCAGACGCTTTGGCTTCGATGCCGCGATCCTGTTTTCTGATATTCTCGTGATACCGCATGCTCTGGGACAAAAGCTCTGGTTTGCCCAAGGCGAAGGACCGCGGCTGGAACCCGTTGCTGACGAAAGCCGATTTGGCGAGATCCGCGAGGAGATTGATCCGGACGTGCTGGCGCCAGTCTACGAGACGGTCCGGCGGGTAAAGGCGGCCCTTCCCGCCGGAACGGCGCTGATCGGCTTCTGTGGTGCGCCCTGGACGGTGGCGACCTATATGGTCGCCGGACGCGGCACCCCGGATCAGGGTCCGGCGAAAGAGTTGTTACGGCGCGACCCTGCCCTGTTCGCCAGGCTGATCAATCGGCTTGTCGTGAACTCCGCGGCTTACCTCAATGCCCAGATCGAAGCCGGCGTCGATGTCGTGCAGATCTTCGACAGCTGGGCCGGCTCGCTCGGGCCGGAGGATTTCAAGCGCTGGTGCATCGAGCCGACGCGGCGCATCGTCGACCTTGTTCGTGCTCGCCACCCCCAGGCGAAGATCATCGGCTTTCCGCGCGGAGCAGGCGCCGGCATTCCCGATTATGTTCGTGAGACTGGTGTCGACGCGGTCGGGCTCGAAACCGAGATCGACCGGGGCTTCGTGCGCAAGGCGATCCAGACGTTGGTCCCGGTGCAAGGTCACCTCGATCCGCAGGTGCTACGCGCCGGCGGCTCGGAGCTCGATCGCGAGATCGAAGCGATCCGTGCGGCATTCGGCGCAGGTCCGTTCGTCTTCAATCTGGGGCATGGCATCCTGCCGGACACACCGATCGCTCATGTCGAGCGATTGGTCGAATTGGTGCGTGCCTGAAGGATAACCCGCCATGGCCTACGAATGGATCAAGGCTTTCCATGTCATGGCGGTGATCGCCTGGATGGCGGGAATGCTCTATCTGCCGCGCCTGATGGTCTACCATGCGGAGGCGCAGACCGGCTCGATCCAGTCCGAGACCTTCAAGATCATGGAGCGGAGGCTGCTCAAGGGGATCATCAATCCCTCGATGATCATCACCTGGGTGCTAGGGCTCTACCTTGCCTGGAGCGCTTTCGGCTTCAAGGGCGGCTGGCTGCATGGCAAGATCGCCCTGGTCCTTGTTCTCTCTGGCTTGCATGGCTACCTGGTGGGCAGGGTCAAGGCTTTCGCCGAAGACCGCAACGACAAGCCGGCGCGCTTCTATCGCATTCTCAATGAGGTGCCCGCGCTGCTGATGGCCGGTATCGTCATCCTCGTGATCGTCAAGCCGTTCTGAGATCGGCGCGGTTTCCCGCTTGAGCCGGGCGGGGAAAGCGGTTATCAAGCCTCTGCGCCTTCTGTTCGCGTCCTTCCCTATCGTCGACGGTTCGTGCCACGGCAGCTTTCGCCAGCCGGCACGACATCCTGACAAGTGGGGCTCCCAGCCCTTCGTCCCGTCGATCCCTCCGCTGCCGTCCGGCCTGCCTTAGATGCAGGCCTGCTCAACCCGGGTGCCCCATGCGGGAAATCAAACTCCACGAACTCAAGGCGAAATCGCCGACTGAACTGCTCACCTTTGCCGAAGGCATGGAGGTCGAGAACGCGAGCACGATGCGCAAGCAGGAGCTCATGTTCGCGATTCTGAAGCAGCTCGCCTCCCAGGAAACCGAGATCCTGGGCGAAGGTGTCGTCGAAGTCCTGCAGGACGGTTTCGGCTTCCTGCGCTCTTCCGATTCCAATTACCTGCCGGGTCCGGACGACATCTATGTCTCGCCCTCGCAGATCAGGAAGTTCGGCCTGCGCACCGGCGACACGGTCGAAGGCCCGATCCGGGGTCCCAAGGACGGCGAGCGCTATTTCGCCCTGCTCAAGGTCAACACGATCAACTTCGAGGATCCGGAGAAGATCAAGCACAAGATCCACTTCGACAACCTGACGCCGCTCTATCCGGACGAGCGGCTCAAGCTCGAAGTCCAGGATCCGACCAAGAAGGATTTCTCGCCGCGCGTCATCGACATCGTCGCGCCGGTCGGCAAGGGCCAGCGCGCTTTGATCGTGGCGCCGCCGCGCACCGGCAAGACGGTGCTGCTGCAGAATATCGCGCAATCGATCACGACCAATCATCCCGAGTGCTATCTGATCGTGCTGCTGATCGACGAGCGGCCGGAAGAAGTCACCGACATGCAGCGCTCGGTAAAGGGCGAGGTCGTGTCCTCGACCTTTGACGAGCCGGCGACCCGCCACGTTCAGGTCGCGGAGATGGTGATCGAGAAGGCCAAGCGCCTGGTCGAGCACGGCCGCGACGTCGTCATCCTGCTCGATTCGATCACCCGTCTCGGCCGGGCTTACAACACCGTCGTGCCGTCGTCCGGCAAGGTCCTGACCGGTGGTGTCGATGCCAACGCTCTGCAGCGGCCGAAGCGTTTCTTCGGCGCCGCCCGAAACATCGAAGAGGGTGGCTCGCTGACCATCGTCGCGACCGCACTAATCGACACTGGCAGCCGCATGGACGAGGTCATCTTCGAAGAGTTCAAGGGCACCGGTAACTCGGAAATCATCCTGGACCGCAAGGTGGCCGACAAGCGCATCTTCCCGGCGATCGACATCATCAAGTCCGGCACCCGCAAGGAAGAGCTCATCACGCCACGCTCCGACCTGCAGAAGACCTATGTGCTGCGCCGTATCCTCAACCCGATGGGCCCGCAGGACGCGATCGAGTTCCTGTTGGACAAGCTGCGCCAGACCAAACAGAACTCCGAATTCTTCGACTCGATGAACACCTGACGGTTTCAGGACCGCGGGAATGGGAAGGCCACGGCAGTTCGCCGTGGCCTTTTTCATTTGTCACGAGCATCCGCCTGCGCGGGCAGCTGCAACGACTTCAGCCAATCGATTCGGCTCCGTGATGGGCGGCAGACAGTGGCCGTGGGCGCAAACGAAGGCAGAGCCGTCCCCGCCTGCTTGGCATAGGCATGACGGATGCTCGAACGGGAACTCCTCCGGATCCGTACAATCAGTCAGTTTGGTCGTCAGGTGCGGTAGTGCCAGGGCAGTTTGCCGGAATGCCTGGCGGTTTTGGGCCGGCCAGCGGCGCGAGGTCATAGGTGTTGAGGACCTAGCCATGCGCCATCGGTGCATACGCAGCTGCGGCGGGTATGACGTTAGGAATGGGTCGGCCGGCTCGTGGCCCTCCGACAATTTGGTCTGAACCACGATCCACAACAGGTCGGTTCATGCAGTCCGCTGGCGTTCGGTATGGCATTATGAGTCGGTCTGGGTATGACCGGTAGTGCCGCACTGTCGGCCCGAGCTATGGGTAGGAGACCCGCGGTAGTACCGATCGAGATGCGCAATCCAGCGCTGCGCAAGGGCAAAGTCGTGCCGATCTCCGGTGCGGCATGAGAGCTAAACGCACAGGCCATGGATTCGGAAACGAAACGAAAAACACGGTAGGCAAGTTCGCGCCACTCCCGGTGGCGGAGATGCCGGCTGGACAGGCGTATCCAGCCAATTGAGAATGGCGCGACCTTCCAAATCGCTTCCTATGCCATGTCATAATGTCGGGGGCGTCATGTTGCTCCTCGCGGTCCTTGATATTCACGAAGAGCTCGTTCATCACCGCTGCGATCGCAGGGTTCTCGAAGCTCTCGTGCGCCATGACGTGTCACCAATGGCAGGCGGCATAGCAGACAGAAAGCAGGATGGGGCGATCGCTGGCGCGTGCTTGCGCGAGGAGCTCGTCGCTCCATTCCCACCAGTCGACGGGATTGTCGCGGTGCTGCAACAGATAGGGACTGGTGGCATGCTTCAGACGGTTCATCGCGAAAGCTTCAGCCCTGGTGAAAAGGGCGCCTGAGGATGCGAGCCTATCCGACCATTGTGGCACTGTCCTCCGGCAGTGGGCGCGCCGGTGTCGCGGTCGTACGTGTCTCGGGCCAACGCGTCCGATTCGCTCTCGAAACGATCGTCGGGTCTGTGCCGGAGGCTCGCAGGGCGACCTATCGAGCGCTTCGCGATCCCGCCGGCGCCATCATCGATCATGGCCTAGTGCTGTTCTTTCCGGCGCCTGCGAGCTTTACCGGGGAGGATGTCGCGGAGTTCCATATCCATGGTTCACGCGCGGTTCTGTCGCGATTGTTGTCGGTTCTCACCGCCCTGCCCGAGATGCGGCTGGCCGAGGCGGGCGAGTTCACTCGCCGCGCCTTCGAAGCCCGCAAGCTCGACTTGGCCGCCGTCGAAGGCCTCGCCGACCTGATCGATTCGGAGACGGAATGGCAACGCAAGCAGGCGCTGCGGCAGATGGAAGGCGCGCTCGGTCGCGCCGCTGGCGAATGGCGTAACGCGCTGATCAAGGCGATGACGCTGCTCGAGGCCGAGATCGATTTTTCGGACGAAGGTGACGTCGGTGGCCCGTTGATCGCCGACGCCGTTGCTGAAGCACAGGGCGTGCTCGGCAGCCTGCGTTCCGCGCTCGGTAGCTTCGCGGCCGGTGAGCGGGTTCGCGAGGGCTTCGTCGTCGTGCTTGCGGGACCACCCAATGCCGGCAAATCCAGCCTGCTCAATGCGCTCGCCCGACGCGATGTTGCGATCGTCTCGCCCGTTGCCGGAACGACCCGCGATGCCATCGAGGTCAGGCTGGACCTGGGCGGTATCCCCGTCGTGCTGGTCGATACTGCCGGTCTGCGCGAGAGCAGTGACGCGATCGAGGCCGAGGGCGTAAGGCGAGCGCGGCAGAAAGCGGCCCATGCCGATCTCGTGTTGCGTTTGCGATCGCCCGATTCGGACCCGGAACGAGCCGACAGCGAGGGAGGCGACCTTGCTGTCGCGACGATGATCGACCTTGGTGGAGCTGCCCGTCCTGGGGAAATCGGCGTGTCAGCGATAACCGGCGCAGGTCTGCCCGAGCTGATCGACGTCATCGCAGCTCGCCTAAGCAAGCTCGGCCAGGCTGAGCCCGCACTTGTTACCCGCGAGCGTCAGCGCATCGCAGTGGCCGCCGCCGCTGCTGCGATCGAACGCGCCGCCATGCTTCCGCATGAGCAGCCGGAGTTGATCGCGGAAGAGCTGCGCATTGCGGTCAGAGCACTGGAACGTCTGATCGGCAAGGTCGATGTCGAGGATGTGCTCGACGGCTTGTTCTCAGGCTTCTGCATCGGCAAATAAGCGGTTTTCATTGACCTCGCGGCCGGGCTTGGCTAGCGAATGGTCATGTCGAATGAGCAGGCGAACGGGCACTACGATGTCGTCGTGGTGGGCGGCGGCCATGCCGGGGCGGAAGCCGCGGCTGCGGCGGCGCGTGCCGGTGCCAGGACGGCGCTGATCACCCAGCAGATCGCTACTGTCGGAGCGATGTCCTGCAATCCCGCCATCGGCGGTCTCGGCAAGGGACATCTCGTTCGCGAGATCGACGCACTCGACGGGATCATGGCGCACTGCGCCGATCGGGGCGGCATTCAGTTCCGCATGCTCAACCGACGCAAGGGGCCAGCGGTGCGGGGGCCAAGGGCCCAAGCCGATCGCAAGCTCTATCGCGAGGCGGTTCAGGCTGCGTTGGCTTCTCAGGAGGGTCTTTGCCTGATCGAGGGCGAAGTCTTCGATCTTGAGATCGTCGATGGGCAAGTTACCGGCGTGTTGCTCGCGGACGGGCGTCGATTCGCCTGCGGAACGGCTGTGCTCACCACCGGCACCTTCCTGCGCGGTTTGATCCATATTGGCGAAAGGAAGATTCCTGCCGGCCGTGTCGGCGAAGCGCCTTCGCTTGGCCTCTCCGCTACGCTGGAGCGCCACAATTTTCCGCTCGGCCGGTTGAAGACCGGGACACCGCCGCGGCTGGATGGCCGCACCATCGACTGGTCCGGTCTGGAGATGCAGCCGGGTGACGATCCGCCGGAACCGTTCTCGGCGATGACCGATGCGATCACCACCCCGCAGATCAGCTGCGGGGTGACTCGCACGACGCTGGCGACACATGAGCTGATCCGCGCCAATCTGCATCGGGCACCGATGTTCTCCGGGCAGATCGAGGGCCGCGGGCCGCGCTATTGCCCGTCAATCGAGGACAAGGTCGGTCGCTTCGGCGATCGCGACGGCCACCAGATTTTCCTCGAGCCCGAGGGCCTCGACGATCCCACGGTCTATCCGAACGGAATCTCGACTTCGCTGCCGGAGGACGTCCAGCTGGGCCTATTGAAGACGATCCCGGGCTTGGAGGGGGCAGCGATGCTGCGGCCGGGCTATGCGATCGAATATGACTATGTCGATCCGCGTGCATTGAAGGCGACGCTGGAAACGCGCGCGATCAGCGGGCTGTTCCTTGCCGGGCAGGTCAATGGCACGACCGGTTATGAGGAGGCCGCCGCGCAGGGTCTGCTCGCCGGTCTTAACGCTGCCCGCCGGGCTGGGGGCAGCGAACCGGTCAGCCTCGACCGGACGCAATCCTATATCGGCGTCATGGTCGACGATCTGGTGACGCGCGGCGTTACGGAGCCGTATCGGATGTTCACGTCGCGCGCCGAATTTCGGTTGTCGCTCCGGGTCGACAACGCCGATGAGCGCCTGACGCCGCTTGGTATCGCGCATGGCTTGGTCAGCAGCGCCCGTCGTGAGCGCTATGAGAGCCGCCAGTCAGAGATCGTTAAGCTTACCGAAGTGTTACGTCAGCGAACTCTGTCGCCGACCGAAGCGGCAGCCGCCGGGCTGGAGCTGAACCGTGATGGAGTCAGGCGCTCGGCTTTCCAGATCCTGTCTTATCCGACGGTCGATTTCGCGGCATTGGTCCGGGTCTGGCCTGATCTTGGGGCGTTTTCCGAGACGGCGCGCACGCGCGTCGCGGCAGATGCCACCTATGCAGTTTATCTGGATCGGCAGGCGGTCGAGATCGATTCCTATCAGCGCGATCTGGCCCTTCCGCTGCCGAGCGACCTCGATCTTGATGGAATATCAGGCCTGTCGAATGAGCTTCGTGCCAAACTCCGCGTCTCCTGGCCGGACAATCTGGCGCAAGCCGGACGAATCGAAGGCATGACGCCGGCGGCGCTGACCCTGTTGGCAGCCCATGCCCGCAAGCGGCATACCGAGTGCTCGGCCGTCGGTGCCAAAGCGTAAACCCTGTGAGTTCTGTTGATATGGGGGATAACAGGGATCGCAGTCACGCTTTTCGCTTGACGCCTGTTTCACGTGAAACAGAGGAGCGCCTCGTCATTCTGGTCGAGGAGCTGCGGCGCTGGCAGAAAGCGAAGAACCTTGTCTCGGGCGCGACCCTGGACGAGGTCTGGACCCGGCATATCGCGGACTCGCTGCAATTGCTCGGTCCTGTACCGGGTGCTCGGAATTGGCTGGACCTTGGCTCGGGGGGCGGTTTTCCAGGCCTGGTGCTGGGCATCAGGCTTGCCGAACTGGGCGGCCATATCGACCTGGTCGAGAGCAATGCCCGCAAATGCGCCTTCCTGCGTCATGCCGCCCGGCTGACCGGGGCGCCAGTGACGGTGCATAACGCCCGCATCGAGGACGTGGTCGATGAATTTGCCGGCAAGGTCGATGCCGTGACGGCGCGGGCACTGGCGCCGCTGCCGCTGCTGCTCGACTGGTGCAAAGAGCTGTTGAGAACCGGGGTGACGGGAGTCTTTCCCAAGGGACAACATCTAGAGGCGGAATTGACCGCCGCGTCTAAATATTGGAAGATTCAGGCCACAACGTTTCCATCCTTGACGGATTCGGCGGCCGGCATCCTGGTGATACGCGGCGTCGAGAAACGGGCCGATTGATGACCGATTCTCAGCCTATCTCTATTCCCGTGCGTCCGCGCGTGCTGGCTCTCGCCAACCAGAAGGGCGGGGTCGGCAAGACCACGACTGCGATCAATCTCGGGACCGCGCTCGCCGCCATCGGTGAGAAGGTGCTGATCATCGACCTCGACCCGCAGGGCAACGCCTCGACCGGCCTCGGGGTCGACCGGAAGAGCCGGCGAGCTTCGACCTACGACGTGCTCTGTGGCGATATTGGATTGGGCATGGCGATGCAGGCCACTGCTGTTCCCAATTTGTTCCTGGCGCCATCGACACTCGATCTGCTAGGGGTTGAGCTTGAGATCGCCGGTGCCAAGGATCGAGCGCACCGCCTGAAGAAGGCGATCGATGAACTGGTCGACGACCAGCGCTGCAGCGACCTGACTTATATCCTGATCGACTGCCCGCCCTCGCTGAGCCTGATCACGATCAACGCCATGACGGCCGCGGATGCGGTACTGGTGCCGCTGCAGTGCGAGTTCTTTGCATTGGAGGGCCTCAGCCAATTGCTCAAGACGGTCGAGCAGGTGCGCGCCGGCCTCAATCCACGTCTGATCATCCAGGGCGTCGTGCTGACCATGTACGATCCGCGCAACAACCTGTCCGGTCAGGTCATGGCCGATGTACGCGATTTTCTCGGCGACAAGGTCTACGAGACGGTGATTCCGCGCAATGTGCGGATCTCAGAAGCGCCGTCCTATGGCAAGCCGGCGCTGCTCTATGATTTGCGCTGCGCGGGTTCTCAGGCCTATCTGAAGCTGGCCTCAGAGGTGATCAGGCGCGAGCGCACCTTGCGCGCCGCCGCCTGATGGGGGTGAAAGGTTCAAGAGGAATGGCAATGGTCGAGGAACAGGGACGTTCGCGTCTTGGCCGAGGTCTCGCCGCTTTGATCGGCGATGTCGGAGATGAGATCGGCGCCCTCGAGCGCGCGCGTGGTCAGCGCAAGGTTCCGGTCGAGTTCCTGCGTCCGAATGCGCGCAACCCGCGCAAGACCTTCAACGACGCCGAGCTGGAGGACCTTGCGGCCTCGGTGCGCGAGCGCGGTATCCTGCAGCCGATCATCGTGCGCTCTATTCCGGGCATGATCGACGCCTATGAGATCATCGCTGGCGAGCGGCGCTGGCGTGCGGCGCAGCGCGCCGAACTGCACGATGTTCCGGTCATTCTGGTCGAGGCCAATGACCGTGAGGCCCTAGAGATCGCGATTGTCGAGAATGTCCAGCGCGCGGATCTCAATGCGATGGAAGAGGCGGCCGGCTATGAGCGGTTGATCGCCGAGTTCGACTACACACAGAACGATCTAGCCAAGGTGATCGGCAAGAGCCGCTCGCATGTCGCGAACACGTTGCGCCTGAGCAAATTGCCTGAGCCCGTCAAGCAAATGGTCAGCGAAGGCTCGGTTTCGGCCGGTCACGCCCGAGCGCTGCTTGCTGTTTCGGAACCGGAACAGATCGCGAAACGCATTGTTGAGCAAGGGCTTACCGTCCGCGATATCGAGCGGCTCGGCCAGGACGAAGCGCGCAGCGAGAACAAGCCCGTCCGAGCGGCCGCTCCGAAGCCGGAGAAGGATCCGGACACACGCGCGGTCGAGAAGGCATTGGAAGAAGCGCTCGGCCTCGGAGTGTCGATCCAGCATCGTGCCAATGGCGGCGGTGAGATGAAGATCAGTTACAAGACGCTGGAGCAGCTCGACGCGCTCTGCCGCCGGCTGAAGGCCTGATCAGCGGCTCTTGCCGGACATCCGGCTGAGCGTCCATAGCGCGCGCGCAGCGATGGACCTCGCCATGTCGCCGTCGCGGCGCACGGCCAGGATCGCTGCTCCAAGGATGGTCACGGCATCGCGCAGCCGGGTTGCCGGCCAAGCATTGAGCGCTGCTTCCGCCGTTGCGAGGCGCGGATAGGGCATTCGCATGGCACCGACCGCTTCGCGCGCTGGCTTGCCGCCCTCGATCGCCAGCTTCGCCTTCAGCAAAGCAAGCGCATGGCGCAGCACCGCGCCGAGCAGCACGCCCTGGTCGAGCCCCTCGCCGGCGAGCTTGGCGAGGGCGAGATCGAGGCTCGGTAGGCGGCCGGCGAAGACGGCATCGACCACCCCCGCCTGTTCGCGTTGCGCTGTATCTCCGACGACGGCTTCGACATGATCGACCGTCAGGGCCGGGTCCTTGCCGGCATAGAGGATCAGCTTGTCGATCTCCTGCCGTGAGGTCTGGCGATCACCGCCAAGCAGGCTGGTCAGGAGATCGCGGGTGGTTCGATCAATGCTCTTGCCGGCTGCCCGCGCCATCTCGTCGACGATCGTGCCGAGGTCGCGGGCAGCATCGCCATAGCAGGGTACGGCAAGCGCCGATTTCGCGCGTTCGCAGGCGGTTCGCAGCGGGTTGCTCTTCTGCAGGTCGCCAGCCTCGACGATCACGATTGCGTCCTGCGATGGCGTCGCCAATAGCGGTTCGACGGCCGCCAAGAGAAGCCGTGAGGTCGGCGAGACGCGGATTGCGCGGCGCCCGCCGAACAGTCCGATCGTGTTCGCTTCATCGACCAGCTTCAGCGGATCGGAGGCGACGGCGTCGCCGTCCATGCGGATCAGCTGGAAGGCGTCCTGCGGGTCGTCAACGCTGCTGCGGGCCAGCGCTGCGGCCCGTTCGGAGATCAGCCCGGCATCGGGACCATAGAAGAGGAACAGGCGCCAGGATGGGTCCGGACGCGCAAGCGCGCGATCGGCCTCATGCGCCTTGACCATTGCCATCGAAAGCGGCCTCAGCCGCTGACGAGTGCAGCGGCGACGCGAGCCTTGATCAATTGAGCCAGGTTCTTCGCGGCGCGGATCTGGGCGTCGCGCGCGGCGCGCAGCGAGGCGAAACGCTGCTGCGAGCGCTCATAAGGCGCCCGGACGACGCTTTGGCCGGAAGCCACCACCTCGTTAGAACCGGCACGGACCAGTTGCCAGTCGGCAGTGGCGACCAGGACGGCCGAATCGGCGCGGCCATTGGCGTAGTCGACCGTGATGACTTCGAGCGATTCGGTCGTGGTCGCGGTGAGTTTCAGGATCTTCTGCCGGTCCGGCGCACCGCCACCGTCGAACTCGAAGACGAGCTCGTTGCGCAGATGATGGCCGACCAGGCCCTTGATCTCGGGCACTTCGATGCCGAGCATGGCATTGCGGACATTGCCGCCGACCCTGCTGACTGTGCCTTCGCCATAGAGCGGCTGAAAGCAGCCGCCAGCGAGCGCGGCAAAGGCCAGCACGACCGCGACCGCCAGCGGGCGGCGGCGCGTCATGGCTCCGGTCTCAGACGACGACATTCACGATCCTCCCCGGCACCACGATCACCTTGCGGATCGGCCGGTTCTCGAGAGCTTTGGCGACAGCCTCGGAGGCGCGCACGATCGCCTCGACCGCCACCGTATCGGCATCGGCGGGCACCGTCACCTCCGCCCGCTTCTTGCCGTTGACCTGTACCGGCAGCACCTTGCTGTCATCTTGTAACAAATTCGTTTCCGCCTCGGGCCAGGCGGCTTCGCCGGCGAGACCCGGCAAGCCGAGAGCCCGCCAGCATTCCTCGGCCAGATGCGGCATCATCGGGGCGACAAGCTGCGTGGCGATCATGGCGGATTCATGCAGCGCGAAGGCGATATCCGCCGGGACATCGGCCGACTCGGCTGCAGCGTCGAGAGCTTTGCCGATCGCGTTGGTCAGCGTGTAGATATGCGCGACGCAACGGTTGAAGGCGAGCCGCTCGATATCGGCACCGACAGCGTGAAGAGCGCGATGGCTTGCCTTGCGCAAGGCGAGCGCGGGTTCCGAGAAGCTCGCCGGCTTGGCGGGCGCCCCGCCCACCCGCTCGCCGATCTCGGCGACCAGGCGCCAGAGCCGCTGGACGAAGCGGGCTGCGCCCTGCACGCCTTCGTCGCTCCAGATCACGTCGCGATCGGGCGGCGAGTCGGAGAGCATGAACCAGCGCGCGGTGTCGGCGCCATAGGAGGCGATGATGTCGTCAGGGTCGACGACATTCTTCTTGGACTTCGACATCTTCTCGATCGAGCCGATCTCGATCGGGGTTCCGGTCTCGACGTCGAAGCCGCGGCGCTCGTTGCCGGTCGTCTCAATGCGGACATTGCCGGGCTCGACCCAGGAACCGTCCTCAGCCCGATAGGTCTCGTGGACGACCATGCCTTGCGTGAACATGCCGTCAAAAGGCTCGTCCAGGCCGGCATGGCCGGTCGCCTTCATCGCCCTTGTGAAGAAGCGCGAATAGAGCAGGTGCAGGATCGCATGCTCGACGCCGCCGATATATTGGTCGATCGGCAGGAAACGGTCGACGGCCTTGCGGTCGGTCGGGCTGTCGGTGCGCCAAGGATCGGTGAAGCGCGCGAAATACCAGGACGAATCGACGAAAGTGTCCATGGTGTCGGTCTCGCGTCGCGCCGGCTTGCCACATTGCGGGCAGGCGACATGCTTCCAGCTCGGATGATGGTCGAGCGGGTTGCCGGGCTTGTCGAAGGAGACGTCGTCGGGAAGCTTGACTGGCAGATCCTGTTCCGGCACCGGCACGACGCCGCAGCTCTCGCAATGGATGATCGGGATCGGGCAACCCCAATAGCGCTGGCGCGAAATGCCCCAGTCGCGCAGGCGGAAATTGACCTTGCGTTGTGCGACCGGCCGGTTGCCGCGGGTTTCGGCCTCCAGCCGCCTGGCGACGTCTTCTTTCGCCTCCGGAATGGTCATGCCATCGAGGAAGCGCGAGTTGATCATGCGGCCGTCGTCGACATAGGCGGTGTCGGTGATGACGAAGCTTGCCGGGTCCACGCCCTCAGGGCAGACGACAGGGGTGTTCCCGAGCCCATACTTATTGACGAAGTCGAGGTCGCGCTGGTCGTGGGCCGGACAGCCGAAGATCGCGCCGGTGCCATATTCCATCAGGACGAAGTTGGCGACATAGACCGGCAAAGTCCATGACGAATCAAAGGGATGGATAGCCCGCAAGCCGGTATCGAAGCCCTGCTTCTCGGCCTTGTCGATGGCCTCCTGGGCGGTCCCGGTCTTCTTGCATTCTGCAATGAAGTTCTGCAGCGCCGGATTCGTTTCGGCAGCGGCCTTGGCCAAAGGATGGTCGGGCGCAACCGCGATGAACTTGGCGCCGAACAGCGTGTCGGGGCGCGTCGTGTAAACCTCGACTTCGCCCTGACTCAGTGGATTCGATTCGATTGCGAAACGAACCAGCAGCCCTTCCGAGCGACCGATCCAGTTCTTCTGCATCAGTCGGACCTTGTCCGGCCAGCGGGTGAGCCCATCGAGCGCGTCGTTCAGCTCCTGGCCGAACGCGGTGATCTTGAAGAACCACTGCGTCAGCTCGCGAAGCTCGACCGGCGCGCCCGAGCGCCAGCCGCGGCCGTCGATGACCTGCTCATTGGCGAGCACGGTCTCGTCGACCGGGTCCCAGTTGACCTTGGCGGTCTTGCGATCGACGAGCCCGGCTTTCAGGAAATCGAGGAAGAGCTTCTGCTGGTGCTGGTAATAGCTGGCGTCGCAGGTGGCGAGCTCGCGGCTCCAGTCGAGCGACAGGCCCATTGACTGCAATTGGCCGCGCATGGTCGCGATGTTGGCGTAGGTCCAGTCGCGCGGGTGGACCTTATTGGCCTTGGCGGCGTTCTCGGCCGGCAGGCCGAAGGCGTCCCAGCCCATCGGGTGCAGCACGGCAAAACCCTTGGCGCGCTTGTAGCGCGCGACGACGTCGCCCATCGCGTAGTTGCGGACATGCCCCATATGGATGCGCCCCGATGGATAGGGGAACATTTCGAGCACGTAATAGCTTGGCCGCGGATCGTCGTTGCGGGTCTCGAAAAGCTTGCGCTCATCCCAGACCTTGCGCCATTTCGGCTCGGCTTCCTTCGGATTATAGCGTTCGACGGCCATGCTGATCGTGTCGTTCTTGCGTGATCGGAGTTGCGCGGGCGAGAGCCGGATGCTTTGAGATGGACGCGCGCAGCGCGCCCATCTCAAAGCTGAATCCGTCTCTCACTCAAGAGTCAAAGCAGGATTCTGGCGAAAAACCGGTTCCCACTTTTTCGCATCCTGCTTAGGACACGAAGCAGCGCGCCCGGTCAACGTTCAGAACGGCTTGGGCGCCGTGCGTGGCGGACGAAAGGCGATGGCGATGCAGGATGTTGCGGCAAGGCTGCAGGAGACGCGGGCGGTGATCGCTCGCACCGCGCGCGATTTCGGCCGCAAGCCGGAGGCCGTTACGCTGGTCGCGGTCTCCAAGACCAAGCCGGCGGACGCGATTCTGCCAGCGCTGGAGGCCGGGCAGATCGATTTCGGCGAGAACTATGTCCAGGAGGCCACGGCCAAGTGGCCAGCCCTGCGCAAGCGTTTCCCGCAAACCAGGTTGCACATGATCGGGCCGCTGCAGTCAAACAAGGCCCGCGAAGCTGTCGCGCTCTTCGACCTGATCCACTCGCTCGACCGCGAAAGCCTTGCCAAGGAGCTCGCCCGCGAGATCGAGCGCGCGGGCAAGGCACCGCAGCTGATCGTGCAGGTCAATACCGGTGCCGAGCCGCAGAAGGGCGGCGTCCTGCCCGGGGAGATCGACTCCTTCCTCGAGCTGTGCCGGACCCGCTATGGCCTGACGATCGCTGGGCTGATGTGCATTCCCCCGGCCGAGGATCAGCCCTCGCCGCATTTCGGCCTGCTCGCCAAGATCGCCAAGCGCAACGGCCTGACGATCCTGTCGATGGGCATGAGCGCCGATTACGAGGCGGCGATCCAGCTTGGCGCCACCCATGTCAGGGTCGGCAGCGCGATCTTCGGCGCACGCGGCTGAGAAGGCCGCACCGTCGGTCAGCTAGATCGGCTGACCGACGTCGATGCGGTTGCCGTCCGGGTCCTCGAAGACGAAGGCGCGCAGGCCGTAGTCCTGGTCGCGCAGGCCCTTGACGATGCGTAGCCCGTGACCGCGGCAGAGTTCGTGAAAGGCGTCGACATTGTCGACCATCATATGGGCGATGTTGAAGGGCGCGGCCTCGTGATCCTTCTGCAGGGTCAGATGGATTTCGGCTTTGCCCTTCTTGAGGATCATGAAGCCGACCGGCTGGCCGTTCTCGAAGGTCTTGGTGAAGCCGAGCACGCCGGCATAGAAGGCGCAGGCGCGCTCCATGTCCTTGACGGGGAACATCGCGGCAACTCGGCCGAAGCCGATCTCGGTCGAGGATGAATCAGTCATGGCACAGTCTCATGCTGGAAGCCGACCTCGCTGAACGGGACGGTGCCCGCGCAATCTGGCGCTCCTGAAATCGATCGCTGAGACGGTGCTCGAAGTGAGTATTCTCGGTCCGCGCCAGCTTGCAAGCGATTAGCTCACCACGATCGCGCAGCGCCGCGCCAGCCGCGGCAGGACCTTGCCGAAGATGCCGCCGGTCACGGCGACGCAGCCGGCGGTTGGCGTGAAGCCCGGTCGGGCGAGATGCCAGAAAATGGCGCTGCCGCGGCCGCGCTGGACAGGCGCATCATTCCAGCCGAGCTCGACGATGACGTCGTAGAGGTTGTCGGCGCGGGCGAGCCGCTCCTCGGCCTCGCCGGGCGGGCGGTCGATCAGGCGGTTGTAGCGCCGGTCCTTCTGATCGTCGCACCAGGCGTCGCGCGGCGTGATGGCGCGGACCGGCAGGAGGCTTGAGGGCCGTGGCAGCCTGTCGGCGCGGTAGAAGACCCGGCGCAAGGGCAGCTTGGCCCGTGGCGTACCGCCGTCGCCCTCGCGCTTGGCGACGACGATGCCGGAGCGGCCGAGCGCGCAGGGAAAAGCCGCCGAGCCGGCGATCAGGAAGCCCTGGCGGCGATCGCGCACCGAGCGCACCACCACGATCCGGGTCAGCCGCCCGCCGGCTGCGGCGCCATTATCACGTTTTTTCACAGGACATCCATCTTGCGTGATCTGCCGCCTAATTCCCGCCACCCGGCTCGCTTTCCGTTTGACCGGCCTCGGCTGGGCAGTCAGAATCCGCGCTGAACTCAATATGTTGGAGCATGAGCCCTTTGCAAAGGCGGCTCCCACTTCTCCCGAACATGCTCTAATGTCGCGCCAACGCAAACGGGCTGAATCGCTCCATGTCGGCTACCCACCATATCCTGCTGGTCGATGACGACCAGACCTTGCGCGATGCGCTCGCCGAGCAGCTCGCCCTCTATGACGAGTTCAAGGTATCGTCGTCGCCGACTGCGACGGCGAGCCTCAAGGCCGTTCAGGCCGAGCGTATTGACCTCGTGGTCATGGATGTTGGTCTGCCCGACATGGATGGTCGCGAGGCCGTGAAGCTGATGCGCAAGAACGGCTTCAAGGGGCCGGTGGTGATGCTGACCGGGCAGGGCTCGGACGCCGATACCGTGCTCGGGCTCGAGGCCGGCGCTAACGATTACGTGGTGAAGCCGTTCAAGTTCGCAGTGCTGCTGGCGCGCATTCGCGCGCATTTGCGGCAGTATGAGGCGAGCGAGGACGCGATCTTCCAGGTCGGGCCCTACACCTTCCATCCGGGCTCCAAGCTCTTGGTCAGCGCCAAGGGCTCGAAGACCAAGCTCACCGAGAAGGAGACGGCGATCCTGCGCTTCCTCTATCGTGCCGGCCGCAAGCCGATCGCGCGCGAGACGCTGCTGCAGGAAGTCTGGGGCTATAATTCGCAGGTCACGACGCACACGCTCGAGACCCATATCTACCGCCTGCGCCAGAAGATCGAGCCGGATCCCGCCAATGCACGGCTGCTCGTCACCGATGCTGGCGGCTACCGGCTGAACCCTTAAGCGCCGGATGTCGCTCAACGACGACATCACCTTGCTGGCCCGTCAGCCGCTGCTGGGCCTGATGGATCGCGATGCGCTGCGCCTCGTCGCCTTCGCGGCCGAGACCCGGACGCTGCGCGCCGGCGATGTGCTGTTCCGGCGCGGCGAGGGCTCGGATGGGGCTTTTCTCGTCATATCCGGGACGGTGGCGCTGAAGCGCGAGGATGATGGCCGGCCGGCAGACGAGGTTGTGGGACCGGGTGCATTGATCGGCGAGCTCGCGCTGTTCACGGCGCTGGAGCGGCCAGTGACGGCGATCGCGCGCGAGCCGACCCAGGTGATGCGGCTGGCGCGCAGCGTGATGCGCCGCGTCCTCGGCGAATCACCCGATTCGGCGCAGGCAATTGCCGCTGCCGTCGCTGAGCGACTGCATGATTTCAACAGAGAGCTGGCTTCGGTCGGTGCGGCGCTCAGGGCGATCGACCTGCGCTGACGGCGGTCAGAGCTCCAGCTGGACTGTCACCGGGACGTGATCCGAGGGGCGCTCCCAGCCGCGTGCCTCGCTCAGGAAGGAGAGATCGCGCAGCGTCGGCGTCAGCCCATCTGACAGCCAGATATGGTCGAGCCGGCGGCCGCGGTTCGAGGCCTGCCAGTCGGCGGCGCGATAGCTCCACCAGCTGTACAGTTTCTCCGGCTCGGGCCTGAGCATGCGGGCGGCGTCGGTCCAGCCGAGCTCGCTGCGCAGCTTCTCCAGCGTCGAGGTCTCGATCGGGGTGTGGCTGACGACGTTGAGCAGCTGCTTGTGGCTCCAGACGTCGTGCTCATAGGGGGCGATATTGAGGTCGCCGACCAGAATGCTCGGCCGTCCCGCTGGGTTGCGGGCAATGCCCCAGGCGCCGATGGCGTCGAGAAATTGCAGCTTGTGGGCAAATTTCGGATTGGCCTCGGGATCGGCAATATCGCCGCCGGCCGGGATGTAGAAATTATGGATCGCGATTCCGGCGGCCGCGCCAGCGCCTTGGTCGAGCACGACGGTCATATGCCGGGCGTCGTTGCGCTCGCACATCGCCATCGCTTCCTTCTCGGAGAAGGGCAGCTTCGAGACGACGGCGACGCCGTTATAGCCTTTGTTGCCGATAAAGGCCTGATGGATGTAGCCGGCTTCGCTGAAGGCCTTGGCCGGGAACTGCTCGTCCGGCGTCTTGGTCTCCTGCAGGCAGAGAACATCAGGCTGGTGGGTCTTCAGGAAGTCAGTGACCATCCCGATGCGCAGGCGCACCGAGTTGATGTTCCAGGTGGTGACGGAGAGTTGCACGCGGGGGGATTCCGGCCGGGAGGGAAGCCGGAACCTGGGTTGTCAGGCTGTGAAAAGCAAGCGCCGCTGCACTGACGCCGTCATTGCGGGGAGCGGAAGCGACCAAGCAATCAGGGAGCGCGTCGAGCGCTGCCGCTCTGGATTGCTTCGCTGCGCTCGCAACAACGGGGGGCGGCTGCTCAGAGCACGCGCTCGTAGTTGATGACAAAATTCTTCTGGTCGGGCCGACGCTGGGTGTCGAGATTGTAGACCGAGACCGAGGTCTCGTAGCCCTGCGGGTCGATCACCACCCATTGCCGCAGCGCGTTGGCGGCAAGGTCGAAATTCAGCGTGATCTTCGAGGTGCCGCCCAAGGTCGAGCGATCCTCGAGCTTGAGCGAGAGGATGTCGCCCTTGGTGCTGACGCCGGTGACTATGGTGTCTTTCTCGAGGTTCATCTGCTCCTTGAGCAGGAACTTCAGCGGGGTCTGGCCGATCGAGTAGAGGTCCTGGGTGGCGAGCTTCCGGTCGCGGATCGCCACCGAAGTCCCGTCGGCGATGACCTCCATCGTCACGGGCGGCCTGTATTCGAAGCGCATCTTGCCCGGGCGCTGGATATAGAGCTTGCCCTCGAAGCGGCGGCCGTCGGCGGCGAACTGGATGAAATCGCCCTGCAGCGTCGAGAAACCGTTGAAATAGGCGTTCAATCGCTCGACGGCTTCGGCCTTTGACAAGGGAGTGCTAGGCCTCGACGGCTTGGCGGCCGGCGTCGCGCGCGGTTCGTTGTTCGCGGTGACGACTGGCTCCTGCGCGGGGGGCGGTGCCGATGCAGTCGGGACGGACTGAGCCGCAGCCTCGGTCCGCGGCAGGCCGAGGCCCGCTGGCCGGATCGGCGGCAAGGGAAACGCCCGCTGGGCGGCACGGGGCGCGGCCGGCTGCGCCGAGGGCTTGATGTCGAGCGGCTGAGCGAAAACCGGGCCCGATGCCAGCGCGAGCGCCAGAGCGGCGGCTGCGAGGGCTGGCATGGGCGAGAGACTGGTCATGGAGCTCGGATGTCCGGTTGGCGGCCTTCTGGCGGAATATCGTGCCGCCAAGACTGGCCGGCAAGGGTTCAACGCTTCAGTCGGCGGAGAAGTTGCACCGGGGTGATGGCATTTTCAGGACCGGTTTCGCGCCACTTGGCCGCACCCGCGCCTCAGTCCTCATCTTCTCTGGCTCTACCGGCTTCGACGAGGATCTCGCGTTTTCCGGCGTGGTTTGCCGGTCCGACGATGCCCTCGTTCTCCATCCGCTCCATGATCGAGGCGGCGCGGTTGTAGCCGATCTGCAGGCGGCGCTGGATGTAGGAGGTCGAGGCCTTCTTGTCGCGCAGCACGACCGCGACCGCCTGCTCATAGGGGTCGTCGCTCTCGGCCTGGCCCATGCCGCTCTTGTCGAAGACCGCCCCGTCCTCGTCCTCGGCTCCGGCGGCCTCCTCCTCGGCGGTGACCGCGTCGAGATAGTCCGGGCGTCCTTGCGTCTTCAGATGCGCCACGACCTTCTCGACCTCGGCGTCCGAGACGAACGGCCCGTGCACGCGGGTGATCCGGCCGCCGCCGGCCATGTAGAGCATGTCGCCCTGGCCGAGCAGCTGCTCGGCGCCCATCTCGCCGAGGATGGTGCGCGAGTCGATCTTGCTGGTGACCTGGAAGGAGATCCGGGTCGGGAAGTTCGCCTTGATCGTGCCGGTGATCACGTCGACCGAGGGACGCTGCGTCGCCAGCACGACATGGATGCCGGCGGCGCGGGCCATCTGCGCCAGGCGCTGGATCGTGCCCTCGATCTCCTTGCCGGCGACCATCATCAGGTCGGCCATCTCGTCGACGATCACGACGATATAAGGCAGAGGCGACAGGTCCATCGCCTCCTCCTCGTAGATCGCCTCGCCCGAATGCTTGTCGAAGCCGGTCTGGACCGTGCGGGTGATGACCTCGCCGGCGGCCAAGGCCTCGCCGACCCTGACGTTGAAGCCGTCGATGTTGCGCACACCGAGCTTCGACATCTTCTTGTAGCGCTCCTCCATCTCGCGCACCGCCCATTTCAGCGCGACCACCGCCTTCTTCGGGTCGGTGACGACGGGGGTGAGCAGATGCGGGATGCCGTCATAGACCGAGAGCTCGAGCATCTTGGGATCGACCATGATCAGCCGGCACTCCTCCGGCTTCAGCCGGTAGAGGATCGACAGGATCATGGTGTTGATCGCGACCGACTTGCCCGAGCCGGTGGTGCCGGCGACGAGCAGATGCGGCATGCGAGCAAGGTCGGCGATCACCGGCTCGCCGCCGATGGTCTTGCCGAGGCAGAGCGCCAGCTTGTGCTTGGTACCCTCGAAGTCCTGGCTGGCCAGGAGCTCGCGCAGGAAGACGGTCTCGCGCTTGGCATTGGGCAGTTCGATGCCGATCGCGTTCTTGCCCTGCACCACCGCGACACGCGCCGAGATCGCGCTCATCGACCGCGCAATGTCGTCGGCGAGCGAGATGACGCGGGAGCTCTTCGTCCCGGGCGCGGGCTCGAGCTCGTACAACGTCACAACCGGGCCGGGGCGAACCTGGCTGATCTCGCCACGCACGCCGAAATCCTCGAGCACGCCTTCCAGGAGGGTGGCGTTCTGCTCCAGCGCGTCGGTCGAGACGGTGTTGGCCGGCAGCTTCTTCGGCTCGGCGAGATAGGTCAGCGGCGGCAATTCGAAGGTGTCGCGGTCGAGCAGCGAGGGCTGGGCCTCGCGCGACAGGCGCTTGCCCGGCTTGGGTGCGGTCAGCGGCGGCGCGACGCGCGGAGCGTTCAGGTCGCGCACGTCCTGCGCCTCGAACGGCTCGTCGTCGTCATAGGCCGCGGGAGCGTTCGCTTTCGGCCTGACGGCTGCGGCGCGAGCAAGTTCGGGAGCAACGACAGGTGACCTGTAAGGCTCCGGACCGCCGGTGAAATTCGGTTCGCGGCGGACCCGCCCGCTCTGCATCGGCGCGGGCACCGATCCAGTGCTCGCCGAGGCCGGCTGCGGCGGTCGCGGCAGGCGGCGCATGATCGCGGCCTTCAGCGCCATGGCGCCATGGGCAAGCCAGCCGATCAGGATCACCGACAGGCCCGGCTCGTCGTCGCGGCGGTCTTCCGACTCGGCCCAGGCCGGATCATCGTCACTGTCGGGCTCGGGGTCGGCGTCAGTGACGAGGCCGAACCCGGCCGCTGCCGTGACCGAGAGGATAGCGATACCGGCAAAGACGAAGGCGACGAGGCCGCCGAGCGCGGTGCCGGAGAGCCCGACGATGTTACGCGTACCATGCAGCAGCGCATCGCCGATCACGCCGCCCATGCCGGTCGGCAGCGGCCAGCGCGGCGTTGCCGGCAGCGCGCTCGCCACCGCGGCGGTCGAAACGATGCCGACGACCCAGAGCACGAGCTTGAGCGCGCTGCGATCGAAGAGATGGAAGCGGATCAGCCTG
Source organism: Bosea vestrisii (assembly GCF_030144325.1). Lineage (NCBI taxonomy): Bacteria > Pseudomonadati > Pseudomonadota > Alphaproteobacteria > Hyphomicrobiales > Alloboseaceae > Allobosea > Allobosea vestrisii. The sequence goes on along the minus strand of NZ_CP126307.1, from coordinate 3,202,103 downwards.
AGCGACCAGAGCAGCGGCGGCAGCAGCAGCGCGACCACGCCGAGGCCGAGCAACTGCATGGCGAGATCGGCGATCATCGCGCCCGGCCGGCCGAGGAGGTTGCGCACGGTGCCGCGCGTGGCGTTGTTGAGGCTGGGATCGTCCACCGACCAGGTGGCGAGGGCGACCGCGACGGCGACCATCAGCGCGAGCATCGCCATACCGCCGATCTCGGCGGCGCGGCGCGAGAGGAACTCGCGCACCGGATCGGGCAGGCGGTCGATCAGCGATGAGGAACGTCGGATCGTGCGCATCGGGCCGTGGTCTGCGGGCATGAGGAAGGCGGCAGAGGCCGCCCCATCGAACCGGCAGGTTAGGAAGGTCCGGTTAAGGCCCGCTTAACCTTGCATTCCCGACGCATGCTGTCGCGTGCCTCGGGAAACGATGGTGCCACCAAAGCATTCTTCGACGAGGATCAGCGAGGAGGACGACATGACCGATGGCGATGACAGGATTGCGAGAATTGCCCGGATCTGGCGCGGCCGCACTGTGCCGGAGAAGGCCGACGCCTACGCGGATTATCTGCTCGAGGTCGGAGTCAGGCCGCTGGCCAAAAAGGCGCTCGGCGCGCAGATGTTCCGTGAGGATCGTGATACCGAGAGCGAGTTCGTGACGATCTCGTACTGGGAGAGCGTCGAGGCGATGTCGCGCTTCGCCGGGCCCGATCCACGCAAGATTCACCATCTCGAACGCGATGCCGAGTTCCTGATCGAACTGCCGGAGGCGGTGCAGGTGCTCGAGATCGTGCTTGACCGATCTTCAGACGGGGAGTGAGCTGGATCCACCGTTTCGAGAGCGGTTTTTCCAGCACCATGGCTGGTCTATTGTCGTGGTGCCGGAGCCCGCCTTCTCGACGCGCCACGAGGAGGGTTCGATGACCTCAAGCTTCACCATCCACGATGCGGCCGGCTACGAGCAACTCATGGGCCGCTGGAGCAAAAAGCTCGCGCTCCGGTTCATCGACTTCGCCGGGTTGGCCGATGGCGAGCGCGTTCTCGACGTCGGTTGCGGCACCGGCAGCCTGACTTTCACGCTCGCTGCCTCCGCAGATCTCGCGGAGGTCGTCGCGATCGACTACTCGCCCGTCTTCGTCGCGGAGGCGACCCGGCGCAACAGCGACGCACGTATCAGCATCCGGCAGGCGGATGCCTGTGCCCTGCCATTCGAGGATCGCGTGTTCGACCGCGCAATGGCTCTGCTCGTGCTCCATTTCGTGCCCGAGGCCGGCAAGGCCATCGCCGAGATGGCCCGCGTCGTGCGGCGAGGCGGCGTGGTAGCGGCGGCCGTGTGGGACCACTACGGCGGCATGCCGGGCATGCGCATGATGGTCGACACCGTCGCCGGGCTGAACGAAGGGGGTCGTCAGATGCGCGCCCGTTATTGCTTCCAGCCGATGATGCAGCCGGGTGAAATGAAGCGGGCTTTCGCAGAGCAGGGTCTCGCGAACGTCATCGAGACCGAGCTGATGATCCGCATGGACTATCGGGATTTCGACGACTTCTGGGCGCCGATCGCTGCCGGCGAAGGGCCGCTCGGCAAATATGTGGCGACACTCGACGCTGTGGAGCGGGCGCGCGTCGACGAGGCCGTACGCGACGCCTACCAGGCCGGCCGGCCCGACGGCCCGAGATCTTTTGCGAGTATCGCCTGGGCCTGCCAGGGGACCGTCCATTGAGCTAAGTGGCGACGGGCCTTCCAGCGGCAATGAAAAAGCCCCGGCGGTGTCCCGCCGGGGCGATGATGTAAGTGAGATAAGCCCGCGCTCAGTCGTGATAGGCGCGCTCACCATGTTCGGCGATGTCGAGGCCTTCGCGCTCCTGGTCGGCCGGGACGCGCAGGCCGACGATCACATCGACGATCTTGTAGAGGATCGCCGAGCCGACGCCGCTGAACACGAGGGTGAACAGCACCGCCTTGAGCTGGGCCATGAAGGCGGTTCCGAATTCGTAGGTCGCGGTGACGAGCTCGCCGGGCTTGGTGGCGTAGTCGGGGATGCCGCCGCCGCCAAGCGCCTGGTTGACCAGGATGCCGGTGCCGAGCGCGCCGATGATGCCGCCGATGCAGTGGATGCCGAAGACGTCGAGCGAGTCGTCGTAGCCGAGCGCGTTCTTCACCGTCGAGCAGAAGACGAAGCAGACCGCACCGGCGACGAGGCCGAGCACGATCGAGCCCATCGGCCCGGCAAAGCCTGCCGCCGGGGTGATCGCGACGAGGCCGGCAACGGCACCCGAGACCATGCCGAGCATGGAAGGCTTGCCCTTGACCGCCCATTCGACGAACAGCCAGGCGACCGCCGCCGCCGCGGTGGCGACGAAGGTGTTGATCATGGCGAGTCCGGCGGTGCCGTTGGCTTCAAGATTGGAGCCGGCATTGAAGCCGAACCAGCCGACCCAGAGCAGGGCGGCGCCGATCAGCGTCATGGTCAGCGAGTGCGGAGCCATCAGCTCACGGCCGAAGCCGATGCGCTTGCCGATCAGCACGCAGCCGACCAGGCCCGCGATGCCGGCATTGATGTGCACCACAGTGCCGCCGGCGAAGTCGAGCGCGCCCCATTTGAACAGCATGCCGGCATCGGCGTTGACCGCGTCGAGCGCCGCCTGGGCCGCGACCTTGCCGTCCGCGCCGGCCTCGGCGAGCGCCTTGGCGGCATTGCCGACCGCGTCAGGCCCGCCCCAGTACCAGACCATGTGGGCCATCGGGAAATAGATGAAGGTGACCCAGAGCACGATGAAGAGCAGCAGCGCCGAGAACTTCATGCGCTCGGCGAAGGCGCCGACGATGAGGGCCGGCGTGATGCAGGCGAAGGTCATCTGGAAGGCGATGTAGACATATTCCGGGATGACGACGCCGTTGGAGAAGGTCGCGGCGGTCGAGTTGCCGTCGACGCCGCGCAGGAAGGCCTTGGAGAAGCCGCCGACGAAGTCGTTGAGGCCGCCGCCATTGGTGAAGGCGAGCGAGTAGCCGAAGATGATCCACATCAGCGAAACGATGCAGACGATGGCGAAGACCTGGGTCAGCACCGAGAGCATGTTCTTGGAGCGGACGAGGCCGCCATAGAACAAAGCGAGGCCCGGCACGGTCATCAGCAGGACGAGGATCGTCGAGCTCATCATGAAGGCGACGTCGCCCTTGTTGGGCACGGGGGCGGGCGGCGCGGCCGGGGCTTGAGCCAGTGCGGCGCCGGCCATGGCGGCGAAGGCCAGCCCGACCAGCCCGGCCCGGTTAAGGGTCTTGTTGTTCATCGTGAAACTCCTGGGAAGGTCGGGGATCAGAGGGCGTCGCCGTCGGTCTCGCCGGTGCGGATGCGCACGGCCTTCTCGATCGACGAAACGAAGATCTTGCCATCGCCGATCTGGCCGGTGCGGGCGGCGGCGGTGATCGCCTCGATCACCTTGGCGACGAGATCGTCGGTGACGGCGACTTCGATCTTGATCTTCGGCAGGAAGCTCACGGCGTATTCGGCGCCGCGATAGATCTCGGTATGGCCCTTCTGACGGCCATAGCCTTTGACTTCGGTCACTGTCAGCCCGTGCACGCCGATGGCGGTGAGCCCGTCGCGCACCTCCTCCAGCTTGAACGGCTTGATGATAGCCATCACGATCTTCATGGCTGGCTTACCCCCGCTTGTGCGCGCCGGACCGCGGTCCAAGCGACGTCGTTGCGCCTCTCGCGCCCTTTCAAGACAGGCGCGTCGGGGTGAACCTATCAAGGCCCGTGCCAACCGGAAGATGTGGCGCGCGAGCGGGCAATGCCGCGATTCCGCCATGATCAGGCGGCGCTCAGCGAGCCGGAATGGCTAATATTTAGGCAGATGCCGTGAAAGCAGGCGGCTGCCTGCTCAGGCGCGGTCTGGGCGCGGCCGGATCAGGCCTTCCTGCGCGACCGAGGCGACGAGATGCCCCTCTCGATCGAAGATCAGCCCGCGTGAGAAGCCGCGCGCACCCGAGGCCGAGGGGCTGTCCTGGGCGTAGAGCAACCATTCATCGGCGCGGAAGGGGCGGTGGAACCAGAGCGCATGGTCGAGGCTGGCGCTCTGGATGCGTCGATCGAAGACGCTGGTGCCATGAGTAACCAGGCTGGAATCGAGCAGCAGCAGGTCGGAGGCGTAAGCGAGCACGCTCTGATGCAGCGCCGGCTCGTCCGGCAGCTTCTGCGCAGCCTTGACCCAGACATTGAATTTAGGTTCCCGCGGAGCGTCCGCAGCGTAGCGGCTCAACTCGACGGGGCGGATGTCGATCGGCCGCTCGCGCCGGTAATAGGCACGCACCGCCTCGGGCATGTGCGGGAGAACGTCGCGCTCCATGCCGTCGCGATCGGGCAGCTCATCGGGCGTTGGTACCATCGGCATCAGCATCTGGTGGTCATAGCCGGGCTCGGCGATCTGGAAGGAAGCCGACATCGCGAAGATCGCGGCGTCCTTTTGCAGTGCCAGCACGCGCCGCGTCGAGAACGAGCCGCCGTCGCGCAGCCGCTCGACCTCATAGACGATCGGAATTGTCGGATCGCCCGGCAACATGAAATAGGCATGCAGCGAATGGGGTTGGCGCTCCTCCACCGTCTTGCAGGCGGCATAGAGCGCTTGGCCGATCACCTGGCCGCCGAAGACGCGGGTCCAGCCATTGTCGGGGCTGCGACCCTGGAACCGGTTGTGTCCGAGCGATTCGAGATCGAAAATCGGGAGCAGTGTGTTCGCGGCTTGGTTCATCGGCAGGAAACCGGCTCGGCGCGGGCTTGCGGCCCGGGCCGGCTATGGGCAAGACGGGAAGCATCAGCAACGAGCGATCCGGCGGCGTCAAGCGGCGCGATGCGAGGAAGGCCATGATGCAAAGTCCAGAAAGCGCGAGCCGGTGTATCGTCATCGCCGGCGGCGGCGTCGCCGGGCTGACGCTGGCGGTAGCGCTGAAGCAGGCGCTGGGCGAGAGCTTCCGCATCATCATCGCGGATCCGGCCTTGGCCGGGCCGGTGCGAGCCGACAGCCGCGCCTATGCGGTCGCAGCGGCTGCGCGCAACATGCTGGAGGCGCTCGGCGTCTGGCGTCTGGTGGAGGCAGCATCCACGCCGATGACCGAGATGGTGATCACCGACAGCCGCACCTCCGATCTGGTGCGTCCGGTTTTCCTGAGTTTCGACGGCGAGGTCGAACCCGGCCAACCCTTCGCCCATATGGTCGAGAACGGCGCGTTGATGGCGGCGCTGCTCCAGGTCGCGCGGGCAAATGGCGTCGAGCTGCGGGCGGAGGGTGTCCGTTCCGGCACGGTGGATGAAGACGGCGCAGCAGCGGTGTCCTTCACGGGTGGCGAGAGCCTTGATTGCGCCTTGCTGGTCGCGGCGGACGGGGCGCGTTCCAAGCTCCGCGAGCAGGCCGGCATAGGCTGGGTCGGCTGGTCCTATCCGCAATCGGGGATCGTCGCGACCATCGGCCACGAGCGGCCGCATGAGGGACGGGCAGTCGAGCATTTCCTGCCGTCCGGCCCCTTCGCGATCCTGCCGCTGGCCGATGGCGGCAAGCTCGGCCATCGCTCCTCCATCGTCTGGACGGAAGCGAGCGACAACGTCGCGGCGCTGCTGGCGCTCGACGATAGCGACCTCCTCCTCGAAGTCGAGCGCCGTTTCGGCCTCGAACTCGGCGAGATCACACTGGAAAGCCGCCCGGGCGCCTATCCCTTGTCCTTCGGCGTGGCGCGTCGCTTTGTCGGCGAGCGGCTGGCGCTGCTCGGCGATGCCGCCCATGTCATCCATCCGATCGCTGGCCAGGGGCTCAATCTCGGACTGAAGGACGTCGCTGCCCTCGCCGAGGCGCTTGTCGATGCCGCTCGGCTCGGCCTCGATGTCGGCAGCTTCGATGTGCTGGAAGACTATGAGAAAGGCCGGCGCTTCGACACGGTCGCCATGGGCGTCGTCACCGACGGGCTCAACCGGCTGTTCTCAAACGATTCGACGCCGCTCAGGCTGGTTCGCGATCTCGGCCTCGGCCTGGTCGAGCGCATGCCGGGACTGAAGCGCTTCTTCATTCGTGAGGCGGCCGGCCTGGCTGGGCCAACGCCGCGCTTGCTGAAGGGCGAGATGCTGTAGGCCTTACCCGTCACCATGATCCAGAGTCAGACCCGGCCATACCGAGTCACGCCCAGCTGTTCTCGATAGCGCGGGTCAAGCTTCCCGTCGCCCTACCTGAATCATACTTGGGTCAGCCCAAGTAGGGCGCGCGATTTTCGGTACTACCCTTCGAGTTGCCGCGCCTCTTCCGGCAGCATGATCGGGATGCCATCGCGGATCGGATAGGCGAGCTTCGCGGCGCGGCTGATCAACTCCTGGCGGGCGGCGTCGTATTCGAGCGTTGCCTTGGTCACCGGGCAGACGAGGATCTCCAGCAGTTTCGGGTCGATCCGCGTCGCCGCCGGCACCGTGTTCTCGTCTTCGGGGCTCATGCCAACTCTCTCCTTGGCCTTATCGGCGCGGCAGATCGGCCAGCATGCCGGCCGCCACCATCAGCTTTGGCAGGGAGAGGCCGGACATGGCAATGGCTGAAACGGTGGCGCGGGTGCGTTCGGCGTCGGCGCCGCGCTCCGCCAGCCAGTCCTTCAGCGCGTCCGGGCCGGATTTGCCGGTGGCGATCTCCTGAGTCAGCCCGGCATGGGCGTCGGTGAGCGTCTCGACCGCGCGCTGACGCGCCAGGCGCTCGTAGTCGTCTGTCGCCGGTACAGCAGCGGCCGCCGACATCAGCGTCGAAAAGCCGAAGACCGAATCGGCGCCGAAATGAATTCGGGCGACTTCGACGATGTCGCGTTTGGTGCGACTGGCGATGTCGACGATGTCGGTCGCTTCGGCGAGCCAGGGCAGGCTGGCGACGCGCACCGCCAGCGGCTCGGGCACACCTTCGGCCGTCAGCGCGGCGATGCGGGCGGTGCGCGCCTGGGCCGCTGCCTCCGGCAGCAGCTCGGCCAACGCACCCTCCAGCGCCGTAACGCCCTTGGCATAGTGTGCCACGGTCTGCTCGATCGCGCCGGGCGTGGCGACACCGCGGCGCAGGAACCAGCGCATCCGGTCGACGACTAGCTCCTGCGCGGCAGCGTAGAGCCCGGTCTGGGTCTTGCCCGGCAGCTTGGCGTCGAGCGCGTCGATGGTGCCGTTCAGCGCGATCAGGTCGAAGGAATCGCGGGCGACGGCGTAGGCTGCGGCGATCGCCGGAGCCTCGGCGCGGGTTTGGTCGGCCAGCGTCGAGACGATGGCCGGGCCGCCGCGATTGATGATGGCGTTGGCAAGCTGGGTCGCGACGATCTCGCGGCGCAGCTTGTGGCCGGCGATCTCGGCGCCATAGCCCTCGCGCAGCGGTTGCGGGAAATAGCGGACGAGCTCGCTCTTCAGATAGGGATCGTCGGGAATGGCCGATTCGAGCAGCGCGTCGTGCAAAGCGAGCTTGGCATAGGCGAGCAGGACCGCGAGTTCCGGCCGGGTCAGACCCTCGCCACGTTTCTCGCGCTCGATGAGCACCGCGTCTGACGGCAGGTACTCGACGCTGCGGTCGAGCCGGCCGTCCTCTTCGAGCTGCACCATCAGCCGACGCAGATGCGGCGTCGCCTGGATGCCCTGCGCCTCCGTCAGCGAGAGCGCCAGGCTCTGCAGATAGTTGTTGCGCAGGACGAGCAGGCCGACCTCGTCGGTCATCTGCGCCAGCAGTGCGTTGCGCTTCTTCTCGGGCAGGCGGCCGTCGCGGACGGGATCGGCGAGTGCGATCTTGATGTTGACCTCGACGTCGGAGGTGTTGACGCCGGCGGAATTGTCGATTGCGTCGGTGTTGAGGCGCACGCCCTGGCGCGCCGCCTCGATACGGCCGCGCTGGGTCGCGCCGAGATTGGCGCCCTCGCCGATCACCTTGGCGCGCAGATCGGCGCCGGAGACGCGGATCGCGTCATTGGCGCGATCGCCGACCTGGGCGTCGCTCTCGTCGCCAGCGCGGATATAGGTGCCGATGCCGCCGAACCAGAGCAGATCGACGGGCGCCTTCAGGATCGCCGTCATCAATTCGGCCGGCGTGACCTGCGCCTTGTCGAAGTCGAGCGCCTGTCGCACCTCGGCCGAGAGCGCGATGCTCTTGGCCTGGCGCGAGAAAATGCCGCCGCCCTTGGAGATCAGCGACTTGTCATAGTCGGCCCAGGACGAGCGCGGCAGGGCGAAGATGCGCTGGCGCTCGGCCAGGCTCTTGGCCATGTCGGGATCGGGGTCGAGGAAGATGTCGCGGTGGTCGAAGGCGGCGAGGAGCTTGATCGCCGGCGAGAGCAGCATGCCGTTGCCGAAGACGTCGCCGGACATGTCGCCGACGCCGGCGACGGTGAAGGGCGTCGTCTGGATGTCGACGTCGATCTCGCGGAAATGGCGCTTCACCGCCTCCCAGGCGCCGCGGGCGGTGATGCCCATGCCCTTGTGGTCGTAGCCCTGCGAGCCGCCCGAGGCGAAAGCATCGCCGAGCCAGTGATGCTTCTCGGCCGAGAGCGCATTGGCGGTGTCGGAGAAGGTCGCGGTGCCCTTGTCGGCGGCGACGACGAGGTAAGGGTCGTCGCCGTCATGGCGGACGGTGTCCGGCGGCGGCACGACCGTCTCGCCGTCGAGATTGTCGGTGAGTTCGAGCAAGGTGCGCACGAAGATGCGGTAACTCTCGGTGCCCTCGGTGAGCCAGGCCTGGCGGTCGCTCGCCGGCGGCAAATGCTTGGGCACGAAGCCGCCCTTGGCGCCGACCGGGACGATGACGGCGTTCTTGACCTGCTGCGCCTTGACCAGCCCGAGCACCTCGGTGCGGAAATCCTGCGACCGGTCCGACCAGCGCAGGCCGCCGCGCGCGACCTTGCCGAAGCGCATGTGCACGCCCTCGACCCGTGGCGAGTAGACGAAGATCTCGTAGAGCGGGCGCGGCAGCGGCATGCCCTCGACCTGGCCGGAGGCGAACTTGAACGAGATCGTGCTGCGCGGATGCCCGTCGGGGCCGATCTGGAAGAAGTTGGTACGCTGGCCTGCGTCGATCAGATTGACGAAGCGCCGCAGGATGCGGTCCTCGTCGAGGCTAGTGACGTCGGCGAGCGCGGCTTCGATCCGCTCGCGCTCGGCTTTCACCTGCTCGGTCCGCTTCTTCTCGGACAAGCGCGGGTCGAACTTGGCGATGAAGAGCTTGACCAGTCCTGTAGCGATGCCGGCATGGCGGGTCAGTGCGTCGGCGATATAGTCCTGCGCATAGGGCGCGCCGACCTGGCGCAGATAGCGGCCGAGCGCCCGCAGCAGTGCAGCTTCCCGCCAGGCGAGGCCCGCGGCGAGGACGAGCTGGTCGAAGCGGTCGGATTCGGTGAGGCCGCGGAACTGCGCCATCAGCGCCGATTCGATCGTCGGATCGAGGTGCTCAATGTCGATCTCGCCGCCGCCGGCGCGCTCCAGCGCCATGTCATGCAGCCAGACGCGCATGTCGGGACTGCCGCCACCGTTCGGCTGCGGCGTGATGTTGAAGGTGCGCTCGTTGACGACGCGGAAGCCCATGTTCTCCAGCATCGGCACGCGCTCCGACAGCGAGATCGGGGCGCCGCGCGAGAACAGCTTGAGATTGGCATAGGTCGGGCCGTCGCCCTCGCGCCGATAGAGATTGACCGCCCGCGGCCGCTCCTCCGATAGCTTCTGCAGCATGTCGATGTCGATCAGCGCGTCCTCGGCGGCGTAGCGCTCGCGATAGGCGGCGCCGAAGGCCTCGGCATAGCGCTCGGCCAGGGCCCGAGCCGCTGGACCGGCCTTCTGCATGTCGAGCGCATCCTTAAGGCTGTCGCCCCAGGTCCGCACGATTGCAGTGATGCCGGCTTCCAGCGTCGCGCGCTCGATCCTGGGGGTGCGGCCCTCGTCGCGGCCGATGATGTAGTGCGTGCGGGCGAGCGGACCTTCCGGATAGGCCGGATAGGCGGCCGAAACGCGGCCCTGGTAGATACGGGCGAGGAAGTCACCGACGCGGCGGCGCACCGTGGTGTCGTAGCGATCCTTCGGGATGAAGACGAGCGCCGAGACGAAACGGTCGAACTCGTCGGCGCGGGCGAGCGCGCGGATGCGTGGCCGCTCGGTCAATTGCATGATGTCGAGGGCGAAGCGCTCGAGCGTCTCGATGTCGATCTGGAAGAGCTCGTCGCGCGGGAAGGCGTCGAGCACGTTGTAGAGCGCGCGGCCGGAATAGCTCGACGGATCGAATCCGGTGCTTTTCAGCACGCGCGCCACCTTGAGACGCAGATAGGGAATGGAGCGGGCGGTGCCGGTATAAGCGTTCGAGGTCAGAAGGCCGACGATGCGCAGTTCGCCGTCGAGCCGGCCATCGGGGGTGAAGAGCTTGATCCCGACATAGTCGAGATGGACCCGGCGGTGGACGCGGCTCTTGACGTTGGCCTTGGTGATGATCAGCGCCTGGGGCTTGGCCAGGAAGGCGCGAATCTCCGGCGTCATCACCACAAGCTCGCGATTCTTGCGCAGCACCCGCACATCTGGGTCGCGCAGGATGCCGAGGCCGGAGGAATCGACCGGATCGGCGGCGGTGTCGCCGCCGGCGAAGCGATAGGCGCGCACGCCGAGCAAGGTGAAATTGTCGCTGGCGATCCATTCGAGGAAGTTCAGCGCCTCGGTGACCTCGTCCTCCGGCAGCGGCGGCGGATTGGCGCGGTAGGACTGGATCACCTCGGTGATGCGGCCGCGCATCGCGGCCCAGTCGTCGACGGCGAGCCCGACATCGACATAGACGCGCGCAAGCCCGGTGGCGAGCCGCTCGCGCGCCTCGGCCGTGTCGATCCGGTCGAGATGAATATGGATCAGGCTCTCGCGGCGCGTGCCCTCGACGGCGCGGCCCGAGGCCTCGCCGGCGAGCGACTGGAAGGTGCCGTCGTCCTTGCGCACCACGGCGAGGATGGGATGGGCGACGAGACGTGGCTCGTAGCCCTGCTCGGCCAGTTCGGCGAGGGTGGAATCGAGCAGGAACGGCTTGTTGTCGTTGACGACCTCGAGGATCGTGATCTGGCGCTCGCGCCCATCCTCCTTCACCGCCTCGTCGCGGAAACGCAGATTGGGCTCGCCCGGCTTGCGTCGGGAGCTCAGATGGGCGTAGGCGGCGTCGGCGGCGCGGGCGAGCAGGTCCGGCGGCAGAGCGACGAGATCCTCGGCGACGGTTCGGCCATAGAGCAGCTTGGGGAATTCCGCTGGCATCGCCGAGCCGAGCTCGCGAGCGGCGGACTCGATTGCGATCACGGCTGCAGCCGTGGCATTCGCTTCCCGCTTGGCCATAGTCGTCTTCCCCCTGCTATTTTGCCGCAGCGATGACATAGCTCACCGGCGGCCGCAACTTTCGTCGTATCGCGACGGCCAGATTGCACCAATATGACGCAGCCGCGGCAGCACAGGCCGATCTGCGCCGATAGCAGCGCGAGGAGTGCAGAGATGACGAAGAAGCATGACAAAGCGATGGTGGGCGAAGTTCCTGCGAAGCAGGACGCGCCGCCGGCCGTGATGGCGCTCGCGCTGCCGCAGGCCGAGCTGTCGCAGGAGATGCAGGCCTATTTCGCCAAATGCGAGGAGAAGCTCGGCTATGTCCCGAACGTTCTGCTGGCCTATGCGCATGATGACGCCAAGCTCCAGGCCTTCGCCACCTTCTACAATGACCTGATGCTGGCGCCGTCCGGCCTGTCGAAGCTCGAACGCGAGATGATCGCGGTCGCGGTCTCCAGCGTGAACCGCTGCTATTACTGCCTCACGGCGCATGGCCAGGCGGTGCGGCAGCTCTCCGGTGATTCGGTCCTCGGCGAGATGATGGTGATGAACTATCGCGCAGCGCAGCTTTCGCCGCGCCATCGCGCCATGCTCGATTTCTCGGTGAAGCTGACCGAGACACCGCACGAGATCGAGGAGGAAGACCGGGAAGCCCTGCGCAAGGCCGGCTTCGGCGAGCGCGACATCTGGGATATTGGGGCGGTCGCCGCCTTCTTCAACATGTCGAACCGGATCGCCTCGGCGGTCGATATGCGACCCAATCCCGAATATCACAGCGCGTCTCGATAAGCGGCGACCAAAAGAAAAACGGCCGGCGGAAGCCGCCAGCCGTGAGTTGGCCTAGACCAAGTGGCCCGACCCGCCGCAGCGCCGGAGGGGCTGGGGGGCTGACGTGTCCAGAGCCGGACAGGTCGGGCCGTCTAGGCAACGAATCGGAGTTGAATGCCGCAACGGGGCGCTCGCTTGGCGCAAGCGCGGCGAAATCATGGCAATTGCGATGAAGGTGTAGGCGCGGTCATCAAGCTGTCTTGCCAGCGCTGGGGGGCAGGCGCATCATCCCTTGCTGGACAACGGCAGGTATGAAGAGGAGGAGCGATGAGCGAAAGCGAAACTCCGCCAGCGCAGCGAGCGGGTGCGGTCGTCGCCTTTCCGGCCGCTGCCGCGCCCTGTTCCGTCACCTTCGACCGCCGTGAGCTAAACGAACTGCTCAACCTTTATGGCCGGATGGTCGCGGCCGGCGAGTGGCGCGACTACGCCATCGATTTCCTGCGCAACAAGGCGCAGTTCTCGGTTTTTCGCCGCGCAGCCGAGGTGCCGCTCTACCGGATCGTCAAGGACCCGTCGCTGGCGAGGCGACAGGGTACCTATTCGGTGGTGACCGCGACCGGGCTGATCCTGAAGCGCGGAGCTGAGCTCGGCCGGGTGCTCAAGGTGCTCGACAAGCGTTTGAGCGTGGTGAGCTGATCTCGCGCTTTCCCACGACGAGGTAAGCGCAAAAAAAAGCCCCGGCCTTGCGGCCGGGGCTTCGGGTTTTCAGGCTTCCGCCCTATCACTCCTGCTTGGAGCCGAAGAGCGAGAGCAGCATCTGGAACATGTTGACGAAGTTCAGGTAGAGCGACAGGGCGCCGTTCACCGAGAGCTTCGCGGCCGACTCGGAGTCCATGTCCGAGTACAGATACATTTCCTTCAGGCGCTGCGTATCCCAGGCGGTCAGGCCAGCGAAGACCAGCACGCCGATCACCGAGATGGCGAAGGACAGAGCGCTCGAGGCCAGGAAGATGTTGACGACCGAGGCGATCACGAGGCCAATCAGGCCCATGATCAGGAAAGAGCCGATGCCCGACAGCGACTTCTTCGTGGTGTAGCCGAACAGGCTGAGGCCAGCGAAGGAGGCCGCCGTGATGAAGAACACCTTGGCGATCGATTCACCGGTGAAGACGACGAAGATCGAGGACAGCGAGACGCCCATCACCGCCGCGAAGGCGAAGAACATGGCGCGGGCCGTCGACGAGCTCATGCTCTCGGCCTTGAACGAGAAGAAGAAGATGAAGGCCAGCGGAGCCAGCATCACCACCCACTTCAGTGGGCTAAGGTAGAGCGCCTGGCCAAGCGGCGTCAGCGCGGTGACCTTGCCCGAGGGCGAGTAGCCGGCAATCGCCAGCATCGAGATGCCGATCGCCATCAGGCCGGTGATGGCCAGGCCGATCGTCATGTTGTTGTAGACGCCGAGCATGAACGAGCGCAGGCCCTGGTCCAGCTCAGCAGCGCTGGTCTGCTGTGCGCGGCCGGCACCCCAGACTTGAGCGTTGCGGTCGAAATCGCTCATGGAGAGAATTCCCCTTGAAACCTTGCCGGGCGGACATCGCCCTTGCGACGCCCACCGTCGCGCACCATCGTGGCGACAGTGCGAAATATGAGGGGGAACGAGCGGTCTTACAAGGGGCCAGCATGGTTAGCGGCGTCACCGGCATAGAAATTCGCTTGCCGAGCCATGCAACATTACCGTCAGTTCATGTTTATGCCTGACAGCGGTGAGTCAGAACTCATAAATTCCTCAGATGAGAAGCCGGCGCTTTCGATAGTATCTGCAGGGTTCCGACCAATCCGAACACGACGGTGACCACGACGGCCGCAGTCGCGGCGATAATAGCGCCCGTTGGATCGGGAACGAAATCTATCTTCATCACTTGCGTGACGACGCCCCAGCCGGCTGCGGCACCTGCCAGGAGCCCGAACAGGGCTGAAACGACGCCGATGCCTGCGTATTCGAGGACGTACGACGAAAGTATGAAGCGGCGAGTGGCGCCCAGCGTCTTCAGGATCATCGCGTCATAGAGCCGCGCCCTCTGCCCGGCGGCCAGCGCGCCAGCGAGAACCAGCAGGCTGGCGCTGATGGCGAGGCCCGAGGCGCCGCGAATCGCGCCGGCAAGCTGGCCGACAATGGTGTTGACCGCTTCGAGCGCGTCCTTGACCCGGACCGCCGTCACTGCCGGGAAGGAAACCGCGAGCTGGCGCATCAGGGCAGCGTCGCTGGTCGTAGGCGCCGCGCCGTTGTCGGTCACGGTGGCGAGGTTGGTGTGCGGCGCACCTGCGAAGGTGTTCGGCGAGAACACCATGACGAAGTTGATGCCGAGCGAGCGCCATTCGATGTCGCGGAAATTGGCGATGCGCGCGGTGATGTTGCGGCCGAGCACGTTGACGGTGAGCTTGTCGCCGAGCTTCAGCCCCAACCCCTCGACGGCGCGGGCATCGAAGGAGACCAGCGGCTCGCCGCGATAATCCGCCGGCCACCACTCGCCCGAGGCGAGCCTGGAGGCCTCGGGCATACCAGCGGAATAGGTGATGCCGCGATCGCCTTCGAGCACCCAGGCCATCTGCTCGCTCGCCTTGATCTGTTCGGCCGGGACGTCGTTCACGCTGACGATGCGCCCACGCATCATCGGAACGCGCTCGACATGCGCGCCGGGGCGCTGCTCGCTGAGGAAGCGGTCGAACTCGGCGGCCTGGGCGTTGGGGATGTCGAGGAAGAAGAAGCTCGGCGCCTTCTGCGGCAGCGACTGGGTCAGTTGCCGCCTCAGGCTGACGTCGATGAAGGCGAGGGTCGAGAGCAAGGCGACGCCCAGGCCCAGCGAGAGCACCAGCGACGATGTCAGCGCGCCCGGGCGATAGGTGTTGGCGAGGGCCATGCGCAGCGTCGGCTGGCGCGGGCGCCCGGCCCGGCGGGCCAGCGCCATCAGTCCCGAGGCCACCAGGCGCAGTAGCAGGAAGACGGCGCCGGCGGCGCCGATATAGATCAGCGCGATGCGCCGGTCATAGGCGAAGGCAAGCGCGACGCCGACAAGGCCGGCGAGCGCAGCCAGGAAGATCGCCCTGTAAATCCAGCGCGGCTGGCGCCGGTCAGGCTCGATCTGGTCGCGGAACAGAGCCGAGACCGGCACGTCATGAGCGCGGCCGAGCGGGATGATGGCGAAGACCAGCGCTGTCAGCAGGCCGTAGAGCGCGGCGATGGCGAGTTCGGCCGGGGCGAGCGTCGGCTCGAATGGCAAAGGCAGGATGTCGGCGAGCGCATAGCCCAGCGCAAAGGGTGCCGCCGCGCCGAGCGCGAGCCCGATCGCGATGCCGAAACCGGCGACCAGCATGACTTCGATCAGATGGATGGCGACGACCCGGCCGCCGGTGGCGCCGATCGCCTTCAACGTCGCGAAATCGAGCCGTTTGGCTTCGACGAAACGGCGGGCCGCATTGGCGACGCCGACGCCGCCGACCAGAAGCGCGGTCAGGCCGACGAGCGTCAAGAACTGAGTGAAGCGCTCGATATTGCGCTGGAAGTTCGGCGCCGCATTGGCGCGCGAGCGGACTTCCCAGCCCGCATTCGGCTGTTCGCGCGTGGCATTGGCCAGCAGCGCATCGAGGGCGGCGTCGGTGTTCGCTCCGGCCGGCAGGACCACGCGAGCCGTCCAGCGCACCAGGCTGCCGGGCTGGAGCAGCTCGGAGGCGCGAAGAGCGTCCTGCGAGACGATCAGGCGCGGGCCGAAGCCGACGCCGGCTGCGATCTTGTCGGGCTCGGAGACGAGGCCGGCGCGCAATTGCACCCGGGCGGAGCCGATCAGCACGGTGTCGCCGGGCTTGAGATCGAGCCGGCCGAGCAGAACGGGATCGGCGATGCCGCCATAGGCACCGTCACGCAATGCGAGCAGGTCGGCGGCCGGCTGGGCCGGCTCGGTGCGCAGTTCGCCGATGCTCGGATAAGAGCCGTCGACGGCCTTGAGCTCGACCAGGGCGGCGCCCTTCTCGCCGGCATTGGCCATGCTGCGCAGGGTCGCGATGGTCGAGACGTTGCCATGGCGGGCGAGGAAGGCATGCTCCTCTGCCGTCGGCTCGCGATGGATCAGGCTGAAGGCGGCATCGCCACCGAGAATGCGCCGACCCTCGCGGCCGAGACCCTCGCTGAGACCGCGCGAGGCCGAGGACACCGCGGCGATCGCCATCACGCCAAGGGCGAGACAGGCGACGAAGACACCGAAGCCGCGCAGGCCGCCGCGCAGATCGCGCCAGGCGAGGCGCAAAGCGAGCTTCAGGCCGACGGGCCCGCGTTTCGGAGAAGGCGTCACCGACGGTTTGACGGGAGCGTGCATGTCAGATCGCCAGCGCCTCAGTTCCGGCCTCGGTCTCGATGCGGCCGGCCCGCAGACGCACGGTGCGGTCGCAGTTCGCCGCCAGCGAGAGATCGTGGGTGACGAGCACCAGCGTGGCACCGCGCTCGCGCCGGAGCGCGAAGATCAGGTCGACGATCGAGCGGCCGGTGCTCTCGTCGAGATTGCCGGTCGGCTCGTCGGCGACGAGGATCGCCGGGTCGGGTGCGACGGCGCGGGCGATGGCGACGCGCTGCTGCTCGCCGCCGGAGAGCTGGGCCGGGTAATGGTCCATGCGCTCGCCCAGGCCGACATTGCGCAGTTCGGCGGCTGCACGCTCGAAGGCGTCATCCGCACCAGCCAATTCCAGCGGCAGCGCGACATTCTCGCGCGCCGTCATGGTCGGCACGAGGTGGAAGGACTGGAAGACGATGCCGATATGGCGGCCGCGGAAGATGGCGAGCGCGTCCTCGCCGAGCACGCCAAGATCCTGGCCGGCGACCTTCACCAGTCCGGAATCGGGGCGCTCCAACCCGGCCATCGTCATCAGCAGCGTCGATTTGCCGGAGCCGGAGGGACCGACGAGGCCGGTCGCCTGCCCTTGCGGGATGGTCAGCGAGACGCCTTTGAGGATATGGACGCGGGCGGCGCCGCGCCCCAGACTAAGCTCGACGTCGCTGAGTTCGATCGTTGGGGTTGTCTCGCTCACCGCCATGTTTCCGCTTTCATCCCATCCGATGCCGCGGCTTCGACTTTCATTCCGAGCCGAAGGGATCAGAACCGCCATGCGTCGCGCCGCCACCCGATATGGGCGCTTAGCTGCCCGAATCCAGCTGTCGCCGCGCATTTGGGCAGCGATGCTGCTCGTCTTCGCCAGCCTGGGTTCTTTTTTGATGAGCAATCCGACCTTTGCCCAGACCAAGCCTCTCAAGCTGGTCGCGTTCGGCGACAGTCTGACCGCCGGCTACAACCTGCCGGGCAGCGCCGCCTTTCCGACGGTGTTGGAGAAGATGCTGCGCGACAAGGGGATTTCGGTCGAGATCGCCAATGCCGGCGTCTCCGGCGACACCTCGCAGGGCGGGCTCGAGCGCCTCGCCTGGTCGGTGCCTGACGGGACCGACGGCGTCATCCTCGAGCTCGGCGCCAATGACGCCCTGCGCGGCATCGATCCGGCGCTGACCGAGAGGTCGCTTGACGCAATCGTGACCGGGCTGAAGGCGCGCGGCATTTCGGTCCTGCTCGCCGGCATGTACGCGCCGCGCAGCAACGGCCCGGACTATGTCGCCCGCTTCGATGCGATCTATCCGAAGCTGGCCGAGAAACACGGTCTCGTCCTCTATCCCTTCTTTCTGGACGGGATCGCCGGGGACCGGGTATTGAACCAGCCCGACATGCTGCATCCGAAGGCTGAAGGCGTGCGCGTCATCGCACAGCGCATCCTGCCGACGGTGGAGCGGTTCCTGTCCTCCCTGCGCCCGCGTTCCTGAGCACGGTCGTATCCTGCCATCACCTCAGTCATGCGCGGCGCGTCCCGGTGCGTCCGCCATCGGAGCCTTTCGCCATGGAATACCGCCGTCTCGGCCGCACCGACCTGAAGGTCTCGGCGATCTGCCTGGGTACGATGACCTGGGGCCAGCAGAACACCGAGGCCGAGGGCCACGAGCAGATGGATTACGCGCTCGACCAGGGCGTGAACTTCTTCGACACGGCCGAGCTCTACGCGATTCCGCCGAAGGCGGAGACGCAAGGCTCGACCGAGCGGATCATCGGCTCCTGGTTCAAGGCGCGCGGCAATCGCGACAAGGTGATCCTCGCTTCCAAGGTGGTCGGCCGCTCGGCCAATGACTGGTTCCGCGACGACAAGGGCCCGACCCGCGTCAACCGCAAGCAGATCGAAGAAGCCGTCGACAAGAGCCTGAAGCGGCTGCAGACCGACTATATCGACCTCTACCAGATCCATTTTCCCGACCGGCCGATGGCCTGGGGCTCGAATCCGACGCGCTTCAACCAGGCGGCCTTCACGCAGGCCGAGGACGAGACGCCGATCGCCGAGCAGCTCGACGCCTTCGCGGACATCGTCAAGGCCGGCAAGATCCGCCATCTCGGCCTGTCGAACGAGAGTGCCTGGGGCACGATGAACTTCCTTGCCGAGGCGAAAGGCAATGATCGCCCGCGCGTGCAGTCGATCCAGAACGCCTACAACCTGCTGAACCGGACCTTCGAGACGGCGCTGGCCGAGATCGCCATGCGCGAGCAGGTCGGGCTGCTGGCCTATTCGCCGCTGGCCCAGGGCTATCTCTCCGGCAAGTATCTCGACGGTGCCCGGCCGGCCGGCGCGCGCACGACACTGTTCGACCGCGGCCAGCGCTATCAGATGCCGGGCGCGGAATTGGCGATCAAGGCCTATATTGCGCTCGCCGAAGAGGCCGGGCTCGATCCCGTGCAGATGGCACAGGCCTTCGTCACCTCGCGCGGCTTCGTCATCTCGAACATCATCGGGGCGACCAGCATGGCGCATCTCAGGACAGCGATCGGGTCTGCTTCGGTCGCGATCTCGCCCGAGCTCGAGGCGAAGATCGACGCGATCCACCAGCGCGTCGGCAATCCCTGCCCATGAGCGGGAAGCAGAGCCGGCTTGTCGGCAGCGGCGCAGGGTGCGAGGCTGCCGTCTCGCTAGAGTCACAAATGCTTGGCACTGATTCGCCATGCCCCGGCTATTCACCGCCCTGGAAGTTCCCGCTGAGGTCGCCTCGAGCCTGACGCTGCATCGCGGCGGATTGGTCGGCGCCCGCTGGATCGAGCCCGCCGACTATCACATCACCTTGCGTTTCCTCGGCGATGTCGACCGGCGCACGGCCCATGACGTCGACAGCTTTCTGAACGATGTCGGCAGCGAGCCGCTGGTGATCACGCTCGATCAGCTCGGCAGTTTCGGTGGCGACCGGCCGCGCGCCGTCTTCGCGCGGGTTCAGCCCTCTCCAAAGCTGAACGAGCTGCAGGCCGAGCTGGAGCGCTTGATGCGCCGGCTCGGAATGCCGGCCGAATCGCGCAAGTTCACGCCGCATGTGACGCTGGCGCGGCTGCGTGATGCCTCGCCGGCCGATGTCGCGCACTATCTCGCCACGAATCCGATCGTGCGCCCGATCAGCTTCACGGCACGTCGGTTAGCGCTGATGTCCTCGCGTGATTCGATCGGCGGCGGCCCCTATGTGCTGGAGGCTGCCTATCCGCTGGGGTTGCACTATCCGAATCGCCCACTCGGCGCGATGTCGCAGCGGAGGTGACAATGGGACATGATCGTCCAAAGCGCCTGAGCCCCGAGGCCCGCAAGGAGGCGTTGTCGATCTTGACCGGGTGGACGCTGGTCGAAGGCCGCGAGGCGATGAGCAAGCGCTTCGTCTTCCGCGACTTCAACGAGGCTTTCGGCTGGATGAGCCGGGTGGCGCTACTCGCTGAAAAGCTCGACCATCACCCGGAATGGTCGAATGTCTACAAGACAGTCGAGGTGACGCTATCGACGCATGATGCCGGCGGCCTGACCGAGCTTGACGTCAGGTTGGCGCGCGGGATGGACGCGATGGCGAGCTAGCCTGGACCAACGAAGCGCCTAACCCAGCCGGCCGGCAGTCGCTTTGCGATCGCCTTCAGCGTCGGGCGCAGATGCGGCAGGGCGAAATCGCAGGCGAGCTGTCCGCGCCAGCTCAGCGGCACCGTGAAATCGCGCACCGGTACGGCCCCGTCGGCATGCTCGTGCTTGTAGGGATCGGCAGGCGCCAGCAGGTCGAAGATCGAGCTGCCGCGTGCCCTGGCACCGGCAAAGGCGTGGTGAACCAGAACGCGGCCCAGCCCCTCCCGCTCAAACCCCGGATCGCTGGCAATGACGTGACCGAAGCTGCGGCCTTTGCAGTCGAATGACAGGTCGATCCCGATCGGACGCCCATCGCAGCTGACGACGGAGAGGCGTAGGCCCGCCTCGTCATCCAGGTCGGCAGCGAGCTCGCCGAAGAAGCGACCGAAACGCGGATCCGCAACCGCAGGCGCGATGACGCCGTGCTGGACGAGCGATGCCCGTTTCATCGCGACGGCCTGCTCGGCCAAAGCGCGCGCCTCTTCGCCTGGCCCGATGCTGCTGAAGGCGATCTCACCGCGCTCTGTGAGGCGACGCAGGCGACGACGGTAGCTGGACCGGTCGCGCGCGGGATAGGCGAGGCTCGGCCCGTCCGGTGCCACGCGCAAGGCCAGATCAGTGAACGGCGCCTCCTGGCTTACCACCGGAGTAGCCACGGCGAGCCTGTTGCAATGGCCGAGCGCCCCGTCGTCCCGCACGAGGCGCAGCTCGACCAGATCGACACCGCGCCGACGCAGCGCCTCCCAGCCACGCTCCAGCCAGACTTCGCGCTGCGGACCGGGCTCGATGAGGACATCGCCGAACTGCGCGACCGGCGCTCCCAGCAGGCGCACCAGGTCCAGGCCAAGGCGGTGCCGGCGCTCCAACGGCCAGAGCATGACCAGGCGCCCGGCCGCGCGACCAACGACAAGGCAGAGCCGGCTGTCGGATACCAGATAGTGGTCGCACCAATGCCGCAGGAAGGCATGACGTTGAAAAAGCTGATGCGGCAGGCCGGCGCGGGCGAAGAGTGCGTCCCATTCCGGCTTCAGGGCCAGGAAGGCGTCAAGCCCGGTCAGGATCTCGACGCTAAAGCCGGCGCCTGCCCTACCATCAGGCGAGGGCAATCCTTCGGCGGCCGCATACGCGAGTCTGGCGCGCATGCTCAGCCCTGTCCGCGGAGATGGTCGATCAGGCGCTTCGTACCCGCCAGGCGGAACTTCGCGAGATAGGGCACGAGCAGGAGCGGATGACGGGCAGCGAAGGGCGCGTCATGCTCGACCATATGGCGGATGGCGAGGACCGGCAGCGGCGCCCGCAGGGGACGGAAGTCGCGGTTCCACAACCCCGGCGCCTCCGAGGTTTCGTGCATCAGCCCGATCATGCGGCCACGGGCCAGCGAGTAGACTTTGTGCCGCTTCTGGACACGCTGCAGCATGTCGACGCCGCGCTCGTCGGCACAACCGGGAAAGCCAACGATGACAGTGCGAAAATGCGCCATGCCCGGTTTGCAGGGAATGGCGTCGAGCGCGCCGAAACAGCTGCGGATCAGCGTGAAGGCCCGCTCCTCCTCCTCCTGGCCGGCGGTGCAGATCGCGACGCGCGCCGTATCGATACGGGCGGCCTGGCGGGTGAAGGGACAGACAGCGCCGGTGCGGCCGAGATCGAGATGCTCGCGCATCAGATAGCTCTCGACCCAATTCAGCAGTGTGGCGAGTGCAGCATTCGTCTGGGGTTCGGCGGCGATGTCGGCGTGCGCCTGCGCGAAGGTCAGGAGCGCATCGCGCGCTTCCCCCGTTCTCGCCACCTTGTCCAGCATGAAAGGCCCCGCAGTCTCTGCAACCGGGGATAGCAGGAACGCCTTAGGGAATGGTTGACGAGGTCTTGTCGCAAGCCGTCGCGGCGTTAGGGTTTAGGAAAGCTTATCGCCGCCGGGCCAGCCGCAGGCCGCGAGCGCCGCGTGCATATGCTGTGGCGGCGGGGCGTTGGCCTGTATCGGCTCGCGCTTCGGGTTGAGCGGAATCGAGACACTCCGCGCATGCAGGTGCAGCCCCGGCCCGGTGTCGCGCGGCGCCGTGCCGTAGATTTCGTCACCGTGGATCGGCCCGAAGCTGGCGGCGCAGTGCACGCGCAATTGGTGCGTGCGACCGGTCAACGGCTCGAGCGCCAGCCAGGCGGCAGCCTTGTCATTGAAACGGCCGCGACCGAGTACGCGGTAGCGCGTCTGCGAGGGCAGGCCGGCCGGATCCGGCTTCATCCACCAGCCGCGGTCCGGCGCACGTTTGCCCAGCGGCAGATCGATCAGGCCCTCGTCCTCGGCGGGATCGCCTTCCACCACCGCCCAGTAGGTCTTTTCGATGCGGCCGTCGCGGAAGAGCTGGTTGAGCTGCGCCATGGCGCGCGGGTGACGGCCGAGCACGAGGCAGCCCGACGTGTCCTTGTCGAGACGATGCGCGGCCTCCGGCCGTCGCGGCAGACCGAAACGCAAGGCGTCGAGATAATCGGTCAGCACCGGGATGATGCGGCCCTTCGCCGCCGGGCCGCGATGCACCGGAAGTCCCGCCGGCTTGTCGATGACGAGCATCATCGCGTCGCGATGTAGCAGCGCGAAGGGCAGGTCGTCCTGCGAAAAGGCTGGTCGCTCGGGCGTGGTCATGGCATTGCGCTAAACAAGGCCGCGAGGCCATGCAACCTGAAGCGTTGCCGCGCATCGCGGCAGGACGGGCGATGAGCGAGACCGAACCGAAGAAACGCGGCTTCTTCTCGAAGCTGTTCGGGCTGGATCAGCCGGCGGAGACGCCGCTGCCGGAACCGGCGCCCGCTCCTGCTCCCGAGCCGGTCGAGCCGGTGGTAGAGACGGCGTCCGAAGCCGAACCCGAGACGGCAGTCGCGCCCGAGATCCTGCTCGGCGAGGACGCGCCCCTGCCGATCGTGGCGTCGGAGCCGGCACCGGTACAGCCCAAGCGCAGCTGGTGGCGCCGGCTGCGGGACGGACTGTCGCGCACCTCGTCCGCACTGACGACCGGCATCAGCGACCTCTTCACCAAGCGCAAGCTCGATGCGGCGACGCTTGAAGACCTCGAGGACATCCTGATCCAGGCCGATCTCGGCCTCGCGACCTCGGCCCGGATCGCGAAGGCGGTGGGCGAAGGTCGCTATGACAAGCAGATCGAGCCCGAAGAGGTGAAGGCGATCCTGGCGCGCGAGGTCGAGGCGATCCTGACGCCAGTCGCCACGCCGCTGGCGATCGACGCCACCAAAAAAGCCGTTCGTGATCCTGATGGTAGGGGTCAATGGCTCGGGCAAGACAACGACGATCGGCAAGCTCGCGGCCAAGTTTCGGGCCGAGGGCAAGTCGGTGATGCTGGCGGCGGGCGATACCTTCCGCGCTGCGGCGATCGAGCAGCTCAAGGTATGGGGCGAACGGACGGGTGCCGAGGTGGTCTCCGGCCAGCAGGGGGCAGATGCGGCCGGGCTCGCTTTCGAGGCGTTGCAGAAGGCCAGGGCCAACGGCACCGATGTGCTGCTGATCGACACGGCCGGACGGCTGCAGAACAAGACGGGTCTGATGGACGAATTGGCCAAGGTGGTGCGGGTGATCCGCAAGCTCGATGCAGAAACGCCGCACGCAGCCCTGCTCGTGCTCGACGCCACCGTCGGCCAGAACGCGGTCAGCCAGGTCGAGGCCTTCCGCGAGACCGCCGGTGTCACCGGGCTGGTGATGACCAAGCTCGACGGCACGGCGCGTGGCGGCATCCTCGTGGCACTGGCGGCGCAGTTCGGCCTGCCCGTGCATTTCATCGGCGTCGGCGAGAGCGTCGACGACCTCGAACCGTTCTCGGCGCGTGATTTCGCCCGCGCTGTGGCAGGATTGGGAGAAGCGGCATGAGCGAAACGGCGACGAGCACGACGGGGGCGGCAAAGCCGATCAATCCGGTGCTCAAGCTCGCGCTCGAATTCGGGCCGCTGGCGATCTTCTTCTTTGCCAATTCCTATGGCGATCGCTGGTTCGGCGTGGCCGAGGACCGGCGCATCTTCGTCGCCACCGGCATCTTCATCGCGGCCTCGCTGCTTTCGCTGCTGCTGTCGAAGATCCTGATGAACCACCTGCCACGCATGGCGATCGTCAACGCTGTGGTGGTGACGGCCTTCGGCGGACTGACGCTCGCGCTCGACGATGCCTTCTTTATCAAGGTCAAGCCAACCATAGTGAACACGCTGTTCGGCTGCGTGCTGCTCGGCGGGCTCTATTTCGGCCGCTCTCTGCTGGCACTGGTGCTCGACAGCGTGCTGCAGCTCGATGAGGAGGGCTGGCGCAAGCTGACCTTGCGCTGGGGCCTGTTCTTCTTCGTGCTCGCCGCGCTGAACGAGGTGGTCTGGCGGACGCAGACCCAGGATTTCTGGGTCGCCTTCAAGGTCTGGGGCGTGATGCCGCTGACCATGATCTTCGCCCTCGCCCAGACCCCGCTGATCCTGAAGCACGAGATCAAGCGACCGGAAGCGGCCGAATAACCTTCGAAGCTATTTCGGCGCGAGCCGGATCGCGCCGTCGAGCCTGATCGCGGTGCCGTTCAGCATGTCGTTTTCGACGATGCTCTCGACCAGAGCGGCATATTCCGATGCCCGACCGAGGCGCGAGGGATGCGGCACCGAGACGGCGAGCGAGGCGCGGGCCCTCATCGGGCAGGCCGGCGAACATCGGTGTCTCGAACAGGCCGGGCATGATGGTGACGACGCGGATGCCGACGCCTGCGAGATCGCGGGCGACGGGCAGGGTCAGGCCGACGACGCCGGCCTTGGAGGCGGCATAGGCGGCCTGGCCGATCTGGCCGTCCTCGGCGGCGACGGAAGCCGTGCAGACGAAGACGCCGCGCCCGCCGTCCTCGGTGACGGGTTCGAGCGCGGCCAGCGCGACCGCCGATTTGGCGATCAGGCGGAAGGTGCCGGTGAGATTGATCGCGACCGCCTTCTCGAAGGTGGCGAGGTCATGGGCGACGAGTTCACCGGTGTCGCGCTTCTTCGAGACGACGCGGCGGCCGGGCGCGACGCCGGCGCAGTTGACGACGATGCGGGCGATGCCATGGGCGGCGCGAGCCTTCACCAGGGCTGCGTCGACCGATTGCTCGCTGGTGACGTCGCAGGGGCAGAACAGTCCGCCGATCTCCCTGGCAACCTCTTCGCCGCGCTCGGCGTTGAGATCGAACAGGGCAACCTTGACGCCATGGCTGGCGAGCATGCGCGCCGTGCCCTCGCCAAGGCCAGAGGCGCCGCCGGTGACGATGGCCGCGAGGGAGGAGTCGAGCTTCATGGCGTTCCCCAAGCTTTTGACATTGCTGAATGGGCTTTAGAGGCCTGATGCTCAGCCTCCAAGAGTGTTTGGCGTGCGATTCTGAGTCGATCCCTTGTGCAGCCTTCCATGCGGGGCCACATTTTGCGTCGATGGCGGGCTAGAACTGGCCTGCCAAGGGAGAGGATGGATGAGCGACAGCTTCGGTTTCGGACAGAGTTTCACTCGCGAGGAGATGGCGGAAATCCGCAAGAGCTTGCGCGACGAGGCACGTTTCGGCTCCGAGTTCATCGGCCGACTGAAGCGGGTGGCCAAGCGCATCCCCTTCGCCGAAGACCTGCTCGCAGCCTGGGTCTGCACGCGCGACCCGTCGACACCACGGCGCGTCAAGCTGACGCTGCTGGCGGCGCTCGGCTATTTCGTGCTGCCGCTCGATGCGATCCCCGACGTGATGCCGCTGCTCGGCTTCACCGACGATGCCGCGGTGATCGCGGCGGCGCTGGCCGCCGTCGCCGGCTCGATCACCCAGCAGCATCGCGACAAGGCCAAGGAGATGCTGACCGATCTCTGATCGGTCAGGGAACCAGCACGACCTTGCCCTGGACCTTGCGGCCGGCGATCAGCGCCAACGCTTCGGCCGCCTGCTCGAGCGGGAAGGCGGCATGGACATGGGCGCGGATCTTCCCGGCCGCGGCCCAGGCGAGCAGGCGCTCCATATTGGCGCGGTGGCCGGCTGGATCGCGCCTGACGAAATCGCCCCAGAACACGCCGCGCAGGTCGCAGCCCTTCAGCAGCAGCAGATTGAGCGGGATTCTGGGGATCTCACCGCCGGCAAAGCCGACGACGAGATAGCGCCCGCCCCAAGCCATTGACCGCAGTGCCGGCTCGGCGAGCTCGCCGCCGACTGTGTCATAGAGCGCGTCGAGCCCGTCGGGCGCCAGACGCCGTAGGCCTGCCCGGAGATCGTCGGCGGCGTAGTCCAGTCCCTCCTGTGCGCCATGCTCGCGAGCGAGCGCGAGCTTCTCCGGTGAGGAGGCGCAGGCGATCACCCTTGCGCCGAGCAGAGCGCTGATCTCGACCGCGGCGAGGCCCGCGCCGCCGGCGGCGCCGAGGATGGCGAGCGTCTCGCCTGGCCGAACCTCGCCGCGCTGGATCAGCCCGTGCATCGCCGTGCCGTAGGTGACGAAAAGGCCGGCGGCCTGATGGTCGTCGAGCTTGTCGGGAATGCGAATGGCCGCGTCAGCGGGGACCACGACGGTCTCGCGGGCCGCGCCATGGCCGAGCCAGGCAGCGACGCGTTCGCCGGCCCGCCATCCCTTAACGCCTTCGCCGATGGCGCTGACCACCCCGGCGCACTCGGCCGAGGGCGAGAAGGGCAGTGGCGGCTTCACCTGGTAGCGACCCTGGATCACCAGCGTATCGAAGAAGTTGAGCGCCGCTGCTTTGACCCGAATCGCGATCTCGCCGGGTCCCGGCTTCGGCTCGGGCAGGTCGCGGATCACGAGATTTTCCGCCGGCCCGAGGGCCTCGCACAACAGCGCCTTCATCGAGCCTCCATCCCATCAGGCCGGTCTCTTCGCATCTGCACAAGGCTGACACAGGCGCAAGCCGAACGGAACCAGCTCGGAGCTCTTCCTAAACTATTGAAGGAGAAGGCGTCGCCCGTCCGGTGCAGCTGCAGCGGACGTTCGCATTTTCGCCAGGATCGTGACATCCTATCCGTCGCGTTGCGTCAATCCGGATCGCTGATCCCGCGCATTCTCCATTCGGCGTTAAGGTTTTTGTTGGTTACTGGCGATCCATGATTTGCATCCCGGCTCTCTCTTCCGCCCGCTGTTCGCTCCAGGCCGCTGCCCTGCTCGGCCTGGCGGTCCTGACCTTTGCGGCCGTTCCGGCGCTGGCCCAGCGCGCTCCAGCCGCCAAGCCAGCATCGGCGAAGCCCGCCGCGGCCGGTGGGCAGGGCCAGGCGCTCCTGCTCGAAACCGCCGGCAAATGGCAGGCCTTCTCCTCGCAGCAGGGTCGCTCGAAGATCTGCTACGCCCTGTCCAAGGCCGAAACCCGCATCCCCGCCAATCTCAAGGATGTCGAGGGGCTGCTGTTCATCTCTAGCCGTCCGGGCGAGGGCGTGCGCAACGAGATCAGCTTGGTGATGAATTTCGACCTCAAGGAAGACGTCGAGCATCAGGCGATCATCGGCAGCGATCGCTTCGCGCTGGTCGCCAAGGGCCAGAATGTCTGGCTGAAGAACCCGGCCGAGGAAGGCCGCATGCTCGATGCGCTGCGCAAGGGCGCTGGGCTGGAGATCAAGGGCACCTCGAAGCGCGGCAATGCCACCAGCGACAAGTATTCGCTCGCTGGCATCTCGCAGATCGTCAAGCGGGCCGAGGACGCCTGCAAATAGATCGCCGCGCGCCCTTTCGGGCGCGAAGTGGCGATCTATCACTTTGATGATGCATCGGATTTGTCCGAAAAGTGGATTCCACTTTTCGGACTGATGCCTAGGGCGATTTCGCGATGGGCCGCTCTCGTGCTATGAGGCGGCGAATTCCGGGCGATATCGCCTGTTGCGAGCCGAGTTCCGATGAATCTCTCTGTTGCTGAAGCCGCCCTCCCGGCGGCCGAACCTGTTATGCGGCGACCGTCACTGGCCGGGCGCACGCGCGCCGGCCTCGCTGAGGCGCTGGCCGAGATCGGCGTTCCCGAGAAGGAGCGGCGCATGCGCGTCGGCCAGCTCTGGAACTGGATCTACCATTATGGCGTCCGCGACTTCGCGGAGATGACGACGATCGGCAAGGGTCTGCGGGCGCAGCTCGCCGAGCATTTCACGCTCGACCTGCCGGAGGTCACCGCCGAGCAGGTCTCGACCGATGGCACCCGCAAATGGCTGCTGCGCATGGCGCCGACTGGTCCGCGCGATCGCGGCGCCGAGATCGAATGCGTCTACATCCCCGAGGTCGACCGCGGCACGCTCTGCGTCTCCAGCCAGGTCGGCTGCACACTGACCTGCACCTTCTGCCATACCGGCACGCAGCGCCTGGTGCGCAACCTCACCACCGAGGAAATCGTCACGCAGCTGATGGTGGCGCGCGAGCGGCTCGGCGATTTCCCGAATCGCAGCGCGCCGGAAGGCGCCTTCGTCCCAAATGATGGCGGGCGCTTCATCTCGAACATCGTCTTCATGGGCATGGGCGAGCCGCTCTACAATTTCGACGGCGTGCGCGACGCGATCGGCGTGATCTCCGACGATCAGGGGCTGTCGCTCGGCCGGCGGCGGATCACCGTCTCGACCTCGGGCGTGGTGCCGCAGATCGGTCCGCTCGGCGGCGAGATGGGCACGATGCTGGCGATTTCGCTGCATGCGGTGCGCGACGAATTGCGCAACGAACTGGTGCCGCTCAACAAGAAGTACCCGATCAAGGATCTGCTCGAGGCCTGCCGGAACTATCCCGGCCTGTCGAACGCCAAGCGGATCACCTTCGAGTATGTGATGCTGAAGGGCGTCAACGACTCCGACGCCGAGGCGCGCGAGCTCGTCCGTCTGCTCAAGGGCATTCCGGCCAAGATCAACCTGATCCCGTTCAATCCCTGGCCTGGCACGCGCTATGAATGCTCGGATTGGGAGCGGATCGAGCGCTTCTCCGAGATCGTTTTCAAGGCCGGCTATGCCTCGCCGGTGCGCACGCCGCGCGGTCGCGACATCCTCGCCGCCTGCGGCCAGCTCAAGAGCGAGACCGAGAAGCTTTCGGCCCGTGCCCGGCTGATGCTGGAGCAGGACGAGGCTGAAACCGCGCCGGCTCAGCACTGATATGCTGCGCTGGTTCCTGCTGATTCCGTTTGCATTGCTGTTCGCCATCGGCTTCGGCCTGGTCGCGCTGATGGTCGCCGGCGTTGCCTCGCCCGATCTCGGCCTGCTGATTGGCGGGGGATTCGAACGGTTGATGTCGGCGCTGTTCGACCAGGCCGAGCGCGGCTTCGACCCCGGCCCGACCGCCGCCGCGGCCTTTTCCCTGCTCGGCCGGCTCGGCTTTGCCATCCTGGTCCTGCCGGTCGTGCTGGTCGCGGTCGGGTCCGAGCTGTTCCGCTTGCGCAGCGGGCTGATCCAGAGCGGACTCACCGGCCTCTTGGCGGCGCTGCTGCCGCTCGCCATGCTCGGCATGGCGAGGACGCCGAGCGCCCGCGAGCTGCAGGTCGTGGCGGCGCTCTTCCTGGTCGGCGCCGCGAGTGGCTTCGTCTATTGGGTGATCGCCGGACGCGGCGCGGGCGGTGAACCGAGGACGCCGCCGCAGCGGATCTGACCTGGTGCGTCATGCTCGGGCTTGACCCGAGCATCTCAGGCCTGGAGAGGCTCTGGAAATCGCGTTCTGGTCATCAGATTCTCGGGTCTGCGCTTCGCTTCGCCCGAGAATGACGATCGTCAATCCCCGATCGCGACGCCCTCACGCCTTCCGTCCGCGCCGCCGAGATAGCCTTCCGGCGTCTTGACGATGGCCTGGATACCCGAGGTCATCTCGATGAGGCGGATATCGTGGCCCTTGGCCTCCAGCGCGGTCTTCCAGGCCTCGGCCTCGCTGTTCTTCTCGAGTTCGGTCGGGCCGTTGCGGTTGCCGAAATTGGCGAGGTCGACAGCGCGCTGCGGGTCCATCTTCCAGTCGAGCAGCGCGACCAGCGTCTTGGCGACATAGCCGATGATCTGGCTACCGCCGGGCGAGCCGGTGACGGCATATAGCCGGCCGAAGGCATCGAAGACGATGGTCGGCGCCATCGAGGAGCGCGGGCGCTTGCCGGGCTCGACCCGGTTGGCGACCGGCTTGCCGTCTTCCGACGGCGCGAAGGAGAAATCGGTCAATTCGTTGTTGAGCAGGAAGCCGCCCTTGGTCATCAGGCGCGAGCCGAAGCCGTCTTCGATCGTCGTCGTCATCGAGACGGCATTGCCCTCGCCGTCGATCACCGAGATGTGGCTGGTGCCGTTCTCGATGCCATCGGAGGGCGCGAGCAGCATGGCGCGCTTGTTCGGCGGATCGCCGGCGACGGCCTTGCCCATCGCCTTGTCCGGGCTGACCAGCTTCGCCCGATCCCCGATATAGCCCTCGTCGATCAGGCCGAGGGCCGGAACGCTGACGAAGGCGGGGTCGCCGAGATAGAGCGCCCGGTCGGCGAAGGCGAGCTTGCCGGCTTCGGCGAACCAGTGGGCTGCTTCCGCCCCGGCGCCGAGGCGGGCCATGTCCCTGGTCGCGAGGACGCCGAGGATCTGCTGCACGGCGATGGCGCCAGAACTCGGCGGGCCCATGCCGCAAAGCGTATAGGCGCGATAGCGGCCGCAGAGCGGCGCGCGCTCCTCGACCTTGTAGTCGGTGAGATCGCCCAGCGTCATATCGCCGGGATTGTCCTTGTGACCGGTTACCGTCGCGACGATGTCCTGCGCGATCGCACCCTCGTAGAAGGCGTCGGCGCCACGCCCGGCGATGGCGCGCAAGGTCGCCGCGAAAGCCGGGTTCTTCAGGATCGTGCCGACCCCCTTGGGCTTGCCGTCGGCTTCGTAGAAATAGGCGGCCGCCTGAGCGTCCTTGCCGAGGTTCTTTTCCAGCGCGAGGAGGCCACCCAGACGCGGCGAAATCGCGAAGCCCTCTTCCGCCAGCTTGATCGCCGGGGCGAAGACCTCGGCCCAGGGCAGCTTGCCCCAGCGCTGATGCGCCGCCTCGAGCAGCCTGACCGTGCCGGGTACGCCGACCGAGCGGCCGCCGACCACGGCATCGACGAACTTCATCGGCTTGCCATCGGCGCCGAGGAAGCGCTCGGGCTTTGCCGCCTTCGGCGCGGTCTCGCGCCCGTCGAGCGTGGTCAGCTTGCGGCCGGCCTCGTCCCAGTAGACGAAGAAGGCGCCGCCGCCGATGCCGGAGCTCTGCGGCTCGACCAGGTTGAGCACGAGCTGGATTGCGATCGCCGCATCGGTGGCACTGCCGCCGGCACGCAGGATGTCGCGCCCGGCCGCGGCGGCGAGCGGGTTAGCGGCGGCGGCCATGTAGCGCTGGGCGGTGCCGAGCGTCTTGGCAGTCCGGCCGGTCGCGGCTTCTGGCGCTGGCGCCGTGGTTTGAGCAGGGGCTGCGGTCACTGCGGTGAACCAAAGGCCGAGAGCAATGATCGAGCGGGTACCCAATGCGGACGATGTAAGCGACATGGTCCACTCCTCCTCGTTGGCTGCGCAGACTAGCGCGCTTGCGGACTTGCGCGCCATGCTTGTGGCGCTGGTTTGATCTGCCGGGCGGCGCAGCTATGGTCGGCATCCAATTTGTTCTGCCCAAGCCGAAGGGGTTCGTCATGGTGCTCTCGCAGTCTCCGGTTGTTCGCCGG
This sequence comes from Bosea vestrisii, assembly GCF_030144325.1. Taxonomy (NCBI): domain Bacteria; kingdom Pseudomonadati; phylum Pseudomonadota; class Alphaproteobacteria; order Hyphomicrobiales; family Alloboseaceae; genus Allobosea; species Allobosea vestrisii. The sequence continues at coordinate 3,170,425 of NZ_CP126307.1, read as the reverse complement.
CCCCTCGTCATGCTTTTGGTCGGGCTGTTCGGCCTCGCGCTGGCGGGGTGCGGCTACAACAATGTGCCGACGCTGGAGGAGAAGGCCAAGGCGGCCTGGGGCGAGGTGCAGAACCAGTATCAGCGCCGCGCCGACCTGATCCCGAACCTGGTCGAGACCGTGAGGGGCTATGCCCAGCAGGAGCGCGAGGTGCTGACCCAGGTGATCGAGGCGCGCGCCAAGGCGACGCAGGTCAAGGTCGACGCCTCGACCATCACCGATCCCGCGAAGTTCAAGGAATACCAGGACGCGCAGAACCAGCTCAGCGGCGCGCTTGGGAGGCTGATGGTGACGGTCGAGCGCTATCCCGACCTCAAGTCGAACCAGAACTTCCTGGCGCTGCAATCGCAACTCGAAGGCACCGAGAACCGCGTCGCGGTGGCGCGGCGCGATTACATCCAGACGGTGCAGGCCTTCAACACGGAAATCCGGACCTTCCCGGGCGTGATCTGGGCGAAGCTGTTCTGGGGCGCCAAGCCGATGGAGAGCTTCTCGGCGACGGCAGGAGCGGAGCGGCCGCCGGCGGTGAAGTTCTAGCCTCGTGATCTTGCGTGACCTCGTCCGCCGATACCGCTGACGTGCCGTCATTCTCGGGCGGAGCGAAGCGCAGACCCGAGACTCTCGATCAGGAGATGCTTGGGTCAAGCCCGAGCATGACGCTTTTCAGTCGTCTGGCGATTCTGCTCCTCTTCTTCGTCTTCCCCTTCCTGGCCACCGCAGCCGAGCCGACTTATCCGGCGCTTACCGGCCGCATCGTCGATAATTCGAATCTGCTCGACGCCGAGGCCTTCGCCCGGATCGAGCAGAAGCTGAAGGCGCATGAGGAGAAGACCAGCGACCAGGTCGTGGTCGCGACGTTGCCGTCGCTGCAGGGCTATCCGATCGAAGAGTTCGCCAACGGCTTGTTCCGGGCCTGGAAGCTCGGCGACAAGGCGAAGAACAACGGCCTGCTGCTGCTGGTCGCGCCGAACGAGCGCAAGGTGCGCATCGAGGTCGGCTATGGACTGGAGGGCGCTCTGACCGACGCGCTCTCCAAGGTGATCATCACCACGGCGGTCGCGCCCAAGTTCAAGAATGGCGATTTCGCCGGCGGCATCGAAGGCGGCGTCGACGCGATCCTCTCGATCCTGACTGGCGATGCCGAGGAATGGCAGCGGCGCGCGCAGATCCGCAGCGACGAATCGTCCTGGATCGAGACCGCCGCGGTGATTTTCGTCATGATCATGGTGTTCATCCTGATCGTGAGCTTCATGCGGCAGCTCGGCCGCTCGTCTGGCGGTTCGCGCTCGCATCGGACGCGGGACGGGCGCTGGATCGTCCTGCCGCCGTCCGGTGGCTCGGGCTGGGGCGGCGGCTCCTCCTCCGGCGGATGGGGATCCGGTTCGAGCTCGGGCGGGTTCTCGGGCGGTGGCGGCTCGTCCGGCGGCGGCGGTGCTTCGGGGGATTGGTGAGATGCTGGATTCCGACGATCGCGACGCCATCGCCGAGGCCGTGCGCGAGGCCGAGCGCCAGACCTCCGGCGAGATCGTCGTCGTCGTCGATCGCGCCGCGGGCAGCTATGTCGCGGTGCCGCTCGTGCTGGCGCTGGCGCTCTCGCTGTTCGTGCCCTGGCCGTTCCTGCTGCTGACGACGCTGAGCGCGGCGAGCATCTTCCTGACCCAATTGATCGCGGCGGCGCTGCTGCTCGCGACCTTGCTATGGTACGGGCGCGGCGGGCGTTTCGTGCCCGGCTTCGTCAAGCGGCGCCAGGCGCATGAGACGGCGCTGCGCGAGTTCACGGCACGCGGGTTGACGCTGACGCGCGGGCGTACCGGCGTTCTGCTCTACATCGCCGTGCAGGAGCGCTATGCCGAGGTGGTGGCGGATGCTGGAATCTCGGCCAAGGTCGATGGCGAGGCCTGGCAGAAGATCGTCGAACCCCCTGCTCGCTGCGGCGGCGCAGGGCGCTCTGCGCGAGGGGCTGATCGCGGCGGTGCGCGATGTCGGCGCTGTGCTCGCCGCACATGCGCCACCGGCGGCCGACGATGTCGACGAGCTGCCGAACAAGGTGGTGATTCTCTAGAGCCGGATCCGATCAGGTTGTTTCAACCTGATCGGTGAATCCCTCTCTCACTTTGGGCTCTAGCGCTTACTTCGCCGGACCGCGCGCGGCGCCTATAATCGCGCTCTGGCGGGCGTAGAGGTCGCCCTGGACCAGCACAACGTAGCTGTCGGCTTTCGCTGTGCGGACAGTCTCCAGCGGCACGCTCAGGGTCGCAGCTGCGCCATTCCATTCACCGATGCGGCTGATGCCGCGCACGACATTCGCATAGGTCACGGTCTTGCCGCTGTTCTCGCCGCGCTCGATTGGCACGCTCGCGGTGCGGCTGACCTGTAGCAGCCAGACCACCGCCGGCTTCTCGCTCGGATAGGGCGATGCCCCCAAGGCGACGCGTAGCGCGCCGTCTGTTTCGGCGAGGTCGATCTTCACCGGGAAGCCGTCCTTGCCCTGCTCCTGGACGAGCTTGTCGATGCCGCCCTTGTCGGAGCCGACGATATGGGCGGCGCCGTTGACCACCGCCTGCGGCGTGTAGATCTGACCGTCGCCGCGCGCCTTGGCATAGAGCTTCTGGCGCTTGCCGAAGACCTCCTGGCCGAGGGTGTCCTTCCAGCCGAGATAGTCCCAATAGGTCACCGGCAAGGTGAGGGTGATCAAGCGCGGGTCCTTTGCGAGCTCGACGAAGAGCGCGTCCGCGGCCGGGCAGGACGAGCAGCCCTGGCTGGTAAACAGCTCGACCACCGCCTTCGGCCGGGCCGCAGGCTGCTGGGCATGCACCGGCAATCCTGCGAGCAGGAGAAGGGCGGCGGCAGCGATCTTGCGGGTGTGGCGGACCATCAGTTCGAACTCGACGCCTGTATAAAAGCAGGCGGTTACCAAAAGCGCTACTCTCCACTCAATTGGAAATCACGTTGCCTTGAAAACAGGCTTCTGCGGCGCCTGATCGCGAAAACGTGCCAGCGCCTCGGCTCCGATCAGGTTCGGGCGCCAGCGCCGGTGCATCCAGAGCCATTGCTCGGGATGCTCGCGGACCCAGCCCTCGACCACAGCCGTCATCATCGCCATGGCGCCGGTGACGTCGATCTCGCCATTGGCGTCACGCGGCAGGTCGAGCGGCGGCGTCAGTTCGATGCGGAAGCGCCGGTTGGGCAGGCGGATGACGCGCACGCCGTGCACCGGGCACTCGAAGCGGCGAGCGAACTTGCCGAGGATCGGATTGGTCAGCGCCGGACGCCCCAGGAAGGGCACGAGCACGCCGCGGGTGAAATGCTGGTCGATCAGCATGCCGAGATGGCCGCCATTCTCGAGCACGCCCTGCATGGCGAAAGCGGCGCCCTGCTTGGCGGCGGCGAGCCCGCCCATGGCGCCGGAGCGGATCTCGTGGACCACGGCGGCGATCGCCGGATCGTTGGGAGCACGGAACACGGCGGTGGTGTCGAGGTCGTAGGTGGCGGCGCAGATGGCCGGCAATTCCCAGTTGCCGAGATGGGTCGAGAAAATCAGGCCCGGCCTCTCGTCGTCCTTCAGCGCGATGAAGTGCTCGATGCCGACGACCTCGATCCGGCCGTTCGGATCGGGGTTGTGGTAATCATAGTCGAACAGAGTCTTGAGATGGGCGTATTCGGCGACTGTGCGGCCGAGATTCTCCCAGGCGCCGCGGGCGATGCGGCGAACCTCGGCCTCGGCGATCCCTGGGAAGGCGGCGCGGATATTGGCATAGGCGACGCGGTTGACCGGGATCAGCGGGCTGACGCTGCGCAAGAGCCAGCCGCCGAGATCAGAGGCCTTTTCCGGCCCGAGCGCACGCAGGAAGGCGAAGACCGCGCGGATGAGCCCGATCATCAGCGCAGCGCCGATGCGCGTCGCAAATTGCTTCAGCTGCCTCAAAATCCCAGCCCGGTCCGCCGGCGCCACGTCCGGACCGGACCTCGCCATTGCGGCGCGACTTGCGGGATTGCGGCCGGCACGTCAAGTCGCGCCGGCTTATCGACGCCGGCTCAGAGCGTGACGATGACCTTGCCGAAGACCTTTCGGCCCTCGATTCGGGCGAGGCCCTGCTCGAATTCGGCGAGCGGGAAGACTGCATCGATCACCGGCTTCATGCCGGCCGCCATCTTGTCCAGTGACTGCGCGATATTCTCCATTCGGCAGCCGAAGGAGCCGGTGATCCGGTATTGTTGCTGGAAGAGCTGCATCAGGTTGATCGTTGCGGAGGGACCGGAGGTCGCGCCGCAGGTGACGAGGCGGCCGCCGCGCTTCAGGCAGAGCAGCGAGCCGTTCCAGGTGTCGGCGCCGACATGTTCGAAGACGACGTCGACGCCCTTGCGCTTGGTCAGGCGCCGGACCTCGCCCTCGAAGCGCTCGGTCTTGTAGTTGACGACGAAATCGGCACCGAGCTCCTTGGCTTTCGCGCCCTTCTCGTCATCACCGACCGTGGTGTAGACGGTGCAGCCGATCGCCTTGGCCATCTTGATCGCGGCCGTGCCGATGCCGGAGCCGCCGGCATGGACGAGGATCGATTCGCCGGGTTCGAGCCTGGCATTGTCGAACAGCATGTGCTGAACCGTGCCGAAGCCGATCGGGGCGCAGGCAGCCTCCTCGAAAGAGACGCCCTTCGGCGCCTTGATCACCAGGCGCTCGGGCCGGTTGATCAGCTCGCGCGCGAAGCCATCGATGTGGAAGCCCATGATGCCGGAGACGTTCTCGCAAAGATTGTCGCGGCCCTCACGGCAGGCCTTGCACTGGCCGCAGGTCTCGGCGCCATACATGGTCACCGTGTCGCCTTCACGGAAGCGCGAGACGCCCTCGCCGACGGCGACGACTTCGCCGGCTGCCTCGACGCCGGCAGCCTGCGGCATCTTGCGCTTGGCGAAGGCCATGCCGCGGAAGCCCCAGAGGTCGAGATAATTCAGCCCGACGGCGCGCACGCGGATCTGGACCTCGCCGGCAGCCGGCGGCGGCGGCGGCTCGATCTGTTCGAGGCGGAGATCGCGGTCGCCATGGAGCTGGAGAGAGAGCATGGGTCGTCGTCTTTCAGAGCTGGTCCGGCCATTGCCGCGAGGCGTGCAGGACAGCGAGGATTTCGACGCGTCCATCTCGGACGCGATAGGGGAGGATGTAGCTGGTGCCGGCTACCACGAGTTCACGCGTCTCTTCTACCCGTCCGGCTCGGCCACTATGCGGGTAGTCGACCAACTGGGCGGCGGCTGAGCGGAGTCGGCGGACGAGGGCGAGCGCTGCCGTTGGACTGAAGTCGGCGACATAGAGAGCGATAGCGCGAAGGTCAGCCTTTGCTCTTGCGGTCCAGACGAGCTTCATCTGGTCGAATCGATGCGCGCCTGCAGTTCCGTCTCGATGGCATCGAGCTCTGCCTCCGTGGCGAATTCACCGCGATCGGCTTGGGAGATGCCTTCCCTGATCCGCGCGATCTGCCAAGCATTGAGTTCGATATAGTTCTCGATCGCCTTGGCGGCGAGCCAGTTGCGCGACCGGTCAGTGTCAATTGCCAACGCATCGAGCTTGGCGAGGGTCTCGTCGTCGAGGCGGATTGTGAAAGCTGCCGTCATGATGGTTCACTCCGGTTCGAAGTGAACATAGGTGGTTTCCGGCTCCTCGCCAAGCGCTGGCCGTTTACCATGTTTCACGTGAAGCGTTGGCGCTCAACGTTAGCGATGCACGCCCATCTGCGCCGTGATTCCACCGTCGATCGGCAGGACCGCACCGGTGATGTAAGCGGCCGGAGGGCTCAGCAGGAAGGCGGCGAGGCCGGCGACCTCCTCCGGCTTGGCGAAGCGGCCGGCGGGGATCTGGCCTTCCATCTTCTCGCGATAGGCAGCGTAGGGCGCCATCATGTCGGTGTCGACGAAGCCCGGCGCGATCACGTTGACGGTGACGCCGCGCTTGCCGGTCTCGACCGCGAGCGTCTTGGCATAGGAGATCAGCGCGCCCTTGGAGGCGGCGTAGGCGGCGTTGCCGGGGTTGCCGCGCAGCGCCGCGACCGAACCGATCGCGACGATGCGGCCGGCCTTGGCGCGGATCATGCCGCGCATCAGGCTCTTGGCGAGACGGGTGAAGGCCCAGAAGTTGACCTGCATCGCCGCTTCAGCCTTGTCCTGCACCAGCATGGCGGCGAGCGCGTCATAGGGCTGGCCGGCATTGTGGACGAGGCCGAAATAGGTTTCGCCCTCGCATTGCTCGCAGAAGCCGTCGAGCGCCGCCTTGTCGGAGAGGTCGAGCGGCAAGGCGCGCACGCTGCGGCCCGGCGCGGTGGCGATAATCTCGGCGGCGAGAGCCTGCGCCTGCTCGCCGGAAGAGCGGTAGGTGAAGTCGACATCATGGCCGGCTGCGGCCAGAGCCCGCACGATCGCGGCGCCGACGCCCTTGGCGCCGCCGGTGACGAGAACCCGGCTCATGCTGCTTTCGGCCCGGCGGTCAGGACGAGGCAGGTGTTCTGGCCGCCGAAGCCGAAGGAGTTCGACAGCACGGTGCGCACCTTGGCGTCGCGGGCCTGGTTGGGGACGACGTCGATCGCGATCGCCGGGTCGGGCTGGCTGTAGTTGATCGTCGGCGGGATGCGGCCATTGGCGATGGTCAGCAGCGAGATCACAGCCTCGACCGCGCCGGCGGCCGTCAGCGTATGGCCGAGCATCGACTTGTTCGACGAGATCGGCAGCTTCGCCATGCGCTCGCCGAAGACGGCCGAGCAGCTCATCGCCTCCATCTTGTCGTTCTCCGGCGTCGAAGTGCCGTGGGCGTTGATGTAATCGACGTCGTCAGGGGTCAGCCCGGCATCGGCGAGGGCGTCCTGCATGGCGAGGATCGCCGGCTTGCCGTCCGGGCTCGAGCGGGTGCGGTGGAAGCCGTCGCCACGCTCGCCGCAGCCTGCGACGATGCCGAGGATGGTCGCGCCGCGTGCCAGCGCGTGGTCGTAGTCCTCCAGCACCAGCGCGCCGGCGCCCTCGCCCATGACGAAGCCGTCGCGATTCTTCGAGAACGGCTTGGCGGAGGCTTCCGGCGGATCGTTCTGGGTCGAGAGGGCAGACAGCAGCGAGAAGCGGATCAGCGCCTCGGCATGGACCGAGCCGTCGGTGCCGATGCACAAGGCAGCTTCAGTCTCGCCCCTTCTGATCGCCTCGACACCCATCTGGATTGCGGTCGCGCCGGACGAGCAGGCGGTCGACAGCGAGATCGGCGAGCCCTTGGTGCCGAATTTCTCGGCGATGTGCTCGGCGACGCCGCCGAACAGGAAGAGCTCGTGCATCGCCTGGTGCTTGTGGCCGGCGGCAATGCGCAGCAGCGCGTCGTAGTCGGTATCGCCCTCGATCGCCTGCGCCAGTTCCTGCTTCTGGGGCCATTCCATCTCGACCGGCGGCACCGCCATGAAGAGCTCGCCGGGAAAATCACCGGCCTCGCCGAGACCGCTCTGCGCGACGGCTTCGTCTGCGGCGAGCGTGGCAAGCTTCTCGGAGAGCTCCGGAGCGGCGAACGACCCATCGAACAGGAAGTCGACGGTCGCGGCGATGGTGGTGCGCAGGCCCTCGGTCGGGAAGCGCTCGATGCGGTGAATGCCGGAACGCCCGGCGGTCAGAGCCTCCCAGTTGGCGTCCTTGCCCTGTCCGAGCGAGGTGACGATACCGAGGCCGGTGACGGCGACGATCGGCCGGCCCTGGCTGTCGCGATGGCTTGCACCCATGACGCCTCTCCTCAAGCCTTGACCAACCGGGCGGCGCCTTCGCCGCGCCAGTGCGCCGCGCCGGTGACGATCGCTTCTTTCGCCGCGCCGGTCGAAAGCGCTGCCGCAGCGAGCGCGACCGAGACCGGGAAGGCGGCTTCGACGGAATGGCCGACGAGATCGCCGGCGGCGACACGGCGTGCCTGGGGGACGGCCTTGGCGATCGCGGCTGCCTCTTCGTCGGTGATGCCGGCGCAGCCGGTCGCGGCCGATATCACGAGTGAGTCGGGCGCGAGCGGGCCGAAGCCGGCGAGCAGTTCATCGAGCGCCTTGGCGACCGAGCCGGGCTGGCGACGGCTGCGATGGGCGCCGGCATGGCTCAGACGGGCATGGACCCTGGCGCCGCGCGCAGAAGCGCGCTCGGCCGATTCGAGCACGAGGAAGGCGCCAGCGCTGCCGGTGATCAGGCCGGGCACATCGGTTCGCGCGAAAACGGGAGCGAAGTCCGCGGCACGCAGAAAGCCGCCGAGCTCGAACAGCAGCAGCATGTCGCGGCGTTCGGCATTGTAGGCGCCGCCGACGAGGATGAGATCGGCCTGGCCGGCCGCGATGCGGGCCTGCGCGGTGCGGATGGCGTCGACGCCGGCCTGCTCCTCGCCCATCAGCGTGCGCGAGGCGCCGGTGATGCCGTGGACGATACCGATATTGCCGGCGAGCAGGTTGGAAAGCTGGGCCAGAAACAGCGTCGGCCTGAGATCGCTCATCAGCCGTTCGTTGAGGAAAGCACCCGGCTGGTTCGCATTGCGCAGGCCGGCCAGTACGGCGGCGTCGACAGCGTGGTCGCGCTCGCCGCCGCCGGCGGCGACGATGACCTGAAGCTCGCTCTTGGCCTCGGCGTCGTCCTTGAGGGCGGCATCATCGAGCGCGAGACCGGCGGCATAGACGCCGAGGCGCTGCCAGGGCTCCATCTGGCGCTGGTCGGACTTCTTCGGGATCTGCCGGTCGAGCTCGACGGGTTTCAGCGGGTGCAGCGGGTAGGGCGCAAATCCTTGTGCATCGATGACGGGCGCTGCGTTCGTCGCAAGCGCCTGCGCATGGGTCTCGACGCCCTCGCCAAGGCTGGAGGCGAGACCGATGCCGGTGATGACGACGTCGCGGGCCATGTCAGGCTGCCTCCGGGGAGAGGCCGATGGCTTTGAGCCGGGCCTGCATCAGAACGTGCATATCGGCGGGGAACGGCATCAGGCGGAAGCGCAGCTCGGCATCGCAGATCGGCTTGCCGGCGATCGCAATCTTTGCCTTTGTCGCAGCGTAACCGGAGCCCTCATGGACGAGCTCGGCGCTGACGTCGAGCACAGCTTCTGGTTCGACGAAGGTCCGGAAGCGCGCCTTGTCGACCATCATCAGGAACGGCATCTGCGTCAGGCCGTTCAGTCCCAGAAGAAGGAAACCCGAGGCCTGGGCCATGGTTTCGGTGAGCAACACGCCCGGAACGAGCGGATGGCCGGGGAAGTGGCCGTCGAAGACCGGGCTTGTCGCCGGAACGGTCGAGCGGGTCAGGATCCGCTTGTTCGCCGGATCGAAGCTCTCGACCTTGTCGATCATGTCGAAATATTCGAGGCGCATGCGGCTCCAACCCGTCTCGCCGCGATCGGAGTCTTGCCCCGCCTGCGGCGTGTCAACGTCCAGTAGCGGCCCTGGCGGACCAAGGCTCGCTCAGCGGCCCCTTTGCTCAGGCGGCCTTGGCGGCGACGAGATCGTCGATGCGCTTGCACAGGTTCTCGAGCACGAAATACTGCTCGGCCGGCGCCTTGCCCTCGTTGACCTCCTGGGTCCACTGCTCGAGCGGCAGCTTGATGCCGAAGGCCTTGTCGATCGCGAAGGCGATGTCGAGGAAGGCGAGGGAGTCGATGCCGAGATCTTCGATCGCGTGGCTTTGGGGCGTGATCTTCTCGCGAGGAATGTCGCAAGTCTCCGAAATGATGCCGGCGACCGTCTCGAACGTGGCGGACATGCGGGTGCTCCCGTCGTGGATGATGATGGCGGATGGCATCCGGGCGCGTTCGCCCCGCGCCTGCCCCGAGCCCCCCGCCGAGGATGGCTGTGACGCCCCCTTACACCTCGGTGCAGAATAGGACAACCGTTGGGGCCAAAGAGAGACGCCCGGCTTGCGGCCGGGCGTCCAGTATCGCCGATGCCGAACCTTACGCTGCGATGCCGCGCAGCACGTAATGCAAGATGCCGGCGTTCTTGAAGTAGTCGAGCTCGTCCAGCGTATCGATGCGGCAGAGGATCGGCACCTTCTTCACCGTGCCGTCGGCATAGGTGATCTCGGCTTCGAGCGTCTGGCGCGGCTTGACGGTGGCGAGGCCCTTGATCGTCACGCTCTCGTCGCCCTTGAGGTTGAGCGAGGCCCAGCTGGTGCCCTCCTGCAAGGTGAAGGGTACGACGCCCATGCCGACCAGGTTCGAGCGGTGGATGCGCTCGAAGCTCTGGGCGATCACAGCCTTGACGCCGAGCAGGTTGGTGCCCTTGGCGGCCCAGTCGCGCGACGAGCCGTTGCCGTATTCGACACCGGCGAAGATCACCAGTGGCACCTTCTCGGCCTGGTAGCGCATCGCCGCGTCGTAGATTGGCAGCTCTTCCTTGCTGGGATAGTGGATGGTGTAGCCGCCCTCGCGCCCGTTCGGCCCCATCATGTGGTTGCGGATGCGGATATTGGCGAAGGTGCCGCGCATCATCACCTCATGATTGCCGCGGCGCGTGCCGTATTGGTTGAAGTCGGCAACCGCGACGCCATGCTCGCTGAGATAATGGCCGGCGGGCGAGGCCGCCTTGATCGAGCCGGCCGGCGAGATGTGGTCGGTGGTGATCTTGTCGCCGAACAGGCCGAGCACGCGGGCGCCGACGATGTCGGTGACCGGCGACGGGGTCTTGCTGATGCCCTGGAAATAGGGCGGGTTCTGCACATAGGTCGAGGCGTCTTCCCAGGCATAGGTCTGGGAGGACGGAGTCTTGACCGCCTGCCAGTGCGCGTCGCCCTTGAAGACGTCGGCGTATTTCGCCTCGAAGATGGCGCGCGTGACGTTCTGCTGGATGAAGCTCTGGATCTCCTTGTTGGAGGGCCAGATATCCTTGAGATAGACCGGCTTGCCGTCCGAACCGGTGCCGAGTGGCTCGCTCGTCAGGTCCATCTGGACCGAGCCGGCCAGCGCATAGGCGACGACGAGCGGCGGCGATGCCAGATAGTTCGCCTGCACGTCGGGGGAGACACGGCCCTCGAAATTGCGGTTGCCGGAGATGACGGCGCCGGCGATCAGGCCCTGCTCGTTGATCGCCTTCGAGATCGGGCTCGGCAGCGGGCCGGAATTGCCGATGCAGGTGGTGCAGCCGAAGCCGACCAGGTTGAAGCCGAGCGTGTCGAGATCGGTCTGCAGGCCGGACTTGGCGAGATACTCCGCCACGACCTGGGAGCCGGGGGCCAGCGAGGTCTTGACCCAGGGCTTGACCTTGAGGCCCCTGGCGACCGCGTTGCGGGCGAGCAGGCCCGCCGCCATCAGCACCGACGGATTGGAGGTGTTAGTGCAGGAGGTGATGGCGGCGATGACGACATCGCCATGCCCGAGATCGAAGGACTGGCCCTCCACGGGTACACGGCGCGAGATCTCGGCCGCCTTTTTGTAGTCGGTCTCCATCGCCGCGGCGAAGCCCTTGGCGACGGCGCCGAGATCGACGCGGCCTTCAGGGCGCTTCGGACCGGCCATCGAGGGCTGCACGGTCGAAAGGTCGAGTTCGAGCGTGTCGGTGAAGACCGGATCGGCCATCTCGATCGTGGCGAACAGCCCTTGCGCCTTCGAATAGGCCTCGACCAGTGCGATGCGCTCGGGCGCACGGCCGGTCGTGGTGAGATAGTCCAGCGTCTCGCCATCGACCGGGAAGAAGCCGCAGGTCGCGCCATATTCCGGGCCCATATTGGCGATGGTCGCGCGGTCGGCGAGCGTCAGGTTGTAGAGGCCGGGGCCGAAGAACTCGACGAACTTGCCGACGACGCCCTTCTTGCGCAGCATCTGGGTGACGGTCAGCACGAGGTCGGTGGCGGTGATGCCTTCCTTGAGCGAGCCGGTCAGCTTGAAGCCGATCACCTCGGGCAGCAGCATCGACTGCGGCTGGCCGAGCATGGCGGCCTCGGCCTCGATGCCGCCGACGCCCCAGCCGAGGACGGCCAGGCCATTGACCATGGTGGTGTGCGAATCGGTGCCGACGACGGTGTCGGGGTAGGCGACCTCGACCTCGACGCCGTCGATGGTCTCCTTACGAGTCCAGACGGTCTGGGCGAGGTATTCGAGATTGACCTGGTGGCAGATGCCGGTGCCGGGCGGAACGACGCGGAAATTGTCGAAGGCGCCCTGGCCCCATTTCAGGAAGCGATAGCGCTCGCCATTGCGCTCATATTCGAGCTCGACATTCTGCGCGAGCGCCTTGGGCGAGCCGAATTCGTCGACGATGACCGAATGGTCGATGACGAGATCGACCGGGACGAGCGGGTTGATCTTGGCGGGGTCGCCGCCGAGTGCGACGACGCCGTCGCGCATCGCGGCGAGATCGACGACGGCGGGGACGCCGGTGAAATCCTGCATCAGCACGCGGGCGGGGCGAAAGCCGATCTCCTTGCCGGCGGTGCCCTTGTCGGTCAGCCAGGCGACGAAGCCTTCAATGTCGGCCTTATACACCGAGCGGCCATCCTCGAAGCGAAGCAGGTTCTCGAGCAGCACCTTCATCGAGAAGGGCAGCTTCGAGATGCCGGTCAGGCCGTTCCGCTCGGCGAGCGGCAGCGAATAATATTCATAGGTCTTGTCGCCGACGGTCAGCGTCTGGCGGCATTTGAACGAGTCGAGCGAAGCCATGCGGGCTATCCTGATCAAGGGGTTGCGGTCGCGAGCCGGACCGTCCTTGCGGATGAATCCGGTCGAAGGCCTATTGCGCATGTCGCGCTCGCCGCCCCGGGAGTGCCCGAGCCCCGCGCCGGATCGGCGTGCGGCGTAGCCACGGGTTCTATAGATCAATTCCAAGAAGCCCGCTACAGGCTCGATATGCGTTGGGCGAAACGGTAATGACGTCCGGGATGACAGGCTCGCCGTGACGCAGATTTCCTTCCAGACATTCGCCTTGATGGCCGAAGGGCTCGTCTGCCGCCGTGGCGGCCGCGCGATCTTCGAGGGCGTGGACTTTCACCTGGGCAATGGCGAAGCGATCGCGCTGACCGGCCGCAACGGCGCCGGCAAGTCGAGCCTGATCGCCATGCTGTGCGGACGCTTGCGCCCCGAAGCCGGCGCGATCCGTCTTGACGGTCTCGACGACATGCCGCTGACGGAAGCAGCCCATCTGGTCGGCCACCGCGACGGGCTCAAGGTTGCGCTGACGGCGACCGAGAACCTGCAGTTCGCGCAGGATCTGCTTGGCACGCCGGGCCTCAGCCCAGCCGAGGCGCTCGCCGCGGTCGGCCTGCCGCATGTGGGAGCCCTGCCGGTCGGCTATCTCTCGGCCGGCCAGCGCCGGCGCGTGGCGCTGGCGCGGCTCCTGGTCTCGTCGCGGCCGATCTGGCTGCTCGACGAGCCTTTTGCCGCACTCGACATCGGCTCGCAGGCAATGCTGTCCGGGCTGATGAAGGCGCATCTTGCAGCAGGCGGGGCGATCCTCGCGGCGACCCATGGACCGCTCGGCCTCGATGGCGCGCGCGAACTCAGGATCGGGCCGTGAGGCGCGCCTTCCTCGCTATCCTGAAGCGAGATCTCGCGCTGGCGGTAAAGGCCGGCGGCGGCGGCGAACTCGCGCTCGTCTTCTTCCTGACCGTGGTCGTGCTGATCCCGTTCGCGCTCGGGCCCGACCTCAACCTGCTGTCGCGGATCGGCCCGGCGATCCTGTGGCTGGGAGCGCTGCTGGCGACGCTGATCGGGCTCGACCGGCTGTTCCAGGCCGATGAGGAAGACGGTTCGCTCGATCTCATCCGCGGTGCGGGGCTGCCACTGGAATTTGCGGTCTTCGCCAAGGCGCTGGCACACTGGCTGACAACCGGCCTGCCGCTTACTTTGGCTGCGCCCCTGCTCGGGCTGCTCGTCGCCTTGCCGGCGGAGGGGGTGCTGCCGCTGGCGGCGAGCCTGGCGCTCGGCACGCCGGCGCTGAGCTTCATCGGTACGGCGGCGGCCGCGTTGACCGCGAGCTTGCGTCGTGGCGGATTGATCCTGCCCATATTGGTCGCGCCGCTTACCGTACCGGTGCTGATTTTCGGCGTCTCGGCCTCCAGCGCAGTGCGCGGGCCGATGTCATTGCAGAGCCCGCTGCTGATCCTCGCGGCGTTGTCGCTCATGGCGGCGGCCGTGGGCTGCGTGGCGGCGGCAGCGGCTCTGCGCCAGCCCGACTGACGATTCAGACCCCGGACCGCTCGCCCCGGTCGAGTTCCAGCGCACAGCCGGACTGAGATGCCAGACGGGTGACGACGGCAACGATATCCTCAAGCGCGACATTGTAGTCGACGAAGCGAAGCTGGACCTCTTCGGCCACGCCGAAGACATCGACGACACGCGATTCACCGACCTTCGAACGCAGGGTCGTCTCGATATCGCGCCGCATCGGATCAGATAGCGTGATGAGCATGACAATCCCTCCTACACAGGAGGTTAATGGAACCCCGTTTCAGGCGCAAATAAAAAATCAAATGATTTCAAATAGTTAGTAAGTTACGCCGTAGGCGGCTGAGTGGCATGACGCTAAGGTACCACCGCCGCCGCCGGCACTTGCGAATGAGCGTTTTGCGCCTATATAGTCACTTACTCATTTTGCGCGGGGGCGCGTCATGTCGGACCTGGAACGCGGCGAACGCCTACAGATCATGCTGAGCGCGGAAGAACTTCGCGCCGTCGAGAATTGGCGCTTCGACAAGCGTATGCCGAGCCGCGCGGCGGCGGTGCGGGAATTGCTCAGGCGCGGTCTGAGTGCCGAGGGCTTTAACGTCGCCGCCGATGGTGCCCGTTCAGGCAGTTTCAGTGTTGTCGGCAAGGGCGAAGATGAAGGGTCGAGAGCGTCCGAGAAGGACTAGCGCCCGTCCGGGCCTCATCGTCGCAGGGGTAGCTCATCGATTGTGAGCCGGGCCGGCGATTGCTACATCCTGTCTCGTCGAAAGAAGAGCAGAGCCGTCCACCGCTTCATGGCGAGCCTTACCGAACTGGCCAATCCGGCGCGTTTCATGCGCCTGTCGAGCGTGCTGCTGCCTTGGTTTGCGGGCGCGGCTGCGCTTCTGCTCGCTATCGGCTTCTATCTCGTCTGGTTCGTCGCCCCGGCCGACTACCAGCAGGGCGAGACCATCAAGATCATGTACATCCATGTGCCGGCCGCCTGGCTGGCACTGATGTTCTATTCGATGATGTCTCTCTCGGCGCTGGGCGTCCTGGTCTGGCGCCATCCGCTCGCCGACGTCGCCCAGCAGGCGGCGGCGCCAATCGGCGCGTGTTTCGCCTTGATCTGCCTGCTCACCGGCTCGTTCTGGGGCAAGCCGATGTGGGGCACCTACTGGGTCTGGGATGCGCGCCTGACCTCGATGCTGGTGCTGTTCCTGCTCTATCTCGGCGTCATCGCGCTGCGCCGTGCCATCGACGAGCCGTCTCGCGCCGGCCGCGCCGTCGCGATCCTGACGCTGGTCGGTTGCGTCAACATCCCGATCATCAAGTTCTCGGTCGACTGGTGGAGCACGCTGCATCAGCCGGCCTCGGTGCTGCGGCTCGGCGGGCCGACCATCCATGCCTCGATGCTCTGGCCGCTCGTGATCACGGCGCTCGGCTTCACGCTGCTGGCGCTCTCGCTTCACGCCGCCGCGATGCAGGCCGAAATCATCCGCCGCCGGGTCAGGACGCTGACGATCTTCGAGGCCGAGCGGCTCGACCGGTTGTCCTTGCAGGCGGCGCAATGATGGGCGCGCTCGGACCCCATGCCGGCTTCATCCTCGCCGCCTATCTGGCGGCAGCAGTGGTTCTCTCCGGTCTCGCGGCAATGATCCTGCTCGACCGGCGCGCGCAGAGGCGGGCCTTGGCAGCGCTGGAGGAACGTGGAGCGGGCCGCCGCGGCGGAGGCACGTCATGAGCGAGGCTACGACCCCAGCCCCGCGGGGCTCGCCCTGGCTCTTCGCGATACCGCTCCTGATCTTCGCGGCGCTGGCCGCGGTGTTCGCCAAGGGACTGTTCTCCGGCGATGCCAGCAAGGTGCCCTCGGCCCTGATCGGCAAGCCGGCACCGGCGATCACGCTGCCTCCGCTCGAGGGTCTGCAGCGCGACGACCAGCCCGTGCCTAGCTTCAACATGGCGGACCTCGCCAAGGGCAAGGCCACGATCGTCAATGTCTTCGCGAGCTGGTGCGCGCCCTGCCGGGTCGAGCATCCCTTCCTCCTCGCCATGGCAGATTCAGCTGCGGTGAAGCAGGGCAAGGTTGCGGTGGTCGGCCTCAACTACAAGGACGAGGCCGAGAACGCCCGCCGCTTCCTTGGTGCGCTCGGCAATCCCTACTCCGCTGTCGGCGTCGATCGAAACGGCCGCGCCGCGATCGACTGGGGCGTCTACGGCGTGCCCGAGACCTTCCTGATCGGCCCGGACGGACGCATCATCGACAAGCATGTCGGCCCGCTCGACGGCCCGGCGGCGTCGAAGCTGCTGGCGAAGGCGGCAGCGCTGGTGAAGTGACGGCGGGAGGTCAGGCCGCCTTCTTGCCGCCGACCAGACTCTCGAACATGCCGCGACCGTCGGTGCCACCGACGAGACCGTCGATCAGGTTCTCCGGATGCGGCATCAGGCCGAGCACGTTGCGACCGGGGGAGTAGATGCCGGCGATGCCGCCCAGCGAGCCGTTCGGGTTGGCGTCAGCCGTCACCTTGCCGTCGGCGTCGCAATAGCGAAAGGCGACCAGCCCCTCGCCTTCGAGCCGGGCAAGTGTTTCCGGGTCGCAGATATAGTTGCCCTCGCCATGGGCGATGCAGACATCGATCACTTGGCCCTTGGCATAGGCCGAGGTGAAGGCGGTGTCGTTGCGCTCGACCTTGAGGTGCTGGCGCTTGCAGACGAATTTCAGATCGGCGTTGCGGGCGAGCACACCCGGCAGCAGCCCGGCCTCGCAGGCGATCTGGAAGCCGTTGCAGATGCCGAGCACGAGGCCGCCGCGCGCCGCATGCGTCCGCGTCGCGTCCATGATGTGGGCGCGCCCGGCGATGGCGCCGCAGCGCAGATAGTCGCCATAGGAGAAGCCGCCCGGCAGGACGACGAGGTCGGTCCCGGCCGGCAGCTCGTGGTCGGCATGCCAGACATGCTCGACGGTCGCGCCGGCCTGGCGCAGCGCCTTGGCGACGTCGCCGTCGCGGTTCGAGCCGGGGAAGGTGATGACGGCGGCGCGCATGGGATGCCCCTTTCCTATCAACGGCTGGCGGTACGGCGCGGACCGCCATCGACGATCTCGACCGCTCTGAGGAACTCGTCGAGATGGCGGCCGGCGGCCGCCTCGTTCTGCGAGATCGACAGGATATTGAACGCGAGCGAGCCGGCGAAAACCGAGGTCGACCTGCCGAATTCCGTCTTGCCGTCGCGCTGCTTTGTGTAAGCGAAGTTGAAGGAGGGGAAGCCCTTGGTCGTTCCGGTCCGTGGCGCAGCCGTGATGGTTGCGCCCTCTTGTGCCGCCTTGTCGGCTACACTCTGCGCCAGATTGAGCAGCGCCTGCGGATCGGGCTTGCGGGTCGGGCTGTTGAGGCGTGCGTAGATCACCCCCGAAGGAGCCGGGCAGGCCAGCGGCCGGCAGACGAAGGCAGTGCGTGCGGCGCTCAGCGTGTCAATGCCGCGGCTCTGCCACTTCTCGCGATCGAAATTCTGAAGGCGCAGCCGGGTCTCCCCGGGCCTGATCGCCGTCTCGAACTCTCCTTCGGCCAAGCGTTTCGGTTTGGTGGCAGTCGTCTGGCAGGCACCGAGCGCGAGCGCCAGCAGGGCGGCGGCGCCAATCTTGATTATCTGAGGCATCGGTCAGCCGACCAGCTCGACGCGATAATTCTCGATCACGGTGTTGGCGAGGAGCTTCTCGCAGGCTGCTTTCAGCGCGGCTTCGGCGGAAGCCTTGTCGGCGCCGTCGAGCTCGATGTCGAAGACCTTACCCTGGCGGACCGAGCCGACACCGTCGATGCCGAGCGATTTCAGCGCGCCCTCGATCGCCTTGCCCTGTGGGTCGAGCACGCCGGTCTTGAGGGTGACGGTGACGCGGGCTTTCATCGTGATCTCCGGAACAGGGCGCTTGCGGTTCGCTTAGCGGCGAATCGGTGCAGGCTCAACCTTTTCAGCGGCTCGCCCAGGTGGCGCGGGCAAAATCCTGGGCGGCTTGCGAATCGTCTGTCACCGCGATCGCCATGGCGAGCGTATTGTCCTTGCGGGCGTAAAGGATCGCGGTCGAGGCCAGGCGGCCGCCTTCCTTGGCGCGGATCTCGACGAGGATGCCATCGGTGCCCTCCTGCCTGAAGCGGGAGACGGTGGTCGTGCTCGCCGGCTTGTCGGCCTGCTTCGCCTTCGGGCGCTTCGAGAATTCGCGTGCCAGCCGGGCCGGGTTGAGAGCAAGCGTCCTTGCCATGTCGGCGGCTTCGCGGCCTTCGAAACTGATCAGCCCGGCGACGCCTGGACGCTGGCAGTCCTGCGGCGTGCAGAAGACCATCGCCTTCGGGTTGATGCCGTCGTTGACCACCCAGTTCTGGATCGGCAGCGGCTCCCAGCCCCGGCCGGCGGCGAGCTGGACCAGGCCGGGGCCGAAATGGTCGGCGCAGCCGGCGATCAGCAGAACCCCCAGCGCGAGCGCACCCAAACGCAAACGGGAGCGCAAGCGCCCCCGTCCAACAATCAGAGTCTCGTGAACCGCGGCGGTCACTGCACCAGGCGCGGCAATTATTGCACCAGCCGGGGGCCTGCCGGGCCCGGCTTCTCGTTTTCGCCGAGAATGCCGAGGCGGCGCGCCACTTCGGTATAGGCCTCGATCAAACCGCCCAGGTCGCGGCGGAAGCGATCCTTGTCCATCTTGTCCTTCGACCGGATGTCCCAGAGACGGCAGGAATCGGGGCTGATCTCGTCGGCGACGACGATGCGCATCATCTCGCCTTCCCAGAGCCGGCCGCACTCGATCTTGAAGTCGACGAGACGGATGCCGGCGCCGAGGAAGAGGCCGGAGAGGAAGTCGTTGACACGGATGGCGAGCGCCATGATGTCGTCGATCTCCTGCGGCGTCGCCCAGCCGAAGGCCGTGATGTGCTCTTCGGAGACCATCGGGTCACCCAGCGCATCGTTCTTGTAGTAGAATTCGATGATCGAGCGCGGCAGCTGCGTGCCTTCCTCGATGCCGAGCTTGGTCGAAAGCGAGCCGGCCGCGACATTGCGGACCACGACCTCGAGCGGAATGATCTCGACCTCGCGAATCAGCTGCTCGCGCATGTTGAGCCGGCGGATGAAATGCGTGGGCACGCCGATGTCGTTGAGATTGCTGAAGATGTGCTCGGAGATACGGTTGTTCAGCACGCCCTTGCCGTCGATCACTTCATGCTTCTTGGCATTGAAGGCGGTCGCGTCATCCTTGAAATGCTGGATCAGCGTTCCGGGCTCCGGTCCCTCATAGAGGACCTTCGCCTTGCCTTCGTAGATGCGACGGCGGCGGTTCATCGGGATATACCGTGGCTTGAGGAAATCCAAAGGGTCGGCCTCTCTCTGGTCGCGGTTGCCCGCGGCGGGATCATGGCCCTTTTCAGCACGCTCTCGCGCAATCTCGTTGCTCTGTCGAGTTCGATCCTGGCGCGCCGGTCCGGCTGGTTCATGCGGGCCTTGCTCTTAAAGAACTGGCCACACTCGCGCTATATGGGCCTTTCATGCTGCAAACGCAACAAAGCGCCGGAGGCGAGGTTTTGGCGCCCGATTCGACCCGAGTGGATCGGCTTGAAAGGCATGGCCTCTAGCCCCCACTGCCATCACCTTGCTATATGGCAAAGCTGATATCGCGCCGCACAAGATTGCCGCTCCGAAGAGGATAAGAACCACATGACCACCTTCGACCAGCGCAAGGACGCCTACGAGAACAAGTTCGCGCATGACGAGGAGCTGCGCTTCAAAGCGACGGCCCGGCGCAACAAGCTGCTCGGTCTGTGGGCCGCAGAGAAGCTCGGCAAGAGCGGCGCCGATGCCGATGCCTATGCCAAGTCGGTCGTGCTCGCCGATTTCGAGGAGGCCGGCGACGACGATGTGCTGCGCAAGGTCAAGGCCGATTTCGCGGCAGGCAGCGTCACGGTCGCCGACGACGAGATCCGCCGGACCATGACGGAGCTGCTGATCAAGGCGGCCGACGAAATCCAAGCCGGCCGCTGAGGAACGCTCGGGCGCAAGGCGGCCTTGGCCGCATTGCGCCCTTGAGCATAGCGCATGCCGGAGCGTTTGCCTTTCACCGCCGGTTCGGTTCAGGGTCGGTGGACCCGCCAGTGGTGAGAGCGGGCAACCGGATGAATGCGCTCATGACCGCCGCCAAGCCGACCGTGCTGTCCTCGCTCGCTGATCGCCTCGCCAAGGGCGAGACGTTGCTCTCCGCCTGGTGCGGACTGCCCGATCCGAGCATCGCCGCGATCCTGGCGCAGGAAGGCTTCGACGCGGTCACGCTCGACATGCAGCATGGCCCGATCACGCTGGCAGAGGTCATCCGGGCGATCCCGCTGATCAACGCTGCCGGCAAGCCGGCGATCGCGCGCATTCCGGTCGGTGAGTTCCAGAACGTCTCGAAACTGCTCGACTCCGGCGCCTCGGGTGTGATCGCGCCGATGATCAACACGATCGAGGATGCGCGCCGGCTCGCGGCCTATGCCAAGTACCCGCCGCTCGGCGAGCGCAGCTGGGGCAGCTATGGCGGCCTCGGCGCCTCCGGTCTCGACCAGAACAGCTATCTCAAGCAGGCCAACGATTTCTCGCTGACCTTTGCGATGATCGAGACCCGCGAGGCGATGGCGATCGTCGACGACATCCTCGCCATCGACGGGATCGATGCGCTCTTCGTCGGCCCGTCCGATCTCTCGATCGCGCTCTCGGGCGGGGCCGCCGTCAACGCCTCGGCCAAGGAAGTCGACGATGCGCTCCGCCATATCGTGGCGCGGGCCAATGCGGTGAAGAAGCCGGTCGCCTTTTATGCCGCGAGCGCCGAACGCGCCAAGCAGGGCGTCGAGTTGGGCGCACGGCTTGTTACGGTGATGAGCGATACCGGCCTGCTGCGTGCGGCGAGCCAGGCGGCGCTCAAGGTGATCAAGGGTTGATGCCCTCGCGCGATTTCAGCGCGGCATAATAGGCCCAAAGCAGGCGCGCGGCGACGCCGCGCCACGGCCGCCATGCCTCCGCCAGTTCGGCCAGTTCGGCCGGTTTCGGCCGCGTCGGCAGATTGAAGGCGACCTTCGCCGCTTCCTGGACCGCGAGGTCGCCGGCGGCGAAGCCGTCGCGATGGCCGAGGCAGAACAGCAAATAGACATCCGCCGTCCACGGGCCGATGCCGGAGACGGCCGTCATATGCTGATGGACGAATTCCGGCGTTGCCGCCTCGAGACCAGCGAGATCAAGCCGGCTCTCGACGATAGCGGCTGCGACGGCGCGCATCGTCTTCTGCTTCGGCCGCGACAGGCCCGAGAGCCGCATCTCCTCGTCGCTGGCAGCAAGGACGCGTTCCGGTGTCAGGGGGCCGAGCACGCTTTCGACCCGGGCCCAGACGGCGCGCGCGCTCGCCACCGAGAGCTGCTGCTGCGAGACGATGATCGAGGCAAGACTCAAGAAGCCGCTCTCGCGACGGCGCAAAGGCGGGATGCCGGTGCGGGCGATGATCCGCTCCCAAGCGGGATCAAGAGCGATGAGGGTCGCCATGCCCTCTTCGAGATCGGTTGTGCTGGATATAGTCGTCATGCTGCTCTGGTCTATCGCTGATCGCCGATCCGGGTTCTGTCAGCAGGCCGCACTTGGCGAGGCAAGCGGGGGACCATAGACAGGAGAGGATGGCATCGTCTTCCCCCGTCTTCCGGTTTGCGCCGAGCCCGAATGGGCAGCTGCATCTCGGGCATGCCTATTCGGCCTTGGCCAATGAGCGGCTGGCGGCACGTTTTGGTGGCGAGCTCCTGCTGCGGATCGAGGATATCGACCGCACCCGCTGCCGGCCTGAGTTCGAGCAAGGCATCCATGACGACCTCGCTTGGCTCGGGATATCGTTCTCGCCCGATACCAGGCGGCAATCCGAGCACTTCGACGATTATCGCCGGGCGCTGGATCGGCTCGATGCGATGGGACTGGTCTATCCCTGCTTCTGTTCGCGCCAGGAGGTGAAGGACGCTGTGCGTCAGCGCGAGACCGAGACCGGAATGCCCTGGCCGCGCGATCCCGACGGCGCGCCGCTCTATCCGGGGACCTGCCGTGCTTTGAGCGCGGCGGAAGCGCACCGACGCTGCGAGGCAGGCGAACCGCATGCGCTGCGGCTCGCGATGGACCAGGCGCTGGCCCGAACCGCGAGCGGCGCACTCACCTACCGCCTCTTTGACGAGAATGGAGAGGAGCGCAAGGTCGCGGTCGATCCGGCGCGCTGGGGCGATGTCGTGCTGGCGCGCAAGGATGTGCCGACGAGCTATCACCTTTCGGTGGTCACCGACGACGCGCTGCAGGGTGTGAGCCACGTCGTCCGCGGGCAGGATCTGGAGGCTGCGACCGACATCCATGTTCTGCTGCAGCGCCTGCTCGGCCTGGCGACGCCGCGCTATCATTTCCATGCGTTGCTGCTGGATGAGGGCGGTCACAAGCTTGCGAAGAGTCGGCTGTCGCAAAGCCTCGCCGATCTGCGGGCGGAGGGGGTGACGCCGGCGGCGATCCGGTTGCAGCTTGGTTTCACGTGAATCGCTGCCGATCGGGTAAGGGCCAGCTCGGTTAACCGACGCCCAGAAAGGTCAGCCAGCCTATCGTCGTGAAGAGCGAGAGCGCGGTCGAGAGCGCGATCGCGCTGGAGGCGTCGGCGACCCCCTGCTTGTAACGCTCGGCAAAGAGATAGGCGTTGATCCCGCAGGGGCAGGCGGCGAAGAGCACGGCGACGCCGGCCCAGGCCGGGGGCATGGCGAACACCTTCGTCGCCAGCAGGAAGACGATCAGCGGGTGCAGCACGAGCTTGAGGAAACTCAGCACCGCCGGCAGGCCGATGCCGGAGGCGAGGCCGTAGCGCCTGAGCGCAATGCCGAGGCTGATCAGTGCGCAGGGAACGGCCGCACCCGCGATCAGGTCGACGATCGACCAGAGTGGCGTTGGAACCAGGGCGACGAACGGGCGCGCGGCGCTGCCGAGCAGGATGCCGACGACGATCGGGTGGGTGAACAGTCGCTTGAGCAACAGGAGCAGCGAGGTGCCCCTGCCTTCGGCGAGCAGGGTTGCGGCCGTCATCGTCACCGGCAGATGCACTGCTAGCAACAGGCCGAGCGGGACTGCGCCGGCTTCGCCATAGGCCTTCAGGATCATCGGCACGCCGACGAAGACCGTGTTCGACTGCGCCGCGGCAAAACCCGAGACGACGAGTTCGGGGCCCTTGCGGGCGAACAGCTGTCGCGCCACGAGCTGGGCGATCACCCAGACGATGGCGAGGCCGGTGAAATAGGAAATCCAATAGCCCCAGGGCTGGTCCGGCGGGATCGCGGCCGTCGCCAGCGTCTTGAACAGCAGGCAGGGGACGGCGAGGACGAAGACGAAGTCGGAGAGACCCTCGCCGGTGGTTTCGCGTAGCAGCTTCACCCAGCGCGCAGCATAGCCGATCGCGATCAGGCCGAAGACGGGCAAAACGATGAGCAGTGAGGAGAGCATCTGGCCGGTAACAGGAGTGAAATGTCAGCGCAATTGCGCGGTCTGGCCTCCGGCCTTTTCGATCAGGCCCTGGACCTCGTCGCGCTGGCGCTTGAATTCGGCGAGGGCCTTGCCGTCGAGCTCGCGGCCGCGCGGCACCTTGATCTTCATCGGGTTGACGAAATTGCCGTTGACCATGACCTCGTAGTGCAAATGCGGGCCGGTCGAGAGGCCGGTATTGCCGAGGAAGCCGATGACCTGGCCCTGGCGGACCTTGACGCCGGGCGCGATGCCCTTGGCGAAGGCCGATTGGTGCGAATAGGCGGTGACGTAGCCGTTGGCGTGCTGGATCTCGATACGGCGGCCATAGCCGGAATCCCATTCCGCCTTGATGATCGTACCATTGCCCGCGGCCAGGATCGGCGTGCCGATCTTGTTGGCCCAGTCGACGCCGGTATGCATCTTCGAATAGCGCATGATCGGGTGGTAGCGCATGCCGAAGCCCGAGCGCATTTCGGCGTCCGTGATCGGCTTGCGCAGCAGGAACTTCTTCAACGACCGGCCTTCAGGGTCGAAATAGTCGATCAGCCCGTCCTCGGGCGCCTGATAGCGGAAAACCTGCCTGGTTTCACCGCCGATGGTGAGCGTGGCCGAGAGGATCTCGGAGCGCTCGCCCTCGTCCTCGTCGGTGAAGATGACCTCAAGATTGTCGCCGCCGCGCACGCGCTGCTGGAAATCGAGGTCGTAGGAGAAGATGCGGACGAGCTCGTCGATCAGCGGACGCGGCAAATCATGGCGCAGTCCGGTCTCGTAGAGGCTCTCATAGAGGCGTGCACCCGTGCCGCCTTCCTCTTCATCCTCTTCGTCGTCCTGCGAACTGGCCTGCGATTTCGGCTGCGGGCCGACCGCTTCCGTCCTCGGCAAGGCCACGGGGACGAACAGGCCCTTGTCGTTGACCGCGATCACCGCCGAGGGGCGCCCGTTCTCGAGCAAGGCGAGGCGGACGATCTGGCGCGGCTCGCCGGGGCGCGTGCCGGGCGCGAACAGCGCCTGCAGCACCTGTCCCTCCGGCAACGCAGCGACCTTCACCCGCCCGTCGAAGGCCTTCATCATCGAGACGATCTGGTCGCGGTTGGCGCCGGCATTGCGTACCACCGTCTCGAAGTTCTCGCCGCGGCGGGTGATCAGCAGCTTCTCCTCGACCAGCGGCTCGCGCGAAGCGGCGATCGGGGTCTTTGGCGCGTTTGTCACGTTCTCCGGGACGACACGGACCTCGATGCCGGAGAACGAGGTATCGGTCGCGGGTGCATAAGAGAGCAGGCTGCTGGCACCTGAAACCTGGTTGCCTTGAGCAAGCGTACGGCTCAGCATCAGCTGTGGCGGGATCGGCAGGGCGGCCCGCCGGTCGGCCGCGGCGAGATTGGCGCGCTCTTCCTCCATCTGGTTGATCACGTCGGCGTCGGTCAGATTGGCCTTGCCCGGCGTGACCGGCAGATCGGCGAGATCGCGCTTGGTGATCGAGACATCCGCATCCGGCATCTCGGTGACCGGTTCGGCATAGCGTTCGCTGCTGGGAGCCCCTTCGGCGAAGAGGCGCAGTGGATTGAAAGGCGGGATGTTGGTGGCGTAGACGCCGCTGGTCAGTGACAGATTGGTCGAGAGCCGGACGAACGGGCGAACCCTGATGACTTCACGGTCGCCGATACGCTGGGACATCGGCGCGCGCAGGGTGTGCCGTGCGGAGGCGATCGGCTGCTCGGCGACGAGCTTGTCGCCCTTGCGGGCGCCGCCCCCGACCGAGGTGG